>JBEBGM010000136.1:0-2210 GCA_040081455.1 Bryobacteraceae bacterium
CTTCGGCGCCGCTTATCAGCGCGTTAGGCTTCCGAAAGAGACTAAAGCAGTGCCTTATATCCATGTTGCGCGTCTGAAGAGCGCCATTAGGCTGCTGGCCGGCATGAGCATCGGCGAAAAGGGAGGAGTCTGCGAAGAGATCTTTAATCAGCAGCCCGCGCTATTGAGTTCGGTCCTCGTTCTTCCGCATATGGGTGTCGCAGTCAAGTATGTAGATGCCGTATTGGATGCACTTCTCGTAATCCACCTCGCCCTAAAGGCATCGGGAACTCGTTTAAAAGCCATAAGCGAGGACGAGCAAGAAAACGAAATGCAACGTTATGTTGAAACCGCAAAATTCGCGGATAGACTTGATCAAAATTTGGTTGCTGAGTCGATAAAGCAATACGTGGGTTATCGAAAGGAACCGATGCTCATGGCCTATGTAGTGTCCGTCCATAAAGCGGCATTTTCTGCTGATTTTCCCGATGATTTTCGAGTCGCGTTCGACAGAGTAGCGGCGCGAGACCGGTCTCTGACACGATTTCGGCGATTTTTGGTGCGGCGGAAGCCTTGCTGATGGAGGCTCGGCAAAGCGGCCCGTGCGAACGCTTTCGCAGGGCAAGGAGAGGAGAGCGGGAAGCCGCTACTCGAGTTGGTAGCGCGCGAGCAGGCTCAAGTTGTAGGCGACGACCGACGACCATACGTAGGCCTGGAAGTGGGGCAATCCTTTCCAGGTGCAGCGCGCCAGGCCGTAGGCGCGTTTCAGGCAGGAGATCCCGGCTTCGATGCCGGCGCGGAAGTTGCGCAGGCGACGATAGACCGAGGGGCTCTTGACCATGTCCGCAATGGCCAGGCCGCGCTTCTTGTGGAAGGCGACGTCTTCGACACCGGCGTCCTTGGCGTTCGCCAGGTTGGCGAGCGTGGCGTAACCGCCATCGGCCGCAACCTGTCTGGGCATCGTGCCGTAGTGCGCCTGATGACGTTCGAGCATCGGCATGAAGCGTTGGCTGTCCGCAGGGTTGCCTACTTCGATGACGGCGTCGAGGATGAGACCACTGCGTCCCGAGACCAGATTGAGTTTGTGACCGTATTGAACTTCACGCCGGCCCTTCACGATGATATCGGTGTGCGGCTCGAACAAGCTCACGATCTTCTCGCGGGCCGGCACGATTTCGCGGTGGAAGGCGCGTCGCTCTGTTTGCGAAATCACCTGCAGAATAAGCGTTTCGTAGTGTTTGACCTGGCATGACCAGGCAAGCATCTCAATGCTCAATGGCAGTTCAACGTGCAGGCGCTCGCTGAGTTGGGTCAGTGAAGCCAAGGTGGCACGTGTCACCGCGATCAGGTCTCGGTACAGTGGCACCCGCTTTGCTGTCCCGCACCTATACCACAACGCTTGTGCACGCTTCTTCGCCACGCGACGATGGTTGACGAATACCACGCGCGGGCTGCCGGGCAGTTCGCGTGCCGCGTTGAGCAAGCGAACCATGACGCGGACGCCATCCCATAACAGATGACTATCACTCGGCTCATGGATGGGGCTATCGGTGACCGTGCTGTCGATACGGATACGCTGCGCCGGCTCGATACGCGTCGCCGCAGCCGTCTTCATCAACGCACGATTGATGGCTTCCCAGGTCTGCGGTTGGATCGCCGCAATCACCCGCTGCAGCGCCGACTTCTTCGGACACCAATGCATCGGCAGGCGCGCGAACGCCTGGAAACTCGCCGAGTCCCGCAGGTGGAACGCAAGCTCTTCATAGCTCAGCTGTCGATGTTGCTTGAGGACCGCACAGCGCAGCACCGACTCTGCCGAAAGACCGCACCGCCCGGTCGGCTTCAATCCCCGCCGACACAGGTCAATCATCACTGTCGACAGCACGCCCCGATGCGCGTCCAGCCACGCCGACATCGTCTGCAGTTCACGTCCCAGTTCATGGTCGGCAAACACTTCGTATATAGTGGCCTGGGCCGTGCGTTTCTGGCGCATTCCCCCTCCTGCGGTGTCGAAGAACTATTCGGAAATCAGTAGCTTGACTTCCATTAGATCACGACCCGCCGGAGGTTTCGATCCCCCTGCGAAAAATATTTTCTTTGCCGATCAATGCGCTGCCGTTTCTGGACGGACACTAGCTAGTCCGGCAAACGAACGAACTGCGCCGCTGCCAGAATCTCCGCTTCCTGCGCATTGTGCACGGGTCGAACCTCGCCCTCGAATACATACCCGC
>JBEBGM010000076.1:0-8581 GCA_040081455.1 Bryobacteraceae bacterium
TGCGTTTCCGGTTGACCGTGAGCTACGTGTTGTTCTTCTCCGTGCTGCTGGTGGGGATCGGCATGCTGTTCCGGCAGACGCTGCGTTCTCAACTGGATGGTGAAGTGCGTGCAACGCTTGAGGAGGAATGGGGCGCGGCAAAAGCGTATCTCCGGATTGAAAACAAGCGGCCCATCTGGGTGGCGGACTCCTCGGACCCTGAGGAAGCCTATATCGTCGAACGGTTGCGTCGCGTATACCTGCTGACCGATTCGACGGGCTATCTATTGGAATACTCGGAAACGTACGCGTCGCTGGGGCTTGATTCTCCGCAGGAGATCCAGCGGATTGTGAAATCGGGCAAGCCGGAGTTCCGCGAGCGGAACGATAAGGCGGGTATCCCATTTCTGATTAAAGCGGGCGAACTTCCCAGCAAAGAGGGCGAGCGGTACTTTCTTGCATTGGGCCGGTCGCTTGAAGCCAATCAGAGAACAGTGGATGCATTCATGCGCCGGTATTTACTCCTGTTGCCGGGACTGATCGCCTTGATGTGTTTGTTGGGGTGGTTGCTTGCGGGCCGCGCCGTGCATCCTGTAAATCAAGTGGCGCAGGCGGCGGAAGGCGTCACCGGGTCCAATCTGTCCCTGCGTATTCCGAAACGCGGCGCTGACGATGAACTGGATCATCTCATTGACAGCTTCAATCAGATGACGGCGCGATTGGGCCAGTCCTTTGAGCAAATCCGGCGGTTCTCCACCGACGTATCGCACGAGTTGCGCACGCCGCTGACGGCGATTCGAGGGCAGCTGGAAGTGGCTTTGTTCACGGCGCAAACGACGGAACAGTTCCGCGAAGCGATGGTGAATGCGCTCGAAGATGTCGAGAGGCTTTCGAGCATTGTTCGAGCGCTTCTGCTGCTGTCACAGGCGGAGTCTGGCCAGCTGGTGCTGCAAAAAGCGGCGCTCGATCTGGGGGCGATCGCCGAGGATGTGGTGGATCAGTTCCAGATCCCCGCGGAAGAAAAAGGCGTGGAGCTGTCCGTCCACGTGCAAGCCGGGACGATCGCGTTTGCCGACAAGACGCAGGTGGAACGTCTGATCTCGAATCTGGTATCGAATGCCGTGAAGTATACGCCGAGAGGCGGCAGAATCCAGGTAAGCGTGATGACTGATCCCACTCATCAGGACTGGGCTCGCCTGGAAGTGGCGGACAC
Source organism: Bryobacteraceae bacterium (assembly GCA_040081455.1). GTDB lineage: Bacteria > Acidobacteriota > Terriglobia > Bryobacterales > Bryobacteraceae > Palsa-187. The sequence goes on from JBEBGM010000076.1 coordinate 1,193, forward strand.
GGGCGTGGGGATTCCGGCGGAGAACCTTTCGCAGATTTTCGACCGATTCTACCGGGTGAGAAATGCGGAGACGAATCTGATTCAGGGTCTGGGATTAGGGTTGAGCTTTGTCGCGTGGATTGTAAGCGCTCATGGCGGATCGATCAACGTGGAGAGCGAACCGGGCGAAGGCAGCCGCTTTATTGTTCATCTGCCCAGCGCACCCCCTACGTCGGTGACCCCATCGCCGGAACCGGCAGCAGCAGCCGTTTGATTTCCCTACACTAGGAGTATGGGCTTCGATATATCGGAGAAGTCACGAGAAGGGGTCGTGATACTGAAGTTGAAGGGGCGATTGACCGTCGGAGAAAGCACGCCCGTCCGCGAGCGTATCACGCAAACTCTTTCCGCAGGGCAGAACAAAATCATTCTGGACCTGAAAGACGCCGAATATATTGATTCCACCGGATTAGGCGCCCTAGTGATCTGCTACACGCAGGCGAAAAAGGCCGGCGGCACGCTCAAACTACTGCACCTGAATAAGCGCAACGTGGAACTATTGGCGCTGACGCGCCTACACACTGTGTTTGAAACGTTTGCTGAAGAGACGGATGCGGTGAACAGCTTCTTTCCAGGCCGAGAGATCAAACACTTCGACATCCTCGCATTTGTGAAGCAACAGGCGAAAGAACGCGGCGAAGACTACTAGTTTCCGCTCTTCGCATCGCAGCGGCGATAGAGGATCGTCATCTGCGTCTTCCCCACCTCACAGTAATTCGCGAACCAGTTTTTGAGATCGTCAAATTGGCGGATATCGAGCTTCGGATTGAAGAAGCTGAGGCCATCGGCTATAAACGTGGGCGAGGAGCGCATGAGCTCCGCCCGGTTGGCGGCGGCAAGTGCAGCGGCTACGGGGGTGCTGTTTGAGAGATGGCGATCGGCAGGGACTCCGGTGACGGGCTGTGAATCCCAAAGTCGTGATGCGACGGGCATTCGCGTATAAGCAACGATATTCGGACGGTAACCCCAGATGAAGATGGTGTCCGCAGCACCGGCTTTCGATTGAATGATGGCCGCGGCGGATTGGCTATCGCGATCCATCAAAGTGTCTTGCCACGTACTGGGCGCACCCGAGAGAGCGTCACTCGCCAACATGGCGTAACGCGGGCCGAAGCGCGCGGCGGGGATGAGGAGCGAGATTCCGGCGGCGGCTCCCAGCCACAGGCGGCGGTCACGGGCAATCATGGCCATGCCCCTGGCGGCGAGGATCACGAGCGGGGGCAGAACGCCATCGAAGTAGCGTGGCAGGAAGCGCCAACCAACGGCGGCTCCAGCCAGTGAGAGGGCCAGCCAGGCGGCGAAGGGCCAGCGAGTCTGAGAGCGGCCGTCGCCCTTCTGGTTATCCTCGCTGTGGTGGGCCGGACGGCAGAATAGAAACACACAGGCTCCGATGAGAAGGGCCGCGTGGAAGCCGCTCCAGTTCAGGGCCCGGATCAAGCCATTGCCGAGGGTATCGGGGGACTTCGCGTAGAGGAAACCCCATTGCCACACCTGCTGCCAATAGCCGGAGAGAGCGCCGCCAGTGGTGAGGCCACCGAGGACTGCAAGCACCGGCACAAGAAGCCCGGCAACAAGCCAAGGGAGCGACGCAAGGCCGAACACCGCACAGGATGCAGCGACGAAGAGGCCTTTCACGTTGAACAGAGTGGCGATTCCGGCGAAAACTCCGGCGAGAAACGGGCGCTTGCTGCCAGCAAAATAGAGAGCCGCCAGATGCGGAGCGATCATCAGGGTATCGGGTTCGAGCGTCAGGGTTGCACCAGGAAAATAGAAAACGAGGAAAAACGCCATCAGCAGAGATGCCCAGATGCCTTCGCGGCGTGTCCACAGATCGGCGGCAAAACGATAGGACAGAGCGCACAGGCCAAGGGCGTAGGCGGCGCAGGCGATGCGAAGTATCCAGCCGGTTTGGGCTCCGAAGAGTAGATAGGGAACGAGATTCAGCGGAGGTTTGTCGTACCAGAGATCGCGATACGGGACCTTTCCATGCAGCGCCTGGATGGCGGCGGCCAAGTGATAATCCTCATCGGCCCAAAGGATGCCGGAATGGGCCAGACGCGTCGCGAGGAAGATCACGCTGAGGCAGGCAAACAGGAGGATGGTGGATCGACGCATTCCCGAAAGTTTATTGGAACACAGGCGCAAAGCCGACGGCGGCGTTGCACTCCCATTCCCCGACCCTGGAGTGCCGGACTAGGGCTGGATAAGGTAAACTACGAGTATCCATGGCATCGAAGATCTCGGACGTTTTTAGCGGAGCTGCGGCGATTGCAAAGGGCATGGGCATCACTTTCAAAGAGATGCTGAATCCCACCATCACCGAGGATTACCCGGAAGCGCCAGCCAAATTTCAGGAACGTTACCGCGGCGTGCACGAACTGCAGCGCGACGAGAACGGCCTGGAAAAGTGTGTCGGCTGTTTCCTATGCGCTGCGGCGTGTCCGGCGCAGTGCATCTATATCGAAGCCGCAGAGAACACGAAGGAACTGCGCATCAGCGGCGGCGAACGTTACGCCGAGGTTTACAACATCGATTACAGCCGCTGCATTTTCTGCGGCTACTGCGTGGAAGCCTGCCCGACCGACGCGATCACGCACGGCCACGGATTCGAAATCGCCAGCTACAACGTGTCTTCCCTGATCTACCGCAAGGAGCAGATGCTGGTTCCGGTGCCGCAAGGCGCTCACTTCCCGCTGAAGGCCGCTCCCACGGCGGGCGGCGACGGCCACTAGGCTTTTCGTCTTTGCGACGCGCATGGCTTCAGGGCCGAGCGTGTATTCGCTCGCAACGTTTCCTTGCGCAAGGCTATAATGCCTTCATCGGAGAGGAATGCAGATGACTCTCCCTTCCACACACCTATGATTCTTCCTAACTCGTTTGGGGCTGGGATTGCGCTCCTGATTGTTTCGCTGCTGTGTTGGGGAATGTGGCCCGGCACGTTCAAACGCGCGGGCAAGTGGCGCTATGAGCTTTACTACTTGGATTTCTCCATCGGATTTCTAGTGTTTAGCGCCGTGGCGGCGTTCACGCTTGGCATGCTCAATTCAAGCGAACTAACATTCAGTGAGAATTTCCTCATCACCGGATATCGCAAGATGGCTTACGCAATTGCGGCCGGAGTGTTGTTCAACATCGCGAATCTGTTGCTGACGGGAGGCATCGCATCGGCTGGAATGGCCGCGGCGTTTGTGATGTCGCTGGGCACGGCAATGACGGTGGGCGTGATCTGGGATTTCGTTCAGTTGCCGGAAGCCAACGCTATGTTGATGTTCGGCGGCGCGGTATTGGTTCTGGCAGCCATCGCCGCCATGGCAATGGCCCATTCGGGATTCAAGGAGGCCGTGTTCCTGGCCAGCAAGAAAGTCGCCATGCAGGTGGACCCGCGAAGCAAACAGGGCAAGAAGACTCCCCAGAGTTCCGGCGCATTGCTCGGCATCATCATCAGTGTCGTGAGCGGAATTTTGTTCGGGTTCTTCCCGCCTCTGATGACGCTGGCGACCGATGGGGAAAACGGTGTGGCTCCTTACGGCGCTGTACTTTTGACAGCCGTCGGCATTATGGGTTGCACCTTTGTGGCCAGCCCTTTCATCATCAACTTCCCAATTGGTGGTTCGCCGGTTCGCATTGGTGATTACTTCCGCAGCAAAGTGAGCCAGCATATGCTCGGATGGATGGGCGGCGCGATGCTTTGCGGCGGACTGTTGGCGGGCATGGTGGTGGCGGGATCGCCCGCGCGAATTCTGGTTGGACCTGTCTGGAGTTATGCGTGCGGCCACGCGGCGCCGCTGGTCGCCTTCGCGTTGGGATTGATGGTGTGGAGCGAATTCCGATCCGCTCCGCACCGTGTTCGGAATTTCTTGATGGCGTCGGCCGTACTCTTCGCGGCTGGAGTAGTCATGGTTTCGGTGGCGCCCCTCTATTCGGGCAAATAATATGCACGTTGGTCATGAAAGCGGCGTCTAACATTTAGAGCGATGCGGAGAACTTCATTTCGCCTGGCGCGCTTGGCCGCACTCCTTGGAGCGGCTACCGGCGTCGTGTGTGCGGGCGAATACGTGGTGCTCGACACCGGATTCCGCATTCATGCCGATTCGCACGAAGTGCTTGGCGACACGGTGCGGGTACACACCAGCACCGGTGTAATCGAGTTGTCCGCCTCATCCGTGTACTCTTACGAAGCCGAAGAATATCAGACTCCGCCGCCAGTGAGCGTTCCGGCACCTGTGGCTGCGGTGGAAAGGCAACGGCCGGCAAAGTCATCGGACCCACGGCAACTGGTCCGCGAAGCTGCCGAGCACGCGGGGTTGCCCCCATCGCTGGTACACAGCCTGGCGGCGGTGGAATCGGGATTCCGTCCTGATGCTGTTTCCCCCAAGGGCGCAATTGGCGTGATGCAACTGATGCCGCAGACAGCGAGGGCGATGGACGTGGATCCGCACGACACCGCGCAGAATATTGAAGCCGGTGCACGTTTGCTGCGCGAATTGCTGATCAAATACAACGGCGACGTGGTGAAGGCGCTTTCGGCCTACAACGCGGGCTCAGGCGCAGTGGATCGACACAAGGGCATGCCACCGTATCCGGAGACGCAGGAGTACGTCTACAAGGTAGTGAAGACGTACTTGAAGAATGGCGGGAAGTAAAACCCGCTGCGGACACTGAGGCGATGCTACTTGCAGAGCGCGAATTCCATTCTCGCGCGGATTTCCCAATCGCCCACTTCGTTCTAGCCTTTTTTCCAGCGGACAACCGGCTTTCGAGCTGCCGTAACTTCGTCCACTCTTGAGGTGCGCGTCGAATAGGGCGCGTGCTTCACCATCTCCGGATCTTCTTCGATCTCTTTGGCTATGGCGATCATGGCGTCCACGAAGAGGTCCATCTCGCGCTTGCTCTCCGTCTCGGTCGGCTCGATCATCAACGAGCCCGGCACGATCAGCGGGAAGCTGACGGTATAGGGATGAAAGCCGTAGTCGATCAGGCGTTTGGCGATAGAACCGGTATCAACGCCCAGTTTCTTTTGACGTGCGTCGCTGAAGACGCATTCGTGCATGCTGGGGTCGTTATAGGCTATTTCGTAATGCGGCTCCATGCGCTTGCGAATGTAATTGGCGTTGAGCAACGCATCGTAGGTGGCCCGGCGCAGGCCGGGGCCGCCGTGGGCCATGATGTAGGCGAGGGCGCGCACCAGCACGCCGAAATTGCCGTAGAAAGCGCGGACGCGGCCGACGGATTGCGGGCGGTCGTACTCCCACGCCCACTGATTCCCTTCCCGCTTCAGGCGCGGCAACGGCAGATGCGGCTCCAGAATCTTCTTCACCGCCACGGGACCCGCGCCAGGACCGCCTCCACCATGTGGCGTGGAAAATGTCTTGTGCAGGTTCAGGTGCATCACGTCGACCCCGAAATCCCCAGGGCGCGCGATCCCGGTGAGCGCGTTCATGTTCGCGCCATCCATGTAGAGCAGGCAGCCCTTATCGTGCAGGATCTTTGCGACGTCGGCGATGTGTTCCTCAAAGACGCCGAGCGTGTTGGGATTTGTCACCATCATGGCGGCAACGTCTTCATTCACCACGCGGAGCAGGGTTTCGGTATCCACCATCCCGCGATCGTTCGATGCGACGTTCTCCACGGCGTATCCGGCCATATGCGCCGTCGCGGGGTTGGTGCCGTGCGCGGAATCCGGCACCAGAATCTTTTTACGCGGATTGCCCTGGGCCTCCAGATACGCGCGGACCAGCAGAATTCCGGTGTGCTCCCCGTGCGCGCCCGCGGCTGGCTGCAGCGTCACCGCATCCATGCCGGTGATTTCGGTGAGGCATGTCTCCAACTGCGCCATCACCTCCATTGCGCCTTGCGAAAGGTGATCCGGTTGATAGGGATGCGCCCAGGCAAGGCCTTCCACGCGCGCGGCTGCTTCATTGACGCGCGGGTTGTACTTCATGGTGCAAGAGCCCAGCGGATACATACCGAGATCGATCGCGTAGTTCCACGTCGAAAGGCGCGTGAAGTGACGGATGGCGTCCACTTCGCTCACCTCAGGAAAGTCTTCGATCTCCGTACGGGCATTCGCGGCGCCCAGCGCAGCGGCGGGGTCCACCGCGGGCACGTCCAACTCCGGCAATTGATAGCCGATCTTGCCTGGTGAGCTGATCTCAAACAGTAACTGCTCATTCTGCGAGATATGCGAGCGAACTTTCTTCACGGCGGCGTTCCCTTCCGAGGGGTTTTTGATCGACGTTGCCATTACGCGAACACCTCCGCGACTTGATCCATGTGCTCGCGCTTGCTCATTTCCGTGCAGCAGAGGAGCATCGTGTCCTTCAACTCAGGATAGAAGCGTTCCAGGGCAAGGCCCCCGACAATGCCCTCTGCTTCGAGTTCCCGGTTCAGCTCTTTCGCGGACTTCGTGCCGGTACTGACGACGAATTCGTTAAACGTTGCGCCGCTGAAGTGCCGGTTCAGTTTGCTGGCGAGGTATTGAGCTTTCGACAGATTCTGCAACCCTAGTTCACGCAGGCCCTGCTTGCCGTAAACCGACATATAAACCGTTGCCATCAATGCGATCAGCGCCTGATTCGTGCAGATATTGGATGTCGCTTTCTCGCGGCGGATATGTTGCTCACGTGTGGCAAGCGTGAGACAGTAAGCGCGGTTTCCCTTATCGTCCTTCGTTTCGCCCACCAGGCGTCCAGGAATCTGACGGATGAACTTCTCCCTACAGGCGATCACACCGGCGAAGGGTCCGCCATAGCTGGGAGAAATGGCGAAGGACTGCAACTCGCCGGCAACGATGTCGGCATCGCGCGGCGGCTCCACAATCCCCAGCGCGACGGCTTCGGAAAACACCACCACAAGAAGGGTCCCGTTGGCGTGCGCCAGATCGGCGGCTTGCTTCACGTTCTCAATCACTCCAAAGAAATTCGGGGATTGAATGATGACCGCGGCGGTATCCTTGGTGATTTTGCGTTCCAGGTCTTGAATGTCAATGAATCCGGTCTCCGCGTTATAACCGAATTCCGCAACGGGCATGCCGGAATATTTCGCGTATGTTTGCAGCACTTCGCGGTATTCAGGATGCACGCTGCGCGCGGCCAGAACGTGGGAGCGGCCCGTGGCGCGCATCGCCATCATGGCGGCTTCCGGCACGGCGGTGGAGGCGTCATACATCGACGCGTTCGCCACGTCCATGCCGGTTAGCTGGCACACCATGGTTTGAAATTCGAAGATTGCGGTCAGCGTACCCTGTGCGATTTCGGCCTGATACGGTGTGTAGGAGGTGAGAAACTCACTGCGCGAGACGATGGTGTCCACCAGCACTGGCCGGTAATGACGATAGACGCCGGCGCCGAG
>JBEBGM010000137.1:0-2183 GCA_040081455.1 Bryobacteraceae bacterium
TCGTGCGCTCGGCCAACCTGCTCAACGTGGAGATTGAACCTTCAGGCGCGCACGAAATCGCCCGGCGCAGTCGCGGCACACCGCGCATTGCCAACAACCTGCTCCGTCGCGTTCGCGATTACGCACAGGTCCGCCACGATGGGCGCATCACTGCCGATGTTGCCGACAAGGCGCTCGCCATGCTGGAGATTGACCAGAACGGTCTCGACGAAATGGACAAGCGCATCCTCGAAGCTGTCATCCAGAAGTTTGGCGGCGGCCCGGTAGGCGTAAACTCCCTCGCCGTCGCCGTGGGCGAAGAGCCGGACACAATCGAGGAAGTCTATGAGCCGTATCTGATCATGGAGGGCTATCTCAACCGCACGTCACAAGGCCGCGTCGCCACTGAGTTGAGCTATAAGAAACTCAACCTCAAACCCGCCACGGGAAACCAGACGCGATTGCTCTGAACACCGGCTGTGGCGATCCTACCACTCAAAATAGCCGCGGCAAAAGTCATTGGTCAATGTTCTTGCGAACCCAGCCTGCGTGCAGATCGAGGTAGAGCTGGTTGCGGCCTCCGTTGTGTGCCGACCATCCACCGGGAGGCGGCACGCTCTCACCCACACTCCATTGGTCCTTGAAGCCAGGCCACCACGGCTTCTCAAAGAACGGGCTCATCAACCATTCCTCATCGGAAACACTCGCGCCGCGCAAGGCGGCGACGCTTTCGGGCGTACGCCCTCGGAGATACCGGGCCGCAGCGGGGTTCCGTTCGGCCAGCTTGTCGCTGATGTAATTCCCCCAACCGCGATCAGGCGCGTTGGTGCCGTTCTCCCGCCAGGGGCTGAAAAAGTGCTGCATCCATTCATTGGTACGTTCAGCGGACACCGGCGGACTGATCCATACCCTGACGTTCGGCGCATACGGATGCAACAACGGCATGAATGAGCCCATCGAGTTGTAACGTTTCCCGCTCGTGTCCACGGGTGGCGTGAGCTGCAACTCGGAGTCCGGCACGTATGGCATTTTCCCGTTGCTGTCCTGAAGATACATGGCTGTGGCCAGACCGATCTGGTGGAGATTGGACAGGCAGGAAGTGCGTTGCGCCCGCCGCTTGGCTTTGCCGAGTGCCGGAAGAAGCATCGCCGCGAGAATGCCGATGATGGCGATGACCACCAGCAACTCGATCAACGTGAATGCCAGCCGGTGCATGGCCGGCTTGAAAAGCTCACGGACAGCGCCCACGGCTTTGGATGGTTCGATCTCGATCCTGCGCATAAGTGGTCTGAACTGATTTTAAGAATTGCGACTGACCTAGCTGGAGTCAAATCCAATTCGAACCGGCATTCATCTGTGTTGCAGATTGAACCGCAAGCCGTCAACTACGCTGGTTTCCAAATCAGCGCGGGCCCGTGTCCTCATGAATCAATATCCCAAGGTCTCATTGCCGTAGATTACCATCGGGAGAAAGAATATCTGTCCGACGATGAACGGCATGCTATTTCCGTTCCCTCTCAGCGCGCTCAATGAAATTGACCGCCAGTTCCGCAGCCTCGCGCACGGCGGAATCGCGGTCTCGGCAAGCCTCGCGCAATGCGGGCAACGCTGCGGGATCACGAAAAAACAACAGCCCGCGCGCAGCGTATTGGCGGTAGTCGCGCTTCCGGTCTTGAAGCATCTCCACAAGGGCGGGCACGACGCGGCCAGCCGATGCTTCGTTTCCGAGGTGGCGCAAAGCAGGGTCGGGATCTGCCAGAACCGGCTGCCATTCGCTCGAATCCGGTGGCATTTGCAGCCGCGCAAGCGCCAGGATGGAACCGAAGCGTCGCCACTGTTCCTTGGCACGCAGACCGGCGCGAACCGCAGTCATCCCGTTGGTCCGTCCGAGCATTGCCAGCGCACAGGCCTTGCCATGACCGGCGAATTCGTCCTGGTCTGCGAGATTGGCGGCAACGGTGTTTGCAGCAGTAACGCCGCCTATTTCCGCCAGCGCGTAAGCTGCCGCGAAACGTTCTTCGCGCTCCTTCCACTTCAGCGCAGAGGCCAACGTGGAAATTGCGTTGCTGTTGCCCAGATGCCCGACGGCCCAGAGCACTTGCTCGCGATCCCGGACCATCTGCGGGAGCACCTTCAACATCGCGTCAAGGGCGGTCGTGTCGCCAATCTGACCCAGCGCGCGGCAGACTCCGGCGCGCAGTTCG
>JBEBGM010000138.1:0-2135 GCA_040081455.1 Bryobacteraceae bacterium
GCCCTGTTTTCCGCGTTCGCAGGGATCTACTTCTGGCTGCCGAAGTGGACGGGCAAGATGTACGACGAAACGCTGGGCAAGTGGCACTTCTGGCTGTCCATGATTTTCTTCAACATGATTTTCTTCGTTCAGCATTTCCTGGGGCTCGCTGGCATGCCCCGCCGCATACCGGACTACAACCTGATGTTCGAGACCTGGAACAAAATCAGTTCGATCGGCGCATTTGGCTTTGGCCTGACCCAGTTCTTGTTTCTTTATGTTGTGCTGAAAACGATTCGCAGCGGCGAAAAGGCGGAGCAGAAGCAATGGGAAGGCGCGGATTCGCTTGAGTGGACGCATCTGCCGTCCCCTGCGCCATATCACTCCTTCGAGACCGCGCCTAACTTAAAGTAAGCATGTGAGCAAGAACGCGAAAACGGCATTGGTGCTGGTCTCGATTGCACTTGTGACTTTCTTCGGCATCATCGCGAAGTACCGGTTTCTGGGTTGAATGGCGCCATGAACGAAGCGGTACTGGTCGAACGTCGTGACAGAGCGAACCGGCGTTTGCTCGGGCGCCTTGCGATTGTTGCAGCCGTCATGTTCGGCTTCGGCTTTGCGCTCGTGCCTTTGTACAAACAGCTTTGCGATGCCCTTGGCATAAATTTTCTCGGCGAACGCAGTGGGAACCCTGGGAACACGCAAATAGACTATTCGCGCAAGATCGGGCTGGAGTTCGACGCAAATGCGCACAATCTGCCTTGGCAGTTCAAACCCCTGACACCAAATCTCTCGATTCATCCCGGCGAATTGACTACGGTGGAGTACGAGGTGACCAACCTGCGCGATCATCCGGTCACCGGGCAGGCGCTGCCGAGCTTCGGCCCTTCGATGGCGGGCGCCTACGTAAAGAAGCTCGAGTGCTTCTGCTTCAGGCAGCAAACGCTTGCAGCCGGCGAGACCCGGCGCATGCCCGTGGTGCTCCTAATCGATTCAAAACTGCCCGCGGAGATTAACACCGTGACGCTTTCTTATACTTTCTTCGAGGTTGCTGGACGCGGGGGTTCTTCGTGATTGCCGGCGGGAAGGAAGTTAAGCGGACAGGTGTGCTGCCCGTGATCAAGACCGTGTTGTTCGCGGCGATGGGCGTGCGGCGAAAGGCTGACCACGAGCGGGAGACTCAGGCGGCAGACCCTGCGCTGATCATCGCAACCGGGGTAGTCGCCGCGGCGCTTTTCGTCCTTACGCTGGCCATTGTCGTACGCATGGTTGTGCACTGAAGCCGCAGCGGTTTTGGTACTGATATCGAACAGATTTTAGGGAGTCCGAAAGATGGCGCAAGACACGTCACACACGACCCAGCACTATTTTGTACCGCAACCCATGCCCTGGCCGATTATCGGGTCGACGGCATTGTTCCTCATGGCGCTCGGCGGTGTGTTCGCGATGAATGCCACACCCGCTGGCTGGGTCTCCGTCGCGCTTGGTTTCATGCTGCTGCTGTTCATGCTTTTCCGCTGGTTTGGCGCCGTGATAGGCGAGTCCGAAGCGGGCAAGTATGGGAGCTGGGAAGATCTCTCCTTTCGCTGGGGAATGAGCTGGTTCATCTTTTCGGAGGTGATGTTTTTCGCCGGTTTCTTCGGCGCGCTTTTCTGGGCCCGTGTCATTTCCGTTCCGGACCTGGCGAGCCTTGAGCATCAGGAATTGCTGTGGCCCGCTTTCACGGAGCACTGGCCCTCTGCGGGTCCCGGTTTCGCCGAAAAGTTCAGTCCGATGGGGGCGTGGGGTGTGCCGGCGATCAACACTTTTCTTTTGCTAAGTTCTGGGGTCACGCTAACGATCGCGCACCACGCCCTGAAGGAAAATCTGCGCGGGCGCCTGAACCTTTTCCTGTTTTTCACCGTAGCGCTGGGCGCTATTTTTCTCGCGTTGCAGGTCTACGAGTACAGCCATGCCTACTCGGAATTGAACCTAAAACTGACAACCGGGGTGTACGGAACGACCTTCTTCATGCTGACCGGTTTCCACGGTTTCCATGTGACCCTCGGCGCAGTCATGCTGACCGTTATCCTGGTGCGTTGCATGAAGGGGCATTTCAGGCCTGATCACCACTTCGCATTCGAGGGGGTAGCGTGGTACTGGCACTTCGTGGACGT
>JBEBGM010000139.1:0-2128 GCA_040081455.1 Bryobacteraceae bacterium
GAACGAGGTCGAGTTACCCGCACTCGGTGTGGCATGGGATGGTACGGGCTACGGCACCGACGGCACGATTTGGGGCGGCGAGTTCTTTCTGGTGACCGAAGAGGCCGTCGAACGCGTCGCGCACCTGCGACCCTTCCGTTTGCCCGGCGGCGACGCGGCGATCAAAGAACCGCGCCGCGCCGCGCTCGGATTGTTGCATGAACTGGAAAATGTCCTCGACAATCTTTTGTTGCATATGCAACAAAAGATTGCACGCCGATTTTCGCCGGTAGAGTTAAGCGCACTGGAGACGGCGCTGGCGCGCGGGTTGAACGTGCCTTGGTGCAGCAGCGTGGGACGATTGTTCGATGCCGTTGCCTCTCTCACCGGGCTTCGTCAAGCGATGCGCTTTGAAGGTCAGGCGGCAATGGAACTGGAATTCGCGCTCCAAGGCGTCGCGACTCATGAAGCCTATCACTTTCCACTGGTTTCCCGGGGGGCAACCTTGATTCTGGATTGGGCGCCGATGATTGAGGCGATCATTTTTGATGGGAAGCGTGGTCTTCCCATTGGCGAGATCTCGGCCAAGTTTCATAACGCGTTGGCCGACGCAGTCGTTCACGTGGCGAAACACGTTGATCATCCCCGGGTCGCCCTGAGCGGCGGTTGTTTCCAGAATCGCTATCTCACCGAACGCACGGTCAGTCGTTTGCGCGAGGAAGGTTTTCAGCCGTACTGGCATCAACGCGTGCCGACCAACGACGGCGGGATTGCGCTGGGACAAGTCGTGGCTGCCAGGCGGGAACTTGCGATTCGGAGCGCGGCTGTGTGCGAAAGCACCAGCCGCAGCACTCCCGATTCTGCGACAGTTACTGAATCAGTGACACGCTGCGGCTGGTCCGATGGACACAGCCGCGCTCCGTTGCAACCAATCACCCAACACGCATCACGTTGATCTATGTGTCTCGCGATTCCAGGCAAAGTCGAAAGCATCAGTGGTGGTGAGGATCCCATCACGCGCATGGGGCGCATCAACTTTGGCGGCGTGATCAAGGAAGCCTGTCTGGCCTACGTGCCGGAGGTGAACGTTGGTGATTACGTGATTGTGCATGTCGGTTTCGCGCTCAGCAAAGTGGACGAAAGCGAAGCACAGAAAGTTTTCGGCTACCTGAAACAGATGCAGGAGTTGGATGAATTGCAGGAGGGCGGGCCATGAAATACCTCGACGAATATCGTGACGGCGAATTGGCGCAGCAGATTGCCCGGGAAATCCATCGGATCACGACGCGCCCGTGGAACATCATGGAAGTCTGCGGCGGTCAGACGCACGCCATCGTGAAGTTCGGGATTGATGAACTGTTGCCGAAACACATCACGCTTATCCACGGCCCGGGCTGTCCGGTGTGTGTGACGCCGCTGGAGATGATTGATAAGGCGCTGGAGATCGCCGCGAAACCAAATGTCATCTTCACGTCGTTCGGCGACATGTTGCGCGTGCCGGGCAGCACGACGGATTTGCTTTCAGTAAAGGCGCGTGGCGGCGATGTGCGAATTGTTTATTCACCACTCGATGCGGTGAAACTCGCGGAACAAAACCCGGCGCGCGAGGTCGTGTTCTTCGGCGTAGGTTTCGAGACCACCGCGCCCGCAACGGCGATGGCGGTGTTTCAGGCCGCGCAAAAGGGATTGAAGAATTTCTCCATGCTTATCTCGCATGTGCTCGTGCCACCGGCGATTGAGGCGTTGATGTCGTCGCCAGATTGTCGCGTGCAGGCGTTTCTCGCGGCGGGGCACGTTTGCGCGATCATGGGTTACGAGGAATATCCACCGCTCGCGGCGAAGTATCGCGTGCCGATTGTGGTCACGGGTTTCGAGCCGCTGGATGTTTTGCAGGGCATTCTGATGTGCGTGCAACAACTTGAATCCGGTCGCGCCGAAGTTGAGAACCAATACACCCGCGCCGTCCGCAAGTCGGGCAATCAACCGGCCCAGGAGTTGGTGCGAAAGGTTTTCCGCGTCGTGCCGCGCAAGTGGCGCGGGGTTGGGGAAATTCCGGCGAGCGGGCTCGGGTTGGCGGATGTTTTTGCGATATTCGACGCGGAACTCCGATTCGGCCTGGCCGATCACCACGTTGACGAGCCGGCAGATT
>JBEBGM010000011.1:0-100737 GCA_040081455.1 Bryobacteraceae bacterium
CACCAGGGCCACGCGTTCCGATGCCACCGCCAAGTCTAGACATGGCTGCCCCGTGGCCGGTAAGGCGGGGGAGTAGGTAGTTCAGTTGTGCGAGCTCCACCTGCAGTTGGCCTTCACGCGTCCGGGCGCGGCGGGCGAAAATATCGAGGATCAACTGCGTGCGATCCAGGATTTTCACGTCGAGCGCACGTTCCAGATTGCGTTGCTGGGAGGGTGTCAGTTCACGGTCAAAGATAACCGTGGTGGCCTCGTGTAAATGGATAAGGCCCCTCAGCTCCTCGACTTTGCCGGAGCCGATTTGGGTGGCGGCATCGGCGCGTGGACGCGATTGAATCTGCATCTCCGCCACGCGGGCGCCAGCGGTGGCGGCGAGGGACGCAAGTTCTTCGAGCGACTGCTCGGCAGTGGCCGCAACGCTCGCCGCGCCGGGCGGCTTTCGTGCGGTCACCTCGAGCCCCACCAGAATCGCGACTTCTTGAGCGGCTTGCAATGTTTGGTGCTTAGCTTCCGATGCTAGTTGTCGTCGTGCACAGGCGTACCGGGGGAGCCGTGGCTGGCCGCCATGGCAGCGCCGGAATGCGGGGCCGAGTGAAACGGCTTTGAAACAACCACAGTCGAAATCGCGTGCTTGAAGATCAACTGCTCCTGATTGTTTGATTCCAGCACAACAGAATACTTGTCGAAGCTCTTAATCCGTCCGGAAAGCTTCACTCCGCTCATCAAGTAGATGGTCAGAAAAGTCTTGTCTTTGCGCGCGTTGTTTAGAAATGCTTCTTGTATGTTTTGCGCTTGTTTTTCCATAGGAGAACCTTCCCTCATTCTTATGGGACTCCCTTGAATCCACCCCGATCGGTGGCCATATCATCCGTGAACTCAATGATACCGCAGCCGCGCGGTGGGCAGTCGAACGGCCAAACCTCTATTCTGGTCAAAGGCGCTCCGAATCTTTCATGGCTGACCGTAACCTTCTGCTGAACAAGGCACCTTGGCGTGCCGACGGAAAATACGTCCTTTACTGGGCGCAGATGAACCGGCGGGTTTCCTCGAACCACGCCTTGTCCTTCGCCGTGGACTTGGCCAACCGAGAGGGACTCCCCGTGCTGGTTTACGAGGGCCTGACCTGCGAGTATCCGTACGCCAACGACCGTTTTCACACGTTTGTGTTGGAAGGCGTGCCGGATACCGCCGCCCGGCTGGAGAAGGCGGGGATCGGCTATCTATTCCATCTGCGTCGTAGGCGCAGTGATCCGAACAATGCGCTGTACCGGCTGGCCAAAGACGCCGCTGCGGTGGTGACCGACGATTACCCTGTTTTCATTGCCCGGACGCACAACCGCAGCGTGCCGGCGAAGCTCGACATTCCGGTTTACGCCGTCGACGCGAGCTGCATCGTGCCGATGGCGAACTTTGACAAACAGGAGTATGGGGCGTATACGATCCGGCCGAAGATTCGCAAGGTTCTCGATCAATATCTGCAGCCGTTGCCCGCCTTACGTGTCTCCCGCAGGTTCACGCTGCCGTTGCTCACGGATCCGCAAACAGCCGACCTGCATTCAGAAGTCACGCGGGAGAATATCGCTTCGCTTGTGGCATGTTGTGAGATTGATCATACGGTGGGCGCCGCCACGAAGTACCCCGGAGGAAGCGGACGCGCGGAAGCCCGGCTGCGGTCGTATCTCGAAAATAATCTGCGCCGCTACGCCCGCTACAGTAATCAACCAAGTGCAAGAGCAACGTCCGGGCTGAGCCCGTATCTTCACTTTGGACATATTTCCTCATTGGACATCGCCCTGGCGGCGCGGGATTACGCGGCGGAGCATGAAGTGGTGGCGGAAGAGTTTTTGGAGCAGTTGATTGTCCGGCGGGAGCTCGCTTTCAATTTTGCGCGCTTTTCGCCGAGTATCGACAGCCTGGAGGCTTTGCCGTCTTGGGCCAGGGCGACGCTTGCCAAGCATGACGGCGACCCGCGCGCCTACGTCTATTCGCGCGACGATTTCGACCAGGCAAGAACGCATGATGCCTTGTGGAACGCCGCGCAGACGGAGTTGGTGGAAACCGGGCTGATGCACGGCTATTACAGGATGTATTGGGGTAAGAAAATCATTGAATGGTCCGCGTCGCACGCCGAAGCGTTGGCGACGATGATTGAACTCAACGACCGGTATGCGCTCGACGGAAGAGACCCCAACACCTACACCAACATCTTGTGGTGCTTAGGTTTACACGATAGGCCGTGGGCTGAGAGGTCGATATTCGGGATGGTGCGGTTCATGTCGCTGGATGGAATGAAGCGCAAGACGGATGTGGATAGCTACATTCGTCAAGTGATGCCCAGTAAAAGTGCCGCCGTGTCCGATGAGAAAGAAGACCATGTTTCAAGACAGGGGAACCTGTTTTGACCGGTCCGGACAAAAACATGATGATCGCCATCACGGGCGCTTCCGGGTTTATAGGAACGAAACTGGCTCTCCGGCTTCGCACCGAAGGCTACGGCATCGCGCCCGTGTCGCTTCGGGGAGTAACGGATCCCAGCGTGCTGGCCGCAAAGGTAAGGGGTTGTGGCGCGATCGTTCATCTGGCCGGAGAACCGGTGGCCCAGCGATGGACCGCGGCCGCGAAGCAGCGGATTCGCGATAGCCGGGTGCTCGGGACCCGGCTACTGGTGGATGCGATTGCACAAATGGACGCGAAACCGCAGGTGTTGGTGAGCACCTCGGCAATCGGCTATTACGGTTCGCGAGGGGACGAAGTCTTGACGGAAGGGTCTTCGCCCGGATCGGACTTTCTGGCGCAGGTGGTTCGCGATTGGGAAGCAGAGGCGCGGCGGGCGGAATCCTTTGGAGTGCGCGTCGTCCTGCCGCGGGTGGGCTTGGTGCTGGGGACCGAAGGCGGCGTTTTACAGAAGCTTTTGTTGCCGTTCCGCCTCGGCTTGGGAGGACGGCTGGGGTCGGGAAAGCAATGGTCGTCGTGGATTCACGTCGACGATCTGACTTCACTCTTTGAGTTCGCCATTTTAGAACCGAGGATTACGGGTCCACTGAACGCCGTGGCGCCGAACCCGCTGACCAATGCGGAGTTCACACGGGCGTTGGCGAAAGCGGTCCACAGGCCCGCGCTTTTCCCGGTGCCGGAATTTGCCCTGAAGTTAGGGGCGGGCGAAATGGCGGAAATGCTGTTGGGGGGGCAACGAGTGCTGCCCCATGCGACGGAAGCAGCGGGATTCCGTTTCCGTCATCCGCGTCTCGCCGATGCCCTTGAGCAACTCCTGCAATAGCCGGTGGGCTTACTGGGGCTTGTAGTCGGGCGGAAGTTCCGAGCCCTTGCCGAAGAAATACTCCTCCATCTGCTTGAGCAGGAACTCCTGGGCTTCGGGGTTGGCCAGGTTGAGCCGGTACTCGTTCATGATCATCTTCATGTGTTCCACCCATTGCCCCCAAGCTTCCTTGGAGATGCTTTCGTAGATCCGCTTGCCGAGCGGGTGGGTATCGAACGGCGTCTCACTGAGACCGGGCAGTTCCTTCTGTAACTTGGCGCAGAACACCATGCGGGGAGCTTTTTCGTCAGCCATAAAACTTTAGGATAACGCGGCCGGGGAAAAGGATTCGGAAATGTGCGGAGAAATGGTTCCGGGTGCGAAATTTTCAATATTTGCGGGCCCTGGAACCACCTGACTAAGCTTGACAGGAGATCCTCCACTATATTAATGTAACGATTCGACTTGTTCGCGCCGGTTAAACTGGCAAGACTGTGTTTTATGGCCAATTCCGAGGGCACTCAAATCCACACGTTGGAACAGCAACTGGATTCCAACCTGGAAAGCGTTGATAGCGCGGAGGAAATCATTCTCCGTGAGGCAGGTGCCCTGGGGTTTGACGAGGACGATCTGCACAAGATCGGGATCTCGATACGCGAGTGCATGGTGAACGCCGTGGTGCACGGGAACCGGTACAACGCAAAAAAAAAGGTTCATCTGAAGGTAGAGCGTGGCGCCGATTCCATCACCATCTGGATCGGCGACGAGGGAGACGGCTTCGACCCCGCAGACGTTCCGGATCCACTCCACACCGAAAATTTAATGAAGCATTCCGGTCGTGGCGTCATGTTGATGCAGGCGTTCATGGACAGCTTCGAAGTAACCACGCGGCAGCCCAAGGGCACCCAGGTGAAGATGGTGAAGATTAAAGCAGTAACGAGTTAAAGCAATTTATTTAGGGGAGGATATCCTGTGAGCGTAAAACTGACCACCCGTCAGGTGGGCGACGTAACCGTAGTGGATGCCAGCGGCCGCATTACTCTTGGCGAGGCCGCGAGCACGTTCCGCGACACCATTCGTGACCTGGCAGCCAGCGGCCATAAAAAGCTGCTGCTCAACCTGGCTGACATTTCTTACATCGATAGCTCGGGCATCGGCGAACTGGTTTCCGGT
Source organism: Bryobacteraceae bacterium (assembly GCA_040081455.1). GTDB lineage: Bacteria > Acidobacteriota > Terriglobia > Bryobacterales > Bryobacteraceae > Palsa-187. The sequence goes on from JBEBGM010000011.1 coordinate 4,427, forward strand.
TTCACAACGGTGGCCAACCAGGGCGGCTCGGTGAAGCTGTTGAACCTGACTAAGCGTGTGCAGGATCTGTTGCAGATCACCAAGCTATACACCGTGTTCGAGGTTCATGACGACGAAGCGACGGCTGTCCGTAGCTTCTCCTAAAGATCTCGTTCCATTTTGGCGCTAATCGGCGGCCGCAGCCCGTTTTGGGTATCTCGCGGCCGCCTAATTTTTTTCGGGCACCGGAAAAATAGAGAATTAACTCCCGCTCTTCTCACTGCATAGGAGTGGAAGGAGTTCGGCTATTAGCCCGAGACTGGGCCTTCGCCAGAGAAGTCTGGCCGGGGAACCGGTTTCGAAAAATTGCCCATGGTCCCAGTTCGAGAACCCCAGAAGTATACCGTTCTTTTGGCCGATGATCTGACGTTGGTCAGGGAGGGGCTGGCGGCTTTGTGCCAGTCACAACCTCACCTGCGCGTTACCGGGCAATGCGCCGAAGGCGTGCAGGCGCTCAAGATCATCGAAGCGCAAAAACCGGATATTGCAGTTTTAGACCTTGGTTTGACGGATTTGTTCGCGCTGGAAATTGTCCGGCGGATCCGTGAGCAGAAGCTTCCCACCCGGGTTGTGATCCTGTCGACCAGGAAAGACCGTAAGACGGTGGTGGATGCATTGCGGGCGGGCGTCAACGCGTTTCTGTTGAAGTCCGGGCCGTCCCAACAGTTACTGGAAGCCTTTGATCAAATCCTCGACGGCGGCATTTACGTTTCGCCGCAGTTGGAGTTGGACAAAATTTTCAGTTCGGGGCAGAAGTCTTCACCCGAGGATCCGCTGGAAACATTGAGTGCACGTGAGTATCAAGTGTTCTCGCTGTTGGTGGAGGGAGTGCGGGCAAAGGAGATCGCCGCGCGTCTGGAGCTGAGTCCGAAGACGGTGGATACCTACCGGGCGAGTTTGATGCGGAAGTTGGATATTCACGACGTGGCGGGCTTGGTGAAGTTTGCTATTCAGCGAGACTTGACGTCGCCAAGCTAGGTGCGCGGACGCCAGCGCGCCTTTGCGATCCCTGTGTCTTTTGGCGCGGCGCTCTTCGTGCAGTGCTTCTTGGTGAAGCCCTTCTCCCTACAGAGCTACTCAATGCACAAAAAATCCGCGTGGAGTTTCCTCCACGCGGCTAGTTTGAACTGCACGGGGACTAGAAAACGAACTTGGCCGCGACCTGCAGGATGCGCGGGTCTTGGGCGCTGGTGATACGTCCAAACGACGCGGAGGTGTTCAGGTTTACACCCGGGTTTCCGTAGCGGACACCATTAAAGATATTGAACGCTTCACCGCGCAGTTCGAAGCGGCGTCCTTCGCCAACTCGGAACTCGCGGGAAAGCGCCATATCGAATTGCCAGTAACGTGGGCCGAGCACGTTCGAAGCGCCAATATTGCCTTTGCTGCCGAAAGCGGGCTGGGCAAACGCTGCGGAGTTCAACCACGTCACGCAATTGACGATGCTGCAGGAATCGCCTTGATTCGTTGCGTTGACGTCCTGCAGGATCTGGTTCGGACGTTGGATCGTGGTGGATGTACCGGTAGTGTCGCGGTCCACACCGGTCACGATCGTAAGCGGTGACCCGGACTGGAAGCGATAGATACCGGACATGGTCCAGCCGGTACCGATCAGGCGCGCCGCGTTGTTTGAGAACCGCGGAGTTTGTCCAACTACGGTGAGATTGAACAGGTGCCGCCGGTCGCCGACGCAAGCGCCACGGTCCGCGTAGCGATTCTGCTGGTTATAGTAGTTGGCGCCCGGGTTGGGAACGGTGTTGCCGACAGTGGTATCGCCGATGCAATGCGACCACGTATAGTTCCCGTTCACGTTCAGGTTCTTCGCCGCGCGCCATTGAGCGGTAAACAGCAGGCCATGATACATCTGTGTTGCGCCCGAATCGTAGGCGGTCAAGTTACTGATGTTTTGCGCGCGAGCCGGGTCCTGTAGATTCAATCTTCGCCGCAGATTCAGACTCCCGGTTGTCGAACAGTCGTTGAATTCGCGGGTCGGTGTGGCCTGTCCAGGGGATTGCAGCGTGCAGGGTCCGGTCCCGAGAAATACCCCGGGATTCAATTCTGTCAAGGTCCACATGCGGATCGCATGGTTGCCAAGGTAGGCCGCGGTAACCAGGAGATTTGGATTTACTTGCCGCTGAATGCCGACGTTCCAGTTATAGACTTGCGGCGTCCGGATTTGCGACGGGATCGGCATATAGGTGGAACCGATGGGATAGATGCCCGAGGGCGGCTTGCCGGGGCAGCAGCTCGGATAGGGACTGCGTGTGCCGTCGGCGAGCACGGGGTAATCGCGCCAAGGATTATCCAGCGGAATCGGTCCGTTCACGGTGGTATCGCCGCAGAACGGAGCAAAACACACCGTGTTGTGGTGCAATTGCATGCCGACAAAGTCGTAGGCGATACCGGCGCCCGCGCGCACCGCGGTCTTGCCGTCGCCGAACGGATCCCACGCCAGACCGATGCGAGGCTGGAAGTTTGTCCACTGTTTCAGAATGCTGGCGTTGCCGTTAAAACCGCGATCGCCGGGATAGGTGAAACCCGCGGGAGCGTTGGTGTAGATGCTGCTGATCTGGTTCCGATTGAACCCATCCACGCTGAACGCATAGATGTTGGCGTTCTTTACCTGTTGCGGGAAGAACGGCTCCCAGCGCAGGCCGTAGTTGAAGGTGAGGCGCGAATTCACCTTCCAGGTGTCCTGGCCGTAAAAGCCCAGGAAACGCTGATAAACGATGAGGGGATTCGGACCACCCTGGCGGAAGCTGGACATCTGCCCAGTGAGGAAGTCACCCATGCCGAGTCCCGTAATCTGGCCGTTGAAGTTGTAGTTGCCAGGCGAGCGGACGTTGAAGTTGTTGTTGACCAACGCTTGCGTGAACGTGGTGCCGAAGGCGAACTGATGCGCGCCTTTGACCCAGCTGACATCGTCGTTGAGCGTCCAATAGGTGATATAGGCGCTCAGGTCCGCACTTGTGCCTCCGCCGATGCTGGCGCCGCCGGTGACCGACATCACGAAGTACTCTGGCGTGTAGCTGAAAGCGTTAATGCCGACATCTTTCGGGCCAAAGAATTTGGCGCCGGGACGATCCTGCACGACGCGATTTGCCGATGCGCGGAAAGAGTTGACCACGGAGCCGCTGAACAAGTACGTATCGCCAATGATCAGCGACTGCGCACGGTCCACGCCGCCGCTGGCGTTGATGCCGCCGAGCGAAGCAGTGCTAAGGACGCTCTTGCTGATGTCGTAAGGAAGCTTGGTGTCGATCACGGTCGTGATGTAGCGCGCGAACAGCGTTTGTTTATCGCTCATCTGATAGTCGACACGCACAGGCAACTGATACTGATACTCTGAAACCGGATTGCCGGTTACGATACGGCCGCAAGGATCAGATGTTGTCGGGAATTTCGCCGCAATTCTTAAAGCGGACTGGTTCAGTTGCGAGGGCGCAACCGTGTTGGCCGCCTGTCCGTTGGTGCCAAACGGCGCGCCGAGCGTGCGGTTCGTGCCCTGGCATTGCGCGGAGGCGAAGGTGCGGAAGTCGCCCCCTAACATTGCCGCGGTTGGAATGAACGTAGTTGCATCGAGCGGCGCCTGGCGCAGCGTCGTGCCCTGATAGCCGACAAAGAAGAAGAGTTTGTCCTTTTTGATCGGGCCGCCGATAGTTCCACCGAACTGGCTTCGTTTGAGAGTATCTGTCTTCACCGCGAAGAAATTGCGCGCGTTCATGGCGCCGTTGCGGAGAAACTCAAACGCGTCGCCGTGAAACGCATTGGTGCCGGATTTGGTCACCGAACTAACCGAGGCGCCGGAGCGGGTGCCGTTGGTCGCATTCTGGGTGCTGGTCTCCACTTTGAATTCCTGCAGTGCATCGGGGAACGGAACCGGCAAACCGGTGGCGTCATAAACGTTGATGTGCGGAGCCCCGTCGAGCGAATAGTACACGCCGTACGTCTGACCGCCGGCAACGGAAAAGTACACGCCTGTCTTCATGGCCCACGTGGGAGATGTCGCCGTCTGGACGGCAGCGGGCGCGATGTTGATGAGCGAAGCCGAATCGCGGCCGTTCAGAGGCAGCTCTAAAATTCGCTGATTTTCCACCACTTGGCCGACGCTCAACCGCTGCGTTTCGACGCCGCCTGCGTTGGCTTCCACTTCTACTGTTTGGCTTACTTCACCCACGGCGAGCGTGATCGGAATCGTCGGACTTGTCGCCACCTGCAACTGAATGCCGGTCTGCGCGAATGTACGAAAGCCTTGTTTCATCGCTTCCAACCGGTACGGTCCGATCGGAAGATTTGTCAGTACATAATTGCCGGTTTCATCCGTGGTAACCGTGCGCTTCAGACCTGTTTCCGTCTGCGTTGCGGTGACTTCCACCCCAGGTACCGCCGCTCCGGTTTGATCTGTCGCCGTACCGCTGATTTGCGAAACGGCCTGCGCGAAAACAGGCGCTGTTGCCAAGAATCCCAGCGTCACGATTGCAGTGAACACTCGCGGAAGACGAGTCTGGCTTGATTAGGAAACTATTCATGTGCTTCTTGGAACCTCCAAGTTGTGCTGCTCTTGTTTTGTCGAAACAAAAAGCTCTGAGTTGACCCGAAACGTCCGACCCCAAACGTTTCGACTCACCAAAAACCCTAGTCGGAGAATCATAAGGGCGATGAAAGTTAGTTTCAAGGCGCCGTCTAATGTATTGAACGGCATTATCAATTGAGCATAGGTGGCTGTTTGGCAGGGACAATATTTGTCCGAGTGCCTGTAAGATGTTCCGGATATGTTACGATCATTCGCCAGAGGTCGCGACCCGATGAAACAGGAAGCGGCAACCAATTCGCTGGAGCGCGGACTTGCCATCCTGCAACTGATCGGCGCAAAGCGCGGTGGTCTCACCAACGGGGACGTCAGCCGGGAATTGGGCATTCCCAAGAGCACGTGCTCGTATATTCTGAGTCGTCTTGCGCGCGAAGGCTATGTCACCAAGCAAGCAGTGAGCGGGCGCTTCCGCATTGGCCTGCAGACGCTTGTCTTAGCCCACGATGCGCTTCGTGAGTTGGGATTCCACGCAGTAGCGGAGCCGGCGCTGTATCGTCTGGCGGAAGAAACAGGACTGGCGGCCGTGTTGGCAGCGCTGGAGGGAGATCGCTGTTTGACGATCGACCGCGTCGAAAGCCCCGAATTTATGAAGGATTTTGCCGAACGGGGCCGTTCGATGTGGACCTACTATCCCCCGCGCGAGATGCGCAGCGTGGGGGCGGAGTTTCCGAGCTACGCAACGTCCTTTGGGCGGGTGCTGTTGGCGTGTCTGCCAAAGCAAGAATTAGACGAAATGCTGGATCGCATCGAGATCAAGAAACTCACGCCTTACACGGTTGTGGAGAAGAAGGAACTGCTGGAACAATTGGCTCGGGTTCGCGAGCAGGGCTACGCCATTGTTGACCGCCAGTCGCACGAAGACACTCGTGGCATCGCGGTACCCATCTTCGGCAGCGATGGAGTGGTGCGAGGTGCGGTTGCCACGGGCGGTAGCCGAACGATGTCGGTTTGGGACGACCAGGCCCGTATCATCCGGTTGTTGAAGGAAGCTGCCGGTGAAATATCGAAAAGGCTTGCGCGGCCGCTGCAATTAGAGACGGATCCGAAGCCGGTTCTCGTGGGGACTGCAAAACACTAACTGCGATCGGTCTAATGTATTGAACGCTGCGTTGACTGCCCCAGGGGCCGATGCTACACTCCCCTACTTGTTTGTCCCAACCAATCGGGCGTCCTCGATTGGGCGGAAAGAGAGCAGGCCCAGTCGTGGAGAAGACGCGTTGAGACACATAGTAAAGTTCCCATTTCTTCCCCGTAAGTTTTGGCCGTCTGCGGCCGTCATGCTGTTGCTGTCAGCGGTGTTTGCCGGTGGCGTTTTGTTGCCGCGGACGGTACGGGCGCAAGCGCGTTCGGCAGGGGACCTCGAAGTGGTCAAGCTGCGCGAGAACGTGTACATGATCGCCGGCGCCGGAGGGAACATCACGGTGCACATCGGCGCGGAAGGCATCGTGCTTGTGGACACCGGAAACGCAATGAGTTCCGAAAAGGTTATTGCGGTGTTGAATCGGCTGACGCCGGGCAAGGTCCGCTACATCATCAATACGGGCGCCGATGGCGATCACGTTGGCGGCAATGGAGCGATTGCGAAGGTGGGCCGCACGTTGTTTCCCGGTGGCGGTGGTGGTGGCGGCGGAGTCGGTGAAGCGGTGACGAACAATGGCGGCGCGGCAATTCTGGCGCACGATAACGTCAATCTTCGGATGAGCGCTCCCACGGGTAAGCAATCGGCATTTCCAACCACGGATTGGCCGACGGAAACGTTCACGGGAAAAGGCAAATCCGTTTATTTGAATGGCGATGGCATTCAGGCCATTCACTTGCCCGCGGCGCATTCCGATGCCGATAGCCTCGTGTTTTTCCGGCGCGCGGATGTGATTTCGTCGGGCGATGTTTTCGACATGAACCGTTTTCCGGTGATCGACTTGGAAAATGGCGGTGGCATTCAGGGCGAGCTCGACGCATTGAATCGCCTGTTGGATATGACGGTCGCGCCCGTGCCGCTGGTGTGGGTGGATGCGCGCACGCTGATCGTGCCCGGACATGGCAGGGTTGCCGATCACGCTGATCTGACGGAATACCGCGACATGGTGACGATTATTCGCGATCGCATTCAAGACATGGCCAAACAGGGCATGACGCTCGATCAGATCAAGAAAGCCAATCCCACACAAGGGTACCGCAAGCGCTGGGGCGCGGAGAGCGGTTCCTGGACGACGGATATGTTTGTCGAGGCGATCTACAAGACCCTGCCCGGCAAGAAATAGACTTCGGAGCGGCGATGATGCTGAAGAGAGAAGGAACAATGATGACCGGTCGCTCATGGCTTCGGGGTGTTGCGATGTCGGCAGCGGCTTTGACGCTGTTCGGCGTGAATGTGTATGCACAGGGGCGCGGGGGTGGCGCTCCTCCATCCGCCAAGGCCGCTGCGCCGATTGATCTCACTGGCTATTGGGTGGCGGTGATTTCAGAAGATTGGCGCTGGCGCATGGTGACGCCGGCTAAAGGCGACTATGCGAGCATTCCTCTGACGAAGGAAGGCAAAGCGCTGGCGGATACCTGGGACCCGGCGAAGGACACGGCGGCAGGTGAACAGTGCCGTTCCTATGCCGCTCCGGGGCTGATGCGTTTACCGGCTAGATTTCATATCACATGGCAGGACGATAACACATTGAAGGTGGAATCGGACCTCGGTATGCAGACCCGGTTGCTGCACTTCGGCAATTGGAAGTCGCCCGGGGGCGCCGCGACTTGGCAGGGAGACTCGGTCGCACGGTGGGAAACGCCCCGGGGGGCAGCCACGCCGACTTCCGGATCGCTTGCCGTAAGCACTACGAATATCAAGCCCGGCTACATGCGCAAAAACGGGGTTATGTTCAGCTCCAATGCCAAACTGACGGAATTTTTCGACATCGTCAAGGAAGACAGCGGCGACATTTGGCTGGTGGATACCGCGATGCTCGACGATCCAAAGAATCTTCAAGTGCCGTGGACGACGCCGATCCACTATAAGAAAGAGGCGGACGGCAGCAAGTGGGACCCAACGCCTTGCTCGGCGACTTGGTAGGAGACGGCATTCATGAGAAACACGTGGATTCAAGTAGCGAGTGCGGCGATTCTGGCAGCCCTGATCGGCGTACCCGCAAATGCTGAAGTGGACCTGAACGGCAATTGGCAATCGCGCCAGCATGAGGATTGGATTGAACGCGGACCCGGGCCCGATCCCGTCGACTACACCGGCTTGCCGTTGAGTCCCGAGGGCCGTGCGAAGGCGCTGAGCTATACGGCCGCACAGTTGGGCATGTCCGAACGGCAGTGCCTCTACTATGTTCCGCACTATGTGGTTTTCGGTCCGCAGGGCGTGAAGATTTGGAGCGAGCACGATCATGTGAGCGGACGTGTGGTTGCCTGGAAGATCAGCGCCGCAGTGGACCGCGACATTATCACCATCTGGATGGATGGCCGTCCGCGTCCAGGGCCAAACGAGCCGCACACGTTTGCCGGATTCACAACCGGCAAGTGGGAAGGCGATGTTCTCACTGCCTATACGACGCACATCAAAGAAGGCTATGACCGGCGCAACGGTGTTCCCAGTAGTGATCAGGCGACGGCAACCATGCACATCATGCGGCACGGTGAGCTGCTGACGATAATGGCGGTCATCAACGATCCGGTCTATTTGACGGAGCCGCACGCGGTGGATCGCACCTGGGTGCTGGATCCCCGCGCGAATACACCGCCGACTTCGGCCGCATGCTTCCCGTTTGTGGAACTTCCCGGTCTGGATGGAACCGCAAAGGTTCCGCATCACTTACCCGGAAAGAACCCCGATGTTGCCGAGTTGGTAAAACTGCACAACTTGCCGCAGGACGCGATTCTGGGGTTCCCGGAAACGATCTATCCGGAGTACCGGAAGAAGATCAAGGACATCTACGTTCGCCCGGAACAGTGCAAGCGCTATTGCTGCGGATGGGTGGCGCTGGGTGGGCCGGGCTCCTCACCAGGGCTCAGTTGTATTACCAACGGCAGCGGAAGAGTGTTTGACCAGTGACCATGGCATTTCTGTACGCGTCGTAAATGGCCAGAAATACGGACTTTTGTGGCGTTCAATCTATTAGACGTAGCCTTGACCCCGTTAGGCTCGGGTGCTAAATTTTCCGGACAGAGGTACTCATGAAAGCTAAGTTCGCCCTAGTTATCGCAAGTTTGGCGATGTTGGCAATGCCAGCGGTTGCCCATCACTCGTTCGCAGCGGAGTTTGATCGCGACAAGCCATTTTCGCTTACCGGAACGGTGACGAAAGTGGAGTGGTCAAATCCGCATATTTGGTTTTATATCGATGTGAAGAACGCCGACGGCTCTGTTTCCAATTGGGGATTTTCTGGAGCGCCTCCCGGAATGTTGACGCGCCGCGGCATAACGAAGGACAAGTTGAAGGTCGGCGACGTAATCAAAGTGGACGGCTTCCGGGCGAAAGACGGATCGAACAACGGTTCGGGCGGCCGCGTCACCTTTGCCGATGGCCGCAGCGTATTTACGGCGGGTGCCGAAGACGTTGCGCCGGCGGAGAAGAAGTAGCGGCTTTTCGAACAATTTTTCAAAACCAAAAACCTCGACCTTTGCCGGTCGAGGTTTTTTGATGTAGGCGGACGCAATCCAAAATTCTAAGGAAGAACAGATGAGAAAACTATTTCTGGGTATGTTCACTGTGATCGCGGCGACCGTACTGGCGTCCGCACCTGCCTTTGGGCAAGCCGCCGCTGCGGGGGCACGCACGACGATTCCGCGCATCGCTGGCAAGCCCGATTTCACGGGCGTCTGGGCCGGACCGGGCTTCAGCCACAAAATTGGACCTAACGACACCGAACCGAACGTCATTCAACGCTATCCTCGCGATGTCATGTCTCCGTTTCAGCCGGGCGGTGAAAAACTCTTCCATCCCGATCCGACCGGCGATATGGCTAAGGATGACGCCCTTTCGCTCTGCATGCCTGTAGGCATCCCGCGCTCCATCACCGGACCCTTCGCGCAGCAGTGGGTTCAAACGCCGACGCAGATCGCGGTGCTCTATGAATGGTTCCGCACGTGGCGCATCATTCCGCTCGATGGCCGTCCGCATCCGAAGGACCCTGACCTGACCTGGTTTGGCGATTCGGTCGGGCATTGGGAAGGCGATACGCTCGTCATCGACACCGTTGGCCTAAAGGCGTGGACGCTTGATGAGACGGTGAACGAGTACCCCAGCAACACCCCGAACTCGAAGCAGCCGCGCATCGCCGGCCGCTGGCATAGCGACCAGTTGCACGTCATCGAACGCATTAAGTACACCAATCCGATGAACGCCTCTTACGAGATCACCATTGACGATCCGAAGATCTTCACAAAGCCGTGGACCTGGAACTCGTCGATGAACCTGCACCCGAACTGGCAGCTTCTCGAAATGATCTGCGAGGAAAACAACCGCTGCCTCGGTGGCAAGTGCAAGGGCAACTAGACTAGCTTTTACCCAAAAAGAACCGCTCCCTCGGCGTGAAACCGCGCGACGGGAGCGGTTTTGTTTGCGCGGAGTTATTCGCCTATCAATACCGGTCCGGCGTAACCGGTCATTTCTAAGTAGCCGAGTCCTTCGATAGACTGCCCGTTCTTACTGCCTTGAATCCGGATTGCTCCTTCCCAGTAAGCGGGAGCCGACCGCCTTTTGCCAGTGAGTTCCTGCTGCGTAAGCGGTGTAGAAAGTGATACATCCAAACCTAGCGATGGAACAACGATCTTCCATTCGATGGGATAACGCCCTTTTGATGTGGGACTGGTCCACGTCCTTCCGGGCGTTGCCGTAAATGCTTTTGCGTCGATGCGAGACGCGCGGCCCTGGGGATCGATGTACGTGCCTGCCGAGTATGGATCAATACCGCCATTCTTTCGGCGGAGATCGAACAGCATGAGTTCTGAGCCGTCGGAAAATTGTAGACTGAACCAATCCCATCCGGTCTGGTTCGAATCAAGCTGGTGGGTGAAGAATTCATGATCCATCCAGCTCTGCCCTTCAACGGTGAACCGCTTGCCGTCGAGGGTGAGTGTGCCTGCGGTGAGCAGCCGCGTGAAGGAGATATAGTGCGACGCGCGGCCTGTACCTTCGGCCTTCTGGCTGACGCCGTCCTTGCCATGGATCACTCGGGGCTTGTTCGACTTCAGCGACAATCGAAACGAGAAGCGCTCAGCGATGGCTTGCAATTCCTGTGATGCGAAACCGGCGGGCGTGCTCGCATCGAGCTTCCACTGGGCCTGCCAGTTGCCGTTCCACACCCGTGCGAGTTGCGCGTCGGCTCCTGCGATGCCTGCACCTGAGCGGTTGAGCCGCTCGGTGTGGAGAAACGTTCGGCCATCCAAATCGCTCAGGGCGAGATGCGCCATCCAGACATCCTGCACGGCCCAGACGGATGTAGGTCTCTGCTCCCGGTTCACGCCCTGGCGGAAAAACGTGAGTTCGTAGCCAAATCGGTGACCATCGGAGGCACGCAGGTTGCCGGTGTAATACCACCACTCGGTCTGAAACTCGGGATGGGTGAAGTGATCCGCCGGGAAGGAATAGCGATAGCCCGGTTGCGCAGTTCGATACACAGGCGCCGCCGCAATGAGTTGCAATGCGAAAGTGAAGACAGCGGCGATTGCGGCGTTAATCCTCATGGATCACCTCCATTGGAACCAGCTGCGTTGCGATGCGGGCCGGATAGATCGCGGCGACAAGCGTTGCGGCGTAGACCAGCGCGAGTCCGGAGAGCAGCATCGTCGCAGGCCAATGGAACTGGATGGTCCACCCGAAGGACTGCTTGTTGATGACGTAAATCAGTAGCAGCGACAGGAAAAAGCCGAGAAGCATACCGGCGATATTGGCGAGGATGCCGAGCAGGCCCGCTTCGAACAGTATGAGGCGGCGGAGTTGGCTCGCTCCCGCGCCCAGAAAACGAAGCAGGCCGTACTCGCGGCGTCGGTCGATGACAAGGGCAACCAACGCTCCGCCGACGCCCATGATGGCGACGAAGATCGCGACGGCTTCGAGCGTGTAGGTGATGGCGAACGTGCGATCGAAAATGCGGATGGCCTCGCGGCGAAGCGTGACGTTGGGGGCCACAAGAATTTCGCGGCCTGCGAGCGCGGCGTCCACGCTCTTCCTGCCCGCGTCCAACGAAACGCCCTTCTTCAGGTACACGGCAACGTTCGATGGCGCGGGGTCCGGCAGGTATTTCAGCATGGTGCTGCGGTCCATGATGATGAAGCCGCGTTCGTTGGAGTAGTCGTAGTAGACGTCGAGCACCCGGAACGCCACACGCTTTTGGCCCAAGGGAAGAGTGAGGACATCACCCGCGCGCACGTTGTGTTTGTTGGCGAAGGGCTCGCTCACAATGACAACGTCATGTCCCTCCAGTTGAGGGAAAACGGTCTGGGGCGATGCGCCGGAAAGTAACGGCCGATTCCCGTAGCGCCCGGCGATGCGCGCGACTCCGGCGCCGAGCGTGGCAGGAGCGCCCTGGTAGCTGATCTCATAGCCGCGGAATTGATCCACCGCTTCGACCTCGGTAAGCCTTTCGAGCAGGCCGACGACATCGGCGCCCATAGTGGGGTGCCGGTCGGCTCCAGGAGGAACGGCGGGGCGAAGGTACAGATCCGCCTGGAGACGGTCATCCATCCACACGATCACGGTTTCGCGAAAACTTCCCACCATGATGCCGACCGCCACCAGCATGGAGAGCGCCGTGGAGAGCGCACCAACAAGGACGGAGGTTCGCCGCAGAGAAGCCGCCAGACTTCGCGACGCCAGCAAGGCTTCTGCGCCGAAGAGCACTTTGAGAATGTTGGAGGATGCCGACGAAAGTCCGGAGACGAGCGCCGGAATCGCCAAGGCCGATGCTGCAATCAACAAAACAGCGGCCAGGTAGCCGAAGACCGGCTTGGCCCCCACGGGTTTCTGCTGGGAGGCAAACCATCCCGCGGCAGCGAGCAGAGCGGCGAAAATGAGACTCCGCCGTGTATGTATGCGCGTTTTGTGTTCGCGCCTGCCGCGGGCCATCGCTTCGACGGGTGCCACTTTGGAGGCCTCCCAGGCGGGCGAGAACGCGGAAATCAATGAAACGGCGATGCCGATGGCGAAGGCAAGAGAGACGTTCTGCCAGGTGAGGGCAACCGTGCCCGGCCTACTGCTGACGTAGAGAGACTCCACCGTGGCCGCGACAAGCGTGACTGCACCCGAGGCCATCAGGCGGCCCAGCAGTACGCCCACCGATGCGCCCAAAACGCCAAAGGCGGCGGCTTCTCCCAGAAACGCGGCAAGGATTCCGGAGCGGGTGACGCCAAGCGCGCGAAGGATGCCGATTTCCACGCGTCTGCGGACGACGGAAACGGAAATGGTGTTGTAAATGAGAAACGCGCCGACGGTGAGAGCAACGTAGCTGAGGATGCGCAGATTCCAGCGGAACGCCTCGAGCATCCTCCGGTTTTCGTCGGTCTGCGTTCCTTCGCGCTGAACGGTCATGCTTTCGGGCAGGCTCTTGCGCAGGATTGCTTCACCTTGATCGGCAGTCAGACCGCCCTGGGTTTCGATCAGGATACGATCCACTCGCCCGTCGCGGCGGAGTGCGTCGTTGGCCGGGGCAAGATCCATCAGGATCAGGTCGCCCAAGTTGCCGTTCAGGACGCCGCGCACAGTGAACTCGGTCGAAGTGTCGTTGATCAGCAGTTTCAGTTTGTCGCCCACCTTACGCCCAAACGTGTTCCCGATCCAGATGGAATCCTCGGCGTTTAAATTGCCGCCGCCGCTTTGGCCAGCGGCATCGGCGGTCATACCGGAAGATTCGGCGAGAAGATCAACGCCGATCAGCGGAACCGTTTTGCGAGTCCCTTCGATGGACGCATAGTCTTCGATACGCGGATGAACTTTCAGGGCGTAGGGGAGCGTGGCGATCTGCGTCACGATTTCAGCGGGTACGCCGCCGGTGGCGGTGACCTCGAGCGAAGCGTCTCCAAGAAGCGTTTCCATCGACGATCGGAATGAGCCCGCAGCGGCTTCGCCCGCTAACTCAATCGCAAGTACCGAGGCGATACCCAAGGCGACGGCGATGACCGTGAGCGTGGTGCGAAGGGGCTCTTGACGCAGAGGGCGTAGGATGATCCGGTAGAAGAGGAGAGCGACGTTCATGACGCCCGGACTTTCGCGGCGCGCGTGATCTCTTGCACCCTGCCGTCGCTCAGGCGGATCACGGTGTCCGCGGCTGCGGCGGCCTCAGTGCTGTGCGTTGCCAGAATCAACGTGGTCTGCTTTTCGCTTACAATGCGGCGGAGCAACGCGAGGATCAGTTCGCCGGTGGCGTTATCCAGATTCCCAGTAGGCTCGTCGGCAAGCAGCAGGCCGGGTTCGTGTACCAGCGCGCGCGCGATGGCTACTCGCTGCATCTGGCCGCCGGAAAGCTGATACGGCATTCGGCTGGCGAAGGAGTCCATCTTCACCCAGCTCAATGTTTCCATCGCTTTCCCGTGGACATCAGAGGCGCCCGCAAGCATCAACGGCAACTCGACGTTCTCAACTACGGACAGAGTCGGCAACAGTTGAAAGGATTGAAAAATGAAGCCGATCTTTTCGCGCCGGAACTGCGTGAGGCCCGCATCATTCAAAGTTGAAGTGACGACGTTATCCAATGTGACGGTGCCGCGTGTGGGAAAGTCCATCGCGCCAGCGAGATTGAGCAGCGTCGACTTCCCGCAGCCGCTGCGGCCAATGAGCGCAACGAACTCGCCGTGGCCGAAGGTGAGATCCACATCACGTAGCGCGGGCACTGGTGCGCCCTCGGTGATGTAGTCTTTGCTGACGTGCTCCAGCCGGACGATGCTCATAGCTCCATTCTCAACGCTGCCGGGCAGGAACACCAACGGCCGGCTGAATATTGGATGCGAGCGGCCTCGCGGCGGTGAGAAAGAATTTTGGCCGCTGATATGCAGCAAGAATCGTGAAGACGGCGAGGGAATTGTCCGGGCCTGCTGGCAGAATGGCGCCCAGACTTCCTCCCGCTGTGCCGGGACCGAAGGTTCCGGTATTCTGGTTGGCCTTTACCTAAAACAGGGTATTCCTGATTCGGATTCCGCGTCGTAAGCTTATGGCGCTGGTTTTGATCCGTGGTTTTGATCCGTGGTTTTGATCGGTCGGTGTTCAATGTTGCAGGTCCTTCGTGCACTTTTTTCAAAGAAACCCACCCGTTTGGCGGAATCAGAACTAACGCCGGACAGTCTACCCCCCGACGAAGGACAGGAGATTCATCGCATCCGGATTGTCGCACTGCTCACCGATGACGCGGACCGTCACCTGCTCGCCGGATTGGCGGCGAAGATGAGGTGGTCTGTCGAATTCGCAGGCACGCTTGGCGAGGCCCGGGGTCTGTTGCAACAAAGGAAGACGCCGATTGTGTTATACGACCGCGATCTTCCGGCGACGAACTGGCGGGAGGCGATGCATCTATTGTCGTCGACTCCCACTCCCGTCTACACGATTCTGCTGTCACGCGTTGCCGATGACTATCTGTGGGCCGAAGTGATGCGCAGGGGCGGACATGATCTGATCTCAACGCCGCTCCGGATGGAAGACACTGTGCGGGCAATACGCCTGGCTTGGTCCTTTTGGAGCAACTCCATGCGTGTGCCGCCGATGGTGGTCAAGCACGGCCGCTAGGAGATCACACCCTTGCGGACCGCGTAGAGAATGAGTTCCGCAAGTCCGTGCAGGTTGAGTTTCTCCAGGATATTCCGGCGGTGAGTTTCCACCGTGTATGTGCTCAGGTTGAGCAGAGTAGCGATTTCCTTATTGGACTTGCCCTCGGCGAGCATGTGAAGCACTTCGCGCTCACGCCCCGTCAGGAGCTCATAACTATCCTGGGCCCCGCGGGCTTTAATCTCCCGGACGTAATCCTCCACCAGCATCCGGCTGACTTCGGGGCTGAAGAAGGAGCGGCCTTCGGCGACTGCCTGAATCGCTTGTATGAGATCGCCTTCGGCGGAGTCCTTCAAGAGATAACCTTTGGCGCCAGCTTTCAAGGCACGAAGGACGTAGCTTTCGTCAGAGTGCATGCTCAGGATGATAATCGCGGTAGCGGGAAGGTGCTCGGCAATCCGCCGTGCGGTGTCAATGCCGGACAACCGCGGCATCGCCACGTCCAGCACGGCGACGTCCGGCTTGGTGGCCAAAGCCTCATCGCAGGCGGCGATGCCGTCGGCCGCCTCAGCGACAACGGTGAAGCCGGATTGATTCTCAAGCAGCATGCGCAGACCACGCCGCATGACGTTGTGGTCATCCGCCAATAGGATGCGAATTGGATTCACTGGCAATCATATCCTTTGCAAAATACGCGCTACGTTCCGGCATTGGAAGTTCCACGGTGAGTATGGTTCCGCTATCCGGACCGGAGTGGATGTAGCACCTTCCGCCTAAACGTGCTGCGCGTTCTTCAATTCCCAAAAGACCCATTCCTCTCGATTGGGGGACATCAAAACCCTTGCCGTCGTCTTGTATCGACAACAAAAAACTCTCTGGCCGCTGTTGAATCCGGACGCGAACGGTGGATGCTTGCGAATGCCGCGAACAGTTGTGAAGCGCCTCTTGCACCACCCGGTATACACATGTCTTGTACTCATCGGGCATTTCTTCCGATTCCAGCTCAGTCGAAACGGTAATATCAATCGAAGTCCGCTTGGAAACTTCGCGGGCCTGCCATTTGAGGGCTGGGATCAGGCCGAGATCATCGAGCATGGAAGGTCGCAGCAGTAGCGCCATATTCCGAATAGTTCGGACGGTGCCTTCCACCAGACCCTTGATTTCGTCCACGTGCGTGCGGACTCGATCTTCCGGCCAACGGCTGATGCCGCCGGACAGATTCCGCAGTTCCACCAGAACCGCCGACAGAGATTGTCCTATCTCATCGTGAAGTTCCCGCGACAAGGATCGGCGCTCCTGCTCCTGCACTTCGACGAGGCTGGCGGAAAGCTGAGCCAACTGCGTCCTTGCTTCCGCCACTTCAAGAAAACGGAAATGGGCGCCGGCTTCCAGTTGCAGAAGACGCCGCATGCTGTAGATCGCCATGCCGAAGCCAAGGGCGAGCGCAAGAGAAAGAGTGAAGACCAGGCGAGTATGAAAGGAGGTGAGCAGTTCCGAGGCGCGGGCATTCCCTGCATTCAGCTGCTGTTCGTTGATATCGGCGATCTTGTTTGCGATCGCAATCATCGCCGCCCGTTTCGGGACCACCTGATCGCGCAGGAACGCGTAACCGGTCGCACGCCGCATCCGGACATCCCAGTCGAGCACTGGTTCGATGGTTTCCCAGTATCCGTCCAGCGCGGATTTCAGCGAGGCGAAATCATCCGACTCTTCCTTGGTCAATTGACTTCCGTAAACGCTGAGATCCCTTTCCATCTGGAGGCGAACTTCGGAAAGGTTCCGTCCGAAAGATTCCGCCCGGTTATTGTCCGGATCGAGAAGATAGTCGCGCATGTGCGTGCCCGACAAGTACAGCTCCGAGCGAATGTCATTCAGGATGCGATTGCGCGTCAGGAACTGCCGGCGGATTGCATCATCCTGACTCTGAAACTGTGGAAGGACGCGCAGAGCGTCTCCACCGGAAATCGCCATGATGGCAAGCAGGCTGCCAAAGCCGATCACAAGAGCCACGCGGCTGCCGGTGGGGGTTGCGGTGTCGGGAGTCCGATTTGCCATGTAATGTCGGCGTTTCCGCGCCGCTCCTCTACCAGCGTAATCCTCCTGCCGTCTGCTGGTAGGGGCTACCTGGAATTTGGCCTTCCGGTACCCTGGATCCGGGAGGCGAATTGATCGCTCACCCATGATCGCCGATGCTGACTCCGGTCGGGTGCGGTTTGAGCTAGTGAGCAAGTTGGCGAATCGCTTCCAATACTTCGCTGCTGTGCTTGCCGGGAGACACGCTAGTCCAGACTTTCGCGATCCTTCCATTAGGATGGATCAGAAACGTGTTTCGAGACGCAATCTTGTAGCCGAGCAGATTCGTCAAGGAACCGTATTGCCGAGAAACCGCCTTTTCCGTATCGGCCAACAGCTTGAACGTCAGGCCCTGCTTGGCGCAGAATTCCTGGTGGCTGTTGCTGGAATCCACGCTGACGCCGACGATCACGGCGCGGTTCTGCTCATACATTGCAATGTCCCGCTGGAAATTGCGAGCCTCAATGGTGCAGCCCATGGTGCCGTCTTTTGGGTAAAAATACAGCACCACCCACTTGCCCTTGAGATCCTTCAGGCCGATCCTGGTGCCGTCTTGCGAGGGTAGCGAGAAATCGGGTGCGATTTGTCCTGGCTGCGGCACGGTGTCGGCACCTGTGAGTACCGCCGAGGAAATTAGAGCCATCAGCATCAGACGTTTCATGTCAAATCTCCTTCGCAATATCGTTTGGTCGCCCGGTGCCGCTCACGAAACATCTGGATCAGGCCGACGTTCACCATCCATCCAAGAAGGCGGTTCACCAACACGCCGCCGGGAAGCCGATACTCGACGCGATCGGTGAGGCGGGTGCTGTGGCCTACGGCTTCAAATTCGTGCCGGTGGATCCACTGCGCGAACGGGCCGGACTCCTGCCGGTCCTCGAAAAATGTGTTTTTAACGAACGCCGAATGGCGCGCTACCCAGTGGATTGGACCGATTTGCAGTTCCACGACAGACCCTGGCTCCAAACCACCTTCTTTCCGCAGAACTTTGAGCGGTGGAAACGCAGGGCTCAGTAGACGCAGGGCATCTTCGCGCTCGTGGAATCCGAAGACGGTCTCGATGGGCGCATTTACAAGTACGCTTTTTTGAAACGTGGGCATGTGCATCTACTCACTCAGGCGTCCTCGGATCTTGGGTCCGCGAAAATCTGTTCGATCTTTTGACGGCGATAGTCGAAGATTCGTCTCACGTCGGCCCGCACTTTGAGCGAATGAACGATGCGGCCAAGGACTCCGAAAGGTAGGCGGTAGCGCACGATATCGATCATTCGTGTCCGCTCGCCGTGCGTTTCAAACCGGTGCGTGTGGTGCCACAGTTGGTAGGGGCCGGAGCGCTGCACATCCACGAAACGATACGGGGCCTTCCACTTGCGGATTTCTGTGCGCCAATAGATCGGGATGCCATGCAAGTGCAGCCGGTAACAGATCTTCGTGCCCTCGGCGACAGGGCCTGCATCCACCGAAAGAATCTTGAACTTCAGAAACGGAGGCGTGATCTCCTCCAGATTGTATGCGTCGGCGAAGAACGCAAATACTTCGTCAATGGGGCGTGCGATCCACTGTTCGCGACGCATCGTGTGAAACAAGACGCTCATGGTTCCGTGTTCTTAGATGCAGGTAAGTGACGCAGGGACGCCAAATCGATAGGACGGATATTGCAGCGTAATATTAAGCGCCTTGCGAATGGCGGAGCCGTCCACTTGGCGGTTGTTGGCGAAACGCGGAGAGCGGCCCGCATAGGCCTGCCCGGATGCTGCCTCTGCCAAACCCGGCGTCCCGGTGACGGGGATATTCAACAACCTCGCACAAAATTCGGCGATCTCCCGCGACGTACAGGGCTCTTCATCCGCGACGGGAAAGGCTCCCGTGAGCGAGGAAAGCAAAGCGGCTTCGGCATGCGTTGCGAGGTCATCCACATGAATACGGCTGACGAAGCGATCGCTCAGGCTGTGCTCGCCGCGCTGGATCGATTCCTGTACGCCGCGCCCAGGACCGTAGATGGCCGCTGGGCGAAGGACCAGAGTGGACCACGGCCCTTGGGTAATTTCCTGCTCGGCACTGAGCCTGGATCGTGCGGATTCCGTGCTGGCATCAACCGGAGTGTGTTCATTTACTGTGGTCTTCATGCCGTAGACTGCGGTCGAGGAAAGATACACGACGCGCGTGGCTTTGCCGTGGAGTGCGTCGAGTACGTTGCCAGATCCTTCGGGTGGAATGGAGTGGAGCACTCGTACCCCTGGGCGAAGGTGCCCGGTGAGTTCGGTGATGGTGATCGCGGTGGCGCCGAGTGCCGCTAATTTCTCGGGAGCGCGCGAGGTGATCGTAACGCGGGCGCCTTTGGAAAGAAGTCGCTTGGCGACGCGCTGCCCGGTGTAGCCGCAGCCCAGTATCAGGATGTCCAGCGATTTTTCCATTCACCCGCCGCGACGTTTATGCCGCCGCATCTGCTTTCTCGAATAAGTAGTGGGACACCACCCACTCCGCGCCACCCCGGTAGCCCCAGAGTTCGGCGCACGCCATAAAGAAGATGCGCCAGCGGACGAACCATTTCAGCGCATCCGCGCCGCCGTAGATTCTTGAGAACAGTTGTAGCAGTTCCGGCCGCTGGCGGTCCATGTTTTGGAGCCAAGCTTCGGCCGTCTTTTGGTAGTGTTGGCCGTTCACGACCCAGTGATTCCGCAACCGTACGTTGTCCTGGAAGTACAGCAGCAGGGTATCACTGGGCATCTGGCCGCCGGTGAAGAAATGCTGTGCCATCCAGTCGCTGGCGTCGCGGACCTCAAACGGGTAAGCGAAACGTCGATGGGTGAAGATGTGGACGAAAAACATCGCGTCGGACTTCATCCAGGACGAGACCTTTTCGAGAAGTAGCTGATAGTTGCGGACGTGCTCCATCATTTCGACGGAGACAATGCGGTCAAACTGCTCCCCGGCGTTGAAGTGGTTGACATCCGCCGTGATGATCTTGAGGTTGTGGAGGCCGTGTTCGCGGGCCTGTTGCTCGATGTATTCACGTTGCGAGTTGGAGTTGGAGAGCCCGACGATGCGGCTGTTTGGGAAGCGTGCGGCGGCGTACAGGGAAAAGGCGCCCCAACCGCAACCCATGTCGAGAATCGAGTGGCCGTCCTCGATCTGTGCGCGTTTCGCGGTGAGATCGAGCATTCGCTTCTCGGCGGCGTCGAGAGGGTCGCCACCGGCGAAGTAGCAGCAACTGTACTTTCGATGCTTTCCGAGAACCTGAGCGTAGAACTCGGCGGGAACTTCGTAGTGCTGTTGATTGGCGGCGCGAGTATCGATGGCAATCGGGCTCGCCTTCAGTTGCGCGATGTAGCGCATCAGGTGTTCTTGCTGGCGCTCGGGTTCGCCTTTATCCTCTTCGCGGAGGCGCTCGGTGAGCAGCCGGCGGATACCAGCGCGCAAAACGAAATCCGGCAATAGATCGCGCTCGACGAGTGGTTCGTACCAAGCCGATGGATACGCGGGAACGCTTTGCCCGGCGGGGACGCTGGATGCTTGCATGTTAACTTCTCCCTGGAGTCGCTTCTCTGCGGTAGGTCTTCGGGAACCACGGAATAAATGCGCTGGTGGTTTGCTGGTAGCGCCGGTATTCTTCGCCGCGAGTGCGCAGCGCCTGCGCTTCGGTGGCGGGAATGCCGGTGACACGGAGCACGAAATATAGGATCAAGGCCGGGGATAGAAAGCCCCACCAACCGTAAGGTGACTCCAGTGCGAACAACGCGTAGGCCACCCAGATCAGCCATTCGAAAAAATAGTTGGGATGCCGCGAATATTGCCAGAGGCCGACCCTGCAGGTGCGTCCCTTGTTCGCGGGGTCTGACTTAAACCTGTTTAATTGCGCATCCGCCGCCGACTCGCCTATCATGGCGGCGATCCAAAGCATGACGCCGCTCCATTCGAGAAGGGAAAGCTCGGAAGTCTGATGACGCGAGGCCGCGAGGAACGGGATCGACAAAACGACGCACAGCAATGCTTGAAACTCAAAGAAGACCAGGAACTTTGCGGGAATGTACGTCTTCCACTCGCGCCGCAACTCCTGATAACGTCCTTCTTCAGGATGCCCGATCACGCGCGTAAGCAGCAGGTAGCCGGCGAGTCGAAAGCCCCACACCCCGGTCATCGTCATCAGAATCGAGCGTCGCAGCCAATAGCCATCGCCGACCGAAGCGTAGAGAATGCCGAGCATGGCCAGGCCTCCAGCCCAGCCGGCATCGACAATCGCCGCATTGCCCGTTTTAAGGTGCATCAGCCACAAAACGAGCATGATCGATGCCGCCAACGCGGTTCCTAGCAGTAATGTGACCAGAATATTCATGCAGTTTCTTGTCGATGGAAGAGCGCTTCCAGATGTTGCTCCGGCTTCAAACGGAACAATTGGAGGAGTACGTACAGCGACATGGCAATGTTGCCGAGGCAGAGAATCAGAACAAGCCATAGCGCTGCGGACCAAGCCTTGCGTTCTTTGTACGCTACCCAAATCCAAAACGTGATGAATCCGAAGTAGGCGTCATGCAGAGTCGCAACAGCCCACGGGTTTGCGGCGAAGGAATCCCAAGCGTCCCACAGGCTAATTGTCAGGCTGGTGCGGATGGTCAGCACCGTCATCCAGATGAAAATGGTGGCAAACAGAATTTTGAGCGCAGTCTTCATTGCCTAAGCCTGCAGGCGTCGGCATTCTTCCTCGAATGCCGGAAGATCATTCAGTACAACAATCTTGTCTCCCAGCGGTGCTGTGTCGATGGTGACGACGCTCAGGCCGCCAATCCACACCTCGCCACGCTCTGGCAGCCCTTCCGCAATCTTGCGAATGTCGGAGATGGTCGATTCGTGCAGAATGGTGATTCCCAGAAGAACCGTGTTTGCGTTGACGCGGCGAGCCGTCTCGATGATCTCTTCGGCGGGAAGATCCGACCCAATGTAAACCGGCTCAATGCCTGCCATGGAAGCGAGCATAGCCGCGGCGAGGATGCCGAATTCATGTGGCTCCCCCGCGGGAGTCGCAACCACAATGCGCGTGCTGGGATTGGGTGACCGATACAAGCGCATCAGGCTGCCGAGCAGGTTTCGCAACAGGTGAGAGGTCATGTGCTCCTGTGCTACCGCCATCTTCCCCGCGTGCCATTGTTCGCCCACCTCACGCATGAGGGGAATGACCACCTGATAAACCAGCTCGCGAGGGCTGAAAATTGCCGCCAGTCGGCTCAGTTCGTCACCGGCAGCCACGGCGTCATACTTTTGTACAGCCTCAAGGACCGAATCAATGGGCCGGATGCCTCTTGCCGCCTCCTGGGCGATGGCTACGGGCTGCTGCTCCAGGAGGTTTTTCAGCTCCTGATCCTGTAATGAGGCGATGGTGCCGATGGAATGACCACGTTTAACTAATTGATTTAAAAGTAGTAAACGGTCAATTTCCTCGGTGCCATACTGGCGTCCGCGGTCTGAGCGCAACGGAACTACCGCCCGGTAACGCCGCTCCCATGCTCGAAGCGTATCCAGGCTGATCCCAGTAATTTTCGCGACGGCTCGAATGGGATAACGTGTTTGCATCCAGCCTGATGGTAGCCATTTGTTTGGCATTTGTCAAGCATAGTGCATGGACAAATGCTTGACAAAATAGAAAACCGTCCGTACAGTTGGGGTGTGGAAACCATCGTTTTGCCTCAGCCGAAGTACCGCTTCGGGGCGGTGCTCTTCTTCGCGCTTTTGCATGCATCGATTGTGGCGGCGTTTTGGGTGCCGCCGACGGCGTCGTTAGTGATGTGGTTCGTGGCGACGTATTCGATCCGAATGTTCGGTATCACGGCGGGGTACCACCGCTACTTTGGGCATCGCAGCTACCGGTTGGGGCGGGTGTCTCAGTTTGTCATGGCGTCTCTTGCGCAGAGTTCGGCGCAGAAGGGTGTTTTGTGGTGGGCGGCGCACCACCGGCAGCATCATCGGGAATCCGACCGGGAGCACGATGTACACTCACCGTCTCGCCGCGGTTTTTGGTGGGCGCACGTCGGGTGGGTGCTTTCGAACGACTTCGATGAGTACGACCCTCGTGCGGTCCACGAATTCTTGACGTTTCCTGAGATTCGGTGGATCGACAAGCATCATTGGGTACCGACGGTGGTTTTCGGCGCCATGGTTCTACTTTGGGGTGGCTGGCCTGCTTTCGTCTGGGGCTACCTTTTCTCAACGGTCGTTTTGTATCACTGTACGTTTGCGATCAACTCCATGGCGCATCTCTGGGGATCGCGCCGGTTTGACACGCCGGATGACAGCCGTAACAATGCGCTGCTGGCGCTGATCACGTTCGGCGAGGGATGGCACAACAATCATCACTACTCGCCGGGAAGCTGCCGTCAGGGGCGGTATTGGTGGGAGATCGACATCACCTTTATGTTGCTGCTGACGTTGAGTTGGATCGGCATTGTGCGCGATCTCCGGCCCTTCCGGGGAAGCGTGTCGAGCAGGGCGATGCACATCGTACCTGCGAAGGCCGCCTAATGAAGCGGGTTGCAGTGATCGGCTCCGGGATTTCCGGGCTTTCGGCGGCATATTACCTGAGCCGCAGGCATGAAGTGCATCTTTTCGAGCGCGAAAACCGTCTGGGTGGTCACACACACACCGTCCTGGTGGATACACCGAACGGGCCGCTGCCGGTGGACACGGGTTTCATCGTTCACAATGACCGGACCTATCCAAATTTTTGCCACCTAATGAGAGAGTTGGGCATCGAAACGCAGCCGAGTGACATGTCCTTTGCGGTGACGTCCCGCGGTGGAGCGTTCGAATATTCCAGCCACGGCATTCGTGGCTTTTTTGCGCAGAAGCGCAACTATTTCTCGCTGACGCACTACTCGCTTTTGCGCGAAATCCTGCGATTCAACACCGAGTCCCCGAAGTTTCTTGACGATCCCCAAGCGCCTGAATGGACACTTGGACAATTCCTAGACAAAGGTGGCTATTCACAGGTATTCATCGATCGCTACCTGATTCCGATGGCGGGCGCTGTGTGGTCGATGGCCCCGGAGGTTATGCCTTCTTTTCCGGCGCTCACGCTGATCCGGTTTATGCAAAATCACGGGATGCTGGGGATCAACACGCATCCAAAATGGAAGGTTTTGCGAGGCGGGAGCTGTCAATACTTGGCTCCCATGACTGCCCCTTTCCGGGATCGCATTGAGCAGGGAGTGGCGATCGCATCGATCGAGCGGATAGACAGAGGGGTGGCGCTTCATTTTGCGGACCAGCCAAAGCAGGAGTTCGATGATATTGTTTTCGCGTGCCACGGCGATCAGATCCTGCCCCTGTTGACCAACCCGACGGAACCCGAGCGCGAGATTTTGGGCCTATTCACCACGTCTCGCAATGAAGTTTGTCTGCACGCCGACGAGAATCTGTTGCCGAAGCGTCAAGCCGCGCGGGCGTCGTGGAATTATCAGTTGGGCGATGCAAAGCGAGTCACGCTCACCTATGACATGAACCGTTTGCAGACGCTCAATTCAGCGCAGCAGTATTGCGTGACGCTGAACGCGAACGGAAGCATCGATCCCGCGCGGGTCATTCGCAATCTGGTCTACGAGCATCCTCTTTATACGCGCGATGCAATCCGCGCGCAGGAACGCTGGGGAGAAATCAGTGGCAAGAACCACACGCATTTCTGCGGTGCGTATTGGTTTTATGGTTTTCATGAGGATGGCGTTCGCAGCGGGATACGAGTCGCGGAGGCGTTGGGAGTGTCTTGCGCATGATCCCAGAATCCGCCATTTACACGGGAATGTTACGGCACCGGCGCTTTATGCCGCGAGCGCATGAATTCCGCTACAAGCTCTTCATGGCGTTTCTGGACATTGACCGGATTCCGGAACTCATGGACGCGACACCGTGGACTAACTACAACGGTTTTCACTGGGCCAGCTTCCACGAAAGAGACCACTTTGGCGATCCGAGCGAATCGCTTCGCGAGCGGGTGACAAATGACGCGAGGAAGCAGGGTATTGCGTTGCCCGACGGGCCGATTTTTCTGTTGACGCATTTGCGCTATCTCGGATACTGCTTCAATCCAATTTCTTTTTTCTACTGCTATACGCGGGCTGGTGAGCTGGACACGATACTTGCGGAGGTCAACAGCACGTTTGGTGAGAGCCGCAACTATTGGCTTTCGCCGCGCAATCAAGAGGCATCGGTGAATGCGTTGCGCTATCGCTGCGCCAAGACCATGCATGTTTCGCCGTTCATGGACATGAACCTTGACTATGAGTTCGTGCTGACCGAGCCGGACGAAAAGCTGATGGCGCACATGAACACAGCTGAAAAGGGCCCGAGCGCCGAAACCGCCCGGCCAGTGTTAGACGCGACGCTGACGCTCGATCGTGAACCCTGGAACGCCTACAACGTGGGCCGCGCGCTTGCGCGACACCCGTGGATGACGGCCAAAGTGATCGCCGCCATTCATTGGGAAGCGTTACGGCTCTATTTCAAACAAGTTCCCGTATTCACACATCCGGACCGCGTCCGGCCCACTCCACAGGAGGCAACGAAACGCACATGAGCTTTGCACGGAAGGCAGTCTTTCGCATGCTGGAAAATCTGCGCCACGGGACGCTGGAGATTGTCTGCCCGGAGCGCACTCACACGTTTGGCGAAAAAGGGGCGGATCTCCGCGCCTGCATCGCGATCCACAACGAACGCTTCTTTTCCCGCATGCTGTGGGGCGGCGATGATGCGGCAGGTGATTCTTATGTGAATGGCGATTGGTCCTCACCCGATCCCGTGGCTGTGGTTCGGCTGGCAGCGCGAAACCTGGGGCAGTTGGAATCCGCGAATCCGCTGCTGACGCTGGGGAGTCGTTTGCTCTATCTGGTGCGGCACAAGTTGAATAGGAATTCGGTGGATGGGAGCCGCGAGAATATCCACGCGCACTACGATCTGGGTAATAGTTTCTACCGGCTGTTCCTGGACCGCGGCATGATGTATTCCAGTGCGATTTACAACCACGCAGGCGACACGTTGGAAGAGGCGCAGGTGGAGAAAGTCGACCGCATTTGCCGCAAGTTGCGCCTGGGGCCGCAGGATCACGTGCTCGAGATCGGTACGGGATGGGGTATGTTTGCGCTGCATGCCTCGCGGCATTACGGATGCCGAGTTACCACGACGACGATCAGCCGCGAGCAGCACGATCAGGCGACGCAGTTGTTCGCCGCGGCTGGCGAAGCCGGAGAGCGGATCACGCTGCTGCAGGAAGATTACCGGAATCTACGCGGCACCTATGACAAGTTGGTGAGTATTGAAATGTTTGAGGCCGTGGGCCTGGAATACTACGATGCGTTTTTCGGCGCGTGTGACAGATTATTGGCTCCGAACGGATCGTTCGTGTTGCAGACCATCACGATGAATGAGCATCGCTTTGATGCCTACAAAAGACAGAGCGATTGGATCCAACGCCGTATCTTCCCAGGAGCACAGTTAGCCTCGATACGAGAGATTCTCAACTCACTGCTTCGTTCGACGCGGTTGTCGGTGTACAACCTGGAAGACATTGGGCTGCATTATGCGTACACGCTTGCTGAGTGGCGGCGCCGGTTTCAGGATTCGCTTGCCGAAGTCCGCAAGTTGGGGTTCGATGATTCGTTTTGCCGGATGTGGGATTACTATCTCGCCTATTGTGAGGGCGCGTTCCGTGAACGGCACATCAGCGACATTCAGCTGATGCTGACAAAGAACGCCAATCCTGCGGTACTGAGCGGGGAACCGTGGAACGATGCCGGACAGTACGAGCCGTTGGCGTCACCTGAATTGGCCTTGGATCGTCGAGAGGCCGAAGATACTTGGAAGGTTGGAGTCTAAGCGAGATGGTGCGAACTAGTATGACGTTGATGCTTGTGGCCGCCGGTGCTTTTGCCGCATCGGGCGAGGAGTTGCGAACGGCGCAGCCACTTCCCGAACTAAAGGGAGAATACCTGAGCGGACGGGAGGCCGTGCTGCCTCGCGACGCTCACGGGAAGGTCACATTGTTGCTGTTGGGGTTCAGCTATAAGTCGCGGTTTGCCGTGGAAGAATACACCAAACACTTTCGCGCCGACTTCGATGGTAATGCCAAAGTCACCTTTTATGAGATCCCCATGATTGGAGGCATGGCTCGGTTGGGCAAATGGTTTATCGATAGCGGCATGCGGCGCGGCACGCCCAAAGCGGATCAGGAGAATGTGATCACGGTTTACGGCGGGACCGATGTCTGGAAGAAGGCTTTGGGAGTGAAGTCCGAAGAGTGGGCGTACCTGGTGTTGCTCGACCCGGAAGGCAACATTGCCTGGCGCCAAGGCGGGCTTTTCGCGGAGACTAAGTACAAGGAGCTTGCCGCACGGGTGAAGCAGTTGTCCGAAAAATGAGTTACGTTGACCGACTTGCCCGCTACCGTTGGCTTCAGCCGTTTCTGCAATTGCTGCAGCAGGGGATGGCTCCCGAAAAGCTGGCTTTGACGATTGCGCTGGGCGCGATTCTTGGAGTTACGCCGGTGTTGGGATCCACCACGCTTCTCTGTACGCTTGCCGCGGTGGCATTGCGCCTGAATCTCGCAGCCATCCAATTGGTGAATGGCCTGGTGTACCCGTTGCAGGTCTTGTTGCTGATTCCGTTCTACAAGGCGGGAGCTTGGATGTTCCGCGCGGACGCCTCCGGCATTTCGCTCGAAGGCATCATGCAACTGATGCGCACTGGTATCCCGCACGCGATCGCGGCCCTATGGATTGTGACGATGCACGCGCTGGTCGCCTGGCTGTTTCTCGGTGCCGCAACCAGCGCCATCCTTTACGTCGCGCTGCTTCCGTTGATTCGCCAAATCTGGCGCCGGACGCACGCGACCGGCGAGCAATCGCCCGCTTAGCGCAAACCGTAGACGAACATGCTGCCGCCTGCGGCGAAGGCAACGTACTGTTTGCCGTTCACGGCGTAGGTCATCGGACCCATCGCTACCTCACCTCCAGCATTTAGGCGCCACAGTAGTTTGCCGTTGCGTGCATCCAGGGCATGGAAGAATCCTTCACGGCTGCCCGTGAAAAGAAGGTCGGTTGAGGTGGTGAGAATGCCACTCGCGGAAACGTCCGTCATCTTGTATTCCCACTTCTTGTCGCCCGTTACCGGATCGAGCGCGCGGATCACGCCGAAGCCGTCTTCCTCGCGGCGATTGGTCACCTGTCCGGCGCGCAGGCCGGGGCGTGTGGGGATGGGAGCGCCGCCGGTGAAGCGTTCCCCTTCGCGATAAACGACATCCGTCTTTGTGAACTTTGCCTTGACCTCCTCCCACGCGTTCACGTAGAACAAACCTGTTCGGGGACTGAAGGAGGGAGAAAACCAGTTGGTGCCGCCAGTCTGGCTTGGAAAGATCTCGGTTCCCTGTGCCGTGGGAACTGCGCCGGCAACACGCATGGGGCGTCCAACTTCATCGAGACCTTTGGCCCATGTCACTTTGACGAATGCGGTGCCTTTCAGAAACTTTCCAGTGACGCGATCAAGGGCGTAGAAGTAACCGTTGCGGTTCGCCCACAACATCAACTTGCGTGGTTGACCCTGCCAATTCACGTCGGCGAGCACGGGCACCTGCACGGCGTCGTAATCGAAATCATCGTGCGGCGTGAACTGGAAGTACCACTTCAGCTTTCCGGTATCGGCATCGAGAGCCACGACGCAATCACTATAAAGGTTGTCGCCGCCGCGCACGTCGCTGTTGTAGTCGGGACCGGGGTTGCCGATGCCCCAGTAAGTCAAATTCGTCTCGGGATCATAAGAACCAGTCACCCAAACGCTGGCGCCGCCATGCATCCAGGAATCGCCGGCCCAGGTTTCGTTGCCCGGTTCGCCTTTGCCTGGAATTGTGTAAAAGCGCCAGGCTTCCTTGCCGGTGGCAACATCGAAGGCCGCGATGAAACCGCGGATACCGAACTCGGCTCCGGCTACGCCCGCGATCACTTTATCTTTAATGATGAGCGGTGCGTGCGTCATCGCGTAACCAGATGTCGCCTTCGCGACTTCGTGATCCCACAGGAGCTTGCCGTCCTTCGCATTCACCGCGATGATGTGGGCATCGATGGTTACCATGAACACGGTGTTACCGGCGATGGCGACCCCCCGGTTAACGCGTCCGCAGCAGGGGCGAGCCTCGCGCGCGGGCGTATGGTTGTACAGCCATTTGATTTCGCCGGTGGCGGCATCGAGCGCAACGATGTCGTTCGGTGCTTGGGTCAGGTACATCACGCCGTCGACGACAATCGGCGTGGCCTCGAACTTTTCGATGGAGCGCTGCTGGAAAGCCCACTGCAGCGTGAGATCCTTCACGTTATCCGGAGTGATTTGAGAGAGCGTGCTGTAGCGCTGGCTCGCAAACCCGCCACTGTAGGTAAGCCAGTTCTGCGGTTCCGTTGCGGCGTTCAGCAATCGTTCGTGCGTGACCTGAGCGTACAGACCCATCGTCGAAACGACCAAGAATGCAACCGTCCGATAGAGCATAATTTCCTCCCCGGGGAATAGATCTTGGGTAATGATAAGCCAAAATTCGGCAGGGCGGGTACCTTTATCGACCACTTTGCCGGAAAGAGTGGAGAAATGGGGGATTTACATGCCTGCCGAGTGGCAGTGCTTGCGAGGTTGCCGAAGCGGGTTCCCTTGCGGGCTGCGCTAAAATCGTCTAGCGGTAAGCAACAGGAGAATTTATGAAGCGAACGCTCGCAATTTTGATCGCCGTATTCGGCATGATCGGCGGCACCGCGTCGGGACAGCAAGTGAAGGATGTCCGCGCCGTGCTGGAAGCCTCCATGAAAGCCATGGGCGGCAACAACTTGAAGTCGATTCAGTTCAAAGGCAAGGGGTGGTCTTCGCGAATCGGCCAGACTTACGGAATGGCGGAAGATTGGCCGCACTACGAAGTGGCCGACTACACGAAAACCATAGACTACGACGCCAAGTACTGGCGCGAAGAATACACTCGCCGTCAGGGCCGGTATCCGCTGTTGGGCCGGTTGCCGATGCAGGATGAAAAGATCGTTTCCATCTTCAACGGCAACTTCGCGTGGGACATGCAAGGCGACAGGACCGTGCCGCTGCCGGGACTTTACATGGACGGCGTGCCGTACAACGAGCTTCGCATGCTGGAAATGACGATCACTCCGCATGGCTTCCTGAAGGCTGCTCTTGCGGCGAAAGATGCCACGGCGATCACCCTGCCGATCGTTGGCGGCTCCGATGCGGGACTTTCGGCGTTTGGCCGCAAGGTGACGATCGTTTCCTTCACCATGGGCAAGTACCGTTTCAACGGGACGATCAATGATCAGAACCTGGTGGAATTGACCGACACGTGGTTCGCCAATCCGGTCTATGGCGACATGGACTACGAAATGCGCTACACGAAGTACAAGAGCGTGGACGGCATCATGTTCCCGATGCAGTTCCATGTGCACCAGGGCGATCCCCGTTTGAATCCGGCACACAACTACTATGAATACGACGTCAGCGAAGTGAAGGCGAATCCGCAGTTCACCATTACGCCGGTGCCGGATGCGGTTCGTACGGCTGTGGCTCCCCCTGTGCGCGTGGTCAGCGAAAAGTTGGCCGATGGCGTTTGGCTGCTGGGCGGCGGAACGCACAACAGCGTGCTGGTGGAGTTCAAGGACTTCGTTACCGTGATTGAAGCGCCGCAGAACGAAGCGCGTTCGCTCGCCGTCATCGCGGAGGTGGAGCGTCTGGTTCCGAACAAGCTGATCCGCTACGTTGTCAATACGCACCATCATTTTGATCACGCCGGCGGCCTCCGCACGTACCTCTCGATGGGCACCACCGTGGTGACGCATGAATCCACCAAGCACTATTACATGGACACCATGTTCTACCCGGCTGGCCGTGCGCTCGATCCCGACCGTATGGCGCTCTACAACCCGATGTACATGATCAGCCGCCGTCCTCCGTCCATTGAAACGGTGGCGAATCTGGCGGGTGCTCCGGGTGGTGGCGCCGCGAAGTACGTGATCACCGATGGCGAGCACATCGCCGAAGTCTTCCATGTGCAGGATATGGCGTATGAAACAGGTGACAACACGCTCGGCATGGGCAACCACGCGAGCGATCTACTGATGGTCTACCTGCCGAAGGAAAAGATCATGATCAACGCCGATCTCTACTCGCCTCCGGCACAGGGTGCTCCGGCTCCCGTGGTGTCGCCCGGTATGCGCACGCTACAGGCGAATATTGTCAAGCACAAGCTGGACGTGCAGCGTCACGCTCCAATTCATGGCCGCGTTGGAACCAATGAAGAGTTCCTGAAGATCCTCGGTCCGCCCGCGGCCCGCTAACGGTTTTCGAGGAAACTAGCATTGCGGGATAGCGTGAGCCACTTTGCCCCGGCACTGCCGGAACCAGGAGTGGCGGCGTTATCCCGCTTTTGTTTTGTGCGAGCCGTGCCCGAGCTTTAGTGAGCCAATACGTCGGCTTCCGCCGTTACCGAAGCCTCCGGTTTGATCACCCAGCGAAGGGAAAACATAAGGACAGCGGAAATGAATGCGGGAATCGCGGCGGTGAGGAACAGGGACTGCGTGGTCCACTTCAGGCCGATCAGTTGGCCTCCAACAACAGGGCCGACAATCGCGCCAATACGTCCGATCCCCAATCCCCAGCCGATGCCCGTGGAGCGAAGATACGTCGGATAGTACGTGCCCGCTAACGCGTTTACGCCTGGCTGTCCGCCGACGATGCCCCAACCTGCGATGGTGACGACGGTGACCAATATCGCCAGACCAATGCCGGGTTGGCCGATCATTGCGATGCTCGCCGATGCCATCAGGAAGTTCAAGCCGAGCACGGGCAAGAAACCCCATTTACCGATCCACCACCCCAGACCCACGGCGCCCACGGTTCCGCCCACCTGCAACATGGTACCGATCAGCACAGCGGTGGAGGTTGCGTAACCCGCTTCCTTGGCGACGGTCGGCAGCCAACTCGAAAGAAAATAGAGATTGATGAGGTTCATGAAGTTGATGATCCACAGAAGGATCGTTGCCTTCGCGCGGCCATCGCGGAAGAGGTGTGCGAACGGAGCGCCGTGCATCTTCGCTTCACGAATTTCAAACTGCGTGGACTCCGATATTTGCACCGAGGGTTCCACTCGCTTCAGCCATTTGCCGATCTCGCGCGGGTTCTTGCCGCGCAACGTCATAAACTGGAGCGATTCCGGCAGCAGGAAATACATCAATAGGGCGATCAACAAGGGTACTGCGCCACCCACGTAGAAAACCGATCGCCAGCCGGTGATGGGAATCAGCCAGGCGGAAAGGAATCCGCCGAGCGCCGCACCGGCCGTGAAGCCGCCGGAGATGATCATCATCATCATGATGCGGTTCTTCTTGGGGCTGTATTCGCCGGTTAACGCCATCGCATTCGGCTGAATGCCACCGAGCCCAAGCCCTGCAATGAATCGAATCAGCACCAGTTCCTGAACAGAGCCAGCACGCGCGGTCCAAAGGGTGAGCAGAGCAAAATATAGCGTGGTCCAGATCAACAGCGGACGGCGGCCGAAGCGATCGGCCAGCGCGCTGCAGACCATCGAGCCAATCAACACCCCAAATGGCGCGGCGCCGAACACTGGACCGAGGGCCGCCGGAGCGATATGCCAATCCTGAATGATCGCTGGAGCGACGTATCCCATCGATTGGACGTCGAAGCCGTCCATCACAAGACACAGGCCGCACAGGATAGCGATGCCGACCTGGAATGCGTTCAGCCTGCTTTTGTCGATAAGATCGGAAACGTTGAGTTTGTTGGACATGGGCATGGGCGCTTTCGCGACTTCGCCAGTATAGCGCGCGGTCGGAATCCGTCGCCCTGCACTCGGGAACTTGGACTGAAGGCGAACGATGCGCACCGGAGCCGGCGATCTCGGATATTCTTGTAGAGATCATCCCGCTCGTGAGTTGAGTTATCTCGCTGCGCATCCATGTATTCTCGAAATTTGACTTACCAGCCAGGCCGAACGGCGCGCCGATCGCTGCTCTTGCTTGCGCTGTGTTCCGCGGGGGCCTCGTCCGCCGTTGCACAGACCGATCCCTTGCAGGAATGGAACAGATCTCTCCTCAAGGAAACCAACAACATTCTCGGCTTTTCGTTTGAACAGCGAACCCGTTGGGAAGACCGCCACGGAGTCAACTTTGGTCGGTCGGTGAATCAGCAGGATATGTTGAGCCGCGTGCGCCTTGGCCTTCAGTTCAAACCCTACTCATGGCTGAAAATCAGCGCGATGGCGCAGGATGCACGCGTTCCGTTTTTTGGGGTCCCAGCGCCGAACACGTTGCGGGACACACTTGATCTGCAGGAAGCGAATATCCAACTGTTCCCGGATAGGAAGAATGGATTCGGCGCGACGTTTGGGCGGCAAATGCTCGGTTACGGCGAGACACGCGTCATCGGAGGCCCTCAATGGGCTCCCCTGGCGAGAACGTTCGACGCGGCCCACGTTTACTATCAGACTGCGAACCGGCGCTTCGAAGTGCTGTTGATCTCCCCCGTCAAGATACGGACGGACTCGTTCAACGTGCCGAATCTTGGGGAACGGATTTGGGGAACCTATAACGTTTTTTCCAAGATTTTTCGTGGCGCTTCGATCGATGCTTACGCGCTGAGGCACTCCCA
The DNA here is from genome assembly GCA_040081455.1 of Bryobacteraceae bacterium. Lineage (GTDB taxonomy): Bacteria > Acidobacteriota > Terriglobia > Bryobacterales > Bryobacteraceae > Palsa-187. Next base: position 38,485 of record JBEBGM010000011.1, read on the forward strand.
GAACCGCATCGGCGGGTGGCTGGATGCCGGGACATTGGGCACAAATACTGTTGGAGGACGTTTCTATGGGCCGCTTCCGGCAAGGTTTTCGTACAGTTTGGAAGCTATTGGTCAAACCGGGCACATCGGGGCGTTGCGTCAGCGGGCGTTTGCCGGCTCCGCGGCCGTCAGCCGGAAAGTCAGCTTCTTTGACCGGCCCATGAACCTCACTCTGGAATACAAAGTGGCGTCAGGCACCAGGCAGGGCTCCACCAACAGTGGCACCTACGATCAACTCTCTCCGGCCAATCACGACAAGTTCGGCCACATCGACCTTTTCGGATGGAGAAATCTGAAGACGTTCCGGGGAATTGTCGTCTCCGAGGTCACAAAACGGTTGACAGTGAATCTGATGTATACCGACGCAAGACTCTACAGCGCGACGGATGCGCTTTACACCATACAGGGATCGGTATTCTCCGTTTCCCAAGGCGGAACCGCGGGGACTCACTTGGGGCAGGAGTTCGACATTTACGCAAGCTATTCGCGCGGGGCCCACACGTTTGGAGCGGGCATAGGACACTTCTTCAAGGGAGAGTTTGTGTCGCAAACCACCCCGAATGTGACTCCACGGTATCTCTACGTATACCAACAGTACTCTTTTAAGTAGCGTCGCCCGCTAAGCTGCTGCACGATGGTGCCGCCAGCGCCACAGCAACAGAATTCCCAGCACGGGAAGCGAAAATCCGACAGCGCCCCAATCCGAATTGCCGCCCGTGGTTGAGACGGGCCGGCGTGCGGCCTGTTTCACCTGTTCCTTCACTTCCATCAGGTAGCCTTCAAGCCCCGAGGGCTTGTCAGACGGCGCCTTTGGTTGCGCCTTGGTCTGCTCGATGGGTTGATCTTGTCGCGGCTGTTCCTGTTCGTTCTTCCGCACGAATTCTTCCGCGGCTTTGGCGGCCTTCGAAATGTCTTTGCCCGTGGCTTTTTCCATTGCCTTCTGGAAGCCGTCGATCGCAGGCACGGGTACCCCCAGTTCCTTGGCGCGGTTCATCATGTATTGCGAAAGCCTCGGATTCCCGCAGGTATGTTCCGCGCAGCCGACGCCATGTTTTTCGACGCTTTCCAAATACTCTTCGAGCAGTTTCTTTTCTGTGGCGTCATCCGCTTTCCAGTAACCCTTGCGAACCGTCTCCACCATACGCGCGGTGACGTCCTGGTAGGCGTAGGGGGAGTTTTTCTCGAAGAACTCTTTCATCCCGAGGTTCTTTTTGTCCTCAACGTAGGTGTCGAAGGTTTCCTTCCACATCTTGTCGTCGACTAATTCGCTGGCGGTCGCGTCCCAGCCCCACATATACTCGACAAACTCGCGCATGGCCGCTGCGCCCGCATAGCCTTCCTTCTTCATTCCCTGGATCCACGTCGGATTGACGTAGCGCGAGCGGAACTCCTGGCCAATGAACTTGTCCATCGCCATCATCTCCGGCTTGCCGGGATCGCGCGTGTTGGTGATCACCATCTCCGGGCTTTTACCGTCGATATTCTTGATGGCATTCGAAAGGCCACCCATATACATGTACATGTCGTCGTTATCGAGCGCGCCATAGAGCGTGGTGGAGCTGGAATGCACCACCTTATCCGTTCCCGAAAGCGCCATGCGGAAGACGTCTTCCATCGATTCGCCCCAGAATCCGTTGCCGAATCCGTGGCCCATTTTGCGGACGTAATCATCGGCCATGCCTTTGTCGGTATCCCAAGTGCCACTGGCGGCGGCGATCGTCGACGTATTCAGGTTGTAGATCCCCGGAGGCTCATCGAAGATGCGCACGCCAGCGCGTTTGTCTGCATCGTCTTCCGAATAGCCCTTGGCGAGCAGCGCCGTCTTCGTTGTGAGGTAATGCTGACGGACGAAGTTGTTTGCCTCCTCCATGGTCTTCACCTTTTGCACGGCTTTATCAATCAGGCGAGTGATGTTGGTGAACATGCCTTCGGCCGCACTGGCGATCACAATGTCAACCCGCGGGCGTTTCAACTCCGACGTGGGAATCACAGCCACGTCCACTACTTTGCCGCGATCGGTCCACACCGGCTTTGCGCCCAGCAGATAAAGAATCTGCGATTCCATCACGCCCTCGTGGCGCATGGTTTCATCGCCCCAGATCACGAAAGAGATCTTTTCGGGATACTTTCCATTTTTCTTCAGATGCTCCGCCAGCATTTGATCGGCAAGTTTCACGCCCAACTCCCACGATGCCGGCTTCGGGACCTTATCCGGATCGACGCCATAAAAGTTGTTACCCGTGGCGTAGGAATCCGGGTTGCGGATCGGCTCGCCGCCGCTGCCGGTGGTGACAAAGCCTCCGCGCAGCGCACGCACTAAGTTGTCCAACTCGCGCGGACCGGACTCGCGAATCCGGCGGTCCATGTCGTCCGTAAGTACCTTTGCTTTGCTGGGAAGCAAACTGCGATCCGTGCTGACAATGGCGTCCACCGTACTCGCGCGCATCTCTGCATCAGGAGTGCGGCCGAAGGCGTGCAGGCCATAAGGAATGTTCTGGCTCTTCAGTTCGATCAAATGATTCTCGATCTGGTGAATCACCTCATCATCCACGCTGTTCGGCTGATCCAGCTTCAGGCCGAGATCCTTTGCGATCCCCAGCTTCAGCGCCTGTTCGCGAATTTTTTCGGAGTACTGTTGCGCGAGTTCCGGATTCTTGCTCTCATTCGTCTCGTAGTCGTTCATCAACTCGCCGAGAGCGGCCAGGTCGGGATACAAGCCGCCTTTCTTAAACGGCGGCACCATGTGATCGATGATCGTCGCCATCCCGCGGCGTTTGGCGACAAGTCCTTCGCCCACGACATCCACGTTATAGATGTAGAGATCCGGCAGATCGGCGATCAGCGCATCCGGCGCGTCTTCTCCGGAGAGACCGATCTCTTTGCCGTCCAGCCATTCCAGCGTGCCATGTGTACCCACATGCACGACGGCATCCGCTTTGAATCCGTTGCGCACCCAAGCATACGCAGCCACGTACTGATGATGCGGAGCCAGATCCTTCGCATGGAACATCTTTTCCGCATCCTCACCCCAAGCCCGCGACGGCTGCGGCATCAGCGCGATATTGCCGTAATGCAATACAGGAACAATCAGACTGCCGCCCTGCGCCATCAACGTGGTTTTTTCCGGCTCGCCCCAATCCTTGAGGATCTTCGCGCGCAGGCCGGGAGCGATGGCATTCAACCAGCGCCGGTATTCCGTCATACCAACGCGTACGGCGCTGCCCTTGGCCAGAAGCTCCTGCAACTCGCCAGGGGCATAACCGCCAACGTTGCGCGCTTTCTCCGTCATGTCCTTCAAAATAGCCTCGGGCGAAAGTTCGTTCGTGCCGGTGTTGTAGCCCTCGGCCTTGAGCCGCTGCAGAATATTCGAAATCGATTCGGCGACGTTCAGATAACTCGCGCCAATATTCGCTTTGCCGGGCGGGTAGTTGTAGTACATCACCGCCAGGTGCTTGTCCTTGTTGGCCTTTGCCCGTAATGTTTGATACCGAAACCCGCGGTCCACGGCCTTCGCGACTTGAGAAGCGATTGGGCGAGTGACGATCATTGTCAATCCCGTCACCGGATCCTTCACCTTTTCCTTGCTGCCCACCACGGTTGGCGTGACCAATCCACCCAATTCCGGAACGGCGACTTGGAATGTGCCTTCAAACGTGGAAAGACCCGTGTTCGATTCACGCCATTCCTTCTCGCTCCGTCCATAGAGGCTAACGAGATTGATCGAGGGGATGTCCAATTTCTCCAAAGGCTTCGACGCCTGGAAATCCGCAAACCGGTAAGACAGCGACAAGGCCACATCGGCGCGTGACTGGCCTTGCGGATCGAGCAACGTCTTTTCGTAGGCGACGCCGTCCGGATATCCGAACACTGGGATCGCCTCGCCGCCCTTCTTTTCGATCTGTGCGACCAGGGCATTCAGCAGGGCGGTATCGCCAGTGTAGTAGTTTGCTTTGTAGAAGCCGATGGCGATGCGCGGAGCACCTGGCCTGCGTTTTCCGTGCACGGTCCGCCATTGATCGAACTCGTCCCACGTGCCGAAGACGCGGCCATTCTTGCCCTCTGGATAGTAGTAGCCGGTGGAGATGCTCGGCTCGGGATCGGGGATCTTCAGGTTCCTTACCCCCGCCGCATTGAGAACGAACTTGAGCAGACCAAGTTGGTTGTCAGCACCCGAAAATTCCCAAAACGCTTGGGCGCGGTCATCCCAGATCAAGCCCTGCTTGATATAGGTTTCCTTCGGAGCCAACCCCTTGCCAACGGCGATCACCTTTCCTTTGCGGCGTACCTCCTGCACAAGGTCGATCTTGTGAGCGGTGTTGTAACGATCCAGCATCTGCTGATTCATCACATCCAGCACCAGAACATTCGCTGAGCTCAAATCCTTCGGTTTCACTTCGTCGAACACGGATTCCGTCAGGAACTCGAGCGAAACTTTGCCGCGCAATTCGGGCCGCTCTTCGATTAGTGCCTTGAGCGAATTAATGGTGGGAGGAATGTTGCCATCGGAATAGATGTAGGCGACGCGCGTCTGCTGCGCTGACGCGGCAAGCGCGAATGCAGTGTAGAGAAGGAGAGACTTACTTGCCCGCCTCATTGGCCTCTTTACCTTCTTTCCCCTCGGGGACGTAGATCACTTGGCCATCGGGAAGCCGGTATGCCGTGCCCAGGCGTTCCCCATTGCCGCCCGCCTTTTTGCCGGTAACTTTGTATGCGGTGATCTTCTTGCCTTGCTTCACCAGGATTTCCTGCTGGCCCTGCGCGTTGGTCTTCACCATGGTGACCTCGCTCTTTGAGTCCATCAGGTCTCCCATGCGAAACACCGAAAAGAGCGTCACCATCAGGCCGACAATAAACACAACGGAGACGTCGAACAAATTGGCGACACCGGAAAGCGGATCTTCCTCGGCCGGTTCTTCCGGCGATGGTAAATGTAGAAAGCGTGCCATATTAGCGGATCTTCCTCACCAATTCCTCATCAGGGACGGCGCTGATGGAGAGTTCGCCGGCAATGCGTTCGGCAAGATAGCGTTGCTCGCGCACAGCTTCATTCACCCAACTGAGCCGCACTGTCGCAATCACGTAAGCCATCGTGCCAGCCGTCAAACCAATGATCGTAGACGTGAACGCGACCACCATCTGCCCGGACATCGCTTCGAGATTTCCTCCCGCCAGCGACGCCAGCGAAGTGCCCATTGGAATCAGTGTTCCGATCAGCCCAAGCGCGGGGCCAACTTTCACCAGCGTTCGGGGACCGGTCAACGAAGCTCGAACCTTCTCCTCGTACTCAAGAACCAGATGCTCCAGGCCGCCGTCGGTCAGGGTATCCTCGGCGCGCGAGTTCTCCACATCGGCAAGCAGATGGCGAAGGGCCGAAGGCAGAGCGCGAGCGCGGTTCTCCTCTGCATTGAGCACCGTTCCGCCCAGAAGCCATTTGTCCAGATCAAAGCCACGTCGCTCACGCTGGCGCGCTACAAAGTCCATGATGCAGCGGCCCGACATGAACAGGGCCGCTGCCACACACACCCACAGCAGCGCCATAACGGGGAACCGCAAGACCTGCCCTAAGGCGAACAGGCCGTTTTCCAATAACGGTAATAGATTCAACGATGCCTCCAAATCGAAAAGAGCCCGCCGGAAATGGTCGCAGCGGCTCCAATCGTAATGGTCCATGTGGGCACCGAGATGCTCACGATATTCTTATCCTGTACTTCCACGTTCAGTGAGGCTGCGGTCTGCCAGCCGGAAAGAAGTCCAGGCGCAACAGCGACAACTACGCCCAGTCCCACGACACCCACCAGAGCTTCATTCCGAAGATCGCGCGGAGCGAAGTCAGGGTTCCGGAAGCTCAAATAGGTTACCAAGCCTGCCTCTAGAACTCCCATCACTGTACCCATGGGAACCGCGAAGCCGATCGCGCTACCTAAAGATCCGCAAAGACCGGCGAGCGCTCCTCCGCTGAACGCGCTCACCAGTCTATAACGAGGACGAAAAAGCTGTAGCGCCGCAACCATCGCGGCAAGCCCTCCCACCCAAACTGGATCCGGCAGCTTGCCCTCCCGGTAACACCATGCCGTGGACAAGAAACCAGCGACTAACGACCCAATCGACGCGCGATCCCGCCCGATTCCGGCGGTAAACACAGCGACGCCGATCAGCGTCAACAGCAACAGCCCATGGAAAAAAGGCGTTACCACGTGACCCTGATGCCTCCCGTTGCGTTGCGATCCCACGACGCGTAACCGCTCACCTGTTGATACTGCTCATTGAACATGTTGTTGATCGCAAGATAAGGAGCAAGGTAGCGGTTCGCCTGCCACGTCACACTCATGTATCCCACGTTGTAGGCGGAAATCCGGTTGATGCCGAGCGTCGAAGTGTTGTCACGGCTGTTGCCCATGAAGCGGGCTCCAAAAATCGCCGTCCAACGTTTCGGAGCGTATTGAATAGAGAACGTGCCGGAATTTTCCGGACGACGAACCAGCGCCAGCCCAATGTCGCTTGCCGTTGCCGAGCCGAGGACTCGCGAATTTAGCTTTGTGTAGGCGGCCCGCGCTGACAGCGTCGAAGTCACTTTGACGGTTCCTGATACTTCCAGACCGCGGCTTCTGGCGCGCGCTACGTTCTGCCATGTACCCGGAGCACCGGAAAGAAACTGGATCAGATCCGAATACTGGTTACGGAAGTAGGCGGCCTCGGTGCGAACCCGGCGGTTGAACCATTCGCGCGTCAGGCCCAATTCAAAGCTGTTGGTCGTGGCGGGCTTCAGGTTTGGATTGCCCACGAACGTCGCAGTCAAACCGAAAATTTCCAAGAGTCCAGGCTGCTTGATGGATCGCCCAAGGCTTGCCCGCAGGTAAGTGTTTGTCGGCAAAAGGAACGTGATCGATCCGCGCGGAGCGAAGCGCCAACCGTAAACGTCGCTGTGTTCGATTCGCGCGCCGCCGCTCGCAAAAATCCGCCCGATCCAGGAATACTGCTCGTACAGACTCACGCCGTTGTTGTGGCGGAACACGTCGCGGCCCGATATGTTCCCCGATTGCCGTTCGTAATCGTACTTGCCGACGAACGTACCTCCCTTGTGGGTGATGTTGCCCTGATAATTGCCGATCATGCGATCCGTAATTCGGAGACTAGCTCCAAACGGAGAGGTGTTCACCGTCCGGACCAGTAGATTCGTTCCGGGATCGGGAACTGTCGACGGCGTGGCCAAACTGACAAAGTAAACGCTGGGGACCGGGCCTGGTTCAGTGCGCGTCAGAGCGGCTACCTGATAACTCTCGCGCGTTTCGTCCCGCGAAAGGTTGCTCAGGCGGTGATAACTGAAGGTTGCGCGGTGGCTATAGAAACTGCTCCGGACGTCATCGAAACGCAGACCGGCCATCGTGTCGCGATCGTTCGAACGGCCATCCAGGTTAAACGCTCCATAGCCAGTCAGGCCCGGCGTGCCGGTGAACGAGTCAAACTCCCGGAACAGGGCGCGAATCGATGTATTGTCCGCGATCTGGTAACCAATGTTTGCCGTACCTGTCGTGTTGCGAAATGTGTTGTTGAGGAACTGGCCCGAGGTTCGAAATTGGTCCGCAGTCAATGAATAATCGAACCGTCCGAACGCGCCGCCGTTCAATCCCGCCGTCCAGTGATCCGTCGAAAACGTTCCGCGCTCGTACTGCAGCATACCGTGAGGCATCTTCGCTTCCGGGTCGCCGTGCTTCGTGAACATTTGGATGACGCCGCTCGCTGCCTCGGCACCGTACAACGCGCTTTCCGGTCCCCGCACTACTTCGATGTGATCCAGCCCGGAACTCGACATGCCAATCAGGTTGTTCAGCGTCCCGCCTGGGTCGTTCATCGGGATACCATCCATCAGGACCACTGTGGAATCCGCGTCGCCGCCGCGCATAAAGACGCTAGTGGTGCCGCCGCCGCTACCGGTTTGGACGATGGTCAGGCCGGGAACGTCACGAAGGACGTCCTGAACCCGATTCACGTTCCGCACCTGGAGGTCGGTCGCGGTGACAATGCTGGCCGAAACGCCGGCTTCTTCGAGAGCGACGGGCGCGCCGGTCGCAGTCACCAAAACCTCTTCGCTCGAGGAAGCCAGAACCAGCGCAATCTTATTCTCTTGGCCTTCCTTTGCCGCGACGGTCTGTTTGGCGAACCCAGCCTTTTCCGCCGTCAACTCGCAGGATTCCACCCCCGGGACGGTAAAGGTGCCTGTGTCATCGGTGGTGGCCGCTTTGCCGTTACAGCTGACTTGGGCCTGCGGGACTGGCATTCCCATCGGGTCCACCACCACACCTTTGATGTCTGCGAGTAACGAAAGGGCGAATAAAAGCGAATACATTTTGTTGGCCTCCCCCGTACGAGCGGGCGATATTCTACTGCAGGCGGGACCTGCGGCGCACTCAGACTAGCATCGCTTTGCAGCCATGGAACAAAAGAGACCGGTCAAAGGGGTCACAGGAACGGTAACTGACCGCCCTGTGACATTTATTTTTCAATGGTTTAGCGCTGGCGACCGGAAATGGACGGAAACGGCGTACTTGCGTAACTGGGTTACTATACGTGAGGTCGTCATGCGCCGCTGGCTCCAACGTCTGCACCTCTACTTCGGCCTGATCCTCACGGTCTACGCCGTCCTGCTCGGCGTATCGGGGGCACTATTGGTATTCGAGAAGGAGTTGGCTGACCTCTCCCGCCCCCAATTTTTGCAAATCCCGGCCTCGGAGATTTCCACAGGACCGGATCAAATCATCGCCACGGTGCGGGAACGTTACCCTGAATGGCGCGCTCTCAGCATGACCTGGCCGAGACCAGACGCCCCCTATTGGCTGACCTACCTCCTCCGTGGAAAGGAGGCGAAACAGGTCTATTTTGATCCAAAGACAGGCGCCATCCTGGGGGAAAACGACCCCTCTGCTGGCTGGTTGGGAGCGGTCAAGCAGTTACACGTGAATCTGCTGGCCGGACGCATCGGGCGCGTGATTAACGGAGCCGGCGCCGTCATTTTGGTGTTCATGGCGCTGACGGGAGTGATTCTTTGGTGGCCGGTCCGCCGATGGCCGTGGCAGCTGTTCACCGGCACTGCCCGTGAGATGCACTATTCGGCGGGGATCATCTCGGCCGTGTTCCTTTTCATGTTTGCCGTCACCGGCATCTACTTCGTCTGGCCGCAGGCATTTATCAAGACGGTGCACGATATTCTGGGCACTGCTCCCGAAATCAAACTCGCCCCCCGGCCAAAAAATGCCCCACTCCTGCCGCTTGATGTTCTCGCCGCGAAGACGGAAGCGGTGGTTCGCGGACGTCCAATCTTCCGGATGCAAATGGTCACACGGCCAGATCAGCCGATGCGCGTTACGATCCTGGAGGGAAGCGTCGCGGAGTTTCACAGAGTCAGCACCGTTGTGCTGGACCCGGTAACGGGCGACGTCGTTCGCCTGCAACTATCCCGCGACAAGCACGTGAGCGACGCATTCATCTCCTGGATGAGTGCCGTTCACTTCGGCGTCTTCGGCGGAATCTTTGTGAAATTGTTCTGGGTGCTGCTCGGCTTGTCTTTGCCCGCGCTCGCGCTGACGGGATTCCTGATCTGGATTCGCAAGCAAAAGAAAACGGCACCGTTTCCTGTGACGAAGGAAGTTCTGGTTCATCGCTAGAGCTTCTTTCATCAGCGGGGCTGGTGCCGTGAGCGTATTATTTTGCTGCCACTGGTTATTGTGGACGGCGGAACAATCCACCGTAAACGGCTTTGCCGAGAATGTGGCCTTGGACAGCTTTCATCAACAGCGCGCGAGTCTCAAAGGCGTCGCTTGCCGGTTTCACATCCAGCTTCGTATCCAGCGCAAACAGTTCGAACATGTAGTGATGATACGGGCCATTCGCGCCCGCGCCGGGACCGCGATACATCGGGCCGGTGGCGCTCATCTGATAGCTGCCGTCCGGTAACTGCAGTCCCTTGGGAACGCCCTCCGGCAGTCCCGCCAGATTTGCCGGAATATTCCAGACGATCCAATGCGCCTGATCGTCGGTAGTCTTGTTCCGCGCAAGGTCCAGGTCGTGCATGTGGAGGAAAAAGCTTTGCGTCCCCGCCGGAGCATTCGCCCACGTGATTGCAGGGGACAAGCCTTCGCCCGCCGCGACTCCGGGAGCGGCCTGGCTGTATTTCACTGGAAATTGCCCGCCGTCGGGAAATCCCGCGACCGTCATCGTCATAGCAGGCGGCGCAGGCGCGGCCGGAGCCTGGGCAACGATTGGCAAACCAGCCGACGCAAGGATGGTGGAAAGAAAAAGCAGTCGCATGGGTTTATCCTAACGTGAATAAACCACGGCATGGGACAGACGCTAAGCGGGTAGGGGTTTGCCTTTTGTCTCGGGCAGGAAAGGAACCGCCGCCAGACCTAGGAAGTAAATCAAACTGAACGCCATCGCCGTCGAGCTATAGCCACCCATCGTCGGTATCAACACACCCGCCACCAGCGGTCCGAATGAAGAGAGAAACCGGGACGAGTTGAAGATCACGCTGACCGCTGTCCCGCGTACGGCCGTGGGAAATAGCTCGGGTGGATAAATCGCCATCCAAACAAATTGCCCCAAGCTGAACGCCCCGCTTGCCATGGCAGACAAAACGATCGCCTCCGGAGTGCGAGACCACAAATACACCAGGGGCGTCGCGAGCAAAGATCCACAGAAGAAAACAACCAACAGCTTTCGACGGCCGATGGTATCGGCGAAAAATCCTCCTGCGAGATAACCGACGATTGCGCCCAGGTTATAGAGCAACCCGGCTCGCGCCGCCCACTGCGCCGGATTCTCCGCCGAAGCTGCTTTCGCTACCGACTCCGCGTAGGACGGGATCCATGAGGAGATCGCCCAGTAGCCCACGGTTGTCGCCAGCGACATCATCGTGCACAGTAAAGCGAGACGGCGCAATTGCGGGTGCCGCAAAATAACCGCCAACGTGAAGTCCGCCGCCACGGCCTGCTCGGCGGAAAGTTGCTCGCCGGAGCTGCGCCGCTTTTGGAGTTGACGGCGTTCCTCGTTCTTTTCCAACCACTTTTCCGATTCGTTCAGGTTCCGGCGGATAAACAGAACGAACAGAGCCGGAATAGCTCCCACCAAGAACATGTACCGCCACGCAGAGGGACCAAACGAAGCGAGCACATACCAGACACCGGCGGCGAGTAGCGATCCCCATCCGAATGCCGACTGCATCATCCCTTGCCCTTTTGCCCTGGCCCGGTCCGGCCAGCTTTCGGCGATCAGCGTTGCACCCGTGGCCCACTCCGCGCCGAGTCCGACACCCGTGAACAGCCGGCATGCGGCGAGTTGTTGCCAATTCTGCACCAATGCCGTCAGGCCACTAAATGCGGCGTAGATCAGAATGGTCAACATCATGGTACGCTTGCGGCCGATATAATCCGCGACGATCCCGCCAATGACGCCGCCCAAAGCCCAGCCAAAGAGAGTGATTGCGACAACAAGCCCCGCATAGCGCGACAGATCCGCCACCGCGCTCGGATCGAGCAACTGCCGCAGACCTGGTGTCAGGACCAACAAGAGCGCATAGGTTTCGTAGCCATCGAAAATCCAACCCAGGAACGACGCGGCTAGAACGCGCCAATGACCGGCGTTTAGCTCGCGGTACCACGGAGCCAGCGGAGCCGCAGCGGAGGCAGGAACCATCGGATGCAATCCTCCCAGGTGGGTTCTGGAGCCGCCCGGCCTCGCCTTGCCGAGCACTCTATTTACACACGCGTGGTATTCCGGACGCAAGCAGGTCCCTTGCCAGATTGCCGCGACCAGGAGGAATTCCGTTGCAAACGAATTGTTGCGCCCGGTGACGGAAGAAGGAAACGACTTCGGTGGATGAGCCGCATGGGCCGCTAGTCCCCCTACTCCATCGAAAAACTCGTTGTAGGGATCTGGCTTTGCAGCACATTCTGCTCCGCACCAAATTTGGGCGAAATCCCCCACCTGTTCTGCTCAGACAGAGGCAGTTTTTGTATTAACTTCCTCAAATCATTGGTCAACGAGCTTTGGAAAGGTGTTTGCAGTTATTACCCACAGCGCCATTAACAGCGACGGAGAATTGAATCCTTGGAGCTCACATGGGTGGCCATTGCCGCAAGCCTTTCGATGGGTCTGGGCGCCGCGTTGCTGTTCTACTTTGCCGTAAGAATGGACTGGCTGAAAGACATCGAGGACGCCAAGTATCAGGTTTTCTGGTCTGACCTGGAGGAGATGGTGAACTCGAAGCGGAGTCACGATGGGCATCAACCTCAAGAAAAACATTAGATCCACAGAAGAGGAGCCCGGTCTTGCCACGCGCAGACGTTTGCTCGCTTGGTTGACCGGTGTCTCTTTGAGCGGTTCGGGACTGCTCAGCGCCTTTTCGAATTTCGTCTTCTTTAAACCCCGCGCCACTTATGGCGCCCCCCAACGGTTTACGGCAGGCCAACCAACCGATTACCCCGAAGGAACGCGAATTACGCTCGAAGCGCAGCGTGTCTGCATCGTCCGCGACGGCACCAAGTTAGGAGCGATCTCCACTACTTGCACGCACTTGGGCTGCACGGTGGGCCTCAGCGACACGGGCTTTGCTTGCCCTTGCCATGGCTCGCTCTACGATCAGGATGGCAAGGTCACCGGAGGCCCCGCGCCGCGCGCGCTCCCTTGGTATAAGGTTTCCCTCGCACCAAACGGAGAGGTGGAAGTCGACAAGAACGTCGAGGTGGAGCCGGGAAGCTACCTCAACGTATGAGTACCCTGACAAGAACACTGAAGGGATTGCCCGGTAACATTTGGTCGTCCATTTTCCGAAATCCCCTGCCGCAGAATGATGTTGAGCGTTCGGCGACCAGCTTCACCAATTTTTTTCTTCACATTCATCCGGTCAAGGTTCACAAGAACACACTGCGTCCCATCTACACCATGGGGCTGGGATTGTTCTCGTTGTTCCTGTTTATCGTTCTGGTGCTGACCGGCATCCTCTTGATGTTTTATTACGTGCCGTCGACGGCGCAGGCCTACAATCGCATGCTCGATCTTCGCGGATCTGTGGCGTTTGGCACAGTGCTGCGCAATATGCACCGGTGGTCGGCGCACGGCATGGTTGCCGTAGTATTTCTTCATCTATGCCGCGTTTTCTTCACGGGGTCTTATAAACGTCCGCGTGAATTCAACTGGGTGATCGGCGTTTTTCTCTTCCTGCTCACATTATTCATGAGCTTCACTGGATACCTGCTGCCGTGGGATCAGTTGGCATTCTGGGCCATTACCGTGGGCACCTCGATTGCAGGCTACGCCCCTGTGATCGGTGAGCAGCTCCGCTTCCTGCTGCTGGGCGACGTCAACGTCGGACAGGAGGCTTTGCTTCGCTTCTATGTGCTCCACGTCGCGGTGTTGCCCGCGATCCTGACGCTGCTCATCTCCATTCACTTCTGGCGCATCCGCAAAGATGGCGGCCTCTCGCGCCCGGCGGAAGCGGAAGTGAGACCCGCACTCGTGGTTTCCGCTCCGGGAGCCCCAGTAACGGTGAAAGCCGTCGCGCTCGATGCGAATAAGACCTACGGACTCCAAGGTCTGGTCCGGGGGCCACTGGTGAAGACGGGCAATGTGCCGGATCAATCGGTGTTCTCGTGGCCAAATCTCCTGCTGGCCGAACTGTTCGTATTTGTGGTGACGCTCTCCATCATTCTGGTCCTCTCGTTGCTGTTCAATGCGCCACTCGAAGAGCCAGCTAACGCGCTGCATCCGCCCAATCCTGCCAAAGCACCCTGGTACTTCCTGGGCCTGCAGGAGATGGTGAGCTACTCGGCGTTTTGGGGCGGCGTGGGCGTTCCCGGCATCTACGTCTTGTTGCTGATGATCACGCCTTACCTTGACCGCACCACAAAGGGGGTTGGCAAGTGGTTTTCAAAGGACCGCCTGTTGGCCAACACTATCTTTCTCACTTTCCTGCTGGTGAACCTGGGATTCATCGTCATCGGCACATTTTTCCGAGGACCGAATTGGGGCTTCGTAACACCCTGGTGAACCTATGCGACTTGCACTGACTATCGGCGCTCTGGTGATCCTGGCGATTCACGGAGCTGTTTTCTACGACCAGTTCTTTCATGATTGGGAGCGGCATCAAACCGCATACTTCGATCAAGCTCGCGGCCTCGCAAAAACCGATGCAGAGCGCGGCGCCGTCGAAGGCCGCTCGCCACGCATTGAGCAGTACATCATCTCGAACTTCGGCGAGGAGCGCGTGGACCGCTGCTCCACCTGCCACATTGCGTCCGACGACCCGCGCTTTGAAAAGTATGCGCATCCGTTGAAGGCGCATCCTTACTCGGCCGCGCTCGGCGACTATCAAAAGGCCGGGCGCAATGAACGCCGCCACAAGTTTACCGATTTTGGTTGCACCGTTTGTCACGACGGCCAAGGCCGGGGTCTTGAGCCGGAGTACGCACATGGCGTCGATGAGTTCTGGCCCACACCGCTGCTCGGTTCCGTCATCCAGGCCAACTGGCGGCACAAGTACGATTCGTTCCTTAAAGGCAAAGTCTACATGGAAGCGAACTGCGCGCAGTGCCACACCGACGATAACTTTGCCGGCACGGCCACCGTGCGTCGAGGCAGAGAGCTGTTTTTTGCCAATAACTGTTTTGGCTGCCACCGCATTGAAGGACTTTCCGATGGAACGATCGGACCCGATCTCACGGAGGCGGGCACCAAGTTCAAGGTCGATTACTTGTGGGAATCGATCGATGATCCGCGAGCGAACAGCCCAACTTCGGTTATGCCGCGGTTCAACCTGACGTCGGATGACATTCGCGCAATGGTCATATTTTTGAAAAGCCGCAAGGGTAGCAATCTGGGTGAAACCGCTTTGCAGCGCTTCCGCCTGCATCAAACAGGGGGTGCCGAACTGATTCAGACCACGGTGAAGCCGGTAACGATTGCCCCTGGCCGCGAACGGGACACCGGCGAGAGCCTGGTGAAGGATCGTAACTGCACCGCCTGCCATAAGCTCGGTTCGAAAGACGGCGGCATCGCGCCAGATCTGACCTATGAAGGTTTGACGAAAGATTCCGCGTGGCTACAGGCGCACTTTGAGAATCCGCGCTCGCGCGAACCCGATTCGAACATGCCCGTGTTCCGCTACACCGCTACGGAGTTCGGCGCAATGAGCGCCTATCTCGCGAGCCTCAAGACGCCGCCCTCTGTCGGCGCGCCCGCAGAAACCTATAAGGCGCTTTGCGAGCGCTGCCATGGTGATAAAGGGGACGGTCATGGGCAGATCGCGATTTACCTCGATCCGTATCCTCGCGATCTCACCAAAGCCGGATTCATGAATTCGAAGTCCTATGACCGGCTGGTGAAGTCGATCCGCGAAGGCGTCGGCGGGACGTCCATGCCCGCTTGGGGCAACATCTTGAACGATCAACAGGCGCGCGCGGTGCTTGATTATGTACTTGCGACGTATACCAAAGAACCGCGCCGGGAACTGAAACCGAAGACGGTTCCAGCGTCCAATCCGGTGGCGTCGAGCGCCGAATCAATCGCTCGCGGCGAAGCAATGTTCGTCCAGCGCTGCTCGGGCTGCCACGGGAAGAAAGCGGACGGGAAAGGGCCGAACTCGGTGGACATCCAGCCGAGGCCGCGTAATCTGCGCAACTCGTTCTTTGTGAATTCCTTGGACGATCACCGGATATTCGAATCCATTTTGTACGGCGTGCAGGGCACCGCCATGCCGCCGTGGATCGACTACGGCTTGACTAACAACGATGTAGGTGACCTGGTGAATTTCATCCGCAGTTTGAATGCGCCGCCCGCGAAGACTGCGCAGCGGGAGCGTGAGGGAGGTTCGAATGCTAGCTCAAATTAGCCGCCGCGAGTTGTCCGGCAAAGCAGCGGCGGAAGGCGCACTGGTCCACGAAGACACGACGTCGCGCCTATTTATGTTGAGTAGCGTCGGCTACTTCTTTATCGTCGGCATCATCGCACTGATCATCGCGGCGAAGTTCGTCATTCCGGACCTGATGGGCACCGTACCGTGGCTTACCTACGGCCGCCTGCGCCCGCTTCATGTGAATGGAATGCTGTTTGGCTGGTTGCTGGCGTGCGATATGTCGCTCACCTATTACTTGATTCCGCGGTTGTGCGGCGTCAAGCTTTGGAGCGAAAAACTTGGCGTGGCGACGGCGGTGATCTGGAACATAGTTGTGCTTGGTGCGGTGGTGTCGCTGATTCTTGGCTACAACCAGGGTCTGGAGTACGCCGAACTCCCGATGCCGCTCGATATTCTCGTGGTTGCAGCGTGGATCATGTATGGCGCGAACCTCTTCATGACCATTGCACAACGCAAGTACTCCGCGATGTACGTTTCCATTTGGTACGTGATGGGCACTGTGTTGTGGACCGCATTTGTGTACCTCACCGGAAACTTCGCGACGATGTTCGCCACGGGCGTGAACCAGGCGAACTTGAACTGGATGTACGTTCACAACGCCGTGGGGTTGATCTTCACGCCGATCGGCTTGGCGTTGGCCTACTACTACATTCCGAAGACGTCGGGTGCGCCGCTCTATTCGCACAAGCTGTCGATGATCGGTTTCTGGTCGCTCGCTTTTGTCTATGTTTGGACTGGCGCGCACCACATGATCCACGGGCCTATCTCGCAATGGTTGCAGACCATCTCGATTGCCTTCTCGGTCATGCTGCTGATTCCGGTTTGGTCCGCTGTGTACAACTTCTTTACCACTATCAAAGGACAGTGGCATCAGCTTCGTGACAACGTTCCGCTGAAATTCCTGATGTCAGGCGTTGTGTTCTATCTACTCACCTGTTTTCAGGGTCCGATGCACAGCCTTCGAGTCGTGAACGCCATCGTCTCAAAGACGGATTGGATTCCCGGACATGCGCACATGGCCGTGCTGGGAGCGTTCAGTTTCTTCGCCATCGCGGGCACTTACTACACGCTGCCTTCGCTTTTCGGCCGCCCGCTGTTTTCGCAGGCAGTCGCAAACTGGAGCTACTGGATGTTCATGATTGGCGGTCTTGGCTTCTTCGTCACATTGTGGCTTGGTGGATTCTGGCAAGGGTGGCAGTGGAACAATCCGGCCATTCCGTTCATCGATACAGTGGTCGCTTTGAAGCCGGTTTGGACCATCCGTCTTGGCTCCGGCGTCTTAATGTTCACAGGCATTGCGTTGTTTGCCTATAACGTCCTCGCAACGGCTCTGGGTGTTGGTTCGGAGCGGGAAGGGGGCAGCCATGTTGGGTAAAGCGGACACAAGCGCCATCTGGGCTTTTGCCGGAGCGCTTGGCCTGTTTGCGATCGGCGGCCTGCTGACCACTGTCGCCCCCCCGTTGATTGATACTTCTTGGGCGAAGCCGTTTGAAAACAACGATCCGGCAAAAGGACCCACTGGCAAGTTGAAACCGTACACGCCACTGGAACTGAAAGGCCGCGCCATTTACGTACGCGAGGGTTGCTGGTATTGCCACACCCAGCAGACGCGCACGCTGCTCGCTGATACAAAACGATCCGGCTGGCGCGGGGTGGACTCGCCGGTGTCCACTCCAGATGAATTTGTCTACGATGCGCCGCACATGTTCGGTACCAAGCGCACCGGCCCGGATCTGTCGCGCGTTGGCGGCAAATACGACGAACAGTGGCACCGCACGCACTTCCGCAATCCTCGTGATCTGGTGCCCGGTTCCATCATGCCTCCGTTCCCTTGGATCGTGGACGATCCCGAGGAATTCAAAGCAATGGTGGCCTATCTCCAGACGCTGGGTCGTGCGAAGGATTGGCGGCCGGCAAACGACTACGAACAGTGAGGCCAACTATGGACTACGAATATCCATCCATGATTCTTGCCTACGGCTTCTTTGGCGGATCTGTGTTGCTCACCCTGTTCTTTTTCGTCCGCTCGTTCAAAGACGGCTATTGGGGCAAAAGCGCGGAGGACGTGAAATATCAGGTCTTTCAAGGCGACGCGATTTATGAGCAAGTGAGCCACGCTGCGGGGAAAGGGGCGCGCCATGAGTGAAATGAAACCAGACAACGAAAACAAGCCGGAAGATCTCAAAGAGTACGCCGGCGGCTGGATGGTGGAAAGAAAGGGTACGGATGCACCTCCGTTCCTGAAAGCCGCCTATGTTGTGATCGGCCTTTCGTGCGTCAGCTATCTCATCATCTATATGAATGGCGAAGTAAACCACGCCGAGCGCGGTGTGCTGGTGCGTCAATTTAACGCGGCCACGGGGTCATCGAACGGATTCATGTATGTGGTGGCGGCGTTGGCGCTTGCCTATGTTGCGGTCACCGTTCTTTTCGCCATCAGCAAATCGAAAAATCACGATTAACGTCACAAGGCACAGTCAGTGGACAATACTTGGCAACTCCGCATTCCCGACGATTCGCAGTACTGGATCGAAATGGTGAAGTGCCAGCACGCCTGCCCGGTAAAAACGAACGCGTGCGGATACGTTAACGCCATTGCCGAAGGCCGGTATGAAGAGGCCTACCGCATTGCACGTGCCACCAACCCGTTCGCCTCTATTTGCGGCCGCGTCTGCGGCGCTCCGTGCGAGGCAAACTGCCGCCGCGCAACGGTCGATGAGGCCGTCTCCATCCGCGCGCTGAAGCGTTTTGTCGCCGAATCCTACGGTCCGGAGAAGGGCAACTACGAAGCGCACCGTCAGGGCGCGGATGTTCGCATGCTCCCGCCGGGGCGCGGTGATTTTGAGCGAGTTGCCGTTATTGGCGGCGGCGTTTCCGGCCTGACCGTTGCGCATGATCTGGTCCGTATCGGCTACAAGGTCACCGTTTTTGAGGCGGATTCCGAGCCCGGCGGCATGATGATGGTCGGCGTTCCGGTCTTCCGCTTGCCGCGCGATTTGGTGCGGCACGAGATCCAGGCGATTCTCTCGCTGGGCGTCGATCTACGCTGCAACATGCGTCTTGGCCGCGACTTCACCATCGCCAGCCTTCGCAAAGATGGCTATAAAGCAATTTTTCTCGGCATCGGATTGCCGAAGGGCCGCAAACTCGCGATCCCAGGCGCCGAGACCGAAGGCGTCTACGATGGAATGGAGTTTCTCCGCGCCTTCAATGAAGGAAAGCCGATGCCGCTTGGCCGCCGCGTTGTCGTGATCGGCGGCGGCAATGTGGCTTATGACGTTGCGCGCTCGGCACTTCGCCCTATCGAATCGTTCGGCAAGCAGGAAGCGCTCGAGCACATTGGCCGCGGGGAACAAGTGGCCTACGACGTCGCGCGATCCGCGCTACGCATGAGCGGCGATAAGGAGATTCACGTCGTTTGTCTCGAATCTAAGGAGGAGATGCCCGCCGACGAGATCGAAATTCTCGAAGGTGAGGAGGAGGGCATCCATCTGCACAACCGCCGCGGACCGAAGGAAGTAATCGCGGAAAACGGACGCGTTGCCGGTTTGCGTACGAACGTCTGCCTGTCCGTGTTCAATAAAGAAGGCCGTTTCGATCCACAGTTCGATCCCTCGGCACTCGAAGATATTTCCGCTGATTCCGTCATCTTTGCCATCGGCCAATCGTCTGATCTTTCGTTTCTGGCTCCCGAAGACGGAGTGGAATCCGTGCGCGGCCTGATTAAGGTCAATCCGGAGACCTATCAAACCACTGCCCCGGATGTCTTTGCGTGCGGCGACATCGCACACGGCCCGCGCCTGTTCATCGACGCCATCGCCAGCGCGCAGGTCGCGGCGCGGTCCATGCATGATTTCCTGCGTGGCACCCGCACTGACGTGGTTGTCCGCAAACAGTGGAAACCTGCGGTATACACCATGGCGGAGAACTGGCACCAGGCGCCGCGCGTCAATCCGGCTGCTGTCGAGAGCGCCCGCCGTGCGTCGTCGATTGAAAACGTCGAAATCTGTTACAGCGAGGCCGCCGCTCGAGCCCAAGCCAACCGCTGCTTGCGTTGCAACGTCAACACGGTTTTCAACACGGATCTCTGTATTGCCTGCAACGGTTGTGTCGATGTCTGCCCAGAGAACCTGATCAAACTGGTCGGCCTCAGTCTGCTGCCCGAAGAAGACGCCTTTGCGCGCCTGCAAAGTGCTGGTGCTCAACTCAGCCTGGAAGACTACCGCAAGCTCACTCCGGCCGAGCTCGATGAACTTGGCGGCGTCATGCTCAAAGACGAAAGCACGTGTATTCGCTGTTCGCTGTGCGCCACGCGTTGCCCCACCCATGCGATTACCATGCAAAAGTTCGAATACTTCCGGGAATGCGTCGCGGTTCCGTCACCGAATCCTAAAATTCTGTATCCTGTGCAAGTAGGATAGTGCCTGCGATGGATACAGCCAGTCTAAGTACGTCGTTCCTGCTGGGTGTCGTGTCCAGTCTGCATTGTTCGCAGATGTGTGGACCCATCGTGCTCGCCTACAGCATGGGGGACCGCAACGCCAATCGCGCCGCTGGACTAAGCCACATCGCGTATAACGTCGGCCGGTTGATCACATACTCTTTCCTCGGCGCGATCGCGGGACTTGCGGGAGGCCGGTTGATCGAATTGGGGAGCCTGGTCGGTATCGAGCGCGCGGCTTCGATTTTCTCAGGACTTTCGCTGATTGTCGCGGGTCTCCTCCTGGTCGGTCAACTGTCAAGCAGAGTCAGCGCGCGGCTCATACAGATTGGCGGCTCGATGCCGCAGAGTTTTTCAACCCTCGCTGGCCGCCTGCTGAAATCGGGCGGCGCCGCGGGAAAGTTCGCGCTCGGCCTGACGTTGGGATTTCTGCCGTGTGGCCTCGTCTACGCAGCTTTACTGAAATCGATTGAAGCTGGATCGGCCGCGGGTGGAGCTGCCAGTATGCTTGCATTCGGGTCAGGCACTGCGGGGGCGCTCCTTTCTATTGGATACTTCTCCACTTCGATTACCTCTCGTCTTGGCCGGTACTCGAATATCCTTGCGGCGGCCTCGGTCCTTTTCCTTGGCGCAGTCCTCCTTTGGCGCGGTTTGTCATCGCCGTTGTTGCACATGGGGCATCACCATCATGGCCACGTCCTCTGAGTCACGTCCTGCGCCAAAGATTCAGCGCCTGCCCCCGCTGCCGCCAGCGCCAATCCGTTATCACCGAACTCGTAAGCGGATACACCTGATCTTTTTCCTGATCTTCTTATCTCTGCCCTTTTTCGACCTAATGCGGTTTGACATTCCGCGCCAGCGGTTCTACTTCGCGGGTGTGGAGTTGTGGATCAGCGAGTTCGCCATCATCCTTCTCTCGCTGATGTTCCTCATGTTTGTCGTCGTGGCAATGGCGCTCCTCTATGGCCGTGTCTATTGCGGTTATGCGTGTCCGCAGATGATCTTCAGCGAATGGAGCTGGAGTCTCGAAGCGCGAATCAAGAAGGAGATTAGCAAACGCTTCAGTGGATGGTCCGCCCGTGCGCGCTCCGCTGCAGCGAAGGTGGCATTCTACGCGGTTATGGCCGTTGCCGCCGTATTCCTTGCCTTCTTCTTCACTTCTTATTTCGTAGAGCCTCGCGATCTGCTCACTCGTCTGATGCGTCTCGACGTGAAGACCGCCGGCGGAATCACCGGAGCCGTGGTCACACTGATTACCTTTGTCGACTTCGTTTTCGTCCGCCAACGCTTCTGCACCACGATTTGCCCATATGGATACCTGCAGGGCATGCTGCAGGACAAGCAAACGCTGCTTGTGATTTACCGCGATGGCGAAGATTCGCAAAAGAACTGCATCGAGTGCGGGAAATGTGTCCGCGTTTGCGAAATGGGTATCGACATCCGCAAGTCTCCTTATCAGATTGAATGCGTCCACTGCGGCGAATGCATCGATGCCTGTGAAGATGTCCTGCGCCGTATTGGCAAGCCTGGACTGATCCATTACGATTGGGGCGAAAAAGGAGGCGCGGGCCGAGCCGAACCTTGGTACTTGCGCTGGGGCTTCCGCGACATGAAGCGCGCTGTTATCGTCTTCGTCCTCACGGCATATCTGAGCGGCCTTGCCATCGCCCTAAGTTTGCGCCAACCTGTTTTGGTGCGCATAGCACCGGATCGCACCGTTCTCTATCAGAGGAAGGAAGATGGAAGAATCAGCAACCTTTTCCGCATCACCGTGGCGAATCGCGGAAAGCAGGCCGCCGCGATGCATTATCACGTAGATGGCGTACCCGGAGTGGAGATCGCATTACCCGAATCGGCGCAGCTTTTGGAGCCAGGACAAACCATGCAGACAACGTTTGAACTACGCACGCGCCCGTGGACAGGTTCGAGCGACGTCAATCGTTTCCGTTTCGTGGCGCAGGCCGAGGGAGGGAAACCTCAATTCTTCGATATGACGTTCATTCTTCCTGTTGAGAAAGGAAACGCTCCGCATGCGCCCTAAAACTGAGCGAAAACGGAAACCGGCGTCGCCATGGTTCTTCCCCGTCTTTTTCGCATGTGTCATTGTGCTGTTTTGCGGCATTATGGTGTTCTCCTACGTTGAATCAAAGAAAGCAAACCCCGTCATGTTGGACGAACGCGGGCAGATCCGGCAGGAGAGCCAGTAGGTGCCTGGCACCGCGACAGGCGTTACCTGCGACCTCTGCGGACTTTCTACCGCGGCAGGCACCCTCGCGCGCAAGTCACACATGTTCTGTTGCACTGGCTGTGCCAACGTTTATGAAATCTTCGAACAAAGCGGCCTGATTCACGGCGATTTCCGCGGTTCCGATCTCTACCAGTCCAGTCTGAAAATGGGCTTGATCTCGAATCCCGCGGAGCGCCCCGCGATGCAGCTCTCCGTCCCCGAGGGTACCGAGGTTCGGGAATCCGTCTACCGGCTGAATGGCTTGTGGTGCAATTCCTGCGGCTGGCTGATCGAACATGCCTTGTGCTCGGAGCCCGGCGTCATCTCCGCGGATGTCTCGTTTACGTCGGACCTGTTGCGCGTCCGTTACTATCCGCAGTACGTCGTCACGGGACGCATTCCATCACGAGTGGAATCGCTCGGCTATCATGCGGAAGCATCCACTGGGGATACGGCGCCCGCGGCTGCTTCACGGCGCGATCTGCTGCTCCGAACCGGCATTGCTGCTTTCCTGTGGATGAACGTAATGCTGTTCAGTCTGGTGGTCTACGCCAGCTACTTCGAAAAAATCTCACCCTGGGCGCAACACACGATCCCGCCGATTTTGATGGTCCTTGCCACTCCAGCCATCTTCTATTCCGGCCGTCCGATCCTGCGTGCCGCGTGGATCGGCCTGAAGAACCGTGCGATTCGGATGGAGACGCTGGTGAGCACCGGCATCCTCGCCGCCTATATCTATAGCGTCAGCCAGATTTTCCTCGGCGGAAAGCATTTCTATTTCGACACCGCCTGCGCCATAGTCACGCTTGTCCTAACCGGCAAAGCACTCGAGCAGGGAGCGAAGGAGCGCACCACGCGTTCGCTCGCACTGCTGCATCAGATGATGCCATCGAAAGCCCGCATTCTCGACGGCGATCGCGAACGTTTCGTTAGTGTCGACGCACTAGCGCCCGGTATCCTCTTTCGTGTTAAACCCGGTGAACGTATTCCCGCCGATGGCGTTATTGTCACCGGTGAAACCGCAGCGGACGAATCCCTGCTCACGGGGGAATCCGTCCCGCGCCGGAAAAACGTCGGTGATGAAGTCAGCGGCGGCAGTCTCAATGGGGCCGGCGTCATTGAGGTTCGTGTAGCGCGCACAGCCAGGCAAAGCGTACTTGCGCAAATTGTCCAATCTGTCGAAAACGCGCTTTCCACCCGCACCGCCCTCGATCGCTCTGTCGATCACGTTTCCCGAATTTTCGTTCCGGTGGTCATGGTTCTCGCCATTGCAACCGCAATTGGTTGCAGCGCACTCGGTGTTTCCACTGCCGAGTCGTTGATGCGTGCCATTGCTGTATTGGTCATCGCATGCCCGTGCGCCTTGGGCATCGCAACACCGCTTGCCACCACTAGTGCTATCGGAGCCGCATCGCGCATCGGGGTTCTGGTGCGCGATCCGTCCGTGCTCGAAACTGCGCACAAACTCAACTGCATCGTGTTGGATAAAACGGGCACCGTGACCGAAGGCAGGTTCCGTGTGCAGCATGCGTGGTGGTCCCCGCGCTGGTCCGAACGCGGCCCCAGGCTTGTGGCCGCGCTGGAATCCGTCTCCGAGCACCCCATCGGCAAAGCGCTTGCCGATGAAACTCCTTTCGAGCATCATCCGCACACCGTCGAGATCCTCGAAGGTAAAGGTATCCGCGGCATCGTCAACGGACTTTCGATTGCCGTCGGAAGCCAATCCTTCCTCGCGCCAGCACTCGAAGAACCGCTGCGCGGTCTCGCAAACGGGTGGGAGCAGGACGGGCTGACCGTCGTCTACAGTGCCATTGACGGCGAACTTGCCGGCGCCATTGCCCTCGGTGACGCGCTGCGGCCCGACGCGCGAGCGTTCGTCGAGGAACTACGCGCCATGGGAATCGAGCCCGTGCTGCTTTCCGGCGATTCCAAAGTTACGACGGCACGCATCGCTGCGCTCCTTGGCATCGATCAACTCCGTGGAGAAGTGCTGCCCTTGGAAAAGCGAATCGCGATCCAAGAATTTCGCCAGCAAGGCCGCTCTGTGGCGATGGTCGGTGACGGCATTAACGACGCGCCTGCTCTTGCGGAAGCCGACATCGGAATTGCGATGGGCTCCGGCACCGATCTCGCCGCCCACACAGCACCCGTTGTCTTGATGAGCCCGGCTCTTTTGCGTATCACGGCGGCGCTTCGCCTTGCCGCGAAGACCCGCCGCATCGTGACGCAAAACTTATTCTGGGCCTTCTTCTATAACACCCTCGGTATCGGCCTTGCCGCTACGGGCATTTTGAATCCTTTGCTCGCCGCAGGCGCAATGGTTCTTTCCAGCCTCACCGTGGTCGGCAACTCCCGCCGCGCGGCTTAACGGGAGGCCATGATCCTTCGAACGCTCTCAACTCTTCGGCAGCGGCACGAATCCAACTGTGTCTGGCTTGATCCGCGCCTCCGCCATTCTTCCGGGCCCGACCGGCAGAACATGCCCGTGTCCCAGGCTGACATCGAATCACAGTTGCGAATATTGACATCCGCTTTCGCCAGATGCACGATCGTTTCCTCTGCGCTGGATACTACACGGATTCATTGCGGCCCTGTTACTATTTGGGAATTGTGACGAAGACTAGCGCCAGCGCCCCGGGAATCGTCATCCGGGCATTTGTCGGCGTTGGTAGCGTCTTTGCCATTACCCTTCTGGGGTACAGGGTGCTCCCGGTCAATGCGGCCACCCAGGGGTTCCTGTACCTGATTGCAATCCTGTTCATTGCCACCGGCTGGGGATTGGCGCAGGCCGCGGCAGCATCGGTTGTTGCGATGCTCTGCCTGAACTTCTTTTTCTTGCCGCCCGTAGGCACCTTCACGATTGAAGATCCGCAAAATTGGGTTGCTCTTGCCTCCTTCCTCATCACCGCCATCACGGCAAGCCGTTTGTCCGCACAAGCAAAAAGAAGGGCGCTGGAAATTTTGGAGCGTCAACAAGAGGTGGAACGCCTTTACGCACTCAGCCGCGCGATCCTTCTTTTTGAGCCATCGCAGATGGTGGCCAAACAAGTGGCGAACAGCATCGCCCAAACTTTTGCCGCGAAAGCCGTGGTACTTTACTCGCGTTTCGATCACACGTATCACCGAGCGGGTCCTGAGGAGTTTCCGGGCTTGGACGACCAGTTCCGGCAAGCCGCCACCGAGGGAACCCAGTTCCACACGGACCGGATCTGGATCACCGCGATTCGCCTCGGCGGAGATCCCATCGGTAGCATTGGCATAAGCGGTGTGGAACTTTCTGATTCCGCGCTGCAGAGCCTTGCGAACCTCGCGGCCATTGGCCTTGAGCGCGCCCGTGCCCAGGAATCGGCCACCAAAGCGGAAGTGGCCCGCCAGAGTGACGAACTCAAATCGACATTACTGGACGCCATCGCTCATGAGTTCCAAACGCCGTTGACCACGATCAAGGCTGCTGCCAGCGCGATGCTTGCCAAACGTCCAGTGGCAGTCGAACAGCAGGCCGATCTTCTGCACCTGATCGACGAAGAAACGCAACGCCTCAGTCGATTGGTTTCCGATGCGATTCGGATGGCGAGAATCGAAGCGGGAACCATTCGTCTGCAACGCAGCAAGATTCCAGTGGCCGCCCTGATGGAGAACGTGTTACGGGAAAAGCGGCCCGAGCTCGCGGAGCGCAGCGTCACGATTGACGTCTCTCCCGACCTCCCAGTCCTCAGCGTGGACCCGGAACTTCTTGGGATGGCGCTCCGTCAACTGATCGATAACGCGGTGAAATACTCCGGCGCGAACTCCGTGTTGGAAATTTCGGCCCACTGTGCGGATGAACAAGTGATTTTGACCATTCGCGATCATGGCCGGGGCATTCCCGAAACCGAACTGCTTCACATCTTCGAGAAGTTCTATCGAGGGAAGCAGTCGAGCGGCAAGGTCTCCGGTGCTGGACTGGGCTTGGCCATTGCTCGAACGGTTGTCGACGCGCACGGCGGAAGAATTTGGGCGGAGAGCCGCCTCGGAGAAGGTTCGGCATTTCATATTGCTTTGCCGTTTCCAAAGGAGTCGAACGCTTGAGCGTGGGCCGAATACTCATTGTGGATGATGACCCGCAGATTCGCCGGGTTCTCAAAATCACTCTGTCCGGTGAGGGCTATGAAGTGAAAGACGTCCGCAGCGGGGAAGAGGCGGAACTGGCGCTGCGCGACGAACGATTTGATCTGATGCTGCTCGATATGAACATGCCGGGTATGGGCGGCTTGGAAACCTGCAAGACCGTTCGTTCCACCTCCGATGTTGCCATCATCATGCTGACAGTCCGCGACAGCGAAGAAGATAAAGTGGCTACCTTGGATGCCGGAGCCGACGACTTCATCACCAAGCCATTCAGCACTCCCGAGCTCTTGGCTCGCATCCGCGCCGCGCTGCGCCGTGCGCCCATGGCTCCGGAAACGGGTGCGCAAAAGGTCGCCCTGGGGAATGCCGTCGTGGACTTCCCATCCCGCCGCGTGACCGTGAATAGTAATGAAATCCGCCTCACGCCGAAGGAATTCGACCTCCTCAGGTACCTGATTCTCCATCCCAACCGGTCCATTCCACACCGCGAGCTTCTGCAAGCGGTCTGGGGCCCTGACTATGGGGACGAAGTGGAATACTTACGCGTCTTCATCAAACAACTGCGCCGTAAGATTGAACCTGCTCCCGAAGAGCCTGCCTACATCCTGACGGAGCCGTGGGTGGGCTACCGACTTCATCTGCCCGCATCTTTATAGATTCCTTACGACTTTGCTATACCTTCCTAACGGGCTGGCTCTTAATATGAAATCGGCAGGAATTTATGGAAACCGATTTCATGCTGGCTCACCGCAGCACCACCCACGCACCCGCTATTCCGGCGAACGAGCCGAACTGCGCGGAGCGGAAGATGGAGATTACCGTGCTTTTCACTGGGCTCTCTTCCACTCTGCAGGCGCTTGCCAAAGCAAACGACCTGGCCCGCGATCTTCGCGCGCTCATTCGCCTCGTAGTTCCACAGGTGGTGCCGTACCCTCTTCCCTTGACGGGCCCGCCGGTCCTTCTGGAATTCAACGAGCGACGCTTTAATGCGCTCGCGGCGGCGCAGGCCGTCGAAACTCGCGTTGAGATTTTCCTGTGCCGCGACTTGGACATACTTCTGGAAGCCATACTGCCGGAGCATTCCACGATCGTGATCGGAGGCCGCAAACGCTGGTGGCCAACCCAGGAAGAGCTTTTGGCCAGACGCTTGTGCCGCCAAGGTCATGAGACTATCCTGGTTGCCGCACCGCGGCAGGGAGAAAACGCTCATGCTTGATCTCGCCTATGTATTGGCAGCAATGCTCTTCTTCCTTTTCTGCTGGGCTTTCGTAAAAGCCTGCGAGAAGCTCTGAGGCTCTATGGACTACACAATTGCGGGCGTCGCCGCCGCCCTTCTTTTTGGCTTCTTGATTTACGCGCTCCTGCGGCCAGAGCGCTTTTGAGGTAATCATGACCCCCGGTGGTGTCTTTCAAATCGTCAGCTACTTTCTGATCCTGCTCGCGCTTACCAAGCCGATCGGCCTCTACATGGCCCGGGTGTTTCAAGGTCAACGAACCTTCTTGCATCGGCCGCTGCGTTGGCTGGAGACGCTTGTCTACAAACTCGCCGGCGTACGCGAAGACGAAGAGCAGCATTGGACCCGATATGCCGGCGCGCTGATCGGATTCAGTCTGGCAAGCTTCTTGTTCACATACGCCATTCAACGGCTGCAAGGCTTCCTGCCGCTCAACCCGCAACAGTTTGGAGCGGGAAACGTCAGTCCGGATCTTTCATTCAACACCGCTGTCAGCTTTGCCACCAACACGAACTGGCAGGCTTATAGCGGGGAATCCACGCTCAGCTATCTCGTGCAGATGGCGGCTCTAACGGTCCAGAACTTTGTTTCTGCGGCCGCCGGCATCGCGATAGCCATCGCCCTTGTCCGAGGGTTCTCCCGTCAGCAATCGCGCACCATCGGCAGCTTCTGGGTGGATCTCACCCGCTCCACGGTGTACATTCTTTTGCCGCTCTCGTTGGTCGGATCGTTGTTTCTCGCGTCGCAAGGCGTCATACAGAATCTCAATCCGTCCCAAAAGGCGACAACCATAGAAGGCGCCGCACAAACCATTCCTCAAGGCCCGGTGGCCTCTCAAGAGGCCATCAAAATGATTGGCACCAACGGAGGCGGATTCTTCAATGCCAACTCCGCGCATCCGTTCGAAAACCCCACGCCGCTCACCAACTTTGTCCAGATGCTGATGATTTTCCTCATCCCCGCTGGACTCACGTACACCTTCGGAACCATGGTTGGAAATACCAGACAAGGCTGGGCCATTTTCGCGGCCATGAGCATACTGTTCCTCGCCGGAGCGTTCGCCGCGTACTGGGCAGAGCAATCCGGCAATCCGATCCTCGCGAAACTCGGGCTTGAATCGAGGGCAACCGTCGGTCAAGCCGGCGGCAATATGGAGGGCAAAGAAACCCGCTTCGGGATCGCGGCCACCGCGTTGTTTGCCACCATCACCACCGACGCCAGTTGCGGCGCTGTCATCGGAATGCACGATAGCTTCACGCCGCTCGGTGGCTTGGTTCCTCTATTTAACATGATGACGGGCGAAGTAATCTTTGGCGGCGTCGGCGCGGGTCTCTACGGAATTCTTCTTTTCGCGATCAAAGCCGTCTTCATCGCCGGCCTCATGGTCGGGCGGACGCCGGAATACCTCGGCAAGAAAATCGAGCAAAAAGAAGTCAAGATGGCGATGCTCGCCGTGATCGCCACCGCCGCCGCGATCCTGGTCTTCTCCGGCATTAGCGATGTCGCTCAGTTCCAGGAAAAAGGCTACTGGAACTCTCCCGGCCCTACGGTTGCCAACATCAACAACGGCGGCCCCCACGGATTCAGTGAGATCGTCTACGCCTACACCAGCGGAACTGGAAACAACGGCAGCGCATTTGCCGGCATCAGTGTGAACACGCCCTGGTACAACCTGACCATCGGCTTGGCGATGCTGATCGGCCGCTTTCTCTTTTTGCTGCCGCTGCTTGCCGCCGCCGGAAGTCTGGCCGCCAAGAAGAAGCTGGTCGCCACCAGTGGAACGTTTCCCACCGACGGCCCGCTCTTCGTTGGTCTATTGATCGGGACGGTGCTCATCATCGGAGCACTCACGTTCTTTCCTGCGCTGTCGCTCGGCCCCATAGTTGAACATTTCCTCATGCAGGGAGGCGAGGTATTCTAATGTCCGTCACACTCACGCCCGCTACTGTAAACCCGGCGTCCGGTTCCTCTGACGTCACCTCGCTTTTACCAAAAAAGTTGGCGAAATCGCGGCCGTTGTTCGATCCCGAGATTCTCGGCCGCGCCATTCGGGACTCGTTCCGGAAACTGAACCCGGTCATGCTCGCCAAAAATCCCGTGATCTTCGTTGTGGAAGTAGGCGCGGCAATCACGTCGGTGATCTACGCTCGCGATCGATTCACTGCTGCGGCAGATACAGGCTTCACTATGCAAATCGCACTGTGGCTGTGGTTCACCGTGCTTTTTGCAAACTTCGCCGAGGCCATGGCCGAAGCGCGCGGTAAAGCGCAAGCCGATACGCTGCGTAAAACCAAATCCGATAGCATCGCCAAGAAGATTCTCCCGAATGGATCCATGGAAAGCGTGGTCTCGTCAAAACTCCGCGCCGGAGATATCGTCATCTGTGAAGCCAGTGACACCATCCCCGGCGATGGCGAAGTCATCGACGGCATCGCCACGGTCGACGAATCCGTCATCACCGGTGAGAGCGCCCCCGTGATTCGCGAATCCGGCGGAGACCGCAGCGCTGTCACCGGCGGCACCAAAGTCCTTTCGGATTGGATCAAAATCAAAATCACTTCGAATCCCGGCGAAACATTCCTCGATCGCATGATCGCCCTCGTCGAAGGCGCCCAGCGGCAAAAAACACCGAATGAGATCGCTCTCAATATCCTGATTGCAGGATTGACGCTGATCTTCCTTCTCGCCGTGGTCAGCCTCCAGCCCTTCTCCGCCTACGCGGTCGCGTCCGCTGGACGAGGCGCGATCCCCTCAGTGGCTGTCCTCGTATCTTTATTGGTCTGCCTCATTCCCACCACCATCGGCGGCCTGCTTTCGGCGATCGGTATCGCCGGCATGGATCGCGTCATGCAGCACAACGTGTTGGCCATGAGCGGAAAAGCCGTCGAAGCATCGGGTGATGTCAATACGTTGCTACTGGACAAAACCGGAACCATCACGTTGGGAAATCGTCAGGCCGTGGAGTTCCTCCCCGTAAAAGGCGTGACCGATAGCGACCTCGCCGACGCCGCGCAGTTGTCCAGCCTCGCCGATGAAACTCCCGAGGGCCGTTCCGTTGTCGTTCTCGCGAAAGAAAAATACGGGCTCCGCGGTCGGGAACTGGCCGCGCACGAAGCCGAGTTCATTCCGTTCTCCGCCTATACGCGAATGAGCGGCGTCGACGTCGATGGTCGCCGCCTGCGCAAGGGCGCCACCGACGCTGTGGCGGCATTCGTTCGAGAAAATCGCGGTACTGTGCCTGCCGAACTCACCGAAATCACCGACAAAATCTCTCGCCACGGTGGAACGCCTTTAACGGTCGCAGATGGACCGCGCATTCTCGGCGTCATTCACCTGAAAGATGTCGTCAAGGGTGGCATGAAAGAGCGTATCGGCCAGCTTCGCCAAATGGGCATTCGTTCCGTGATGATCACCGGCGATAACCCACTAACCGCCGCAGCCATCGCAGCCGAAGCGGGCGTGGATGATTTCCTCGCGCAAGCAACACCCAAAGACAAACTCGAATACATTAAGCGCGAGCAGGGAGAAGGACGCCTTGTGGCGATGACCGGCGACGGCACCAACGACGCACCCGCACTCGCGCAAGCCGATGTTGGACTCGCCATGAACACAGGTACCATGGCTGCCAAGGAAGCCGGCAACATGGTGGATCTCGATAGCAACCCGACCAAGCTCATTGAAGTGGTCGCCATCGGCAAGCAGCTCCTCATCACGCGCGGCGCTTTGACAACGTTCTCCATCGCCAACGATGTCGCCAAGTATTTCGCGATCATCCCGGCAATGTTTATGGTCACGTACCCGGCGCTCGGGGCCTTGAACATTATGCACCTCCACACGCCGCAGAGCGCGATCCTCGCCGCCGTTATTTTTAACGCGCTCATCATCATTGCGCTGGTGCCGCTGGCACTGCGCGGCGTCAAGTATCGTCCGGAAGGCGCAGGAGCGTTGCTGCGAAGGAACCTGTTGATTTACGGCCTCGGTGGAGTCATCGTGCCGTTCCCCGGAATCTGGATTATCGATCAGTTACTGGCCTTCGCCGGCCTCGCTTGAGGTAAATATTATGTGGCAACAATTACTCCCCGCGTTACGGATGACCGCGCTCATGACGGTTCTCACCGGTTTAATCTATCCGCTGGCCGTCACCGGTATCGCACAGATTGTTTTTCCCGGGAAGGCGAACGGAAGCCTGATTCAAAAGGACGGTCATATCATCGGCTCCACTTTGATCGGGCAAAAATTCACTAAACCCGAATATTTTCATCCGCGTCCTTCTGCCGCCGGTAGCGATGGCTATGACGCCGCGGCTTCGGGTGGCTCGAATCTCGGCCCCACCAGTAAGAAACTGGCGGATCGCGTTCAAGCCTCGGTGGAGCAGTTCCACAAAGACAATCCCAAGTACAATGACCCCGTGCCTGCCGATCTGCTGACCGCTTCCGCCAGCGGTCTCGACCCCCATATCAGCCCCGCTTCGGCGGAAGTGCAAGTGGAGCGTATTGCCTCCGCGCGTGGCGTCATGCCCGAGCAGGTTCGCTCCCTCGTTTTGCTCCACACGGAGCATCCCGACCTTGGTTTTCTGGGCGAGCCTCGCGTGAACGTGCTTCTCTTGAATCTCGATCTCGATCAAAAGCTCCCCGCGCAGGTGAAATGACAGCACGCCGAAAAACTCCGGAAGAGTTGCTGCGCGTCGCACAGGCCGAGGAAGACAAGCAACAAACTCGCGGAAAGCTGAAGGTGTTCCTCGGCTACGCTTCCGGCGTCGGCAAGTCCTTCCGCATGGTGGATGAAGGCCGCCGCCGGAAGGAGCGCGGTGAAGATGTTGTCGTCGGCACCGTTCAGCCGGCTGCTCCCGATGAAGTGCAAGCAGTGTTGGCGAACCTCGAAAAGGCCCCCACGAAGGTCATGGAAGGCGTGCCGGTCATCGATGTCGCATGGGTTCTGGCCCGCAAGCCCGCCGTCTGCCTGGTCGATGGTCTGGCGTACGACAATCCACCCGGCTCCCGCAATTCCACCCGCTGGCAGGATGTCGTCGAATTGCTCAAAGCGGGAATAGATGTCATCACGTCAATCAACATTCAATACATCGCCGAATTGTGCCAACGCGTGGAGCCGCTCACGGGCAAACGCGTCCAATCTACCGTGCCGCAATCGTTTCTGTTTTCCGCGGACGAAATCGTTGTCGTCGATGTCCCGCCGGAAATGTGCATGACTCGTTCGCCTGACGGCCAACAGGTAGAAGACGAACATGCCGCGCGACGTCTCTCGGAACTCCGTGAGATTGCGCTCCTGTTTGCCGCCGATGTAGTGGATCATCAACTCGAGCAGTATCTGGAACGTAACGGCCTCGCGCAAACCTTCGGCACGCAGGAGCGGATCCTGGTCTGCGTCACCCCGCGCGCCAACGCCAGAATGATGATTGAAAGCGGGCGGAGAAACGCGAATCGCTTCCACGGAGAGCTGATCGTCGCCTACGTCAAACAGCATCGTCTTTCCGGTGACGATCAAGCCGCGCTCGACGCTAATTTTGCCATCGCCCGTGAAAACACCGCGGAAATCGAGATCCTCGAAGGAGAAGATCCCATCGGCACCATTCTTCGTTTTGCCCGCGAGCGCGGTATTACCCAGATTTTCGTCGGCCATTCCTTGCAGCTCAGTTGGTGGAACCGCCTGAAAGGCAGCCATGTCGATCATCTGATCCATCAGGCGCAAGGCATTGACGTTCGTATCTTTCCGCATTAACCCCCTCTCCGCGCGCCGTTTCTTGTGACACCATCAAAACATATGCCTGACCAGCCCACGCGAGGCAAGCTGCGCATCTATCTTGGCTACGCCGCCGGCGTGGGCAAGACGTACCAGATGTTGCATGACGCGCAGGAACTCAAGCATTCCGGCCACGACGTCGTCATCGGATACTTCGAGCCGCACGGGCGCGTCGACACCATTGCCAAGACTCGCAACCTTGAAACGATTCCTCGCCGGCGGGTCGAATACCGCAGCGCACGATTTGAAGAGATGGACACTCCCGCCATCCTCGCCCGTAAACCGCAAATCTGTGTTGTGGACGAATTTCCCCACACCAACGTGCCGGGCTCGGAGCGCGCCAAGCGCTGGCAGGACGTGCAGGTGCTGCTCGATGAGGGAATCGACGTTCTCACCACCATGAACATCCAGCACCTGGAGAGCTTGAACGATCAGGTGGCGCGTATCAGCGGCATCCAGGTTCGTGAAACCATCCCCGATTGGGTGGTCCAGGAAGCCGATCAAGTAGTCATGGTCGATCTGACCCCTCGCGCTCTGCTGAACCGGCTCATTCGCGGTGTCGTCTATGGACCCGAAAAGGCGCGCACCGCCATGGATCATTTCTTCAAGGAATCCACGCTCGTCGCTTTGCGCGAACTCGCCCTCCGGCAAACAGCTCATGAAGTGGAGATCCGTCAGTTGGATGTCGAAGACTTGCCGCCGCCGATGAGTCCCGGCGCCAACAATCTGCAGACCGTGGTGACAGGCCGTACCGAACGAATCCTTGTCTACGTCAACGCCGACCCATCCAGCGCCATCGTCATCCGGCGCGCCAAACGCATGGCCGATTATCTCCAGGCCGACTGTTTCGCCGTCGCCGTACATCGTTCGGCCGATACGAACGACTTACCGGAGACCGAGCGCGACGCAATCGAGCGTTATCTGAACTTCGCCCGCCACCTGCATGTCGAAGCCCGACTGCTTGAAGGAGACAACGCCGCAAACAGCCTCGTCGACTTCGCCCGCCGCAATGGTGTCACGCAAATATTCCTCGCTCACCCCAAAGACCGCGGCCTCTGGACGATCTTGCGCAGGAACATAGCCCAACAGGTAGTCCAACTTGCCCGCGACATGCAAGTTACCATCGTCGCGGAACGCGAAGTGGCATTAGGTTCCTGACGATGATGGCTTTGTCATTCCCGATTCGCTGCTCGCATCGTGAAGTTGGCGGCCACGCCATCGCACCAGGAAAAAGTGATGGCCACAAAGCGAACACCGGAACGGAAAGAAGATCCAGTGCAGAGCTCTCTCAAGACCATTTCGGGCACCGACCGCTCGAAACTCGATCGATCTGCAATACGGGCAGTGCGCCGAAGAGAAAACCTTCATCGCTCTAGGCGTCCGCTTTGGCCGCGCTGCCGGTTCCGCGAACCGGGCCACTGCGCAGCGCCCGAGGAGCCATATGCGCGCCGCTTCCTTCATTCCGGCCGCCGGTCGGGCGGCTTGCTTCGCGGGCGGCTTTAATTTGTTCCGGCGTCCGCACGTCTGGCTCGGAAAGTTTCACTTGGCCCCTGCTTTTGGAAAATTCACGTTTGTGTCTCTTTTGCAATCTTTTGTTCATCGGGACCTTTCGCTTTGGCAGTCTCGCTCACCGGCGTGCAAAAATCGTTGCGATTTGGCAAGCTGCATTTCCCTGAGCTCGGAACTCCGTGACCCAGAGGTTGGGCTAAGAAGAAGGGAATCTGGCGGCCGTTTCTTAGACCGATGCCGGAAGAGGTAGGCCGAACTGCTCGCCTCTGCGTCTAGTATGGACTCTTGCCCGACATCGATCAAGACAAATCCCGATTGTTTCGTCTTCTTATGGCCGCATTTAGCAACAAATACGGCCGCTCGGCGATTTGGCCTGCTAGACTAGGAGTGTTGGCGTTGTTCCGACCTTCCCGGCAGAAGAAGGATTCTGCCTAGAATCGCCCGTGCACAATTCACGGGACCACTTGGAAAGAGATCTTCGGGTGCTTCGGATGTAAGGCGAGGTGTCTCGCCGGAAGCAATGAGGTTCCCTTGTCTATCCCGCTCCATCGATTGGACCGTTCCGGTTCCTACAACTGCGTCCACCCAATGATGCAACGGCGTGATGCACGGAGCGGATGCAAGCAATGAACAAATTCAGGCGTCTGGAAGACCTGCGGTCGTTGTATCGCTCCACGTTTCAGGAGTGGGCGACGCAGGTGGGGCTATTAGATAAACTTCGCGCTTCCGCTCCCGGGGCGCACGGTCTCAGCGACGCCCAACGCCGCGCGGAGCAAGCCGATGCGGAACATCGCGACGTTCGCAACCGCCTTGTGGAAGCGATGGCCGGCGGTACTCACAACGAAGAAAGAAGAAAAGGAGCCTTACATGTCTAAAACATGCGGTGATACGGCACGATTTAACCGGATTCGAAAGCAGAAAATTGCAAAACGCGCCAGCATCCGCAAACTCCGCGCCGAAATAGAAGCCCGCAAGGCCGCCGCGAATCCCCCCGGCGGCACGTCGGCCTCGTAGGCAGACTCTGCCTTGCTGTTTCCGGGATTGTTCCGTTCATGGGCACCCGGTTCGGGAAAAAATGCTTCACGCGCGAGTCCGCCTCCACAGGCGGACCGCTTTTGTGTGCGCGCCCCAGCCTGTCTATCAACCAATCACACTAGGAATGAAAACAATTAGCTCGGATCGCACGTTTATCGATTACTGGCAGGATTACGGCACTGGAATGAAGAGCCACTTCGGGATTCGTGTTTGGGAAGACCGCTGTTCGGCCATCACCAATGTCGGAGCGAGCAACCCGCGGTTTCTGGGCGGACCCTGTGATTTGCCGATGGACTTATCCTTGACCGAAGGCCGGCACAGCTTGAACAACGTGATCCTCGAGCATCGGTCGCGCCATCCCGATTCTGATCTCGTCGTCGTTCTTACAGGACAAAAATCCTTCCGCGAAGCGTTGGACTAGTCTCGCGATCCCGCGATTCACCTTCTCTCCGGCGCTACCGCGCAAAAATTCGATCGGCGCCGGGGGAGGCAGCCACTTCCATGCGGAGCCATGCGTCCATTTGTGACTGGGCCCCACCTGAGTACCATCCAGCGACGGGCGCTGCAAGATCCGGATCGAAGCCAGCCGCCAAGGCTACGTGTGTGTTCGAAACGGCAACGCCGCGTGCAGGGTCGTATCCGCGCCACCCGATGCCAGGCAAATAAACCTCCGCCCACGCATGCATATAGGAATCGGATCGGTCGGCCGAGGCGCATTCATACCCACTCACAAAGCGCGCCGCGATGCCCATTACGCGGCAAGCGTCGCAAAAAAGAACAGCCAGATCCCGGCAGGATCCTCCGCACAGACTTAACGTTCGGTCGGATTCCCACGCGGGACCGTAAGGACGCACCATTGGATGGAACGTCTGATAGATTTGCCGGCTGAGCGCGGTCAGAAACCACAGCGTGTTCCATTCGGCGCTCGCGGCCACGGATCGAGCAAATTGTTTAACGGATTCCGAGACGCTGCCCTCTTGCCGGTAGGGAATCAATGCCGCGCCGAGGGGGTCGCGGTACCAGAGCGGAAGGCCAAGCGATTCGCCAATCAGAAGGTAGTCAAACGGATTCTCTCGAAGCAGTTCGACGGTGAACCGGCTCAGTACGCTTAGCTCTCTGGTCGGCCCATCGAACCACGCGTTCAATGCGAGGTTACCATCCTGATCCAGAATTTCCGTGGTTCCGGCGGGCGTGGGTGAAATCTGAAGGTGGAAGGCCAGCAGCTGCTGCGCACCGTTCGTACGAGGTCGAAGCCGGAAAACATGCGGCTCCAGGTACACCGGGAAATCGTAGTGGTAGGCCGTCGAATGTGTGACAAAAACTCTCATCGGACCCGGTGCTGAACCACGCCCATTCGACGATTTCTGCTGATGTAATTGGTCGGGGCGGGGCGATTCGAACGCCCGACCCCCTGCGCCCAAGGCAGGTGCGCTACCAGGCTGCGCTACGCCCCGACTCTCCTGATTGTAGCAGTCTCCTCCTTCATCCCCCGCATTTTTTGGCGAAATCCGCCCCGCGAATCGCGAAAACGGCCGTCCTTTGTGCTATCCTAGAATTCACCGACACAAGCGGGGACGTAGCTCAGTTGGTTAGAGCGCCGGCCTGTCACGTCGGAGGTCGCGGGTTCGAGCCCCGTCGTCCCCGCCATTACCTCCCGTAGTTTCCCTTTTTGTCTTTGCCCGTCTGGTATCGTGTTTCTGCACAGAGATAAGCCCTGCCGGCGAAGATACTGGCCTCCAGGACACCTGGTCCCGGTTTCGGAAGAGGCACGGAATGCGCGCCGTCCGGCGGGGAGTACCATTTTGGTGAATGCGTCGCGCCTTTTTGGAGAGTGTGGTTTTGGGGGCACCCCAAAACATCGGCTCCACCTTTTGTTACAATAAATTAGGGCAATTGTCCCCCAAAGGATTTCCGGAAGCATGGCCACAAAACCCGCCTTCGCCCAGAGCGCGCAGATAGAACACCCCAAGTTCGGCCTCGGCAGTGTTCTGTCCTGTAATGAAGAATATATCGTGATCAAGTTTGACGATCATGGTGAAAAGAAGTTCGTGCTTTCCATCGTTTTGCCGAACCTCAAGAAGAGCGACCGCCAGCCCCCAGTGGAAAAACGTCGCGCCGCGAAAAAGAAAGTGGCTCCAGCCGCTCAGGCCGCAAGCTAACCGTCACCGTCGGTCATGGCTTGCCCAGTGCGAGCCATGGCACAGACCCATCTCAGGGAAACTTCCTAGAACCGGTAATTGAACTCGATGTACCCGAGGTGTCCGTCCTTGCCCTTGGGGTAAATCTTCTCGATCACCGTCTTCCCTTGCGCGTAGCCGTAGTAAAAAGTCAATGACGTTCGCGGATTCACCGTGACGTCCACGCTCACATCCCACAGATTCGCCAAACCCTTCGCGCCGTTGCTGGGCCGGGCCTGATACCCGAACGTCCACGGTTGAAACACGCCGCCGCCCAGATACCATTGGTCTTGGGCGCTGGCCAACCGCAAGGCGTGAAACTCGCTTTTCACATTCAACCTTGCATGCGGCCGAACCGTCAGCATCGCGAAGCGGTCCTCATTGTTCATCATGTCGAAAAAGGGAAAACGCGCATACGGACGCACCGTGGGCAGCATCTGGAAGAATGTGCCATGCGTGTTATCCGAGGCGTTGCCATCGCCGCTGCCGAAGTAATAGCCTGCACGCAACCACGGCTTGAGCCTTCTGAACACCTTTGGCTGCCAGCCCGCTTCCGCGTCCACCATCACGGCCCGGTGATCCATCGTTCCCCACTTGCCGAACTGCCCCGCGCCAAGCGCCATTACATCGAATGTGCCTGACTTCGTCTCCGCCACGTGCACGTAATGTCCGCCGAAGGTTCCGATGCGGACCGCATCGTGATCGGCTCCCCGCAGCGCTGCGGAACGGTTGTCGGATTTCAACGCATCGCGCCAGTCGCTGTAGTAAATACCGAACACACGCCACTCGCCGGTACTCGGTTTGCCTGGAGCCACCTGCCCTGTCGCCGAAGCATAGGCGAACGCCGTCTTCATCCAGCCCCATCCGTCCACCTGGAAGACGCCGCGCGTGGGCAGTGCGCCGATTACGGTGTAATTAATCTTCGGCTCGTTGTGGACATAGTGGAATCCATCGAAGCTGCGCATCACGTGTGTGAATGCGAATGGTCCAATCAACCGCTGTTGCACGCGATCGCGTTTGATCACGCCAAGCGTTGCATTCTTCGCCGCCACTTCGCCGCCATCCTGGAACTCAAACCGGCCCACGCGCAGGCTATCGGTCGGCTTCCCCCATAGATTCTTGAACCGGACGAACGCTTGTTTGGGGTAAACCATCCCCACGTTGCTGCGCCGGCCGTTTGCGGCCCAATACGCGGGACCCTGTCCCAGTTGCCCCTGCACCCCCGGTGCGACCGCATCGTCCGGCAGACCCAGAAGCACCGGAGCCTGTAGCTCAAACATCCAGTCCAGATTTTCCCGGTTCTGGGAAAGTCCAAGGCGAATCTGGTTGCCCAGGTATGTATAACTGGGGTCGCCTGAATCCGGCGTGAACCACTGCCATGATTCCATTCGGCTGCGAATGCTGCCAGTTACTGTAAACGCACCCAATTTGACCGGTTCCGCGGCATTTTGCGCGTAAACTGGTAGCACAGCACTAAGCAGTGCCAAAATAGCAGATTTGTGTTTCAAAGATCCTCCGGCGGCCACCATGCTATTTGGGGTTACTGTAATCCGGCTCTAAAGCATGCCAATAGTATAGAGAAGCTATTGACAGTCAAGATAGTCCTACAGGACACTGAGTGTACCCTTTCAGCAGTGTCTATTAGGCGATCTTACCGTGAAAACCGCCGCCTGGGAATTAGTCGGAGTTGTTAAAAATGCTTATTGAATTCAGGAGGAGCCGAATTTCATGAATCCCTCACCCGTGAGTGCGGCCTTAGAGTCCGTACTTCTCAAGGTCATCATTCAGCTGATCGTGATTATCGCGTCGGCCCGAATTTTTGGAAACCTCTTCCGCCGTTTCGGCCAGCCGATGGTGTGCGGCGAGATCGCTGCCGGCCTGCTTCTCGGCCCCTCAGTTGTCGGGCGCTTTTTCCCCGGTACATTCCATGCCATTTTTGATCCCGCCGTCGGCCCTATTTTTTCGATCATGAGCCAACTTGGTCTCATCTTCCTCATGTTCCTGATTGGTTTGGAATTTGACTTCGGGCACCTCAAGGAAAATCGCTCGGCCGCTTTTGCAATATCCGGAACTGGCATCGTGTTCCCGTTCTCGCTCGGCCTTGTGCTTGGCTACTATTTGCATTCGGCCATGGGGATGGAAGGGAGTCCGTTAAGCTTCTCTCTATTCATGGCCACAGCAATGTCGATCACGGCGTTGCCGATTCTCGGCCGAATAATGATTGAGCTGAATTTGAACCGGACACGCCTTGGCGCCATCACCATCTCCGCTGCCGCGATGGATGACGCCAGCGGCTGGATCATCCTGGCGCTGATCACCGCGCTCGTTCGTTCCACGTTCGATCCTGGCCGCATGGCGATCATGGTGATCAGCGTGCTGGCCTACGCGGCGATCATGATGATGGTTGTTCGCCCCGCGCTCATCAAATGGAGCAAAGGCGTTCTGGAGCGCAACAACGGAACGCTGTCGTTAGGTGCCATGGCGACGATTATTATCTGCTTGCTGATCTCCGCTGCCATCACCAACATCATCGGTATCTTCTCCATCTTCGGTGGTTTCCTGTTCGGCGCCATTCTCTTCGATCAGGAAGAACTTCGCGAGGCCATCAACAACCGTCTGCGCGATTTCATCACCACCTTCTTCCTGCCCATCTTCTTTACCTACACGGGCCTTCGTACCGACATCGGTTCCATGACGTCGCTGACGCTGTGGGGCTTCGGTGGCCTGGTGTTAGGTGCGGCAATTTTGGGCAAGATGGGCGGTTGCACGCTGGCCGCCCGGCTTAGCGGAATGAAGCGTAATGAAGCGCTCATGGTGGGCACCATGATGAACACCCGTGCTCTGATGGAACTGATCGTCATCAACATCGGCTATGACCTCGGTATCGTTCCGAAGTCCGTTTTCTTTATGCTGGTGTTTATGGCTGTCTTTACCACTTACATGACGGTGCCAATCTTGCGCCGGTTGGTGCGCCACACGGAAGTGTGGGAATCCTACCGTGCGTCGGACTTCGCCGCTAGACTAGATAAGGCCGCAGCCGCGCGGGCATGACCGCGCAGTCGCCCATCCAAATTGCCTGTGGCAAGGGTGGTGTAGGAAAAACCACCCTTAGCCTGGCCTTGGGGATGCGCCATGCTGCGGCGGGCCGCAAAGTTGTTGTTGTGACTTCGCACCCGCTTCCGGAACTGGCGGTATCGGTTTCTCTGGAAGGTTTGGCGCAGCGATCTCCTGCTGCCGCGCGCAATCTCTTCGTTGTTCATCTGGATCCCCGCGCCCTGCTCGCCGAAGTTGTTGAGGCGAATTTTCCCGTTCCGATGCTTGCGCGCGCGGTTCTGCAAAGCGACATTTATAACAATTTGGTGGAAGTGGCGCCCGGCCTGAAAGAGTTTTACTTCCTTGCCCGGCTCCAGTTACTCGCCGAACGCAAGAG
Source organism: Bryobacteraceae bacterium (assembly GCA_040081455.1). Classification (GTDB taxonomy): domain Bacteria; phylum Acidobacteriota; class Terriglobia; order Bryobacterales; family Bryobacteraceae; genus Palsa-187. The sequence continues at coordinate 80,343 of JBEBGM010000011.1, forward strand.
CAAGCAGAACCTGCCGGACTACGATATTTTGCTGTGGGATGCCCCTGCCACCGGCCATTTTCTCAGCACGCTCCGCGCGGCGCGCGACTTTGAGGTTTATTTGAGTGGCCCGCTCGCCGGCGCCGGTGCCGATATGAAGCGGTTCCTTTCAAACGCCGCCAACGTGGCCGTGCTGCCCATCACGACACTCGAAGAAATGGCAATGGAAGAAACACTCGACCTCTGCCGCTCGCTCCAAAACGAATTCAGCTTGCGAGCTTCGAATGTTCTTTTGAACCTGGTTTCACCACTCGCGGGAGCCACACCGGAGCACGCCGAAGAAGCCCGCCTTGCCGCGGAGTCTTCCACCGACCCGGCTCTTCGTTTCGCCGTCGAGCGCGGCATGATTGAACGCGAACGAGCCGAAGCGATGCGCAAAAGCTTGGACGCCCCCGTCATCACCGTCCCGCGGATTCGCCGGGTATCGAGCGATGTCGAATTATTGGAACGCATCGGTGCGTGCCTCGAAGGAGTATGGGGATAACCATGCAACTCAAAGTGTTTCTCGGCACCGGTGGCGTCGGCAAAACTTCGGTGGCAGCGGCAACCGCGCTCAAGGCAGCGCTGGCCGGGCGCAAATGCCTGGTGTTGACCATTGATCCCGCGCGGCGTTTGCAAACCGCGTTGCGCCTGGAAGGCGGCGGTCCCGAGCGCGTTCCTCTCGAAACAACCTCCGGCGGCGAGCTTTGGGCGGAAATGCTCGACGTCCGCGCGACGCTGACCGAGGCCGTGCAGCTTCACTCCAAGCCTGATCTTGCCGAGCGCATTTTGAAGCACCCGATCTTTGCCTCCATCGCCAACTCCCTCGGCGGCATGCAGGAGTTAATGGCCGTCGAGCGCATCGACCAATTAATGCGACGCGGCTTCGACAACATCGTCGTCGATACCGCGCCCTCGCGCCACGCGCTGGAGTTTCTCGAAAAGCCAGAGTACTTCGCACAACTCGCCGGCTCGCACTGGGTGAAGCTGGTGGGCCGCACCTACAAGTTCGTCGAGCGCACGGGTATGCTGTCGCTCGGCCGCAAAACCGTGGACGTCTATGCGCGAGTGGAAGAGATTCTGGGAGCCAGTCTGGTGCGGCAGGTGCTCGACTTCTATTCGCTGTTTGTCGGCAACGCCGAAGGCTACGCGCTAAGAGCTGAGCACACGTTAAAACTCTTGCGCGATCCCGCCATTTCCGATTTTTGCGTTGTCACCACGCCGCAAAAGGCCCTTCGTGACGCGCAGTATTTCTCGAAAGAACTGCAGCAGCGGCGCTTCACTCTGGGCGCGTATTACGTGAATCGCGTGTGGGAGACCGCGCCTTCCTCCGGACACACCGAAGGCATCACAGGTGATTTATTAGATTGGTACTCGGAGATTCGCGAATCGCACATGCAGGCGATCGTGGGATTGAAGGCATTCACCAGCAGCCCAGTGAACGTGCTCCCCGAGCTCGCGCAGGACGTGGGTGGTTTGGAGACGCTGCAGCCCCTGGCCGCGCGTCTCCCGTAAACCGTAAACTACTTCAACGCTTCGGCGGCCGGAGTAGGTTCGCCGGACGACGTTGCCGCTGACGCAGCCGACGACGCTGCCGCCGCTGTCCGCTTGATCGCGCTCTCGATGGTGTCAGACACCTGCTTCACCATCGCGCCGGTGGATTCCACTAACTGGCGCGGGTCGAGACGCGACATCTGCATGGTGTCGAATGTCCGCGACACCAGATCGGTGCCCAGATCGGAAACGCTCTTCATCGTGGAGCGCTGTTTCTCATCGATCTGCGCCGTCAGCACTTGCGTGGCCGAATCGAGCGCTTCGCGCATCGCATTCATTCCAGATTCCGTGCTCAACGCATTCGACATTGCATTCTGAACCTGCTGCTGCCCGAAAACCGTTAATGCCGCCGAAAACCGGATCATCGAATTCATTAATTCCTGAACCATACACCCTCCTCTGCTTGGTATCAGTCCCTACCGTCTATGACGGGACGTTATACCTTTCATACTAGACCTAATTTGCCGACTCTGGAAGAGTCTCCGCGAATTTGCGCAGGTCGGCGAAAGAAATTCCAAACAAATTCGCCGGCTTATCGTAGCCCTTCAGGTTTACCGTGTACGGCGTGAACAGGTCCGGACCCATCGCCGCAAGCACTTTGTGGGTTTCGGGTCCGATCAACACATCCGTGCCGGCCTCTTTGGTTGCGGTCTCGTAGCGGAACGTCGCATTGACCGTATCGCCCAGCGCGGTGTAGTCGTTGTTCTGGCCGCCACCCGTGTTGCCAATGGCCGCCATACCGCTGTTGATGCCTGCGCCGATGCGGATTGGCTCCGGCAACCCAAACTCCGGCTGCAGTGTTTCGGCCATTTCGGCCAGATCCACTAAAGAGTGGAGAATGCCCACGATGTCTTTCTTTTTGCCCTCCGGATTCTTGTGAACCCAGACGGCCATGATCGCGTCGCCGATGTACTTCTGCGCCCAGCTGTGGCGTGATTGCAGAATTACGCCGCCCTTGCGGAAAAAGGTGCCGATCACCTGGCAGAGAAGATCGTGGCCCACGCGCTGGGTCAGCACCGTGAATCCGCGAACGTCCACCACCAGCACCGATGTTTCCTTCACTGAGAACAGCGCCTTGGTGGCGCTCATGTCCATGGCGGCCTTTTGATCTTCCGTCGGCGCTGCCGCGGGCTTCGTTTCCGGAGCGTGGAACACCAGCCGGCAATCGCCCACCGAGATTTCGTCGTTGTTGTGGAGCGCCACCGGCACGGCAACGCGCTGGCCGTTCACAAAGGAGCCGTTCCGGCTGCCCAAATCGATGAGGATATACTCGCCACTATCGTCCATCTGCAGCATGGCATGCTGGCGCGACACGACGCTGCTTTGAAATTTTACTTCGCAAGATTCGTGGCGGCCGATTTTCCAAACTCGTCCATCGCCAAGCGGTTGGTTGCGCTCGCCGTCCACGTCGTAAAGAACAAGATGTGCGGAATCCATACGTTTCTGATTAAATCGCGATCGTGCTGCCTTCTCGTGCAGCTTCTGTGTTCGGGAAAAGTTTCCGTGCGTCCTCGACAACCGAGTCGATGAACGTGTCGTCGTGCGCCGGGTCGTGATGGAACAGGATCAGGCGTTTCACGCCCGCCTCCATCGCGGTTTCCGCCGCGTATTTCCAGGTGCTGTGGCCCCAGCCTCGTTTTTGCTCGTACTGTTCTGGAGTGTACTGCGCATCGATGATCAAAATGTCGGCGCCTTTGGCGTAGTCGGCCACAATGCTGTCATGGCGCGGATCGCCTTGTTCGTGATCGCAAGCGTGGACAACTACTTTCCCTTCATATTCAAACCGGTATCCTGACGCGCTTTGCGGATGGTGCAGGGCAAACGGACGAACCGTCATGCGGTCAAAGCGTTCGCGCTCGTCGATGCGGCCAAAGTTCCGGCGTCCAGGAACGCGCGCAAACGGAACCGGAAAATAGGGGCTGCTCATCTGCCCTTCCAATGTCTCCTTCAACTCCTCGACTTCGCGGTCCGACCAAAAAGTCACTTCCGTGCCTGCGGAATACAGCGGCAGGAAAAACGGAATGCCTTGAATGTGATCCCAGTGGAAATGGGTCATCAGAATATTCAACGACAGGTTCTTTCCCGCATACTCCTGTGCCAGCGCGCCACCCAGCATCCGCAAGCCCGAACCACCGTCAATAACCACCACTCCTTCCGGCGTTCGTACCTCAATGCAAGTGGTATTGCCGCCGTAGCCAAGATTCCCAGGCAATGGTGTCGGAATGGCCCCACGAACACCCCAAAATCTTACATGCATCTGATTTTCGCTCTTCATACGGCTTCGGCCGTTCCCCCGAACAGTCCCCCGGCACGCGCCGGTCCCTAGACTACATCACGATGGTATCCAATTTCACACCCTTGCCGGGGAGATGTGCATTATTCCATCCGAAGCAGTATCCACAAGAGCGTCACGGCGCACACACCCGCCGCCACGCCCGCCGCCGTCGAAAACCCGGGAGGCGCCGAACCGCTCCAGTGCAGTGTGACCAGTAAGGCCACTAGCAGTACCGTTACTCCGATCCCTTTGCGGACTCTCCGGTTACTCTCTTCCGTCTCCCCCGGCCCCGCCGATCCCGCCGCCACGCGGAAAGAAAGCTCATCGTCGCGCAAGCCGTCGGCCAGATGCGCCACCTGCCGCATGCCCTCAATCAGCAGCATGCTGCCTGCGTAGAGCGACATTCCCAGGTTTTCCGGATTGGCATTATCGAAGAACCGCTTGCGCAGCACGCGCATTAGGACGGTCCAGTAGGCTTCGGTCACGATGTCCCGCGTCGCGGATCGTGCGTCGGCGCTCCAGCGCGACAGTGCCAGCAGATTCCGGTGCATGAAATCCAGATACATCGGCCGGTGAGCGTGAATAGCCGCAAGCGCCCGCCAATTGTTTTCAAACAACGTGGTGGTCAACCGGAAGTTCACTTTCAGTTCCGGTTCCAGGTTGGAGAGCTTCTCAATCAACGGCGGTTCCAAGTCCACTTCGTCGGAAGCGAGTTTCGCCAACAGATGCGCGGCCGTCCGCGTGTCGCTGCTCAGCACGGAGGAAATGTAGCGTGCCGAAGGAACCGTCGCCTGCGGCGGCATGGCCGCCAATCGCGATGCCCGCCGGATCGCCACCCGGCCGTCATTGAGGCGCACGGCTTGCGACAAATCCAGATCCGTATCCACCACCGTCAGCAGTAGAAACTGTTCCAGCACAAACTCCGCTGCTGCAAATGCCGCGTCCGCAGGACGGTCCACTTTCAGCTCATTCAGCGGAGTGCCTTCCACCCAGGCCCAGCTCAGAAAGGTTCCACCGCACAAGCCGGGAATCAGCTTCGGGTACTCCGTGGTCAGGCCTTTGAATTCGGCCAACCCTTCCAGGTAGGCGCGCTCGCGGTCGACGCCGTTCGATAGCCGGAGCCATTCCTCAAACTGCGCAATCGCCGCCGCCCCAGTTGCCCGGGGTGTCCGGTGATCGCCCAGCGAGCGGATCGAGCGCTTGAACTCGTGGAACGTCTTCGCGTCCAACGGCGGTCGCGCTGTTTGGACCAACACCTTTCGGCCGTCGTACATTGTCCGGTAGGCGCAGCGGTCGAGCGTGGACCAAACCGGTTGATCCTCCAACTGCGCCGCCAGCGTCTCACCGAGCGCGCCAAAGGTTGCGATCAACTCCTGGCCAAACTGGCTCTTAGGCATTGGAGGAATGGCGAGGTCAATGTCACCGAGCGCCGTTGCGTAATCGGTCGGCAACAGATCAGTGCGCCCGGAAAGGAACTGCGCGAACGTGCGGTGCAGGGGGCCTTGGCTGGCCAACTGCTCGCGGAAACGCGCCGCGCCGGCGGCGAGGCCTCCGTCAGCGGAGCCGTCCCTGCGTTTCGCGATGCTTTGAATGGAGGCTAAAGAGGACAAGTGACTGTGGGCCGGGCGTTCGTTACCGTCGGGCTGGCCTCATCCTCCCCTTTATCGAAAACGGCTGCCTTTTCATTTTAAGCCAGCCTCCGCAAGAGCCGGAACAGACGGGCGGAGAGAACCAGCATGAAAACACCGGTGATCACCAACGGATAGGGCGCCGAACGGGAGAGCGGAATCACGCCAAATCCCATGGCCGTGGCCACCGCGATCCACACCGCGGCGGTAACCATCGCCCTGGTCCGCACCAGCGCCTGTGCGTCCGGTGTGCTGCGCAGCCGCGCCCGGATCTTCAACTCTCCGGCGGAAAGGCGGCTCAGCATGTTCATCATGCCGCGCGGGCCGAAGTCCATCCACAACGCCAGATCGGTAAGCGCGCTCATTGCCGCTTGCGCCGAGAACAATTTGTTCTTGCCCTCTTCCTCCAGATATTCTTCGACGACCTCGCGCAAAACGCGCGCCAGATCCACTTCCGGAGCCAAACGTGACACAAGGCCATCCGCCAACACCGTGGAGCGGATGTACTTGATCATTTCGCGATCCACCAGTACGCCGTAATCCTGGCAGATGGAAAGCAGATCGGACATCGTCTGCGTGACGCTGACCTTGAAGCGAACCTTTCCACCCAGAGCGGCTTCGTTGTACCACTTTCTGGTCAACTCTTGAATCTTCCGCCGCAGGCCGGGCAGGTCAGAGTCGCTGCTCACGATGCAGATGGCGAGGAACCCGCGGTAGATCGCTTCGGCGTCACCGCTCGCGTAGGCCATGGTGAGCTGAATCTGCTTGTGGCGGGCCTCCGGCGTCAGCACAGCGACAATGCCGAAATCCACGTAACCAACCACATTGTTCGGAAGAATCAGCAGGTTTGCCGGATGCAGATCGGCGTGGAAGACGCCGTGGCGGAAGGCATCACTCAGGAAGTTCGAGATCACGTTCGAGCTGAACGTGCCGCCCGCAAACCCTTCGGCGATCAATTGATCGATCGCTTCCTGCTCGCCGTTCTCGATCATGCGCAGGTAGCGCGCCACGCTCGGTCCATGCAGGAATTCGGTGGTCAGCACACGCTCAGTCGTCAGTTCGCGGAACAAACGGGGGATTCGCTCGGCGGGGTTGCCGATGGCGTTCTGTCCCAATAGTTCGCAGTACGACGCCTCGCGCCGGTAGTCGAGTTCGTCCAGCGTCCAAGTGCTCAGTTCCCGCACCGCGTCGCGCATGAAGTACAAGCGGCGAATGTGAAAAAACAGAACGCACCGGACCATGGCATCCAACAGGATGTTGTCGCGCGCAAAGATGACGCGGATGCCGGGGCGCTGCACCTTGACAGCAACCTCGGTTCCATCGAAGAGGCGGGCCTTGTGCACCTGGCCGATGGAGGCCGAAGCGATGGCCTTGTAGTTGAAATCGGCGTAAAGCTCGGTGGGACGTTGGCCGAATTCCTCAAGGAACACGCCGTCCACTTTTTCGGGACCCGCGACCGGAACGCTATCGAGCAGCGAGAGCAACGCGTCGCAATATTCCTTGGGCAGCGAATCGAGTTGCAGCGAGAGAATCTGTCCAAACTTGAGGAAGCTACCGCTCAGGCGTTCGCACAACTGCCGGACCAGTTGAGGCCCCTCGATGGGCCGCCCGCTAAGTTGCCGGTGGATAATCTTCCCGGCCCACTGCATCATCACGAACATGACTTCGCTCAGGCGGTGGAGAAAGGCGATCGCTTGCGAAACCCTGTTCATGCGAGTTTTAAAATTGCCGGGAGCATTCCGTGCGTCGTAGCCGGTACGCTATCCTGTGGCCATAACGAAGCATCCGCAGGAAATTCACCTTGGAAAAACCGCCGGATGCAACGCAAAAGAACGGCTGAGGCTTCAATTATACAAGTTGGGGCCGCACGGCCGGTTCGTTTTTCTTCGGAGGAGGGACGGGAAATATGAGTTCCACCAGCATTCGCACCAATGAACTGCGGCAATACAGAAACATTCGCCGGAAAACGCTCTCGATGGCGGAAAACTTGACCGCAGAACAAGCAACCTTCCGGACGGCGGCGTCCTCCTGGTCTCCTGGAGAGATTCTCGATCACCTGGTGAAATCGCAGCAACTCTATCAAACCCAATTCGAAAAATTAGCCGAGATCGCCCGCCGCGGCGAACGGCCCGTGTTGTACCTGGACCACAAAGACATCGACTTTGGCATCCCTCTGGTTCCCAAAGAGCTCATGCCGCTGATGGCGGCGCCGCTCGGGCTGATCAACGCGTTTGTCCCGTCGATTGTGCGGGAAACGCTGATCCGCAATCGCGTGATTCCGGCAGGTAATCCCGCTGCATCGCAACCAGGCGAACATGTGGCGATCGATGCGGTCCGCCAGTCCCTGCGCGATACGATGGATGCCCAGGAAAAATTCTTCGATGCCAATCCGGATCTGCCCTACGAAAACATGCGCGTTTGCCACCCGGCCATCGGCAACAACAACGTGCCCGCCTTGCTGCGCATCAGCTTTCTCCACGAACAGCGGCATCAGGATCAATTGGCCGAGCTGATGAAGCACCCGCGCTTCCCGAAAACGCACGAAAACGCGGCTGCGTTGTAATTCCTTACGCACCCGGCGGCTGCCATCCTCCGCACAACTGTTCCAGTTTGCGTACAATCGCCAGCACCCGATCCTCGCGCCACGGCGCCGCGGCAACCTGCACGCCGATGGGCAAGCCATCCGCCGACGATCCGCAGCGAACCACCGCCGCCGGCCATCCCGTCATGTTGTGCGTCATCGTATAGCTGAAGCCGGGAAAGACATCGTCGGCGATCGAGTGTCCGTGCGGCAGCGCCGGAAACGCGGCCACCGGCGAAAGGATCACATCGAAGTTATCCAAAAATCGCCGCATTCGCGAACGAAACGCTTGTAAGTCAGCCCAATAGCCCGCAAAACCGGCAAGATCGGTCCGATGCTGTTCCAGTTTCCCGAGCCAGCCTTCAAGCAGGTCATGATGCCGGTCACTGCCGATCGATTTCAAATACGACCGCAGCGAATCGCCGCCATCGGGGCCGATCATTTTCATCTCAAGTTCGTAGCTCTCGTCAATCCCCGTGGGCGCGGATTCTTCGACTGACCGCACATGCGCTTGCAAAGACTCCGCCGCGCGGCGCACCGTCGCGATCGTCGCGTTGTCAGGCGTCTTCACTCCGTTGTCGGTGAAAAAAGCCACACGCAGATCGCCAAGAGGGACTTGCGAAGGATCCGCGTATGGCATCTCAATCACCGTGAGATCCTCGCCATCGCCCCCAAGTAGGATCGGCATCATCGCGCACAGATCCTCCACGCGCCTCGCCATCGGTCCGATCTGCCACACCATTTCGAGCCACCCGCCTGCCGGAGGCACATGTCCTGTCCGAGCCAGGCGTCCCGACGTCGGCTTCAGACTGCTGATGCCGCAGAAGTGCGCGGGAAGACGGACGCTGCCCGCAGCGTCACTGCCTAAACCAAACGGACTGCCGCACGCCGCGATCAGCGCGGCCTCGCCTCCGCTCGACCCACCCGACGTTCGCTCCAGATTGTAGGGATTGTTGGTGCGGCCAAACAGGAAGTTGTCGGATTCAAAGGCAAACAGGAGATCCGGCAGGTTCGTTCGGACAACCGGAATCGCGCCCGCCGCCCGCAATTTCGCGACGAGCGTCGCATCCTTCTTGGCCGCGGGCCGGTTGCGGAAACCCAGCGTGCCAGCGGTGCACGCGGCTCCTTCGATTTCGATGGAGTCCTTCACGGAAAAGGGCACTCCGTCGAAAATAGATTTTGCTTTGCCTTGGGATATGCGTTGATCGGCTGCGTCGGCTTCTGCGAGAGCGCGGCTGCGGAACACTTCCACAGCCGCATTCAAAGGCGGGTTGACGTCGGCGATACGCGCAAGGTGCGCTTCCACCAACTCGCGGGACGAAACCTGGCGCGATTGCACCAGGCGTCCCTGTCCGCAGCCGGACAACGTGAGAAGTTCAGACGCCCGGGCGAGCATCCGGACTACGCCGTCTTCGGCAGGAAGCGCTGGACCAGGTCCACGATATCGTCAACGTTCTTTACTTTCGCGAACTCTTCTTCGGGCAGGTCCGTCTTGAACTTTTTGTCGATGGCGAGCATCACTTCCATGCCCGTCAGCGAGTCAATGCCGAGTTCTTCGGCAAACATCGCCTTATCGCCCACTTCTTCCGGCTCACGCTCGGTGATGTCGGCGATCAGTTTCTTTACTTCCGCGCGAACTTGGTCTGCTGTGATTCCGCCTGCTGGTGTAGCCATGATTCCTCCGTTCGATATGAAAGCGACCGCAATAGATTTAGTGCGGGGCGTGTATTGTACTTCTCAGTATACTTCCGGTGTTCCTCATCCTCTGGGTATTTTTCACTCGTAGGATAGGGATAAGCGGTCATACCGTGGAAGGGAAGAGGTTCCACGGTGCGCGAAAATGCAGTGTTGGCGTCGGAGTCCTTCGCCCAGCCGTCCACCAGCAGCAGGAAGTCGCGCTTCCAGCCTGCCCGCAGCGCCGGTAGTTTCGCGGCGTCAAACTGCAGGGTGACCTCGTCGCCGGAACCCATAATCACCATGCGGTCATCGGGCGATTCCAGCAGATTCGCCACCTCGCCGAAGCGCGTGTAATAGCCAGGTGTCGGGTTCCACGGAGCGTCGAGCGAAACCTTGCTGTAGATGAAGGCCTCGGGCTGCTTCCGTTCGCGATCGATTACCGGCTTCGAGAAGCCGCGGAAGTGCAGGTCGGCCGTTTGCGGCATCATCTGTGTGGAGATCACCTCCGGTGCGCTGCTGTTTTCGCTCAGGAAGATTTCATCCCAGTAGACGCACAGGTTGGTGACGATACGCACCTCGCGCGAGGCCGAAAGAAATTTGCCGGTGAGGTCCACCGAGATCGTCTTCGGCTTGCCCGACGGAATGCCCATTTCCTCCACTACTGTCTTCCACTGGCCCTTCGCGTCTTTCACTTGCAGATAAGGCATCACCAGCTCGTGGCCCTTTTCCTGGGAGGCGGCGCGGAAGGTGCTGCCGTCGGCCCAATCCACCCAGCCGTTCAGGATGAGCACGGCGCGGCCGTCTTTGGCGGCTTTGCCAAAGTCGAGATCGAGCGAGTGCATGCCGGCGCGGCCTTCAAAATCGCGCGGAAAGGTATCGGCGTAGGCGCGGTCCTGGTGCAGGAGCTTGGCGAGAACATTCTGCTTCTTGTCGTCGCGGGCCGCTTCCGGGTACACACGCTTTTCGACGCCGAAGAGGCGGAACTCAGGGAAAGGCGGTGACTTGAACTTGTCGTTCGTATAAATATCGACGCTCGCAGGATGGTCCACGGCGATCAACTGGATCTGGTCGAGATACGAAATCTCTTTCAATTCCTCCGTAATGCGTACTTCGTACTTGCCGTTTCGCGCGACCAGCGATTCGCCGGGGATCTGGATGTACTCATCGTGATCCACCGGGAAGTAGGTGCCATCGCCCGAGCTTGCACCCAGCGGCGCTACGCCCAGAACATCGGTGATGAACGTGTAATCCTGGCCGTTCCAGGTGAAGATCATGGGGCAGGAACCGGAGAGGCGAGGGGCTTCTTTGTATTCGAGCGCGCGGCCCGTGTTCTCACGAACCTGGTTTTGGATCATGCCGTTCGGCCACGAGATGCGGACCGTTTCCACCTGGGGGCGCGAGCCCAAACCAAAGTAGAGCGGCACTCCGCGATAGGTTTGCTTTTGATAATAGGCGCCGGCCTTGATCTCCACCTCGGAGCCGTAGCCGGTCTTCAGGTTCTTCACGCCGGTCAGCTTTACGCGCAGCCACTTTGCCGCGGCGTCGCCCTGATTCGTCAGCAACTGCACGTCTCCATTGGCATTGATCGAAGCCAGGTCCACTCGGCCGTCGTTGTCGAAATCGGCAGCGGCGAGCGCGGTGGCCTCGGCGAGTTCGGAAACCGCCGTGGCTTTGAATGCCTGGCGTCCGCCGTTGCGGTGGATGTTGCCCTCGGTGAGAACGTCGAACAGCCCGCGGTTATCGAGATCGGCCAGCAGTGCGGTGTTCTTCGCGGCCAAGGGTGACGCGGCTTCGAAACTCTTTTCGTGGTTCGCGATCAAAACCACTCCCGCGCCGGTCAGAGCCGCCAGATCGGTGATGCCGTCGTTGTTGTAGTCGACTGCGTGAATCGCGGTGGCGCCCGCCGGAATGGCGGCGGTATTTTCCGCGGCATAGCGGCCCGCTAGCTTATCGCGATAAATTACACCGGCGTGATCGGCATAAGCGACGGCAATGTCCATGCCGTCGGTGTCGGGCACGATGTCCAAGAAAACCGCATCGGTCGGCTTGCCTGCGGCAAAGGGGAACGAAGCGCTCTCGTCGGTGAAGCCCGAAGTGCCGCTATTGCGGAACAGTGCGCTCTTTTCGCCGAACGCAAACAGGTCCACGTCGTAGTCGTGATCGTAATCCACCCACACGACCTTGGCAAAAGCGCCCCGCGGCATGGTGCCCGGTTGCTTTTCAAACGCCGTCTTTTTGTTGCGATAGAGGTCGACGCCTTCTTTGGTGACGACGGCCAGATCCATCAAGCCGTCGTTGTCGAAGTCGCCCGGTGTCACGGAGACGACGTCTTTCACCGCAGCTAAGCCAAGGTCCTCGGCCTTCGCAGCGCCCGCGCGAAAGAAACGGATACCGGCGTCGGACCAGGCGATCAGATCCAGCTTGCCGTCGTCATCCACATCGGCCACCGCGAGCCCGCCATTTTTCATGCCGGTGCCCAATTGCGTGGCTTTGAACTTCAGAATTTGCGGAGCGGGATAGTTGGCCTCCGCCGCGGGGTCGATCACGTCGAAGATTTCGCTATAGAAGCTCCACTCCAAATCTTCGGGAATCGCCGCTCCCGCCTGGCGCCTTTTGATGTCCTGGAACGCTTTCTCTTCGCGAGCCGAGTCTTCCGTCCGTGCCGCTTGACGATAGGCGTTGAACAACTGGAAGTGCGGACCCGCCAGGTTGGGATTCAGCCTCGCGGCAGCTTCAAACTCTCTGAGCGCCTCCTGCGGCTTGCTGCTGAGGCGGTAGAGTACGCCCAGGTTGTAGTGCGAAATCGGCTCGTCGGGAACCAGCTTGATCATCTGCTCAAACTGGGCGATGGCCTTTTCGTAATCAGAGTCTTTCTTATAAACGATGCCCAGGTTGAACCAGGTGTGCGGCAGCGTGGGGTCCTGCTTCTGCGCGGCCAGCAGTTCCTTGGTTCCGTCCTCGGTCTTGCCCGCTTTGAGGAGGGCCAGGCCGTAGTTGATTCGCTCGCGCGCAGAGTTCGGCGCCAGATCCAGCGCGCTTTTAAACTGCGCGACGGCCTGTGCTTGCGTCGTCGGATTCTCGTAAAACGCCTTCCCGAGATTCCGGAACCGGGAGATTTGTTCCTCCGCCGATTCCTGTTGGCCCCGCAGGGCAAAGCCCGCGAAGCCAACCAGAGCCACAATGCCTAACGAGCCAATGCCTAGCGACCCAGCCAGTTTACTCATTTTGCCGGCCTCCGGTAGTTCTTGGTGACGATATCGTTCTTGCCTTCGGTGATTTCGATGATGCGGTCGGCCGCAACATTTTTGAAGGTCTGCGTAGTGCCCGATTTCGGCCACTTCACCGTGATTTCATCCACGGTGCCGTTGTCGGCGACGCCGAAGTGCTGGCGCAGCGAGTTCTGCGAACCGTAGCCATCGCCCAGGATGATTTCGCGCATCTGGAGCTTGCCTTTGTTCTTCATGGTGATGCGCGCGCCCACCGCGTCGCGGTTCGATTGCGTGCCCACCAACTCCACCTGCAGCCAGTGGCGGCCGGTGTTGTATTCGTTGCGCAACAGCACGTGCTTATCGGTGGATGCCGAAACCGCGATGTCCATCAATCCGCGATTCCAGAAGTCCGCCACGGCGATGCCGCGCGCATTGGTCAGAATATCGGTGCTGGTGGCGCGGCCCAACTCTTCAAACGTGCCGTCGCCGCGGTTGCGCAGGTAGCGCTTGCGTTCCCAACCGTGCCAGGAGCGGCGTCCGAAGTATTTTGGATCGAAGAACAGGCCGGTTTTGTAGACGTCCTGCTGGCTGACGACATTGTTTAGGAACTCGAGCTCGATTTCGGTGTCCTTATCGTTGTAGGCCCAACCGTTGGCGGCGTAGATGTCCTGCCAGCCATCGTTGTCGAAGTCGGCAAACGACGCGCCCCAGAACCATCCCGGAGGCGCCGCATGCGCTTTCTCCGTGGTGTCTTCAAACGTTTCGTCGCCGCGGTTGCGCAGCAGCGTGTTGCCCGAAGCCATCTGCTGGAACACGCCGACGAAGTTGGTGCCCGATTGCTGGAAAATCTGGAAGTACAGCGGCATATCGGACTTCCACACGCCCTGGCGCCACGAGTTCGCCATGTAGCGCATGACCGTGGGCTTTTCCGCGTACCAGGCTTCATCCGAGCGAATGTTGGTGCAGTAGAGATCGAGCTTTCCGTCGTTATCGTAATCGCCCATGCTGGCGTTCATGCCGGCGCCATAGGCGAGCGTGCCGGACTTCACAGTGATATCGGTGAAGCTGCCGTCGCGGTTGTTGCGGTACAGCGTCTTGCGGCCGAAGTCATTCACAACATAAAGGTCCGGGTAGCCGTCGTCATTGATGTCGCCGAACACCGTGCCCAGGCACAGACCCGGCTCATCGGTGTGGCTCTTGGCGGTGACGTTGGTGAAGGTGCCGTCGCCGTTGTTGTGATAGAGCTGATTGGGCAGACCGTTGCGCGCGTAAAACGTGGTGGGGATTGCTTCGCGGGGGTCGAGGTAACGTCCCACGTAGAGATCCAGCTTGCCGTCGTTATCGTAATCGGCCCACGAAGCGACCGTGGTGCAGCAGTCTTCGCCGATGCCCGATTTCTTCGTGACGTCAGTGAAGGTGCCGTCGGCGTTCTGGTGGAACAACTGGTTCGGCTTGTAGGTGCGGCTGACAAAGAAGTCCTTGCGGCCGTCGTTGTCGTAGTCGGCAAATGTTCCGACACTCACGCCGTCCAGTCCCGCCAGGCCGACTTTCGCGGTGATGTCGACAAAGCGGCCGTCACCGGTGTTGCGGAATAGTTTCGATTCCACGCCGTCGGGAATGAATAGGTCGTAGAAGCCATCGCCATCGACGTCGGCCGTCGTGATGCCCGCCGGACCGTAACGGATCATCCCGAACTTCTGGGGCGTGTTGATGAACGCCGGGTAGTACTGATTCATGAAGTCGATGCCCGCGTTCGAGGAAACGTTGGTGAATAGCGGACGATCGCCCACCGTACGTTCGCCTTCCATCAAAGACGCTGTCACCACCTGCAGCCCGCCGCTTCCACGCACAAAGCCCATACGGAAATAGGCGCGGTCAATGCTGGCCAGTGCGGAATCTTTTGCTTTGCCGATCACCTCAAAGCGAACGCTTGCCGCAAGGTCCTCACCGGCCTGCACCGGAACAATGCGGAAGATATGCAGAGCCGATTCTTCAATCGACTCAAAGCCCGCAATGTAACTCTTCCATTCGGCCATTGCTGCGTCGCGATCAGCAGCGCCACCGCCGGTGAATGCGAACCGGTGAACGCCATCGGTGACTTCGCCGGCTTTCAGATGATTCATGCCCAGTGCCGTACCCTTGAAACTCGTTGCGTACGATTTCTCCAGGGCCGCGGCGTCTCCGGCTTTGATGGCATGCCCAATCACGCCGAGCGTGGCGAGAATCGATTTGCCATTTTCAAAAAACTCAAGTCCTGCCCGCTCGGAATACTCCATGAAGCCGAGCGATCCGGCAGCGAACAACAAAAGAAAGCCCACCAGCCACAGCACAGTGCGTCGTTTGCGCGGGGCCTTCTCCGAGGGCGAATTCACATTGGAAGGAAAGGTCATAGACGGAAGAACAACTCCATTGTCAGCGTATCATCCGAAGAGCCGATTTCTCCAGTAATTTCGCGGAATCGGATGTGCAGTTCAACTGTTTACGCGTCATCAAAACGCAATCCGGCTCTTGGCGAAAAATGGTAAACTCGAACCACGGTCGTGTCTCCCCGGCGCGGCTGGGTGATTTACGGAGGACAAATCATGAGTGGTAATCCCCTTCGAAAGTGGCTTGGGATCTTTTTCCTGATCCTGCTGGTAAACGCCGCTTACATTTGGGCTTTTGCGTCTCCCACGGTTTTCTACATGGGAAACGTGTTGATCCATTTGGGCTTGGGTACAGTGCTTTTTCTAGTGTTCGTCGGGATGTTGGCAATGGACTCGACGTTGCGGCGCGGCACCAAGATCGCTGCCCTGCTGTTTACCGTTGCATTCGGCTTCGGCGTCTATCTGGCCTACATGGGCCTGACGCTCGACCGTCATTGGGCTCTGTGGGCGCATATCGCGGCGGCGCTCCTGGGCGTGGGCGCGGTCGGCATGTGGGTTGCCCGTACTGCCCGGATGCAGCCGGAATGGATTCCCTACCGCAAAGCCTTTGGCGCTTCCCTGGCGGTGCTGGTCCTACTTCCCGCGCTGGTGACCGCTTATAACAAGGTTGTCCCCGGCGAATACGCCAAGATCAGCAACCCGCACGTGGTTCCCGTGTCGATGCAAGAGGAAGGTGCGGGACCGAAGTCCCCGTTTTTCCCGTCTTCGGCGAACACGAACGTGAACGGAATCATCCCTTCGAACTTCTTCATGGATTCGAAGGCCTGCGGCGAATGCCACAAGGATATCTACGATCAGTGGAACGGTTCGGCTCACCACTTCTCGTCGTTCAACAATCAGTACTACCGGAAGGCGATTGAATACATGCAGGATGTGGTTGGCACCCAGCCCAGCAAATGGTGCGCGGGTTGCCACGATCACGCCGTCTTCTTCAATGGCCGGTTTGACAAGCCGATCAAACAACAGATCGATACGCCGGAAGCGCACGCCGGCTTGGCTTGCACTTCGTGCCACTCCATCGTGAACGTGAACGGATCGATGGGCAATGGCGGCTTCACCATCGAATATCCGCCGTTGCACCAGTACATGACCAGCGACAACAAGTACATCAAGGCGTTTAATCACTTCCTGACGAACTTGAATCCGGAGCCGCACAAGCGCTCGTTCATGAAGCCGTTCATGCGCACCAACACGTCGGAGTTCTGCTCCTCGTGCCACAAGGTTCACCTGGACGTGCCGGTGAACGAATACCGCTGGTTCCGCGGCTTTAACGATTACGACAACTGGCAGGCTAGTGGCTTCGGTGAGGGCGCACGCTCCTTCTACTATCCTCCGCAAGGCGCCAGTTGCGGCGGTTGCCATATGCCGAAGATCGCTTCGAACGATCCTGGCAACGTGGGCGGCATGGTGCACAACCACCGCTTCCCGGGCGGCAACACCGCCATTCCCACCGCGAACCAGGATGAAGTGCAATTGAAGACCGTCGAGGACTTTTTGAAGTCCGGCTTTATCAGCGTCGATATTTTCGGCGTGTCGCCGGTTGAGGAAGGCAAAAACCAGACCGCGATGATCCGCCGCCTCGGAGAAGGGCCGCAAGCGATGTCGGCTGCTGCCCAGGGCGAGGAAACCGAGCAGGCCGGCGTGGGCGTGATCCGCGAGGTGGGAAAACTCTCGGCCCCCATTGACCAGGCGGGGGCGAAATTGAAGCCCGGCTCCACCGCGCGCGTGGACGTTGTGGTGCGTACTCGCAAAATCGGCCACGCCTTCCCTGGCGGAACGCTCGATTCATTCGATATCTGGCTGGAACTGCAGGCGAAAGACGCCGACGGCAAGATAATTTACTGGAGCGGTGCCCTGCAAGAGGACGGCAAGGTGGATCCCGGCGCCCACTTCTACAAGTCGTATCAGTTGGATGCCGAGGGCAACCCCATCAACAAACGCAACGCCTGGCAGGCCCGCAGCGTGCTTTATGTTCGCGCGATTGGCCCCGGCTCGGCCGATGTGGGTCACTTCCGCGTGAAGATTCCGAAAGACGTGAAGGGGCCGATCAGTCTCACCGCGAAACTGAACTATCGCAAGTTCGGCTACTACGCGAACTTCGCCTACGCAGGGCAGCCGAAGCCGGGACAATCGCCCGATCTGATCAACGCGCACTACAACAGTGCCGAGTACAGCTTCGATGCCAACAACATTCCGAAGAACGTCTCCGGCAAGATTAAGGACCGTATTCCGGAACTGCCGATCGTCGTTCTCGCCCAGGCGGAATCCAAGCTTCTGATCGGCGACGCGAAGACGGAAACCGAATGGAAGCCCGTGGTCCGCAAGAAGGATCGCGAGCGCTGGAACGATTGGGGCATCGGCCTCCTCCAGCAGGGTGACTTGAAAGGCGCCGAGTACGCCTTCCGCCGCACGACGGAAGCCGAACCGGAATACGCCGACGGCTGGCTGAACGTGGCTCGCGCCCTGATTCAGGAAGGCGAGACGGATGCGGCGAAACCGTTTATCGAGAAGGCGCTTGCCGTCGACTCGAAGCTAGGCCGCATCTGGTACTTCAAAGCGCTGATCCAGAAAACGGACGGCGATTACGACGGCGCGATTCAATCGCTGCAAAAAACGGCGGCGATCTATCCTCGCGACCGAGTGGTGCAGAACCAGATTGCCCGCGTGCTGTTCCTCAAGCGCGAATACAAAGCCGCGTTGGATGCGGTGGAGAAGGCAATCGATGTGGATCCTGAGGATCTGCAGGCGCACTACACGGCGATGCTCTGCTACCGCGGATTGCAGCAACCCGAAAAGGCCGCGCGTGAGCAGAAGCTCTTCGAACGGTTCAAGGCAGAGGAAGCCGCGCAGTCCATTACCGGAAAGCGCCGCTTGGTCAGCCCCGAAGACAACAACGAACGGCAGCAGATTCACGATCACGAGAGCGTTGCGCTGAACAAGCAACCTGCGGCGAAAAAGCCGGCCGAGTTGCAGGCAAAGGCCGGTGGTGCTGCCGTGCCTCGCGGCCGTTTGCACCCGTAAGCGTGGCATTCGCGCGGGATTCATTGGTCCCGCGCGTCCAGTCCCCGGGCTGGATGTCCAAGAAGATGAATGAACCGAGGCCGGGGCCTTGGCGCGGGTCTGGGACCCGCCTTCCAACGTGGGTCGAGAAGCCCACTGTTCAACCGGGGTTGAGAAACCCGCCCTTCAAAAGGAGTAATGCATTGAGCATGTCCAAGTATTGGTTGGCCGCCGGTGCGGTATTGCTGATTCCGGCGATGATGCTGGTCGGCCAGGGAAATGGCGCCGGCGTGAAGTTCACGGATATTACCACTCCGGCCGGCATCAAATTCGTACACAACAGCGGGCGCGCGGGCAAGAAGTATTTGCCGGAAACGCTCGGCGCGGGCGCGGCTTTCTTCGATTACGATAACGACGGCTGGCCCGACCTGATCCTGGTCAACAGCAAAGACTGGACGCCGCGCGGCAAACGCTCGCTGAGCGCGCTGTACCACAACAACAAGAACGGCACGTTCACCGACGTCACCGCAGGCAGCGGGCTCGACGTGGAAATGTACGGCATGGGTGTGGCCGCGGGCGATTACGATAACGACGGCAAGGAAGATCTCTTCATCACGGCCATTGATGGTGACCGCTTATTCCACAACGAGGGCAGCGGCAAGTTTAAGGACGTGGCGAAAGTCGCCGGTATCCAACCCACCATCTTCGGCACCAGCGCGGCGTTCCTCGATTACGACAAGGACGGCAAGCTCGATTTGTTTGTCGCCAACTATGTGCAGTGGACGCAGAAGGGCGATCTGTGGTGTTCGCTCGATGGGCAGACGAAATCGTATTGCACGCCGGAATCCTACAAAGGCACCGCCTGCAAGCTGTATCACAATGTGGGCGGCGGCAAGTTTGACGAAGTGGCGGCGAAGGCGGGCGTGGGCGATCCCACCAGCAAGTCGCTGGGCGTCAGCGTGATGGATTTCAACAATGACGGTTGGCCGGACATCTTCGTCGCCAACGACACGCAGCCGAATAAACTTTACAAGAACAACAAGAACGGAACGTTCTCGGAAGAGGGCATGGTGGCGGGCGTAGCGTTCGGCGAAGACGGCGTGGCGCGCGGGGCCATGGGAGTGGATTCGGGCGACTATGACCGCTCCGGCCGTTCGCACTTGCTGGTGGGCAACTTCTCGAACCAGATGCTGGGCCTTTATCACAACGAAGGCACCGGGTTGTTCGTGGACGAAGCGCCCACCTCAGCCGTGGGACGCTCCAGCTTGCTGAGCCTTGCGTTCGGTGTGTTCTTCTTCGACTACGACCTGGACGGCTACCTCGATATCTTTGCGGCCAACGGCCACATTGAAGAGGAAATCGGGCGCGTGCAGCCGAAGGTTCAGTTCAAGCAGCCGCCGCTGCTGTTCCACAACCAGGGCAAGCGCAAGTTCGAAAACGTGACGCAGGCGATGGGTCCGGCGTTCAATCGTCCGGTGGTCGCACGCGGCGCGGCGTACGCCGATATCGATCATGACGGCGATCTGGATGTGGTGATGGCGATCAATCACGGTCCGGCGGTGCTCTATCGCAACGACGGCGGCAGCCAGAACAAGTGGCTGGCGGTGAAGACGGTGGGCACGAAGTCGAATCGCGACGGCATTGGCGCGGTGATCCGCGTGGAGAGCGCGTCCGGCAAGCAATGGACGATGGTGCGCAGCGGATCAAGCTATTGCTCGCAGAGCGATTTGACGGCGACGTTCGGCCTGGGCAAGGACGCGACAGTCACGGCGATCGATATCGAATGGCCGAGCGGCACTAAGCAGCACCTGACCAACATCGCGGCGAACCAGATCATCACCGTGGATGAAAGCAAGGGAATCCTGAAGTAGGCGGATTTCAAGTGAGTGAGAAGAGGGCGCGGCAAAGCCGCGCCCTTTTTGTTTTTGTGGACGGAAGTTATAGCCCCGCTCGTGAGAGCGGGGTTCCGGGAAGGTTTGGACGAATCTTGGGCGTGAGCAATTCCGGGCGGAAGAGATTCGTTTTTG
>JBEBGM010000140.1:0-2107 GCA_040081455.1 Bryobacteraceae bacterium
GGACTCCGGGCGAATTACGGGACATCGCCGCCGGTCCGCATGAGATAACCCTTCGACGGGCCGGCTACAAAATGCAAGGCGGGCCATACGTTGTGCGAGTGCCCGCCAACGACCGTGCCCGGGTCAACATTACCATGACACCGCGTTAGGACGCGAATTGGCTGCACTGCGACTCAGTGATTCTTGTATAATGCGTTGCACTCACTGAATGGACTCCAGGACCACTGTCGTCAGGAAGGGAGAAATCATATGCGTCACGCTCGACCACATTATGCAATCGCTCTGGTGGTAATGCTCCTATCGGTAGCGGCAGTAATTGCCCGGGCCGGTACGCCCGAAGTAGTTTCCGAGGCGCAAGGCATGTACAACGATGGCCGTTTCGCCGAGGCGATCGACTTGCTCACCAAAGTCGCTTCCGACTCAACTCTGAACCAAGCCGCATCCAAGGACATATACCTCCTGCTCGCCAAGGCATCCGCCGGGAAGAACTTTACCGATCAAGCGGTTGTGTATATGAGGAAGGTCGTCGAGATTGACCCGACATTCCGGCTGAACACGAAGGTTGAGCCCCCGCAAGTGCAACGCGTGTGGTTCAAGGTCGACTCTCTCCGTTCTGAGGGGGATGCAGAATCAAAGATGCAGACTCTGGCCGTGCTCTATTTCGAGAACAACAGTGTCGCCGATCGCGAGGCGATGGATGGGCTCTCGAAGGGACTCTCGGCCATGCTGGTCACCGACCTAATGGGTTCTCCGGGCGTCCGTATCGTTGAGCGCGAACGAATTCAGTTCCTCCTCGATGAGCTAAAAATGCAGAAAAGCGAGTACTTCGATCAAAGTGCAGCAGTAAAGGTCGGTAAGTTGCTTGGAGCTCATAATCTTGTCTTGGGTTCATTCAGCAAGATCGACAAGAACACGATGCGCATTGACGCGCGTTGGGTGAAGACGGAAACCGGCGAGATTATCAAGAGCGAGAAGATCGAGGGACGTCCAAGCCAACTCGCTAAGATGCAAAATGAACTCTCGGCCAAAGTCGCATCGTGGATGGGAGTTGAGATGGCTTCAGCTCCAAAGGATGACAAGCAACCGATCGAGGCGGTTCTCGCATATACGCGTGGACTCAACCTTGAGGATGAAATGCAATTGACCGCCGCCTACGAGGCGTACAAGGAAGCTCTTGCTGCGGATCCGAAGTTCGACGTGGCGCGCGACCGGTTGTTAGCACTCGAGCCATTCCTCTCAGTCTCAGGCGGATAGACGGAAATGAGTCAGAAAGAGACGGGGCGGTCGCCTGCCCCGTCTCCGAAGTCGACATCCCTCCGAATAATCCCATTGACAGTATGGTGTTAGGACGCCTATCTCACTCCCGATGAAGAGCACGGTGAGGGTTAGTAATCGGACTGTCATGATTTGTTTCGGCCTTGTGCTCGGGCTGGCACTGTTGTCGGGGTGTGCCTCGGTTCCCGGACAGCGCGCCATGCGCGCCATGTACGAGGGAGACTACGCCCGCGCCGTGCCGCTTCTGACAGCACACACGATCTCGTCACCCGGTGACGGCCCGCTATGGGCGCGATTGGGTGAGGCGCAGTACCACACTCAGCAATTTGAACCCGCGAAGGAGTCGTTTCACAAGGCCCTTGGCCTGATCTCATATCTGCCCTCGGCACATCTGTTCCTCGGCTACATAGGCGAGCAGCAAGACAGCGTCGAGGCGGCTCTGACGCACTACCAGCGATACCTCAATATTCAACCCGATGGTTCTACCGCCAAGGACATCGCCAAACGTATCGAGACGCTGCGCCGCGAACGAGCTGTCAAGATTGCCCAAGCTGCGATCGCGCGCGAACGCGAGATCAATCCCAGCCGCTTCTCCGATTCAACTATCGGAGTCACGTACTTCAATTCTGAACGGCTCCCGGAGAATCTCCGCCCGCTGTCCAAAGGGCTGGCGGAAATGCTTGTGACAGATCTCTCGAAGCTCAAGGCGCTCAAAGTTGTCGAACGCACGCAGACAGAGAGAATTCTTACCGAACTCAAGCTTGCTCAAGGCAGTTTCTTCGATTCGACGACCACGCCGCGCCTCGGAAAGCTGCTTGGCGCAGCGCACATG
>JBEBGM010000141.1:0-2083 GCA_040081455.1 Bryobacteraceae bacterium
GAGCGCCGCGGCCAGCGCCGCGTCGGGCGGACCACCGAAGCGGTCGCAGGCGATGCCGTTGGGCAGATACACCAGCCGTTCGGGATTGATCCTCCAGCGGTCGGTCGCCACCTTGACGAGGGTGCGCGACGGCAGCACGACGGTGCTATGCCGATTAAGAATCAGGCGCCGAAACCACACACGCCTCGGAAGCTGACGTTCTGCTTCCTCGGGGCCGAAGCCGTCCTCGATGTGGATGTGGCGCACCAATCGCGGGAGATTTCCAGCGGCCCATTCGATGGCGCCCCAGTTGTAGGTGACGAGGACGTCGGGTTTGAGGGCACGAAGGTGCTCGCGGGCCTTCAAGGCACTGAGGACCAAGCCCCGCTTGGGAAAAACTTGGGTCAGGACGTCGCAACTGCTGCCCGGCGCCAGCAACCGCTCGGCATCGGCACATCCATCCAGTGGCCAAACGAGGTGGCGGAACTCACGGCCGAAGTGATTGGCGAGCGACACGAAGCGGCGCTGCGAGCCGCCGAGGCCAAATCCCGGGAAGATGTGCAATAAGCGGGGTATCGCCCCATGCGCCGCCCGCCACGCGGGCGGCCCGATGATAGCGTCCGAAGACCCAACCACTTCCAAATCCTTTCGCGGTCTCGAAACTCGGGCCCAAATGACGCCAACGGCCCATCTATCATGAGCCCCTAGGGCAAGTCTCCCCAACGCGCTTCCCATCCGGCGCAGAACCTGTATCTTAATTTGGACCGATTTGACCCGGCGGTGCAACGAGTAGGTCGTATCGCGATTGTCCTGGATTGCCGAAAGAATTTCACCGACGCGCTGATCGCTTCGAGAGCAACAGAAGTACCCTATTTTAAAGGGTTCTGGGCGTGGTCCACTATCGAAAAGTCGATGGAAACTGGCGGCACGACTGGCTTCAGTGGCCCCGCTAGGTCAGCAGTCTGCGACGTCGCCGGCCAGCGTCCATTTGTCCAGCCCGACGGCTTCGGCTCGACCCTTTCACCTGACTCGGGTCCATGCTGGCGCCTAACTCGGCGCGCCTGGAACCCGCCGCCAACCAATCGGACGGACTTCCTCCGAGCGATCAGACTTCTTTGGCCGCCAGTATATCCACCTGGTCATGTTCGCCGCCGGCACTCGTTACGCGATCGAGTTGCGTGATCGCGTCGCCGATCGGCATCCAGGCGGTTGGTCGGCCATTGTGGTAGATGCGCGCCTTGCGAAATTTTGCGAGGCCATCGAGCACCGGTCCGGGCGATAAGCCCATACGACGCATCGCCCAGGGCCAATACTCGCAAATCAAGACGTCGGCGCTCGCAATGCTTTCGCGTGCCCCTTCAAAAACCGCTGGTTCGGCACCCTGGGTATCGATCTTGATCGCCAGATATCCGGGCGGTCGCGGGATGTCGTCAAGCCTCATGCCGCGGACGCGGACGGTGCCGGTCTTGGAAACGCGATGATCGCCGCTATTGTATTCTGATCGCTGAAAAGCCAGTTCGGTTTCCTCACGGTAGGCAGCGGCGTTGAATACTTCGACATTCTTATGCGGACAATTGGTGAGCACGTTTGCCTGCAGCAGGCGATAATTTTGCGGGTCGGGCTCCAATGCGATGCAACGTATCGCCGCGTTCTGAGCAAGCGGCACTGTCACGAGGCCGATGTTTGCACCGACATCCAGGAAGACACCGCCGCCGGCCAAAGATTGCCGCAGAACTTCGACAAGGTCTGGCGACCAGGATTTTGTCCTCAGGTATGTCTTAGCGATGGTTTGGTCGAAAAGCGGCGCGAAAAAGTCGCCCTGATCGCCCGAGATCTGGTAACCGCGGACGCCGAGAGCACGGCCCGATTGGTAGAATGCTTCGTAAAGCAGCGGGAACGGCAATCGACTGAGTGACCAGCGTATGGCGCGCCTGAACATCGGACAATTTCCCCATGTATCAATTTGTAGACCGCCCTTTTAGCAGGATATGTCGATGGCGGCCTCTTCCCATAGACGAGGTCAAACAGCGGGATAGGTCAATCTTCATGTTTAATTGAAGTCGGCGTCCTAGCCATGGACACCGAGGCCCCGGCGCGCTTAAGG
>JBEBGM010000077.1:0-8147 GCA_040081455.1 Bryobacteraceae bacterium
GTCCAATAGGGCGGATGCCATGACAAGTGCCGCGGAATCAATCGATTCCGGAAGAGCGCTGGGCGTCCTCAGGAAACTTCAAAAAAACTTTCCCGCCGCGTGATCCCTACCTGAGCGGAATCGCGCCAATACAGATGTCGGAGGTCCGACGTCGGCGGCGGTGGTCCGGTAAGGAACCCAGAACCAAGCCGGTACCGCCACGCCGTCGGCATATCTCGCGGTCAAAAACGCGGGAAAGATGCAAGGTGTGCAGAACCTTGCGCTGATCGGGAACGGCTGTCGGAGGATGGTCCCGCCTTCGGATGGGACCGAAGCCGTTCCCGGCCTTCATTTTGTTCATCGATCTACGGCTGAATCGCCCGAGCCAGCTTACTGGACTCATCCAACTGTTCGAGAAATGCTTTCACTTCCGCGGTTTGAGGAAGCTGTTGGTAGATTTCCTTCGCCTTCGCAAAACGGGCGATCGCGGCTTCGCGCGTTCCCGTGCTCACCAGAATCTCTCCCATTCTCGCGTTTGCTTCTGCCGCGGCCATCTGCGTGTCCGGCGTCGCGGAACCAAGAGCACCGGATTCCGCCGCGGACACATCAGCCGCCAGTTGTAGCGCCCGATTGAAACTGATGAACGCCGTTCCGTTGTCGCCGGCTTTTATCTGCGCTTCTCCCAGCGCGTTGGCGGAGTGCATCATCTCCCGCTCCACACTCAGGTACCGGCGCTGCGTTTCCGCCAATGCCGCGGATGTTTCCCGCGAGCTACGTAAAGACACCGCCGCGGTTGCCGTCAGCAGAAGTCCGATGCCGATGCCGGCCGCGACACCAATGGCATTCCGCTTGACGAACTTGGCCCACCGGTAGCCGGGGGTGTCCATTCGCGCGATCACGGGACGGCGCTCAATATAGCGGCGGATATCTTCAGAAAACTGCTCCACCGATGCGTAACGCCGGTGCGGTTCTTTTCGCAGAGATTTGAGGATGATCCCGTCCAGATCGCCCGCAAGCTTGTTGCGGAGCCGCTTCCGTGCGGTTGCGCGGGATTCGGTGACAATCTCTATTTTCTGGGTGGCTTCCGGAATCGCGATCTTCTCATCGGTCAGCACCACCTGGCTGGGCGGCACGGGATCGGTTTCGAGGATCGCGTTGCGCAATCCTGCTTGTGTGTTGCCCGCCGCGCCGTACGGCATTTTGCCCGTGAGCATTTTGTACAGCAGCACGCCCAGAGAATAAACGTCGGTAGCGGTGGTGATGGCCTCGCCCCGAATCTGCTCGGGACTGGCGTAATCGAGCGTCATGGGACGCAGTTCCGGACGCGTCTGCGACATGTCGAGTGTCGAATTGTCGTGCCGCAGCAGCTTCGCAATGCCGAAATCGAGGAGTTTGGGGACGCCATCGGGTGTCACCAAAATGTTCGCCGCCTTGATATCCCGATGGACCACCAGATTCTGATGTGCGAACTGGACTGCCGCGCACACCGCCCGGAACAGCAACAGCCGCTGCGTGATGCTGAGTTTGTGCGATTCGCAATAGTGATCGATGCGATCGCCTTCGATGTACTCCATCACGAGGTACGGCAGGCCCTCTGGCGTGGAGCCGCCGTCGATCAACACGGCGATATTCGGGTGATCGAGACTGGCGAGCACCTGGCGTTCCATGCGGAAACGGCGCAGGATTTCGGACGAATCCATGCCGCGCTTCACCAGTTTGATCGCCACCTCTTTTCTGTACTCGTGGTCGCAGCGGGTGGCCAACCAAACAGAACCCATGCCTCCGCGGCCGATTCGTTTTTCAAACTGATAGGGGCCAAGTTTGTATCCTGCAGGGTATTCCGCGAGTTCCTCCTCCCGTGTAAACGAGAATGAGGCACGGTTGATTTGCGCCGCGGGAGTTTCCAAGAACTGGGAATCGCCTTCGTGACTGGCCAGGAGGCTTTCTACTTCCTTACGCAGTTCGTCGTCGCGGGAACAGACGACGCGAAGGTATGCGGCGCGGTCCTTCGCGGGACGCTCCAATGCACCGTCGAAGACTTGACGAACTTGCGCCCAGCGTTCGGGGGTCACAAAGAACTGCTCCTATTCGGGGATTCCGGCCGCTTTCGCTCCGGCAATTTCGCGATGCAGGAAGGCGCGGGCCGAACTCCAATCGCGTTTCACGGTGGCCGGCGAGATACCCATGACGTCGGCGGTTTCTTCCACGGAGAGTCCGCCGAAGAAGCGCAACTCCACCAACTGCGACTGCCGTGAGTCGAGCGTCGAAAGCTTTTCGAGGGCGGTATTCAGGGAAATCACATCGACGGGCTGCTGTTCGGAGATCACCATCGTGTCTTCAAGCAGCACTTTTTGATCGTTGCCGCCGCGCCGCGCCGCCCGATGCTTGCGCGCGTAGTCGAGTAAGATCCGCCGCATTTGTGTAGCCGCCACCGCCATGAAATGGCCCCGGCTTTCGAGCGGTGACCGTTGATCCACCAAACGAATATAGGCTTCGTGGACCAGGGCGGTAGGCTGCAAGGTATGTTCCCCGCGTTCCCGGCGGAAATAGGCGCGCGCCAAACGGTGCAGTTCGTCGTAGACCAAAGGCAATAGATCGTTCATCGCAGCCTTATCGCCGCGACCGATTTCACCCAGCAAACGAGTAACCTCGCCCGAACCGGTGAGCGAAGTGTCGGGTGCGTCCATTTGCGCCATGCCTCCGATAGTTCCTTGTGATTGGGATTATAGCGCGGCTGGTAGGCGCGGGTGAAGGGTACTATCCTGGGGGTGACGGATCGGACATCTTACGAGTTTTCAGGAAGTTGCGGGCTTGCACGAATGGTCTACACCCGCGCTAGAGTGAAAAGAGTAGAAACTGCCGATGGAGGAGAGGATCGGAGTCCCATTTGTGAATCGGATTTCTTTAGTGTTATTCGTGGTGGGTGCGTGCATTCCCGCGTTGGCCGCACCGGTATGTACGCCGGTTGTTGGCAACGCAAAGACATGCACATACACTCGCCAGGTTACGTTTTGGGTCGGTACCGGCTCTGTTGCGGGGGCACCGGCGTCGAATGTCGATTACGTGCATTCCACCGACAATATAACCAGTACGCTCACGAACGCGATTCTGAGCGATACGAATTCCGACGCGCGCCTGAAGAAGAATGGTGCTCTGATTGCCTTTGCTTCGGGTTCGAACGACCAGGCGTGGGTTCAGGCGCCATCCGATAACTTTCCCGCGCAGAGCAACCTGGCGCAGGCGTATTCCGAACAAGTTGCCAGCTTGAATCAAATTTACGGTACCGGAGCCGTGGTGGAATATAGCGTTCCGGAGACGCTTCGCTTGAACGTGACGTACACGCTTACCACCTGGAACACAAGCGAAAGCGGTGTGGCCACCAGCAACATTGGTGTCGCGAGCGTAACCGTGATGCAGCAGAACATGTCGTGGAATGCGCAGTTGCCGATTGGCCCTGGGTCCTATGCCGGGGCGATGGCGCAGGTGGCATCGGCGGGCGGTTGGGACACTTTGTTTACATTTGTGAACACGGGAGCCGTGGCATCCTCCGCTCGGTTGAATTTCTTTGACGATGCCGGTTTCGCGATGCCGTTACCTATCACGAACGCGGAAACGGGTTCGACGGCGACGGTGTCCACGTTCGATCAGACTTTGAATCCCGGTGCGTCAGTCAGCATCGGCACTTCGGGCAGCGCGGGGCAGGCGGCGAAGATCGGTTGGGGCCAGTTTGTTTCTCCCGGAAATGTCAGCGGATACGGTATTTTCCGTTTCCCTGCGAATAAATGGGAGGCCGTGGTGCCGATCGATACACGGTCGGCGAGTTCGTACGTGATTGCCTTCGACAATACCGGGTCCCTGGCCACTGGAGTCGCTGTGGCCAATGTCAGCGAGAATACGGCGTTGGTGAACGTCGTCATCCGCAACGATGCCGGGGCTCAGATCGGTACAGCGCAGTTCAGTCTGCCGGCGCGGGGACACGTATCGTTCATGCTGAATCAGCAGTACAGTTCCACGGCGAACCGGCGCGGGACGGTGGAGTTTAAAACCACAACGTCCGGCGTGATCAACGTTCTTGGCTTGCGGGCAAACGGGTCTGCGCTCACCACATTACCTGTGCTGGCCAACGTCGCGGCAGGGGGCGGTTCGATCGCCCACGTGACCTACGGGGGCGGATTCAATAGCGTGATCTATCTGGTGAATACCGGGACGGCGAGCACATCCTACACCTTGAGTTTCTTTGACGAGGCCGGGACCGCGGTGAATACGTCGCTGTTTATCCTGAATCCCGGCACGCCCGCTTCAGGGACGTCCATCACGCGCACACTGGCTGCAGGAGCCATGGTCGCCATCAACGTGCAGCCGCAGGGGTCGGCTACAACGACCGGTTCGGCGGTGGTCACCAGCTCGGGCAATGTGGGCGGCTTTGAGATCTTTCAATGGACGACGTTCGGGCAAGAGGCGACGGTGCCGCTGGAAACCCGCTCGCCCAATGCGTTCCTGCTCGCGTTTGACAACACCAATGGCCTGACGACGGGTGTTGCGGTGGCGAACTGGACGGCGGCCGAGGTTTCCGTGCCGGTCATCGTGCGTGCCACCGAAGGCAATATCCTGCAACAGACATCGTTCTTTTTGCCAGCGAACGGACACACGTCTTTCCTGTTGCCCACATTTTTCCCCCCGGCGCTCGAACGCCGCGGAACGGTCGAGTTCGGTGTGCCTAATGGCAGCAAGGTGAGTGTGATCGGGCTTCGCGCCAAGGACGATGGCACGCTGACGACCATACCCATCTTCGCCAAGTAGTGTTTTTAAAAGAGAGAACGCACAGCGGATTCGCCATTAGTACTCTCGTTCCGGTCATCGGTACCATTCCAAGGTGTCTTTTGATTTATTGGTTTCATCAAAGGCGTGCCGTAGTGTAGGGGAGAGACAGGAAACTCCAACGATGGAGCGACGGAAGGCCATCGCCCGTCGGCAGTAAAAATGCATGGGCGAGTCCGGAAGCGCAAAAAGCGATCGTACCGCTTCGTTGAGTTCCCGTTTTCAGACTTGGAGACCGTAAACGTGAAAGGTATCGTCAGGATACTTCTGTTTGCGGGGTTGTTGTGCGGATTCACGAACACGACGAGCGCTGGTACCGGAACTACGCCGCCGTTTCAACAATGCCCCGCTATTGGCGCTAACTCGTCGTGCGCCATTTTGATTGTCATCAATCCCGGAGGGAAGCTCACGATGTTCGTGGATCCCGCGCAGGGACCTTACGATGGATATGAAGATACGCTGGTGGGTGTTGTCAATCACTCCGGAAGCACGGTAACGCACATCACGCTTTCCGGTGTGGGGATCAATGGCGAAGGCATCTTCGGCTTTGACTATGACGGTATTTGCGATGCCCAATTCCTGCCGTTCACCGGCAGCGGCTACTGCGCCAGTTTGCCGAAGGACGCCAGCGGGTATGAGGGGCCAAAGACGAAGTTCATCAACATTAGCGACGACGAAAAGACCGGCACCGTCGTATTTGCCGATGGCTTGGCGAACGGCGAATTTACATACTTTTCACTGGAGGACGAGATCCATGCGAGCACGCCGATCATTCCTCCGTCGCCGTCGGCCGTGCCCGTGCCGAACTCGGTGATGCTGGCGGCGGTTGGCCTGGGTGCAATGGCGGTCTATTCCGCACTGCGCGCCCGTCGCGCGTAACGCAGCGAGTTAGAACGTTAGCTTCAGTCCCAATTGAATCTGACGCGGAGTGGTCGCCATGGTGGTGATCAATCCCGCGGAGGAACTGACGCTGGCGCCCGAAAACACAATCGCGTTCGGCGTGCCGTAGTTGGTGTGGTTCAACACGTTGAATGCTTCGGCCCGGAACTGCAGGCCGACGCGTTCGGTGATGGCCGTGTTCTTCGAGAGCGAAATGTCCAGGTTCGTGAGACCGGGACCGTTATAAACACCGCGTCCCAGGTTGCCCCACGTTCCGAAGGCGGGCAGAGAAAACGCAGCCGGGTTGTACCACTTACCGGGATCCCCTGTGACAACGGGGCCGGTGAAAGCGGGATTCACGTTCGGACGATCCGGATTTCGGGTATCGCCATTCCCGGAACGATTGGCGCCGATCTGCGGTGTGAAGGGGAAGCCGCTCAGCATGGTGGCGATGCCGCTCAGCTGCCAACCACTGATCAGTTTGCCTGCGATCCCGGTAACGTTTCCGAGTAACATCTTACCCTTGCCGAAGGGAAGCTCGTAGCGTGCGGAGATGCTTGATTGATGGGTGACGTTGAGCGCCGAGGGACCCCAGTCGCGCCGCGTGTTGCCGCGGTCCATGACCATTTGTGCCTGGTTGTTCGACTGCGCGCCGGTCAGGCCCGAGTTCATATCGAGGTTTTTAGACCACGTATAGTTTCCACGGAACTGCAAGCCGTGCGTAAAGCGGCGGACCACGTCGATCTGCAAACCGTTGTAACTGCTGTTGCCTTGCGTGTACCAGAAGAAGCCGCCGGATAGATTCGGATTCGGCCGCGTACCCAGCGGAATGTATTGTGCGCCCTGCGCGACGGTGCTCTGGCTGGTGGACGCTGTTGCCGTCCCGCCTGCAAGGCAACCGGAGGCGCTGGCGCAAAGCTGCGCGGGAATGCTGTTCGGGTCCAGGCTCAGCAGGCCGTTGTAGCCGCGCGAACCCACGTAGGAAATGCGCAGCCCCATGTTCGAGGCAAGCTGCTGTTCGATGGTGAAATTCCACTCCTGCACGGTGGGTGTCCTGGCATCTCCTTGAACACCTTGCGGGGCGAATACCGTGTTGGCGGGAGGCTGCACGCCGGGCGTGATGGGAATGATGCTCGATAGCTGACGATTCGAGAAGGAAGCGGAGCCGTTGTAGGGCGGTAGTGAGTTCAACAGGAACGCAAGGTTATCGATCAGCGAA
Source organism: Bryobacteraceae bacterium (assembly GCA_040081455.1). Lineage (GTDB taxonomy): Bacteria > Acidobacteriota > Terriglobia > Bryobacterales > Bryobacteraceae > Palsa-187. The sequence continues at coordinate 6,896 of JBEBGM010000077.1, forward strand.
TAGTAGGTGCCGAAACCGGCGCGAATCGAAGTCTTGCCGTTGCCAAAGGGGTCCCACGCGATCGCAACCCGGGGACTGAACATTTTCTTCGTATTGTTGGTGGTGAAGACATCGTCGGCCACACGGGGAGCGGTGATGAGGATGTTGCTGGAATCGGGAATGTAGTTGGCGGCGCGGCCCGATGCCTCATTCCAGCCATCCGTGAATTCGTGGCGCAAGCCCAGGCGCATGGTCAGATTGCGCCGCAGCTTGATGGAATCTTCGATGAACCAGGCGCCGAACGTGCTGCGCCATCCCAAGGCGTTGGCGGAGGGAACCACCTGAAAATTCTGGACGGTGCCTTGAAGAAAGGTTGTCAGGCTGGCGAAGGTGGCCTGACCCAACTGACGGGACGCGCTGTTTTCGTTATCGCGCAAGCGTTGAAACCAGACGCCGACGCTCAATTGATGCATGCCGCGCGTGGTTTGGATGGTGTCGCTGAATGTAAACAGATTGCGCCGGTTCCACACTCCGGCGGCGTTGTTGGGTCCCGCAGCGGTAATGGTGCCGGCTCCAGTGGTGGTGACGCCGCCGCCAATCACGACGCCTCCAGGTCCAAGGCCCGTAACAAAAGAGAGATTTGACGGGAAGTCGACGTACGGTTGCGAATCGAAATTGAAACCGGCGCGGGAGAAGCCGATGGTGGCCGTGTTCAGGGTTCGCGGAGAAAAGACATGCGTCTCCTGGAGGCTCGCGATCTGCGCGCGCAATGCTCCGGCGGAAGCAAACAGAGGATTGGCGAGAGGCAGCACGCTGTTACCATCGTCGATCGTGTAGGAGAAGGCGAGAGTGTCACTGGAGCTTGCGTTGTAATCGACGCGCATGGTGCCGAAGTTTTCGTGAATCGATTGGCGTGGATTGTAGAAAGCCTGCGCGCTGCCGGGTTGCCCCGCAGGTGGCGTCAGATTCGGGCCATTCGCGACCGGCCACAGAGCCATGTACGGCAGCATGCTGGTGTTCAGGTTCGCGACCAATGTTCCATCCGGCAGTTTGCCCTGGCGCGCGTTGTTGTCGGGAACCACGCTCAGGCTGCTGACGGCAAGCACTTGGCGGAAGCCCTCGTAATTGCCGAAGGCGAAGAGCTTGTCCTTCTTAATTGGCCCGCCGAGCGAACCGCCAAACTGGTTGCGTCGGAATGGAGGCACCGCGCCACGGTCGATAAAGCTGCGCGCATCCATCGCGTTGTTGCGCAAAAATTCGAACATCGAGCCGT
>JBEBGM010000142.1:0-2076 GCA_040081455.1 Bryobacteraceae bacterium
GCGCCTCCTTCACGCGCTCGCCCTCGATCTCCGCGAAGTATTCCGGATGCGCGCCGAAATACTCCTCCGGATTCACAAAGTCATGAAAGGTATGCCCATGACCCGCCAGTCCCCGCACAAAAGCGATGTGCCCCCCGAAGCGCTCGGGCACCGCTGACCACTGGCCGTTCAAATCGTTCAGGCTCGCCAGCCAAGGATTGTTCAGAAAGGCCCGGTAGTTCGTGTCGCGGTATTCGAAGTCTGGCTCGTCCCGCCAATCAATCGACGGAATCCCCTTCCGCGGCGCCGGAAATTTCAACACCCCGGGCGCATATGCCCGCGCCCCCAGGAATCGTTCAAAGAAGGCCCACTCCGCGCGCAAAGTCCCGCGCGGATCGCCGCCGGCGATTAACAAGTCACCCTGACCGCCGCTTCGATCCTTGCTTGCCAGGGTCAGAATAAAGCAACCTTCCGTACTCGAAACCCGCCTCCCGAATTCCGCGGGAAACGCCCGTCGCACGGCATCGCCGATCCAAACATTCACGGAGCCGACCATCGCCTCGTTGGATTGCGTAGGGGTGAATCCCGTCGTGAGCCGCCAGTGCTCGGCGAAACGTCGTGCGGCAATCTGTTCGGGCTCGGAATCATCGGCGCCAACAACCACATGCAACCGCTCAAATTGATCAGCGCTAATCCAAAAGGAAGTGGCGGCAGCGGGCCGCGCCGCAATCACGACTGCCAGCGTAAACGTTAAACGAAGAAGGAAATTGCGAAAGGCAAATCGATTCACACGCGATCCTTGTCCCAATAGATCTACCACGCCCAGACGCTAGTAAGACGACCGCTGTTCAGGCCGGAACACCAACCACAGGATTAGACCCAACGGCCACGGGTGAACCAGAAACACTAAAAGGCCAACCAGAAATCCCGACTTGCCTCGACTCCGCGCGTCACCCACCGCCCACACGACTGAGCCGATCCATCCGACGAGGATCGATAGGATTACTAGCAGTGGAATAATCGCATAGGCATTCACCGGCGCACTATCCATGCTCTCAATCTCCTCGCTGCGGCACGATGCCGGGCGCGCGGCCAGTCGCTATTCCAGATCACCTTCCTAGGCGACCCACGGCCATTTCACTCTAGCTGGATTCAACGTCGTTCACAAGCCACTATCTTGAAGTGAACATCGTTCTCGCGGACCCTTATTCTCTCACGGATTTCTCGCCAACAAATCGATCGAATCGCCCGCAACTGCGATCTGAATCGACAAGGCGGCACCGTCCGTCGGCTGCTGTGGGATCACGACAAGCGCTTCCGAAGCCAATTAATCTGTCCCCGATGGTTCGTCTCGTCTTCGGGCACGTGGAACCAGATGTACCAGTTGTTCGCGCGCTCCCCTTCGACGTAGCCGCGCTCTTCGAGGAGCCAGGCATCGGGTTTGTCGCGCAGGCGCGCCTTCGTGTTATCGCGGACACCAGCCAGAATTTCCAGGTAATGCTCCAGCGGCTTCCCTTTGATCGTGGCGCGCGCCGCATCGCCCAACGCGAAGGCCGCACCCCATCGGCCGAATTCCTCCTGCGTCGGCATGCGATCTTCGAAGGAGCCGATGCCGTGCAACGTCTCGATCGCCGCCATGTGCGTCAGTAGCGCGCCGATCGAATTGCTCGTCGCATCGTGCAAGTGATCGAGTTGCGCCATCGTCAGTCCAGCCACCGCCTCCAAGGTCCGCGCTCGGACGCGCTCCATCGCACAGACGAGCCGCCCCACCTCCGGCGCATAGCCCGGTGGAGCGATAATCTTGAAGCGGTCAGTCGGGGTCATAGGCGTCTCCTTATGGTTGGGACGTGAACAATTGAAAAGGCAGATTTCGTCCTTGGACTCCGTAAATTCAAAAATACGAAATTCCATTAAACCAATGCCCTTCGTTTCCCATCGCTAACTTTCCCCAGTGCAACAGCGGGCGCATACATATAGGAGGAGTCGCTGAGCGTCCGACCGTCGCGGAGGGGTAGTATCTCCACTAGGCAAGGTGGGACTTCCTCTTATATGAGCAGCGATTCGACGCGGCGTTTTGGCGACCGGGCTGGCGACTAT
>JBEBGM010000143.1:0-2064 GCA_040081455.1 Bryobacteraceae bacterium
GGGCTACAACGATGCGCCGGTCGTGCCGGGCAAGGGCAGCGCGATCTTCCTGCACCTGGCGCGCAGCGACTATGCGCCGACCGCCGGGTGCGTTGCGTTCGCGCGGCGGCATTTGCTTTCGATCCTCGCGCGCGTCGATACGCGTTCGCGGTTGATCGTGAAGGCCTGACGGCACGTTGCCCAAGTCAACCCTTCGTATACCACTCTGCTCTTTTCGGTTTCCAATTTTTGGAACTCATGTTAAGCTTCAAATATGATTGTGATCGGCACGACCGTTGTGGAGGGCTACTTCGCGAGTCGCGCAGGTCACAAGGGGGTGAAGGCCGCACGGTCGCAATATGATGCTTGGCTGGCGATTGCCACTCAGGCGCGGTGGCGAAACCCGGAAGATGTGAAGGTTTCACATCCGAAGGCGAGCATCCTTAAAGGCGGTAGGGTGGTGTTCAACATCAAGGGCAACGACTACAGGCTGATTGCGGCCGTTCAGTATCAAGCAGGCGTCGTCGCGATCCGGTTCTTCGGGACGCATGCCGAGTATGACGAAATCGACGCGGAGACAGTTTGATGGACGCAACTTTGATCTTGATCGATAGCGGCGCGGAGCTGACGCGGGCGCGGGCACTTGTCGAGCGTTTGATGGCGTCGGACAAACCTTCCGATGTCGCGCGTCTGCAGGCACAGGCGCGGTTGATCGCGGCGTATGAGGAGACGAAGTGGCCGCGGCGGCATCCAAGTCCGGCGGACGTGGTCATCTACCTTATGGACCAGCATCGGCTTACGCGCGCCGATTTGGTTCCGCTGCTCGGCACGCCAAGCCGCGTGAGCGAAGTCCTGCAAGGTAAGAAGGGCCTCAGCATGGCGATGATTCAGAGGCTGCGCGCGCGGTTTCGCGTACCGGCGGAGTTGCTGCTACCGCCACCGAAGACGCCACGGCGCGGCACGAAGCGGGCGGCGTGAGGGTCAATCCGAAGGTGATAGGCTTTGCCTTTGCAGGGCTGTTCGCTTGCGCGCTAACCCTCCAGCTTGCGCTTACTGTTTTGGTCGCCGTGGTTGGGTTTCGCCCATGGGACAAGACATATGCCGAGCATGCGCGGGAAATGCTCAACGGTAGCGCGGTGGAAGAGACTGTTTGGAATATCGTGATGCCGGATCGGCGCGAAATGCCGCTGAAACGCACCGGGAGAGAACTCGAGGAACGCGTGGTGGCACTCTGGGTTCGCTGCGTTCACAATGATGCGATTGATTGGTTGAACAGCGATGATCGTGTGCTGTCCATGCACGTGAACCGCCACCAAGCGTCATGGCTGCCGCATCGCTTTATCTCGGCCTGTAAAGCGCAGTTGGAGATCCAGGCTCCACGGCGCCCCTACTGTTCCTTCAACTGCGGAACGCCGTTTTAGATTTCTCGCCAGCGGCGTACCTACCAAACGTTCGCGCGCTAGGCTTCATCCAGAAACGTCCACGTGTCGGCGCCGTCGAAGGGGCGGATGCGGGCTTTGGCGAGTACTTCAGGGTCGCTCATACGCATGTTCACGCCCATGCGGTCGTAGGCCGGATCGACCGACAGCCAATGGGTGAAACAGCCGCACGTCTTGCAGCGATGGAAGACGATGGAGTTGTCGCCCCACATGTACGTGTCGGTCGGCGGCGGCGACGGCGTGAAGCGTACTTGGCGCGGCGAGTAGTACGCCAGAAGCGCGCCCGTGCGCCGGCAGATCGAGCAGTTGCACGACGTCACCTCGACGGGCGCGGTCTCGACATCGATGCGGACGGCGCCGCAGTGGCAGGTGAGTTCGGGCATGTTGTTCGTACCGTCGCCTGCATGTGTTGATGCATTCGATCAATGGAAAGAGGGTCTCATTACCGGAAGCGGCGAATTCTCGACAGATCATTGACTGAATCGAGGCCTCCACCGAAACGTTTCAGTTCGTTACGGCATTCCTCCCCAAATGTCGCAGAAACGCGAGGGTTTGCGGGGTTGACGCGAAGCGCGTGCGCGCCGCATGGTCCGCCCGCTTTTCCGGCCTTCAGCAAACCAAGGTCACGGAACCCGTTCAACCCCTG
>JBEBGM010000144.1:0-2059 GCA_040081455.1 Bryobacteraceae bacterium
GTGCAAGATGACCAAATCCCGCGCTGTGCTTCTTTAATCCTATCTATTTAGTAGGAATAAGATCGGCAAGCATAGTTATGGTTGGGCTGCGCCAATCTGGGCTTTGCGCGCGACGATCTGATCGACTAGGGACGTCGCACCAGTCAACTGTCCGGTTCTTGCCTTGCTTTCTCAACGCGGTCGCTATGCCCTCAAGGCGCTTACCCACCTGGCTCGGGCGCCGGAGGGAGAAACGCGACAGGTCATCGGGATTGCCGAAGCCGAAAATATCCCGCGCAAGTTCCTCGAAGCGATCATGACCGACCTGCGCAATGCCGAGCTGGTCGTCGGCACGCGCGGGAAGAATGGCGGCTACGTCCTGGCGCGCCGGGCCGAAACCATCATGTTCGGCGATATCATCCGGGCGATAGACGGCCCGCTCGCAATGGTGCCGTGCGTCAGCAAGCTGTTCTACAAGCGCTGCGACGACTGCGTGGATGAAGACGCCTGTGCAATCCGGCAAATCATGGCCAGTGTCCGCGATGAAGTCAGCGCCATTCTGGACAAGACATCGCTGGCGCAGGCGGCGCTTCTAGCGGCGAGTTGATATCGGCCATTCGCGCCGGAAATTGGATCCGCAAAAGCCGGAACGAAAATCAATGGCTCCGGGGGGTGGGTTTGAAGCGCGGAGCCTCGCCTTCCGGAAAGGAGCGGCGGCCTTGATTCTGCGGGCGGCCACCGCCGATCAAACCGTCGAGCAAAGCCTGGCCTTCTTCCCATTCGCCCAGGAAACTGTCTGCATTGATATGGCCTGACGCGCCTGCGTTATGAAAGTCCGCACCCCATAATCGCGCGAGCCTTTGCGATTCCTCGATACTGGAATATCGATCATCAGTGCTGGCGACGACCATTGCCGGAAAGGGAAAACGGCTATGTGGCGCGGGCGCGAACCGGGCGAGTGCCACATGGGCGCCGGGTCGTTCGACATCCGGAGGCGCAACAAGCAGCGCGCCAACCACCTGTCTTTTGCGCTCCGGTTCGGCAAGCGCCACCCACCAGGCAACGGCAAGACAACCCAGACTGTGGGCGACGAGCACGACCGGTTGGTTTTGGAATGCGATCGCCAGGTCAAGCTTCGTCACCCAATGGCTGCGATGGGGATTGTGCCACGCGCCGAGATCGACCCGATGGCAATCGTCACGCACATCTTCCCATATGCTCTGCCAGTGACGCGCCCCGGAATTGCCCAGACCGGGAATTATGAGACAGCGCGGTTCGATATTGGTCAGCTTTCCCATGACATGACTCCAGTCGGCGATTCGGGCAATCAATATCATACTTGATTAGTAGGAATATAAGTTTTCGATTGATTGCCTGAAAGCTGCGCTATCCCGAGCGCCTCCTTGGGAGGCTTGAGGAACACTGGCAGAGTGTGGGACTGCATTGGAGCCAGGATAAACGAATGTTTGGGTCTACCCGAGCCTGCGAAGCGCATGAGCTACCGAGTGGATCGTGAGCATTATTGGTGACGTCCCGTCAGTCGATCTGACCTGATGCGGGGGTGTCAGCGATGCAGTGAAGAATCATGCGATAATCGCGTGCGAGCTCGAGATGGACTTTCCGCTTCTCCGGAAGCCTGGCGCCGGCAGCTATAAGGTAGCAGCGATCGATGCGACGCGTGAGAAAGTCGCGGCTCCCCAAAATAGCCATACGATAGTCTCCTTCTTAATCCCGACTCAACTGATCGAGTATAGTTAACTTGCCTGAAATTCAGTGGCGGGAAAGTGGTATGCGCCCAGTTGCCGAATCCGCGCGCCAGTCTGCAATATCTTGCGGGCGGCAGCTTTCAGGAGCGGGCACTCGCCTCGGGAACGGCTGGTTTGTTCGCGGGACCGGCCACGCGTCGGTCACATTGAATCGACAGAAGCATGTCCAGCATCGTTTCGCCGGAAAAGCCCGATAACTCCCAATATGTCCGCTTTGCGCCACCGGAACAAAAGTCTTGCTCCAGTGTTGGATTGGGATGTGGCCTCATGGTGACGTTCATCGTGTAGGATTGAAAGGATGCACACACGGGTGA
>JBEBGM010000145.1:0-2042 GCA_040081455.1 Bryobacteraceae bacterium
GTCCCGCGCCAGCACATCCGTTCACGAAGAATCGGTTTCACTACAACTGGCACTGGTTCTGGGAATACGGCAACGGCGATCTCGGCAACCAGGGCGTGCATCAAGTGGACATCGCCCGCTGGGGACTCGGGGTCGGTTTCCCGAACAAGGTCACGGCGATGGGCGGACATTTCGTGAATGACGACGATCAGACCACGCCCAACACGTTGGTTTGCTCTTTCCAATACGATCTCCCCGGTGGCAAGCGGAAGATGATCGAGTTTGAAGTGCGCCACGGCATCACAAATCGCGAGGCGGACATCGGCACGGAAAAACTCGGCAGTGGGAATCAGGGCCCGAATGTCATTGGGAACATTTTCTACGGCGCGGACGGCTATCTCGCGCTCGGCGATGAAGACACGGCGAACGCCTACCAATTCTGGCTTGGTTCGGAAATGAAAGCCGGCCCGACCGGTCACAAAGGTGGCAGCCGCTATGCCTTCGCGAACTTCATCAAAGCCCTGCGCAGCCGCAAGCAGGAGGACATCGTTTCCACCATTGAGGAAGGCCACATTTCCTGCACGCTCGTGCATCTGGCGAATGCTTCGTATCGCCTCGGCCGCTCGCTGAACTTCGATCCAGTGAAAGAAGAAGTCATCGGCGATGCCCAGGCGAATCGGTTGTTGCGTGACGAGGATCGCGGTTACCGGAAGGGATTCCGCATTCCGGAGCGAATTTGAACCCGACATCTGCAACAGCACTTCGCGAAAGCGGCTAGGGTCATCGCGCTGCGCTGACGCTGCATCGTTTCGGGGGGGCATCGTTGACCTTAACCGCCCGCCCGACTAAGCTGTCAGCGTGAGTCACGAGTTGATAGACGAAGTCAGTCTTGAATTGGGTCGCTGTACCGCAGTGCGCCTCCGTCAACAGCCGGAATTACTTCGGCTTGCCCAGGAGAATCTGGACCGTTGGACTCGATTGAATGCCAATGCCCCCGCACTGCTGCGTTGCTATGCGGAATGGCTTGAGATTTTGCATCGCCCGCTGGAGGAGATTTGCCAGCTCTTGAGTTCCGAGAGTGAGGAAGCGCGTCGCCTCCGTCAGAATTCGCCCTTTGCAGGCGTCTTGAGCGCACAGGAGGTCTGGGAATTGAAGCAACGTTTCCGCCATGCAACGAGCGCAGCTTGAACACATCATTCGCGCCGCCGCCGGCATTTCAGGGGCGACCGAAATCGTGGTCATCGGCAGCCAGGCCGTGCTGGGCCAGTTTCCTAATGCGCCCGCAGATCTACTGGTTTCCATCGAAGCTGACGTGTTCACCTTCCGCCACCCCGACGATGCCGATTTGATTGATGGATCCATCGGCGAAGGCTCGCCGTTCCATCAGACGTTTGGTTATTACGCGCACGGAGTGGCGGAAACAACCGCCATTCTGCCCGCCGGCTGGAAGACTCGCCTGATCCCGGTGCGCAACGAAAACACCGGCACCGGGTGCGGATTGTGTTTGGAAGTGCATGATCTCGCGGTGGCGAAACTGGCCGCAGGTCGTGAGAAGGATTGTTCGTTCGTTGCTGCACTCTTGCTCAAAAAACTCGCCAACGCCGCAATGGTTGAATCCCGGTTCCGGGAATCATCCTTGTCCGGAGAGCGATTGGAACTGGCGCTGGCCCGGCTCAAACGGCTCACGCCCGGTTGAAGCTGTGGCAACGGGCATCGGTCGGCATGTTTGGGTGCGGTTGCCTTTCACCCTCACTCCATTGCAATAAATCACACAAACTTTTTTGTTCGGTTTCCTTCTTCGGCGGGCTTTTACTGGTGATTGAACATGACGGACAGCCAACAGTTGCTAGCGGAATATGCCCGGAACGGCTCGGACGCCGCCTTCCGCGAACTCGTCACCCGCTACGTGGACCTGGTCTATTCCACGGCGCTCCGGCTGGTCGAGGGCGACACGCATCGGGCGGAAGATGTGACGCAAACCGTGTTTGTGGACCTGTCCCGCAAGGCGCGGACGCTGCCGGCGGATGTGCGGCTGGGTGGTTGGTTGCATCGGGACACGTGCC
>JBEBGM010000146.1:0-2021 GCA_040081455.1 Bryobacteraceae bacterium
GCGGTCGGGGGTACACGGAGGGTTCGGGCATCCGAACGCTAACCATTCCGAACGTGCCACCCTTTAGCCCACTGATTTGCTACGAGCTGATTTTCCCAGGCGAAGTTTCGGCTCCAAAACAACGGCCCGAATGGTTGATGACGATGACCGACGATTCTTGGTTTGGTCCGTGGACGGGACCTTACCAACACCTTGGTATCGCGAAAATTCGCGCGGCAGAAGAAGGATTGCCCGTGGTTCGTGCAGCCAATACGGGAGTGTCCGCAGTCATCGACCCCTATGGGCGAATCACTTCGTCGCTCGGGCTCGATAGGAGCGGAATCCTGGACGCCGAACTGCCGCGTCCGTTGCCGCGCACGCTCTACTCCATCGCAGGCGATGTAATTTTTTTGCTGATGCTTCTTGCTGCAACGGGCGTTGGACTCGTTTTTTCCAAGAGCTAGCCCATAAAGACAGTTGACCATTACAACCGTGTAGCGTTTAGTGAGAATCATTGAAGTCTAGGTTGGCTACTGGGGGCCGCCTGATGATCGGGTTGCAAAGCGCGAGGGGTCGTGCCGCACCCGTTTGGTCCCCAAAAAGTTGCCGTCCTAGGCCTCAAGTGAAGTGCCTACATGCGTGATTGCCCCGGGGGGCAAGGCCAGCAAAAAAAGTTGGCCACAGACAAAGACGTTTCGTGGGGCTTGGTTGCAGTCTTGTGCTGCGGTCAGGCTGTCTTGTCAGTCGTATAGGAGTTCCCCCCTTGGCCAAGAAGCAACCCTCTTCAGTTGATGCACATGTTGGAAGCCGCGTCCGCCTTCGCCGGATGCTGATCGGTATGAGTCAGGAAAAACTCGGCGAATTGCTGGGCCTGACGTTCCAACAAGTTCAAAAGTACGAAAAAGGCGCCAATCGTATCGGCGCCAGCAGACTGTTCGACATCTCGTCGATCCTCGGCGTTCCGGTGTCGTATTTCTTCGACGACCTTCCCAGCACCGATCCAGCGTTCCGCAAGCAACAGAATGGCGTTGGTGCGGCGACGGATGTCGATGCCGGCCCCTACATGATGGAATTCGTGTCGAGCGCGGAAGGCTTCCAGCTCGTTCGCGCGTTCACGAAGATCACCGACCCGCGTGTGCGTAAGCGGATGCTGGAATTGGTGAAATCGCTGACCGGCGAAGAAGAAGTCTATCCCGATTTCCGGGTTGTGGAATTGCGGGAAGCGCAACGCGCTTAATGCAATCCCGTCCCTGACGGATGAGCCGCGCCTCGCGAGAGGTGCGGCTTTTTTTTGGCACAAGTGGCGCAGTGGCACATATGTGCCAGTTGTGCCACTTGCCCGACGAGCGCGCGCATGCACGCCCGGCCGCAATTTTTCCAACCTATCGATGAAGACGCCGAATATAGCCGAAAGCGCCGAAAAAATAACTTGGTGTTATTGCCGCAGGGTGGTTGTCGCAGGGTGCCGCGTTGCCTCTGCGCGCACATTGGCGTGATTTGGCGCCATTGTCCGACCAGCGCTCGCACTTAGGGCCGTGTTAACACTTGACGCCCACGGTTGCTTCGTTCGTGAATGGCCGTCCTGAGATCCTGTCCCTGAGTTCCATGCGCAGTCTGATCGCCATTGCCGCGCTTTTGTTGGGCCTGCTTTTGGTTGGGGCTGCAATTGATGTTACGTCGGCGCACGATCACACGGCTTCCGTAAGCGACGATCATCATCAGGATGCGCATGATCCGGCGGATCATTCTCATCCGCCGGGTGAGGATTTGGCGCACCAACTCGTGTTTCATGACTGTGCGCCCTGCGCCGGACTGGCGCCGGCGGAGGTGACGCCGGCATCGGTCGAAATTTCCGCCGTACCGCTCGCGCAAGTCGCGCTCTTGCACAGCATCACCGTCTCACCGCCCGACCGGCCGCCCTCGCGCTAGCGGGGCGTTAAGCCCCTTCGCGGATGTTTGGGTAGGTCCTCTAAGGCGGGCATTTCGATATGTTTCGTTTCATAACCGCGGCGCATGCATGCGCCGTGGCCATCGGTCTGGCC
>JBEBGM010000147.1:0-2021 GCA_040081455.1 Bryobacteraceae bacterium
CCGCACACTGTGCGCTTTTTCGCGAACGGTGGCGGTAGCGCTACGCGACGTGGTACTGAAAGCAACGAAAAAAGAACGCGAGATAGGTGGGCAATGATGAAGGGTCACGACTTCAAGCGGTGGCGCAAAGCCCTTGATTTATCTCAGAAAGACGCCGCGGACGCGTTGGGGCTCAAGCGGCGCGTCGTGCAGTACTACGAGAAGGGCGAGCGTGGTGGCGATGAGGTCAAAATTCCCCGCACCGTGAGACTTGCCTGTTTCGCAATCACCTCAGGGACGACCGACTATCACGGTCCCGACAACGACAAAAAGAAAGCAAAAAAGAAGGGCGACAAGCGCGCGAAGGACGATCCGCGTGTTGTGGAGATCGAAGAAGGCGACGGCGACAAGAAGGGCGAGAAGCGCAAGAAGAAGAAAAAAGGCAAGTAACTCGCATTTCTTCACCGCGACGTTGGCGTTGTCAGTCGCTTACTTCGACTTGACGGCGCCAAATGAAATGGATCGGCTGCGATGCGGTACGGCGGCCGACAAAGGCGAGGTAAGCGCCGTAAAGCGTGACGCCGGCAGAGGTGTAGTTGTGGAGCGTCTGCCAGGGTCCGCACGGCAGGATTCCAGCCCATAACCCGTAGGCTGTGCCGGCTGCGCCCAAAATGGCGCCCCAAACGCCGCGTGAGCGATACCAAGGTTTCGACCAGACTGTTCTTGTCATGCGGGTCTCCCGAATTGGTTCACTTCATATCGGGTGGTCGTATGACGTTTGTGTGTTCGCAGGCCCGCGTGCGGTGATTGGTTTTGGTTTGTTCGTCCTGTGGCAATTGCACCAACGCGTTCCAGCTAGTTCTTGTGGCCTAGCTGCACTTTTCGCTACGACAGCCCGGTTTTCCCGTCACGTGCCCCAGCGGGCAATTTCTTGTGCGATGCTTTTGCGATGTTTACTATTTGAGGCATGGCAAGCTTTGGGGGCGGGCATGGTTACGTTGTTCTATGAAATCGGCGGCGCGAAGTCTTTAAAACCGTTCAGCGATGCCGCTACGGCGATGCATTTCGCCGTTTGCCTAGTCCAGACCGGCGAGCAAGAGGTGGGGCAGATCAGCGTACGCAGCAACGACGGCGACACGCTGTTTTCGCACGACGATATATCGAGAGTGAGCCGGATTGTTCGTTTGGCCTAGGCCGCGGCCGCCGAAGCGGCGGCCGCAAGCGCTGAATTAAAGCCTTGAGCAGGCGGTTGCCGGGTGGGGCTGCTCTAGCCCGCCGCCCAGAGGGCGAAAAAGGCCACGCCTAAAGCCACCAGCGGCCACAGCGGGGCCAGGTAGAACATTACCGGATATGGCGATCGCATTTTTGAAGGCCTTTCTTCCAAAACACGTAACGGGAACGTGGCCCGAGCGAGCGCGCACAATGTGCGTCTGAGGGATAATATGCACATCGTGCGCTTTGTGACAAGTATGTGAACCGCACGGCGTGCGCTTTTGTCCGAGCTGACCCTATCGAGTCGGTGCGTTTGCAAATTTCCCAAGGTGCCGACACGCCGTCTGCGATGCAGCGAAACGCAACCGCTGGGATGCAGGGACACGGCACTGGTGGCCTGCCGGAAAGTGTTTGTTTTCCTCGTCAATATGCACTCGGCCTGGGTCGCGTCCGCCGTCAGGTTGCAGCGCAACAATGATGTCGAAATTGTTGTGACACCCGGCTGAATGAATCTCACAGGTTGTGGCGAGCTTGCCGCTTGAGACGGCGAATTTTGTAACGTGTGTCACCGTTCAAAGCGGCATGTCGATGCGTCCGCGGCGCGTGAAAAGCCGGGCGGCGCGAATCAGCCGGGGACGCCTGGCGTATCCGGGCAATCCGCGGGGTGGGGTTCTTGAGGCAATTCGTCGGGGAGTGGCGCGCCCTAGGGGAGTCGAACCCCTCTTGCAAGAATGAAAATCTTGAGTCCTAACCGATAGACGAAGGGCGCAAACCGGGCTCGCTGGCCACATTCCGGCCAAGGCGAGGAGGGCGCTTTTTATAGATAGAGC
>JBEBGM010000148.1:0-2012 GCA_040081455.1 Bryobacteraceae bacterium
CTCTTGCTTTGAGGCGCGACATGTATTTTGCACTGACCCCACATCTTAGACCCCACATCTTACGATTGTTCAGGGTGAGGGAAATACGCATCATGTCCCTCTATTCGGCATCCCCGGCGAAATCACGCGCGAAAAACTCGACATCCTGCGCAAGGCCGACGTCGTCTATCTCGACGAGATCCGCAAGGCGGGCCTCTACGACAAGATCTGGCAGGCGTTCGCGGTGCTGCTGCCCGTGCGCACGGTCGGCGTGATGGGCGACGGGCGGACCTACGATTTCGTCTGCGCCTTGCGCGCGGTGACCTCAACCGACGGCATGACGGCGGACAGCTATCCGTTCGAGCACGCGTTCCTGAGCCGGGTTGCGACGCGGATCATCAATGAGGTGAAGGGGATCAACCGGGTGGTGTACGACGTGACGAGTAAGCCGCCGGGGACGATTGAGTGGGAGTAGGGGGCGTCATCACTGGTCTGCTTGATTGGGCCACGGATGGCCTTTGGTCCGCTGCAGCTCTTGCGCTCGAATGGGTGAGTGGCTTCGCCAACTCGAACTTCATGTCCGCGCTAGCTGGCGCAGGAGTTGGCGCGCTTACAGCACAGTGGATCGCCAACCGAAGTGATCGCAAACGAGCCCTATTAGCGGAGCTACGAGCGACGAACGCGTCCGTGATGATCGCGTTTGCTTTGACGAATGCCTATTGCTCGCTCAAGTCGCAGCAAGTTGCAGGCGTTGCGAAGCGTTACAAGGAGCTGCTCGATCAACTCATTGCCTTTTATGCCCTGCAAGGATCTCCGACTGTTGGCCCGCGGCTGTTCCAGTTCGAGGCTGATCTCCAGACTGTGAACTTACCAGGGACACAAATCGATTCATTGGAGCAAATGCTATTTGAGAAGGTATCGCCCCCAGGGCGGGCACTCCTTGTCTGCACGTCGCTGCGGCAGGCGACGCGGGGGCTTTCCCAGGCAGTGGAGGTGCGGAATAGCATCATTGCAGACCTCAGGGCGAGATCTCCACTTCCCAGCGGGCTACTAGAATTCGTGTATATCGGATTGCCAAACCAACAAGGGCACGTCGACTCGAACTTCAGGGATTGCGTAGTTGCGATCTCCACCCAAACGGACGATTGCATCTTTTTTAGCAAGACACTCATGGAAGACCTTGTGTGTCATGGAAAGGGGTTGGCTTCTAAACTTGGCAAGAACGCGCCGAGAGTACCTGAACCCGATTTCGCGCGAGCATCCGCAGACGGCTTGATCCCTCCCGACTCCCAATACGAGGAATGGCTTGCTGGTTACAGGGAGCGCGCCGTTCCTACCAAAAATCTCGAATGGGCGAACTTGCTTCAGTTCGCGGATTGGGGATGACCCCATTTCTTGCGCGGCGTTCGTCGTGTTTTCCTGACCTTGAGGTTTGCTATTTCGCCGAGAATTCGCGCGACTTAGCCTAGAATTCCGGCTCAACCGACGACGATGAGTGACGCGGAAGCTTTTTTGCATCGCTACCCAGGGCAGAGCATTCATACCCCTATGGCAGAGAATCAAGCAGGTTCAGAAGACGCGCAAGGGTGCATTGCGGTCGTGTTCGGCGGTCTGTGGCCGTGGCCGCCAACGAAACGGATGCTTCTCTTGAGCCAGGCTTTCGGTGCTTGCCGGGTCGAACTGCACTTGTATCCCGAATCGGGGTTTGGAACATTGGTGGCCTCCGTTTGTGATGGTGAGGGTCAGACGATTCAAGTGAAGTCGTGTCCGATCCGAGTTCTTGAGCCGTGCGATCTCAAAGTAGCGTTGTCTTGGAGTCTGCCAGATGACCTTTCTCTGGCGTGCAACGGGGAAATCGTGGGGTGCAGTTTGCCGGGACAAACGACAACTGATCAGATTGACGTTCAAAGGAAAATTGACTTGTCGTCAGTTGACCTGAGTGATCGCAACGAGTCTGCCGTGAGGTTGCGCAGAGAGGCGTTCGCCTCATTACGACCCAGGATAGGGCGTCGCCTTGCGGAACCGCATGAGTT
>JBEBGM010000149.1:0-1972 GCA_040081455.1 Bryobacteraceae bacterium
CTTCCGCTGTAGCTTACGGCCTTGATGCCGATGCCGACGGATACGTCGGTCGGGAAATCCTTCAAGCCGACTGCATCCCAAAATTCCTTCGCCTTCTCTTTGGTGTTGAAGCGGATTTTTTTGAATGCAGCAGGAAGTTCCTTTTCGAGCAGCTCCATGATCTTCGTCGCCTCAACCGAACCTGCCTGATAATCAATGCCGGCATAAATGTCCTCCGTGTTTTCGCGGAAGATGGTCATGTTCACCTTTTCCGGATGTTTCACTGGCGAGGGCACGCCAGTGAACCATTGCACGGGTCGCAGGCACACGTAGAGATCCAGCATCTGGCGCAACGCGACATTGAGTGAACGGATGCCGCCGCCAACGGGCGTCGTGAGCGGGCCCTTGATGCCGACGAGGTATTCGCGGAACGCCTCGACGGTGTCATCGGGAAGCCAGTTGTCGAATTTGTTCTTCGATGCTTCGCCTGCGAACACTTCAAACCACGAAATCTTTCGCTTGCCACCGTAGGCTTTCTGCACTGCGGCATCAAACACGCGCACGCTGGACGCCCAGATGTCCGGCCCGGTGCCGTCGCCGCGAATGAATGGAACGATGGGGTTCTCCGGCACCTTGAGTTTGCCGGCTTGAATGGAGATTTTTCCGCCTGTGGGTGGTGTGACGTCTTTGTAGGCCATGGTATGAATTCCTGTTTGATTCCAGCAAGAGCAAGGGAACTGGTGAACGCGGCGGAAATCAAGGAAAGAAAATGGCGTGATGATTCGTTCTCCGTATGTACGTATGCAGTTTTACTTGGGTACTATCGGCACTGGCATTTTGGACTCTATCGCGATTAACCTCCGGCCATGTTCAGATATTTCCTTTTAGTCTTTTGCGCGCTGTTAACTCTCGCTCCGGGCGCGAATGCTGCGGAATCAGCCGCGCCCACCAATGCCACCAACGCAGGCCTGCGGCTTGCAGTTTTTGACGTGGATGCCACGCCTCCCATCGGTGACATGATGGCGTACGACCATGTCACGAATCGCTGGGATCTTGGATTGCGTGCCCGTGGGATCGTTTTGTTGGGTGCCGGTGAGCCGATTGTCTTGTGCGCAGTTGACTGGATCGGTATCGCCAATGAAGGGCACGACGCTTTTCGTGAATCACTCGCTCGTGCCGCTGGAACGTCGGCACAACGCGTCACGGTTCACTCTCTGCATCAGCATGACGCGCCAGACTGCGACTTCTCCGCCGAGAAGATTCTTAAACAGGCGGGCTTCGATGCCGGGCCTTATGAAGGACGGTTTCAACGGCAGGTGATTTCCAGTTTGGAGACCGCCATTCGCGAAGCCTTGCCGTGCGCACAACCCATCACCCATCTGGGCCTGGGTGAAGCCAAGGTTGAAAAGGTCGCCTCGAACCGGCGCATCCTTGGTCCGGACGGAAAGGTCCGTGACACGCGGTGGACGGCCACTACCGATCCCAAAGTCCGAGCCGAGCCCGAGGGTGTTATTGATCCGGCATTATCGCTCGTGAGCTTTTGGAACGGAGAGAAGCCCGTGGCGGTGCTGAGTTATTACGCGACGCATCCGCAGAGTTATTATCGCACTGGAATTCCGAACCCTGATTTTCCCGGCGTGGCTCGTTTCTTCAGGCAAATGACGTCACCACTTGCGTTGCATGTTCATTTCAACGGTGCAGGCGGGAATATCGGCGCCGGCAAGTACAATGACGGATCGCCGGAAAATCGTGTGGTGCTCGCAGAGCGACTCGCCGATGGCATGCGCCGCGCCTGGGAGAACACGCGTCGCCAACCCATCGCCGCAAGTAATGTGACATGGAACGTGGAATCGGTTTTCTTGCCTCCCGCCAAACATCTGTCGCTGAAGAAACTTGAATCGCAGCTTGCCGCGCGGGACAAGGAATTCATCGCACAAGGCAATGCTCCGCGTCTCGCATGGCTGAGACGTTGCCGCGACGGACACAAGATTGA
>JBEBGM010000051.1:0-27276 GCA_040081455.1 Bryobacteraceae bacterium
GGTTTCGAGGGCGTCTTCCGCACCATCGCCGTGGGTCTTCTTGCGTGTGCGCTTGGTCCGCACCTTTCCGCCGCCCCCGAAATTTTCCCACTCAAAGATGTGCGCGCCGGACAGCGTGGGGTCGGCCGCACTATCTTCTCCGGAACAAAGATTGAAGATTTCCAGTTCGAGGTGCTTGGCGTTCTCGAAAATCTAGGACCCAAGCAATCCATCATCCTGGCGCGCCTGAGCGGCGGTCCCATCGCCAACACCGGCGTCATGCAGGGCATGAGCGGATCGCCTGTCTACATCGAAGGCAAACTCGTGGGCGCGGTCGCCATGAGTTTTCCGCAATCGAAGGAAGCTATCGCCGGAATCCGGCCCATTGAAGACATGCTGCGCGTTGCGCCCGATGCCCCGCGTACGGTCGCAGGCAATCTGCCCCCGCGCGCCAGGCCCATGGTCGCCGGCGATGCGCGCCTGGAGGAAATCTTCACGCCTGTTTCTTTCTCCGGCTTCACGCCCGCTACGCTCGATCACTTTGCGCCGCAACTTCGCCAACTGGGTTTCGAGCCGCGCCAGGGCGTTTCTGGAGGCAGCGTCTCCACCGACCGTCTGGGCGATCCCAAGCTTCTCGAACCCGGCTCCATGATCAGCGTTCAGTTGCTTTCCGGCGACATGGCCGTGGGCGCCGATGGCACGGTCACGGCGATTGACGGCGATAAAGTCTACGCCTTCGGCCACCGCTTCCTCGCACAAGGACCAACCGAGCTTCCATTCGCGCGCGCCGAAGTACTTGCACTGCTACCCAGCATCAATAGCTCTTTCAAGATTTCCGCCGCACGCGAATGGATGGGAACGATAACCGCGGACCGCGACGTCGCTGTCTCCGGTGTGCTCGGCAGGCAAGCACCGTTGATTCCGCTCGAAATTCGCGTGGGGCAAAACAGCTATCGCATGCGCATGATTCAGGACCGCACCATGACGCCGTTGCTCACCCAAATGGCGATTTTTTCCGCGATTGAAGCCACGCAGCGTTCCGTTGGTCCGCAGACCTATTCCGTCAGAGGCCGCATGGAGTTCGATAGCGGCACGGTTTCGCTTGACGATGTCTATAGCGGAGATCTCGCCGTTGCGGCCTTCGCGGCAGGTGGTGTTTCTTCCACGCTCGGTTTCGCCCTGCAGAGCGGATTCGATGCGATGAAGCTCAAATCCCTCACGCTTGAAATCGGAGCCGTCGAAAAACGTTCGCAGCGCCAGATCGTAGCATTGATTGCGCCGCGCACCGCGCGCCCGGACGACGAGGTGGAAATCACCACGGTCTTCACCGGCGAAAACGCCACTGAAACTCCCGTGCGCACGCGTTACAGAGTACCTACCGGCACGCCTCCGGGGCAGCTCTATTTCACGGTCTCCGATTCCACCGCGACCAACATCATAGAGTTTCAAGCCGCTGTCGGCACGCCGCAGAAATCCGCGGGCCAGGTACTGTCGCTGCTCAATGGACTCCGTTCGAATGACCGCGCCTACTTGCGCGTTTGGCGCTCCGAGGCATCCTTTACGGTCGAAGGCCGCGACCTGCCGGACCCGCCGCCGTCGCTTTCGATGATTCTCACGCGCCAGCAGACCGGCACCACAAATCTGCAAACCGCGCGCGGCGCCAAACTGGCCGAGATCGAAATTTCCCCCGGAGCGGGCTTCGTGGTGACAGGCACCAAAACAGTGCAGGTTGAGGTGAAGGAATGAGTGCAGAGTACCGGGAGCGGAAGATTGAAGGCAGAGAAACGCCGGCAGGCACCGTTGGGCAGATTTCCAACCTGCGCGCGATTTGGAATCGCGCTCGTTTTCTGGCCGTTGTCTACCTCAGCGCTTCCACCGCGTTCGCCGCCACCACCACTCTATGGGAGATGACCGGCTACCAGGACTTCCTCAAAGGCAAGCTTTCCGGTGTTTCCGTCACGCGCGACGGCCGCATCATCGCGGGGCCGAAGTTCGACGTTTTTTTCACCTCCGATCAACAACAGATCTGGAGCATCGCGCAAGGTCCGGACGGCTCCATCTACGCAGGCACGGGTGATCGCGGCAAGCTCCTGAAGATTGATACGAACGGCCGCGGCAGTGTTCTGTGGACCGCCGACCAGCCCGAAGTTTTCGCGGTCGCCATCGATCGCGCAGGCATCGTCTACGCAGGCACTTCGCCCGAAGGCAAGGTGTATCGCATCGAGAACGGGCGCGCCACCGAATATTTCTCGCCGGGGGAACCGTACATCTGGGCGCTCGCCTTCGCTCCCGACGGCGCGCTGTATGTGGCCACCGGCCAGCAGGGAAAAATCTTCAGAGTAACTGCGGCGGGCAAAGGCGAACTCTATTACGAAACAGGCCAAGCGCACGTCACCGCGCTCGCCTTCGATTCGCAGGGCCGCGTGCTTGCCGGCAGCGAGCCGAACGGCATTGTCTACCGCATCGCCGGCACTCCGGCCAAGGGCTTCGTGCTGTACGACGCAAATCTACCGGAGATCCGGACGATTCTTCCGATGCCCGATGGCACCATTTATGCCGGAGCGCTGGGCGGCAGTGTTGCTCGCCGCACGGGAGCGGCCACCACCTCGACCACATCCACCACGCCCACCGTCACCGCGCCCGCCACCAGCATCACCGTGACCGACGCGCAATCAGCCATCGCCACGCCGCCGAAACCGGAGGCTCCCAAAGCAACCGCGGCCACACCGGCGACAACCGCCGCCGTCACCACCACGGAAGTGACGGGCATTGAAAAATCCGCGCTGTACCGCATCTCCGCCGATAACACTGTCGAAACCGTTTGGACGTCCAAAGAAGAAAATCTTTACGACTTCCTTCCTGCCGCTGATGGAGCAATGCTGTTGCTCACCGATGCACAAGGGCGCATCTATACCCTGGACGCTCGCGCCAACGGATCCCGGTCCGCAGTGCTCCTTGCGCAAACCAATGAGAGCGACCCAACCCGACTGCTCGCCACGCGCGCGGGTACGCTCGCCGCTGTGGGTAGCGCGGGAAAGCTGCTGCGGTTCACCACCGCTCCCTCCACCGGAGGTTCGTTTGAATCGCCGGTGCATGATTCCGGAGCCGTGGCGCGTTGGGGGCGCCTCAGTTGGGTGGGAACGAACACAGGCATTTCGTTCAAAACGCGCTCGGGGAACTCCGCGCGCCCCGATGCCACCTGGAGCGACTGGTCCGCGCCAATCACCGATCCATCCAAAGCAGAGATCACCAGCCCCAACGCCCGCTACATTCAATGGCGCGTGGAGTTCAGCTCGACGACGTCCGAAGTCGACGGCGTTAGCATTGCGTATCTCCCGCAAAACTCCGCTCCCACCGTGCGCAGCATCACTGTGTCCTCACTCGCGTCCGGCTCGTCCAAATCCGCGACAGCAACCGGGGGATCTTCGTCGGCATTCTCCATAACCGTCACCGACGTGGGAGAGGCTTCAACGCCAGCGGGCACACAGACGCAGACACTCACGCGTCCCCCGCCGCAGCAGGTGCAGATCATCTGGCAGGCCGATGATCCCGAAGGCGACAAACTTTCCTACGACGTCTTCTTCCGCGGAGACGAGGAACGCGAGTGGAAGTTACTCAAGGCAAATGTCGCCGAAAACACCTACCTAGTGGATAGCGACACGCTCGCCGATGGCCGCTACGTTTTCCGCGTTGTTGCCAGCGATCGCCCGTCGAATGCACCCGCGCAGGCACGGCAGGCTGAACTCGCCAGCGCGCCCGTGCTGATCGACAACACACCGCCGCAGGTGACGGCAGGCACGCCGCGGCGCAACGGAACAACGCTTGAGATTCAGCTCGACGCCGAAGACCGCGCCTCCGCGCTCCGGCGTTGTGAGTACGCAATCGACGGGCAATCACCCTGGCAGCCCGTTGAAGCTGTCGACGGCATCACCGATGCAACACGCGAGCGCTTCGTGGTCGGCATCCCCAATTTCCCCGCAGGGGAGCATGTGGTAGTTGTCCGCGTTTACGACGCTGCGGGAAACGCGGGCTTGGCGCGCGTTGTAGTGCGTTAGTTCACGTTGCTAGGCGTTGGCGTTGGCGATCATCAGCCAGCGCGCCATGTAGTAGAAGCACACAAGCGTTACCGCCACCGAGATCCATCCGGCGGCTCGCCACAGGTGCTCCAACGCGCCGGTTCGCTGCGGAGTCCCCGCAACCCAGCCAATGGCAAAGCCTCCCGCGAGACCGCCAATGTGCGCCGCGTTATCGAAGGCCATGCCAAACAACATCCCTGTCGGCAGCAACCCCAAACCGATCATGATCGCCGCCCAGCGCGTATAGTGGCTGCTCACCGCGCGGCCGTACAGTGTGCCCGATCGGCGCCCCAGAGCGATCATCGCTCCGATCAGTCCAAAAATGCCGGCCGAAGCGCCGATGGATAGACCCGGGTTCCAATAAAAGCTGGCAAAAAACCCAGTGAACGTCGCAAACAGGTAAATCAGCAAATATCTTGGCGTGCCGAAATTCTCCTCCACTTGCGCGCCCAGATCCCACAGCACCCAGGAGTTCATGGCGATGTGAATCAACCCGCCGTGAAGAAACCCCGCAGTGATCAAACGCCACCATTGCCCGGCGCGAACCGCCGGTCCAAATTTCGCCCCAAAATCGAACAGAGTGCGGCCGTCGAAATCCAGCAGATTCGCTTTTCCCGTCCCTTGCATATGCATCACCATGGCAATGTACAGGCCGATATTGATCAGCATGATGATTGAGGTGACAAAACGGTCACTGGGAATAATGCCTGCGATCAGGTCTCCAGTATTCCGAACTTCCACCGCGGGGCGGCCCAGCACCAGATCGCAATAGGGACAGACTTTATCGCTGGTCGTGATAAAAGCCCGGCAATTCGGGCACATACGGCGGGTTTCCACTTGACCATTGTAGCCTTGGAGGGGAGCCATCCCACTACGTACCTCATCCCTTGCTAAAATTGGAAATGACATGTCTCTGAGTGAGCAACAGCATCGTGAGGACATTGTCCGCATTGGGCGGATGATGTACGAACGCGGCTGGGTTGCCGGCAGTGACGGAAATATCTCCGTCCGGCTGGATGCCCAGCGAATCCTGGCCACGCCCACCGGCATGTGCAAGGGCCGCATGAGCCCGGACGATCTGATCGTCTGTGACAACGACGGCAACAAAATCAGCGGTCAGCGAGAACGCAGCACAGAGATGGCGATGCACATCGCGATCTATCGCTCGCGGCCGGAGATCAACGGCGTGGTCCATGCGCATCCGCCCATCGCAACGGGCTTTGCCGTGGCAGGACGCGCACTGAACCTCGGCGTCATGCCGGAACTGATTGTCACCCTTGGCTCCGTCCCCCTTGCCGAATACGGCCTGCCTGGAACGTCGGCGCTAGTCGAAGGTATGCTGCCTTTCATTCCAAAGTTCGACGCGATCCTGCTCGCCAACCACGGCGCCGTGACCTGCGGCATCGACGTGCATTCCGCGTTCAGCCGTATGGAAACGGTGGAACACTTGGCCCGCATCACTCTTGTCGCGGAAATGTTGGGCGGACCCAAAGCGTTGCCTCGCGTGGAAGTAGAAAAACTCTTCGCGGCCCGCGAGCGGTACGGCGTGAAATCTCCGAATCACTTTGAGCCGGGCAATCCGGTGACGGCCGAGGAAGTCCCCGACCGCTCGGAAAAGCTGGAAGTAACGCGGCAACAAATCGTGGCGTTGGTGGAAGAAGCGCTGCGCGTGCGCGGCGTCTACTAAATCCACAGAATCTTATATCTTTCTTGGAAAATGACCCGGGCTAGACGCGCGCACTGGCGGTCTTGCCTTTTTCAAGCACATCGTCAATCGATCTGGCGCGGCGGCGTGATTTGAACGAGAACACATAGCTGGCAAGCAAGCCACCGATGAGCAGCTTTGCGGCTTCGGTTCCCGCATAAACTTCCAGCATCGCGCGGCGGCGCGCAATCGCGCCCACAGCCAGGCTCCCCGGAGGGAAATCGGTTTCGCGCCCGCGATAGGCGACTTCCGGTGCAATCGCGAAATATTGAAACAGCACCAGCAAAAGCATCAGGCCCGCCAGGATCGTCGGCAACAACCGGCGGTCCACCGCGAAATAGGTGGCGGCAATCACAATCAGGGCAAATCCAATCTGTGCCATGCCCCAGTCTGAAAAATACCGGCGGTATTCTTCTGCCGCAAAATGATGCAGCAACAGCCGCGCCTGATTTGGACCGATCGTCTTGATCAATTCGTCGGCTGGCCCCGTAGGCGACGCCATCAGACGGTCCGTCAACACGACGTTTTGATACGCCAGCACCCCCACAATGATGCAGCAGCCAATCCAGGCTCCCAGCAGAAATGTGACCACTCTTGTTGTGTGCACGATGATCTATGCCCTGAAACGGCCCTCGTCAAAAGCGAGAAGGGGAATGTAGGCCATTCCCCTTCGCCGCGTCGATCCGGTATAACTCTGGAACCGTGACGTCTTGGTCCCCTTCTCGTCGGGGAACTTTAGTGTAACACCCGGACTTCCCGGACAGCTACTCCGCATCGCCAATGGGTCGAATGAAGATGGTCGAATAAAGAGGATCTGGACAAAGCCGGGTTGACGAAGAATCGAAAAACCGAACTTCTACTTGCGGGCGGCCGTTGGCCGTACTTCGGCGGATTCCAAAAGGACTGCGGATTCGTTATAAGGCAGGTAAACCACCCGGTTGCGTCCGGCGCGTTTTGCGCGGTAGAGCGCATCGTCGGCCACTCGAATCAGCGATTCCTGCGTGACAACCTCGCCCGGAATCCAGGCGGTGGCGCCAAAACTACAGCTGACGGTTTTCATATCGTCATTGATCGCCATGGCTTCGTTCGCCAGTGCAACCCGCATTCGCTCTGCTTGATTTTGCGTGTCTTCGCCGTCGCAGCCGGGCAGAACGATCAGGAACTCTTCGCCGCCGTAGCGTCCCATCGAATCGTACGGGCGCATCGCGCCCACCATGCGGCGGACGAACTCGCGCAGCACGGCATCTCCGGCGAAATGGCCGTGGCCATCATTGATCGATTTGAAGTGGTCCAGGTCCCCAAGAATCACTCCAACTGGGGAATTTTCTCGCGCTGCCCGAATCAGTTCACGATCCAGGATGTCCAGAATCGACGACCGGTTCCAAATGCGCGTGAGAAAGTCTTTCGTCGCCTGGTCGCGCAGTTCTTCCCGAGCCGTAATCAGTTCCTGGTGCAGCTCCAAAATGCGAATGCCGGGACGCAGGCGCACTTTCAATTCGTGCTGATCGAAAGGCTTTGTCAAATAATCATCGGCGCCCGATTCCATGCCTTCAATCAGATCCTCGCGCTGGCTCTTCGAAGTCAGCAGAATGATGTAGGTATAGACGTCCTTTTCCTTGGCGTTGGCGCGAGTCCGGCGGCAAACCTCCAAGCCCGTCATGCCGGGCATCATCCAATCGAGAATCGCGATTTTGGGGGAATTTTCCGATTGCAGAATATTCCACGCCTCGGTGCCGTCGCAGGCGACGACGACGTCATAGCCCCACTTGCGCAGGGTCGCGTCCAGCAGGTGCCGGGAGACAATGCTATCGTCGGCAATCAGTATTTGCACGTCGGTACTGTCTAACATCCCGCCGCCTGGCCCGTTAGCGTCAGGAAATGCCTTCCTCTTCGAAGTATATCGGCTGTCCGCGGTTATTCAACGAGGGTTTATACTGGAAACCTGTGATTTTGGTATTAAGGCACGAGGAGTTTGAGCACCTTGGATACTTCGAAAGTTGCCTTTTAGAATCAAATAACACCTTTCAGTACATAGACATAGGCCAGACCCTACCACTTGATCGCGCGGAGGCACTCATCGTTATGGGGGGTCCCCAATCGGCAAATGACCCCGACCCGGGGCTAATTTCGGAGATGAAGACCATTGAAACGGCCCTCCATTCCCAACTTCCGGTGCTCGGAATTTGCCTGGGAGCACAACTTATGGCCAAGACCCTGGGTGCCCGCGTTTATAAGAATCGCGTGAAAGAAATCGGCTGGGCACCCGTTTATTTCACGGACGCAGCCGAGGGCGACGCCCTGTTCGGCGGCCTCGAATCCCCCACCACTTTCTGCCACTGGCACGGTGAAACCTTCGACATGCCGCCCGGCGCCGAGTGGCTCGCCTACTCCGACAACTGCCGCAACCAGGCTTTTCGCTATGGTAAGAACGCCTACGGCATCCAGTTTCACCCCGAGATCACGCCAGGAATGATTGTCGATTGGTCGGCGCAACCCGTTAATTGTGGGGATGTCGCGACCCTGGAATCGGCTGTAGATCCCGATGCCTTTGACACGTCCGCCTTGGCGCGCCGCGTGTTGAGCGGTTGGCTCGGGACATTCTGAGCGGCTTGTTTCGCGGTTCGTTCTCCGCATTCCGCTACACTTGAAGTGCCGATGATCTTCTCCCGCACCGCTGAATACGCGATCCGCGCACTAGTGCAGATCGCGGCGCTGCCGCGGGGAGAATATGCGCTTGCGAAAAACATTGCCGCGGATGCCGATATCCCCGGGCATTTCCTTGCGAAAATCCTGCAGGATCTCGCTCGCGACGGTTTCTTAAAATCGAGTAAAGGCCCGCGTGGAGGCTTCCGTTTGGCCGTTCCCGCCGATGAGATCACCATGCTGCGTATCGTCGAGGCCACCGACGGCCCGGGGCGCTTTGAACGCTGCATCGGCGGCCATTCCGAGTGCAACAACAAAGTTGCCTGCGGAATGCATGATTCGTGGATGGAGTTGCGGTCGCGTATCATAGATTATTTGGGGGGCACAACGATCGCCATGTTGGCGAAAGCGTTGGGGGATAAGCGCCGCCGTTTGGCCCGCCCGCGAACCAGAGTGCTCGAGCGGACTTCCGCCGCGGCCCGTTCGGGTTCGCCCGTTTGAGTGGTCTGTTCGAAATCTAAGGAGAGCCTGTCATGCAGAATTCCGTCCTGGTGCCGATGGTGGTGGAGCAAACCTCGCGCGGCGAACGAGCCTTCGATATTTACTCGCGCCTGCTTAAGGAAAACATCATCTTCCTCGGTACGCCGATTGACGACAACGTCGCCAACCTGATCATCGCCCAGATGCTATTTCTGGCCGCGGAGGATCCGGAGAAGGACATCTCGCTGTACATCAATTCGCCCGGCGGCTCCATCACCGCGGGCCTTGCGATCCTCGACACCATGCGTCTGGTCGAGCCCGATATCGTGACCTATTGCGTCGGCCAGGCGGCTTCCATGGGAGCCGTGCTGCTTGCCTGCGGCACCAAAGGTAAGCGCTATAGCCTGCCACATTCGCGCATCCTGATCCACCAGCCCTCCATGAGCGGCCTTGCCGGTCAGGCGACCGACATCGACATTTACGCGAAGGAAATCCTCCGCATGCGCGAAACGCTAAACCAGATTTTGGCCGACGCCGCCGGACAACCCGTAGACCGCATTGCCCGCGACGTGGACCGCGACTACATCATGGAACCCAACCAAGCCGTCGAATACGGCCTGATCGACCACGTCATCTCCAGCCGCACGCTGCAGCCTGTGACAAAGTAGGCATTCAGTTTACTCACCGATGGCGTTTTCGCGCTAGTCTAGAAGACGCCATCGCGTGAGACCAAGTTCGTCCAGCGAATCCGGGAAGGTTTCCTTCCTACCCCGTGAGCACGGCGCCACTGCCATGCTCCTCTCCCCGTTTGTCTGCTCCGCTGTCCTGGTGCGCACCTTCCATTGGGCCGAACTCGCCGCGTTCGCTGCCATCTTTCTTGCCTTCGCCGCGAAAGATCCATTCATTGCCGTCGCGCGCCAGAAAATGATCTGGAAGCAACAGCGTGAGGAAGCCGCCGTTGCGGCGAAATGGCTCTCGGTCGAATTGCCGCTGCTCGCCGTCGCCGGGGTGCTGCTGCTCTGGCGCGGGCCTTTGCAACTTTATTTGATCCTCGGTGTCGGAGCCGGCTTGTTCGGCGTGCTCGCCGTTTTCGTGAACGTGAAGAACAAACAGCGCTCGGAATGGTTTCAGGTGGCCAGCGCCATCACGCTGACCTCGACGTCTCTGATGCCTTGCCTCGCGGCGCTGCAACGCGTTCCTCGCTGGGGATGGCTTTTGTGGATCTTATGCGCGTTGCAGGCGACCGCCGGAATCTTTGTCGTACACGCGAGGCTGGACGCACGTATCGCGGCAAAGAAGAATGAACCCGCCCCGACTGCGAATCGCACGGCGACATCCGTTTCTGCCGCGGCACTCTTCGCCGCCGCCATTACGTTTGGGGCCTTCGGATTTCTTTGGGTCGCAGCCGCGCTCGTCATCGCAGGCGCGGCGTACTTTGCCGAACTCCACCGGCAAAAGGATCCGGTCTCGCTACAAATGCCGCTGAAACAAGTGGGCCAGCAATCGCTAACGCTTTCCATCGTCTACGGCGTCTTGATCATCGCCGGACTGTGGAGCATCGGCGGCTAATTGGATTAGTGTCCGCCGCGCGGACGCGCACCGCGGCTTGCCTTCTTCATCAGGAAAGCAAACGGCGTCATGGCGAGACAAATACAGGCGAAAACAAAGATTGCGTCCAGCGATCCAAGCAGCACGGCCTGCCGCTGCAACGTGCCGTAGATCGCCTGGTACGCCATCTGCGTCGCATGAACAGAATCGTTGCCCATGGCCATGAACTTCTGCGTCAGGCCGCCCACCCATTGCTGCATCTCCGGATCGGATTGGCTGAGGTGCGCGGACAAGACGTTCTGATGGAACTGCGAGCGCTGCGAAAGAATCACAGAAATGCCGGCGATACCCAAGCTTCCACCCAGATTGCGCGCCAGATTCGTCATGCCGGAAACGTTGTTGTTCTTATCCGGTGGGACGCCTTCGTAACACATCGTGGAAATGGGGATCCACAGGAACCCAAGGCCCACGCACTGGTAAATACGCATCATCACCGGAACGCGGAAATCCACTTCCAGATTCAAATTGAGCATGTAGAACAACGCCAGCGACGTGCTCAGGAATCCGAAAAAGATCATCTTGCGCGGATCGACGCGCGTGACCATCTTGCCGACAAGCGGCATGGAAATGATCATGATGATGCCGCCCGGCGAAAGCACCATACCGGCCTGCATCGCGGTGTAGCCCATCAACGTCTGCAAGAACTGCGGAATCAGCACCGTAGCGCCGTAAAGCGACGCACCCAGCATGAACATCATGATGCAGGCGACGGAAAAATTCCGCACTTTGAACAGCCGTACATCCAGCACAGGATGCGGATGATAGTACTCCCAGATCAAAGCCGTAACGATGCAGATGACGGCAACCGCGGCGCACGTGACGATGAACGGCGAGGCGAACCAGTCTTCTCTTTCGCCCTTATCGAACGTCACCTGCAACGCGCCGATGCCGATAGCAAGCAGCGACAGCCCAATGTAATCCACTGTGTACATCGCCTTGCGCAAGCGCGCCAGATACGGCGGATCTTCGAGAACGCGTCCGCTAAGATACAAGGAAGCAATGGCGACCGGCACGTTGATTAAGAACAGCCATCGCCAACTGAAGTTATCGGTAATGTAGCCGCCGAGTGTTGGACCCACAATAGGAGCCACCACCACGGCCATGCCATACACAGAGAACGCTTGCCCTCGTTTTTCTGGAGGGAATGTGTCCGCCAAGATGGCTTGTTCGGTGGGAGCCAATCCTCCGCCTCCCAAGCCTTGGATAATGCGGAACAATACGAGCGTCGGCAGATTCGGAGCCAGTCCGCAGGCAAGCGAACTCAGGCCAAACAGCCATACGCAGGTCATGTAAAAGCGTTTGCGACCGAACTTCGTGGAAAGCCACGCGCTAATCGGCAGCACAACCGCATTCGCCACCAAGTAGGACGACAACACCCACGTGGCTTCGTCCTCGCTAATGGAAAGATTGCCCGCGATGTGCGGCAGCGCCACGTTCGCGATGCTGCTATCCAGCACCTCCATGAACGTGGCCAGCGTGACCACTCCAGCGATGGTCCACGGGTTAAATTTTGGCTTCCACGCGGCTTCTATTGCAGGCGCCGCGGGTTCGGCAACAGTACTCATTCGAAATCCAAAGACTCGCGGCTACTGCACCTTAACCGAAGGTGTCACGGACATCCCAGGCCGCAGAGCACGATCCTGGTTCTGACCCGGATCGAACTCAATGCGCACCGGAATACGCTGCACGACTTTTACGTAGTTGCCAGCTGCGTTTTCGGGCGGCAGCAGACTGAACTTCGCGCCGCTTGCGCCCGCGATGCGCGCGATCTTACCGGTGTAGTCGCGGCCGTTGGCGTCCACCTCAATCTTCACCGTCTGCCCGGGCTTGATGTGACGCAACTGCGTTTCCTTGAAATTCGCGGTCACGTAGAGGTCTTCGAGCGGAACAATGGCCAACATCTGCTGGCCAGGGCCAACGTTCTGACCTATATCCACCGCCTTGCGGCCAATAATACCCGTCGCCGGAGCGACGATCGTCGTGTATTCCAGGTTCAGCTTCGCCTGTTCCAGATCCGCGCGGCGCTGGGCCACTTTCGCGAGTCCCGCTTTCACGCGAGTTTCGGTGACAGCCACCTGCTGCGGACCCGTCATCGCCGCGGCCACTTGTGCATCGGCCTGCGCGAGGCGCGCCTTCGCTTGCTCAATCGCCACTTCCGCGGCGGAAATTCCGTGCTGCGCTTCCACAACCGCGGCCTTCTGGGCATCGACAGTCGCTTTCGCCGCGGCAGCGGCCGCAACCGCTTGATCGAACTGTTGCTTGGAGATCTCGTCTTTGGCGACCAGCGCGCGATAGCGCTGAACATCTTGATCCGCTTTGGTCTGGTTCGCTTCCGCCACCTTTACATTCGCCTGCGTCACGGCGACGCGAGCCTGCGCGGCGGCCATCTGCTTTTCCGCCCAGGAAATGGCTGCGTTCGCATCCATGCGAGCCGATTTCGCGGCGTTCAGCGTGCTGCCCGTAGTCGCGGTGGTCAAAGGGACGTCGGTCTTAAACGTATCGAGATTCGCCAGAGCGTCTTCCAGATCCGCCTGCGCCTTGGTCACGGCCACTTGAAAATCGCGCGGATCCAACTTCACCAGCACGTCGCCTTTGTTGACCATCTGTTGATCGGCCACCAGCACTTCGGTCACCTGACCCGGCACACGGGAGCTCACCGCGATGATGCTGCCATCCACCTGCGCGTCGTCGGTCGATTCCGTCTTCTGCATTTCCAGCCAGACGTAATATCCACCACCGGCCAGCACCAGCAACACCGCGATGCCAATTAGTTTTTTGCCCAACTTGCTTCCTCCATTCGCCGCACGGACAGACGCTCCGCCCGTGTTCCCTACTTTGTCCCGTTTGCGCCCTTCATGAACTGTTTGAGATTCGTTTCCGCCGCACCGATTGATCGCGCCAGGGCCACCTTCGCCAAGTTGTGCGCGTAAAGGCTCGAAATCAGGCTCTCTTCCGCGTTCGCCAAGGCGTCCTGCGCCTGCACCACTTCGATGTTGTCGGTCACACCGGCATTAAAGCGGTCACGTGCCTGATCGAGCGTCTGCTTCGCCAGATCGCGGTTGCTTTGCGCCACACTCACCTGATCGGCTGCCGATTGCAAATCGAGCAGCGCGGAGCGCACCTCTTGTTCAATGCGCCCTTCCAGATCCGCAATCTCATTCTTGCGCTGCTGAATGACGGCGTCGGTCTGCGCCAGTTCACCCTGCATCCGTCCGCCATCGTAAATATCGAACTTCAACGCGCCCGCGATGCCGAACGTTCCATGCGACTGCGCCATGTTCACGCCGTTCACGCCGTAGTTCGCGCCCACCGATAACGTCGGATAACGTCGTGCCAGCACGGCTTGCCTCGACAGTTCGGCCGCCTGCAGCTGCGCCCGTGCGCTCTTCAAATCCGAACGGCCCTCGCGAGCGCGCTTAGAAACGTCATCCGCCGACAAACCTTCCAGCGGCGAGTACGGAGCATTATCGGTCAACTCGATTCCCTGCCCGGCCGGAACGCCAATGGCCCGCACGAGCACCAGCTTGTCTTTTTCCAAGCGATTCTTCTCGGCAAGCTCACGCTGCTGGCGCGACTTCCACTCCACCTGCGCGCGGAGTTCATCAATCGCTGGAGAAACACCGGCCGCGTGACGGTCGCGCGCATTTTCGTAAAGCACTTTCGCCGTTTCCGCTTCGCTATGCGCGGCATCCACACGCGCGCCATCGGCGATGATCGTCAGATACGCATTCGCCACGGCCTCGACGACCAGATCGCGGGCATCCTGAGCACTCAATTGCACCGCGCGGATCTGCTGATCCGCCACCGCGAGATTCTTGCGGCTTACGCGGTCGTACAAATTCATTTGCCCGACGGCGCGCATGTCGGTGTAGCCGAACGGTCCGATAATCTGCGGGAATCCGCCGAATCGGAAACCGAACGTCGCCAGATTGTTCTGCTGCAGGTTCTCGGAAATCTCACCGCGCAAGGTTGGCCGTAGCGCCGTCAGAAACTGCATGCGTGTGGCCGAGGCCGAACGCCCCGCCGTTTCGCGCTCCAATACCGCCAGATTTGCCTTCAACCCGCGCTGGATGGCGTCATCCAAGGAAAGTTTTAGCGGCGTTGCCGAAACCGTTTCGGTGGCCGCACTGCCAAAAGCCTGTTGTGCGGGCGGGAGTACGATACCGCCACCTGGCACAGCCGGGGGCGGGGCCTGAGCCAGGACAACGACTGGCGCAACACTCAAAAAAATTGGAAAACTACTGAAAATGCGCGACTTGCGCTCCATGAAAACCTGCCCTATGAAGGTCTTCTTTTTGGATGACGGCGCGGGAGAAGAAGACTCTACTATTCTAGCTCGGTGAGGACCGGCAATTCGTTATAAGACGTGCGTCCGAACGTGAAAATTTCATTATTTTTTCGCGGGATGATTTCACGGATCCTCCGTCCATCAAAGCGAAAACGATTGCGGAACGAATGGACATGGGCGCCGCTGACCTCCGACGGCAACGCCCTCTCCCAAGGCCAGGCGGTTGATCCCCTTCCTCCTCCGGAATCAACCGCCTGCCAAAATCCGCATCGATAAAACGATTTGAAAAACAACAACAGACGCGAGGGAGTAAGTTTAAAAATGTTTACCGAACAACTTTGGAAGGAATCGAGAATTCTTCTGTTCAGTCTTGTGGCGGCAGGAGCCGGCGCGTTCATTGGCACCCATGTCGCCGCCGCAAACGCGCCCGTAGCCGCCGCGGCGCCAAGCGTCGGCACAGCGGCGCAAATGGAAACCAGCTTTGCGCCCATCGTCGACCGCGCCCTGCCCGCCGTGGTCAATATCTCTTCATCAAAGGCGCGCAAAGCTGAGGCCCAGCAGTTCCAAATGGACCCCTTCTTCCGCCAATTCTTCGGACGCGACTTCGGCCCCGGCGTGCCGCAACAGCGCAAAGAACGCAGCCTGGGCTCGGGCGTGATCGTACGCTCCGATGGATACCTGCTAACGAATAACCACGTGATCGACGGCGCCACCGACATCACCGTGACGATGAACGACAAGCGCGAACTCAAGGCGAAGTTGGTCGGCACCGACCCGAAAACCGACATCGCCGTATTGAAAGTAGATGCAACCAATCTCCCCACAGTACCGATGGCTGATAACGGCGACGCGAAGGTGGGCGACATTGTGCTCGCCATGGGCAACCCCTTTGGACTCGGGCAGACCGTAACCATGGGCATCGTCAGCGCCAAGGGCCGCACAAACCTCGGTATCGAAGACTATGAAGATTTCATCCAGACCGACGCGCCCATCAATCCCGGCAACTCGGGCGGCGCGCTGATCAACGCGCGCGGCGAACTGATCGGTATTAATACCGCCATCCTCGCGAACAACGGCGGCAACCAGGGCGTCGGATTTGCAGTTCCCGTCGCCCTGGCCCGCAGTGTGATGAACCAGGTGATGGAGCACGGCAAAGTGGTCCGCGGCTATCTCGGCGTAGTTCCGCAGGATGTGACTCCGGCGCTCGCGAAAGCCTTGCAGTTGCCGAAATCTTCGGGCGTCGTGATCGGCGACGTTACTCCCGATGGCCCCGCAGCCAAAGCGGGTGTCGAGCGCGGCGACGTGGTCCTTGAAGTGAACGGCACCAGAGTGGAAGACGCCAACCAACTGCGCATGAAGATTTCCATGACGCCTCCGGGCTCGAATGTGGATCTGAAGACGCTGCGCAACGGCACCGAGAAAACTATCGCTGTGAAGCTGGGCGAACTCCCCGGCAATAACGATGGCAGCAGCGAGCGTAGTTCCGACAAAGGCTCCTCCAGCGCCCTCGACGGCGTCTCCGTTGACACCTTGAACGCGCAGATGCTGCGCAACATGCGCCTGCCGTCTTCGACGCAAGGCGTGGTGGTCACCGATGTGGAATCCGGCAGCACTGCACAAGCCGCCGGGCTTCGCGAAGGCGACGTTATTCAAGAGGTCAACCGCATGGCGGTCACCAGCTCATCTGACTTCGACCGCGCCGTGCGCAACGCAGGCTCGGGCACGGTGCTGCTCCTTGTCAATCGCGGTGGACTCACGCAGTACATCGCGATCCAGGGCAAGTAGGCGAACCAAAGCAGCACCCTCGCCCCACGAGCGGAGCGGTCTGGCGTACCTCCGAGCGCCGCCCGCTCTGCTCGACGAATTTTTTGTTCATTCCTCCTCTTTCCCAGGGTGGGCCGGTTGCTAGCCGGCTCACCCGATTTTTATGGAATAAGTCGTCTTGACAATAATCGTTTCAACGGATATAGTATTGACAGATGAAGCCCGCAACCGAATCTGCAGCGACAACACGGAGGAAAGCCACCGCCGAAGAATCCGCATTCCTCGACATTGCCCGCACCGCGGATCTGCTGTCGCGGTCATTCACGCAGCTATTGAAGGCGGAAGACCTTTCGCCCGCGCAATATAACGTCTTGCGAATTTTGCGCGGCGCACAGGACGGCCTCACATGCGGCGAGATCGGCAATCGCATGGTCACGCGCGACCCCGATATCACGCGCCTCCTGGATCGCCTGGAAAAACGCAACCTGATCGCCCGTGCCCGCGACGAAAAAGACCGGCGCGTGGTGCTAACCAAGATCGAACCTGCCGGACTGGAGCTGCTTTTCCGTCTGGATCAACCGATTCGCGACACGCATCGCCGTCAATTAGGTCACTTGGGGGCCCAGCGCCTGCAGGAACTCTCGGAATTGCTGGAGGCATGCCGCAACCGGATCGAGTAGTTTTTATTTCGCACTAATATTCGTTGCAACGATTATCGTGTTAACGCATCTAAGAAACAGTCCGAACCCTACACCCAAAAAGGAAACAAACTTATGAGCACAACACTCTCCACACCCCATACCGCCGTCAGCACCTGGAATCTCGACCCCGTTCACTCCGTCGCCGAGTTCAAAGTGAAACACATGATGATCTCGAACGTGAAAGGACAGTTCACCGGCATCACCGGCGCGCTGAACCTGAACGAAGGCGACATCACGCGTTCAACTGTGGAGGCCACCATCGACGCAGCCTCCGTCAACACCCGCAATGTCGACCGTGATACGCACCTCAAGAGCCCCGATTTCTTCGACGTGGAAAAATTTCCCACCCTGTCTTTCCACGCGGCACGCATTGAGCGCAAGGGCGATGACGAACTCGCCGTAACCGGCGATCTCACGATCCACGGCGTCACACGCCCGGTTACCTTCGCCGTCGAAGGCCCCACTCCGCCGAGCAAAGACCCGTGGGGTAACACCCGCATCGGCCTTTCCGCCGTGACCAAGATTAATCGCAAGGACTACGGCCTGGTCTGGAACGCCACGCTGGAAGCCGGTGGCATCCTGGTAGGTGACGAGATCACGATCACACTCGACGTGCAGTTCGTGAAGGCGTAAGGCCCGTGGGGCGGACCGGCAAACCGCGTGGGATTGGCAATCCCCGCTTGCCCCCCAAAAAACCGCGCGGCGGAGTGCAACTTCGCCGCGGCTCCACACAGTTGATAACCGTCAAGTGACACCTTACGATTGAGGCGTGGAGATCCGCGGTTTCCGCCACAAAGGGCTGAAACGCTACTACGAGCGGGGCGATGCGAAAGGGCTACCTCCCGATGCGATTGCGAAGGTGCGCTCGATGTTCGCGGTACTCGATAGGATCACCGACATTTCCGAGCTAAAGGTGTGGCCGTTATGGAAAGTCCATCAACTCGGCGGCGCCCGTAAAGGAACCGGGAGTCTGCACGTCACGCGTAATTGGCGATTGACGTTTCGCGTGGAAAAGGACGAACTGGCGGATGTGGACTTCAAAGATTACCACTGACGCTCGCCACTAACAAGAATTTTATGCCCATGTTCAACCCCCCTCATCCCGGCGAAGTGATTCGCACCGAAATTGTGAAAGCAAACAGCCTGACGGTAACCGCGGCCGCAAAAGCCCTCGGCGTTTCACGGCAAGCATTATCTGGCCTACTAAACGGTAAAGTGGACCTAAGCGGCGATATGGCTCTCCGCATAGAAAAGGCGTTCGGCCCGAAAATGGAGACGCTCATGGGAATGCAATCCGCGTATAACATCTTTCAGGCCCGCCAGCGCGAAGGGCGCATTCACGTCCCGCGTTACCGCCCTGTGCCCGCAACCACTCAACCAAGTTCTTCCAGCCGCCTATCGGCTCGATAGCTTTCGGACAGCTCAATTTCCATACGCGCCACCTCGAGCGCCGCGCTTCGCTCCCCCCTCCTTCCACTCCCCCCGCGTCTTTTGTTATCTTCAAATCCGGCCCGGACTGCAATCGGACCGCGGAGCCCTGCCTATGAAGATTTCATTGACCGTGAACGGAACCAGCCAGACGCAAGATGTTGAGCCTCGGCTGTTGTTGATCCACTTCCTGCGCGAACAGCTTGGCCTCACTGGCCCCCACATTGGATGCGAGACGTCTTTGTGTGGCGCTTGCACCGTTGAACTTGACGGCAAGGCCATCAAAAGCTGCACCATGTTCGCCGTGCAGGCCGATGGAGCCAACATCACCACCATCGAAGGCCTCGCGAAAGACGGCAAGCTCCACGCCATGCAGGAAGCGTTTTGGAATGAGCATGGACTCCAGTGCGGTTTCTGTACGCCCGGCATGATCATGGCGTCCAAGCAGATCATCGATCGCAACCCGTCGCCGACGGAAGCTGAGATCCGCCACGGTTTAGAAGGCAACCTCTGCCGCTGCACCGGCTACCAGCACATTGTGAACGCCGTGAAGGCCGCTGCCGCCGCAGCCGGGAAGTAGGAGAAGACTCCATGGCCACCACAACCACGAAACAGGAAACTCTGGTCGGCAAACGCATCCGCCGCCGGGAAGACCCCCGCCTGATCACCGGCACCGCGACTTACGTTGAAGATATCCAGATGCCGGGCATGCTGCACGCCGCGGTCATTCGTAGCCCGCACGCCGCCGCGAACATCCGATCCATCAATACAAAGGCGGCGGCCGCAGCCCCCGGCGTTGTCGCTGTGTACACCGGCATCGACACCGAGAAAGTCGGCCCTGTACCGTGCGGAGCCTCGCTCCCCGGCCTGCGTGTGCCGCACCACTATATCCTGGCGCTGTTGCGCGTTTACTTCGTCGGCCACCCGGTCGCTGTTGTTGTTGCTCGCGATAAGTATCTGGCCCGCGACGCGGCGGAACTCG
The DNA here is from genome assembly GCA_040081455.1 of Bryobacteraceae bacterium. Lineage (GTDB taxonomy): Bacteria > Acidobacteriota > Terriglobia > Bryobacterales > Bryobacteraceae > Palsa-187. The sequence goes on from JBEBGM010000051.1 coordinate 19,655, forward strand.
TTGAAGTGGATTACGACGTTCTCCCTGCCGTTGCAGATCCCGAAAAAGCGCTCGCTCCTGGCGCGCCTCCCGTCCATCCCGGCTGGACGGACAACATCGCCTTCACCTATTTGCAAGAAGGCGGCGAGATCGACAAAGCTTTTGCGGAAGCCGACGTCATTGTCAAAGAACGCATCGTCAGCCAGCGCCTGATTCCCTCGGCGATGGAAACGCGCGGCGTGGTCGCCGAGTGGCGCGCGGCTGATCGCCAGTTGAATCTCTACACTTCCACGCAGATCCCTCACTTGGTCCGCACTCTGGTCGCCGGTATGCTTGGCCTCGAAGAAAATCGCTGCCGCGTGATCACTCCGGAAGTCGGCGGCGGATTCGGCAGCAAGCTCAATGTCTACGCCGAAGAAGCTTTGATGGGCTTTATTTCGATGAAAGTCGGCAAGCCCGTCAAGTGGATTGAATCGCGCCGCGAAAACTTCCTGTGCACCATTCACGGCCGCGGACACGTGGATTACTACGAAGTCGCCGCCAAAAAAGACGGCACCATCACCGGCATCAAGCTTAAGATCATTCAGGATCTGGGCGCGTACCACCAACTGCTGACGCCGGCGATCCCCACGCTGAGCGTGCTGATGATGCCCGGCCTTTATCGCACCAAGAACATTCGCGCGGAGATCGTCGGCGCCTTCACCAACTGCGTGGCCACCGACGCCTACCGCGGCGCTGGCCGTCCCGAAGCCACCCACGGCATCGAGCGCATGGTGGACATCCTCGCCGACGAACTGAAGATGGATCCCGCCGAGATCCGCCTGAAGAACTTCATCCAAAAAGAAGAGTTCCCGTATCCAACGGCCACCGGCCTCACCTACGACACCGGCGATTACGCGGCCCCGCTCGAGAAGGCACTGAATCTCGTCGGCTATAAGCAACTGCTCGCCGAACAAGCCGAAGGCCGCAAGCAAGGCAAGTTGATCGGCATCGGTCTCTCGACATACGGCGAAATTTGCGCGCTGGGTCCATCGCCCGCAACGCCCGCCGGTGGATGGGAAAGCGCTTCGGTGCGAATCGAACCCTCCGGCAAAGTCACTGTCATGACCGGTTCTTCTCCGCACGGACAAGGTGAGGAGACCACGTTCGCGCAGGTGACCGCCGATGAGCTCGGCGTCGACATCGATGACGTGCTCGTGCTCCACGGCGACACCGCCATCGTGCAGTACGGCATCGGCACCTTCGGCAGCCGCAACACGGCCGTCGGCGGCGCGGCACTCTACTTTGCTCTGCAGGATCTGAAAGTCAAAGCGAAAAAGTTCGGCGCGATGATGCTCGAATCCGAAGACGTCACCTACAGCGGCGGCCAGGTGATCTGCAACAAAACGGGCAACTCGAAATCGCTCGCCGAAATCGCCGCGGCCACCTATCGCGCGATGAAGCTTCCCCCTAACACGGAACCCGGCCTCATGGCCACGCACTTCTGGGAGCCCACCAACTTCACGTTCCCTTTCGGTGCGCACATCGTGGTCAGCGAAATCACGCCGGACACCGGCGAAATTAAAATCCGCCGCTACGTTGCCGTGGACGATTGCGGAAACATCTTGAATCCGCTGATCGTCGATGGCCAGGTGCACGGAGGCGTCGCCCAGGGCCTTGGACAGGCTCTCTGGGAACAAGCCGTCTATGATGACAATGGCCAGTTGATCACGGGCGAGTATATGGATTACGCCATGCCTCGCGCGCACATGATGCCGTGGATTGAAAGCGATCACACCATCACGCCCACCAACGTAAACCCGCTTGGAGCCAAAGGCGTTGGCGAAGCCGGCACCATCGGCGCATCGCCCGCCATGGTGAATTCGGTTGTGGACGCGCTTTCTCACCTCGGCGTGCGGCACATCGACATGCCGCTCACCCCCGAAAAAATCTGGAAACTGGTGGGAGGGAAGAACTAATGATTCCCCAAACGTTTGAATACTCGGCTCCGAAAACGCTCGAAGAAGCGCTGCAGTTGCTCGCCGGCGGCGCGAAGGCATTGGCTGGCGGCATGAGCCTTATTCCGATGATGAAGCTCCGCCTGGCCACGCCCGAACACCTGGTGGACCTCGCGCGCATCAAAGACCTGAATTACATCAGGGAAGCAGCCGGCAACCTGCACATCGGCGCGACGGCAACGCATTACGCCGTCGAAAGTTCCTCGCTTGTGCGCGCGAAATGCCCGCTGCTTGCGGCAACCGCCGCAGCCATCGGCGACGTGCAGGTCCGCAACACCGGAACCGTCGGCGGCAGCATCGCCCACAACGATCCTTCGGCCGATTACCCGGCGGCACTACAAGCCCTCGAAGCGAAGATCGTCATCCGTGGAGCCGACGGCGAACGCACCGTTCCCGCTGACGAATTCATCGTCGACGCCTTCACAACTACGCTCGAACCCGGCGAAATCGTGCGCGAACTCATCGTCCCCATCGAAGGAGCCGACGTCCGCACCAGCTATCAAAAGGCCCCGCAACCGGCGAGCGGCTTTGCGATGGTTGGTATCGCGGTCCGCGCGCAAAAATCCGGCGGCCAAGTGGTTTTGGCGAACATCGGCGTCACCGGCTTATCGAACCGTGCTTACCGCGCATCGGCCGCCGAAAAGGCGATCATCGGCACCGCAGGCTCGGCCGCCGATATCCAGGCCACCGCGGCCTTAGTCGCGCAAGGTGTGGATGCCAACTCGGACCTCCACGCCTCCGCCGATTACCGCAAGCATCTGGCGTCGGTCTACACCGCCCGCGCCCTGACCGCGACGCTAGGATAGTGGCGCAGATCCCTAGAACTGCAGCCAGCCCCCGTCTGGCTCAGGATTCATAATCAAGAAGGAGCGAGTCAACCTCGCTCCTTTCCTTATTCCAAAATCCTCCAGAGACCAACGTGAAAATCACCGGAACCTACACCCTCAGCCTTCCCGCCGGCCAAGCCTACACGGCGATGCAGAATCCCGATATTCTAGCGAAGGCAATCCCCGGCTGCGAATCGCTCGAACTCATCGGCCAGGACGAATACCGCATGAAGATGAAGATGGTGCTTGCGAGCCTCTCCGGGGTCTTCGAGGGCAAGGTGCGCATCGCCGATCAGACTCCGCCCGATAGCTTCCGCCTCATCGTCGAAGGCACCGGCAAAATCGGCTTCGTCAAAGGCGACGGCCTCTTGAAACTGGCAGCAGTCGAGGATGGCACTGAAGTCACCTACGACGGCGACGCCCAGATCGGAGGCACGATTGCCTCGGTGGGCCAGCGCCTGATCGACGGCACCGCAAAGATGATGATCAAAAAATTCTTTGAGCGCCTGACGAAGCAAACGCAGGAAACACAAGCCGCAACCGAGCCGTCGTCCGACGAAGTTTAGTTCTTCCTGCCCTTTGAATCCAGACGTGGAGCGGATTGGAAGTCCGCGCGCGAATGGCATTCGCGCAAATTCGGGGAACCCACTCCATCCCCCTTCCCACACCAGTGGGATTCCCAATCCCGCGTGGGCTTTCGACCCGCCCCACAATTACGCCGATCTTCTATCCGGCACCAAGAACAAAAACGTCGCGCCTTCTCCCTCTTTGGACTCCACCCAAATTCGTCCGCCATGTTTCTCGATCGCCCGTTGCACAATCGTCAGGCCGATACCCGTCCCCGGATATTCGTCGGCCGAGTGCAACCGCTCAAACACTTGAAAGATGCGGCTATGGTACTCAACCGGTATGCCGATGCCGTTATCGCCGACCGCGAACACCCACCCTTCGCCGTTTCGTTCCGCGCTGATCCGCACTCTTGGCGCATCGGCGCCGCGGAACTTGACCGCATTTCCAATGAGGTTTTGAAACACCTGCGTGAGCAACCCCGGATCCGCCATCAGATCGGGCAGCACCGAACACTCAATCTCCGCGCCGCTTTCGCGAATTGCCGGATCCAGGTTCGCGAGCGCCGCCGTCACGGCGATCTCCGAATTGACACACTCTGGCGCAAACGCCCGCGCCCCCAGCCGTGCGAAACCCAGCAAGTCGTCGATCAGGTTCTGCATCCGCGCGGCGCCCGTCCGTGCGATGCCCAAGTACTCCTGCCCTTCTTCGGGCAACTGTTGGCCGTGCCGCTGCTCCAAAAGATCAAGCCAGTTTGATACCATTCGCAGCGGCTCTTTCAAATCGTGCGAAGCGCTCCAGACAAACTGCTCCAGTTCCGCGTTGTCTCGCCCCAGTTCGCCGTTCTCACGGGCAAGCTCGGCATTCTCGCGCATCAGTTCCGCGTTCTCGCGAATTAGCTCAGCATGCGTCTTCGAGACGGCGCCTCCGGCCGGCCCGGTCACTCTCTCCGGCGCGATCACGCGAGCTGTAGTAACGGCTGCTTGCATCCTGTCTTTTTAGTGGAAACAAGGGCCGGATTTTCTCACGAGCGCGGACCCGATTAACCCGAGAGGGGATATGCGGGTCGCGCGTCTTTCGGGTCTGCGAATTCCCCTAGAGCGGAATATTCCCGTGCTTCTTCTTCGGCATCGTGTCCACCTTGGTACGCAGCATGCGCAGCGCGCGAATCACACGAGGCCGCGTCTCGCGCGGCTCAATCACGTCATCGAGAAAACCATTCTCCGCCGCCACAAACGGGCTCGCAAAGCGCTCGCGAAACTCTTCGATCTTCGACGCGCGCACGGCTTCCGGATTTTCCGCCGACGCAATCTCGCGCCGGTAAACGATGTTCACCGCGCCCTCGGCGCCCATCACCGCGATCTCCGCCGATGGCCACGCCAAATTCACATCCGTCCGCAGGTGCTTCGAACCCATCACGCAATAGGCCCCGCCATAAGCCTTGCGCGTGATCACCGTGATCTTCGGCACCGTCGCCTCGGCATACGCATAGAGTAGCTTCGCTCCGTGACGGATGATGCCGCCAAACTCCTGCGCGGTCCCCGGCAAAAAGCCCGGCACGTCTTCAAACGTCAGAATCGGTATATTAAACGCGTCGCAGAAGCGCACAAAGCGCGCGCCCTTGGTGGACGAATCAATATCCAGACACCCAGCCAAAAACGCGGGCTGATTTGCCACCACGCCCACGCTCTGCCCGCCCATGCGGATGAAACCCACCACAATGTTACGAGCCCAATGGCTATGCACTTCAAAGAACTCGCCGTGATCCGCCACGCGCTGAATCACGTCTTTGATGTCGTACGGCTTGTTCGATTCCGCCGGCACTAGGGTATCGAGCGCCGCATCCTGGCGATCCTCTGGATCATCACACGCCCGTGCAGGAGCATCGTCGCGATTGTTCTGCGGCAAATAGCTCATCAGCTCGCGAATCATCTGCAAACATTCGGCGTCATTCTGCGCCTGAAAGTGCGCCACGCCGCTGGTCGCGTTATGAGTCGCCGCGCCGCCCAGGTCTTCTTTGGTCACATCCTCATGCGTGACCGTCTTGATCACATCCGGACCCGTCACGAACATGTAACTGGTCTTTTCCACCATGAAGACGAAATCGGTCAACGCAGGCGAATACACCGCGCCGCCCGCGCACGGGCCCATGATCGCGGAGATCTGCGGAATCACTCCGCTTGAAAGCGTGTTGCGCAGAAAAATATCCGCGTAGCCCGCCAGCGACAGCACACCTTCCTGAATGCGCGCGCCGCCCGAATCGTTCAACCCGATCACTGGCGCGCCCGTCTTCATCGCCATGTCCATGATCTTGACGATCTTCCGCGCGTTCGCATCCGAAAGCGATCCGCCAAACACCGTGAAATCCTGTGCAAACACATACGCCGGACGCCCGTGGATCAAGCCCCAGCCCGTGATGAAGCCGTCGCCGTCGATCACCTGTTCGTCCATGCCGAAATCGTGGCAATGATGGCGGACCAGCTTGTCGGTCTCCTCAAACGTTCCCTCGTCGAGCAGCAGTTCGATGCGCTCGCGCGCCGAAAGCTTGCCTTCTTTATGCTGCCTCGCGCGACGTTCTTCTCCACCGCCCGCCTCTGCAGCCGCATGTCGTTTGCGCAGTTCTTCCAATCGATCAGACATAATGAATTCTTTAGCGTAGCGCGAGAGCCTCGTAGTGCGGGCTGGGAGCCCGCGCGCGATTGGCAATCGCGCAAATGAGCCAACGGCTCGCAATCTCCTGAACGTGCGGGGAACCCTCTGCCTCGCAGCCCCGTCCCACAATCATCGGATAATAAAAGCAGTGATCCGCCTCAGCGCAGCGTACCTCGTCGTCCTGCTCCTTGCGAGCAGCTGTTTCGCACAGCGTCCCGAACCCGCGGCGTCGGATGCAGTCATCCGCACCAACGTCCCCCTGGTGCTGGTGCCTGTCACCGTCACCGATCGCAAAGGCAAGCTGATCGACGGTTTGCAGCTGGAAGACTTCATCCTCACCGATGAAGGCAAGCCGCAGAAGGTCCGCCTGGATACGTCAGACACCGTGCTCGCACCCATCGCCTTGGTGATCGCCATTCAAACCAGCGGAATTTCGAGCCCGGAACTTGCCAAAATTCGCCGCGTCAGCGGTATGTTCAAACCCATCGTCGCCGGAGAGCGCGGACAAGTCGCCGTGATTTCCTACAACTCCGAAGTGAAAACACTCCAGGAGTTCACCACCGATGCCTCAACGGTTAGCGGCGCCGTCGAGCGCATCAATGCTTACTCGATTAAAACCGCCCGTATGATCGACGCGATCTCGGAAGGCGCCAAGATGCTCGCAACGCGTCCCGAAAATTACCGCCGCATTCTGTTGATCCTCGGTGAGTCGCGCGACCGCGGCAGCAAGGCAAAACTCACCGACGTCATCGAAGAGGCCCAACGCGCCGGAGTTGCCGTCTATTCGGGAACCTATTCCGTGCAAGCTTCCGCCTTCACCGCGAAGCCCGAAGACAATCCGTCCATGCCCGCAACCGCGGGAGCCACCTGGGACATCGGCGCGACGATGGTGGAGTTCGGCCGCTTAGGCAACAAAAACGCCGCCGACGCCTTCGCCAAAGCCACCGGCGGCGGCCGCCTCTCGTTCACGACGCTCGATGGATTAGAGAAAGCCATTTCCCGAGCCGGTGAAGAGATCCACAGCCAATACCTGCTCAGCTTCGTCCCGCAATCGTCCGGAAAAACCGGCTTCCACCAAATTCAAGTCGCCGTCCCCAAACAACCCTACGCCGTCATCCGCGTCCGCCCCGGCTACTGGCCGCAGCAGTAGCGCAAGTACTCCAGCCGCCGACGTAGCCCACGCACTCGTACGTGCCGCGTCGAGACTCTCTCGACGCCCGTCGCTCGTCCCAATCAATCCACTCCCCCCGCGATCCGTGTAAGCGAGCCGGAGGGCGGAGCTGCCTCCGCGCGCCGGCCTTAGCCCCGGCGCAATAACTCCGTCACAACCGAGCGAAAACAAAAAACACCGTCATTAACCACAACATCGCGAAATACTCGCACCCCACCGCACCCAACCACCCGTACAGTGTAGGCAAGAAGCCCCGGTGTTGGTCTTGCACAGTACGGGGCCACCAAAGCGCGGGTACTCTAGACTCTGCCCGATGCAGTGTGAAACCCTCCCGCAAAGAGGGAATGAAAGATTCAAGTCGTGAGCTGTTTCGAAACAATAGCCGGTCGTCGTCTACCGATAGTGGCGACAAGGGAACGCGTTCCTGAA
>JBEBGM010000150.1:0-1966 GCA_040081455.1 Bryobacteraceae bacterium
CGACTACCGGCTGATTGGTGCTTCTGGATCGGCCAAAAGCGGAAAGTACTACGCGGTGGATGCTCGTTTTGAACGTCCTCTCGCGGCGCGCTTTTCCGACTGGCCGCAAGCTGCTGTGACGTACTTCGGAATTCTGGTCTCTCCTTGCCAGGTGAGAATGCAGGTTCCACAAGGCCGCGTTACCGTGGTGCCGGATCACGAATTGGGAACCAATGACTGTCGTGGCTGGATTCGCAAGTCGCTGTTTGACAAGCTTGCTCTGCCCGATGGCCGTTTCTACCAGTTCCGTCTTGCGTTCGCTCAAACACAGGCGAAAGGCAGCTTCAAGGTCATGTGCGACGATATCGCCGATGCCTTGGATACCGACATTGTCCTGCCTGTCTCGTCCGTCAAACCTGAATACAAGGGTCCCAGCAAACTCGTCGCTTGGCTCACTGGCGAAGCACGCACATTCGCCGGCGAAATGATTCTTGGTATTCGTGAATGTTCGCGGCTCCTGAACTTCGAATCGAGCTATACGGTCATCCAGCACGCTCCGGAAGATTCGTTCGCTCACGAAATCAAGCCGCACGCCCTCGCCCAATCCTCCAAGCTCAAGGAACTCCTCGAAAGCCGCGACTTCACGGAACTGTTTCGCCTTCTCGGGATCTCAGAAACTCAGCGCCCGCTGATCGACGAGACTCCGGCCGAAGGCGACGACACTACTTCCGTTGAACGTTCTGTTCTCGAAGGAATTCTGAAAGCCGATCCAACTGGTTTCCTGATTCAGCATCCTTGGGTCAACAACCAGTTGCAACGGGTTCTGGCACGATGGGCGTTCAAAGTATGCACGGCGGGTGGTTTTGAAATGCCGGCGTTCGCGTTGGCAGACGATGGCTACCTGTTTCTGCACGGCGGAAAAGTGTACTCCGGGTCCGACTGGATGCCGCAGGATCGTTCGATCAATTCCCTGGTCACAAACCGAGGGTTGGTCGTTCGCTATCCGGTGCGCATGAAGGAAGACTTGCTCCCCTACACCAAGATTCCCACTACTGAACTGCGGCATCTGCTCGCGCAAGAACTCGATCGTCAGGGATGTTCCGAAAAAGACACCCTGGCCGAAGTGATCGCGACGACGCAGTTGGAACTCGAGGGCACCTTCACGTTGCACTCGAAAACCGCGGCTAAGAATGGAGGAGACTACGACTTCGACTTTGTCTGCGTAGTAGAAGGCGACCGCTTCCCCAGGTTTGTGGAGCATCGCTTCAGCTACAAAGGCAACGGCGCAATCGAGAAAACCAAGGCAAAGAAAGCTCGCTCACCGTGGTGGAACCTTCCGCAGGTAGCAGTTGGCGCGATGGGAAATCAGATCGGCTCAATCACCGATTTGATGACTCAATGCACAGCGGCTGGCCGGGAAGATCTTCATCGCGAACTGGTCGAGCAACTGCAAAACGCCCTGGATCAACTGAAACACGGCGTAACACCCGACCAGGAAAAGATCCGATCCATCCGGGACGCGATCAAGCTGACTCCGGCGGCGCAGTGGCTTCGAGCGAAGAAGGTTCGATCTGTCAAGGATCTGCCGGAACACTTCGAATGTCCGCCCAGCGACCGTATTGGAGCCATGTACAACCTGGTCCGCAAAGAACTCACCGACTTCTTCACGAACCGGATGCCAGTAGGACAGTTCCGCGGCCTTGTTCAAGGGTATGACTTCACCCAGGGCATGGCCGATGACTGCCGAAAGCTGAACAAAGCTTGGGCGATCACGATCCAGGCTGGTATCGCGCGGAAGCAGGTGCTGTTAGGGACAGTTCAGCAAGCTGAAGCTGCGTTTGAGTTGGGTAAAGACGACAAAGCGCAGAAGTCGAAGCTGCTGCATACCCTCTGTCAGGCTCGGGCGGTTTTGGGGGCGTACGACCAACAGTGGCAAGAAGAGATTCGGTCACTGATCTGGCTTGTTCGCACTTGGGCCGGGCACAAG
>JBEBGM010000151.1:0-1947 GCA_040081455.1 Bryobacteraceae bacterium
TCAATAGCCGAATGCACACGGACTGGCAAGCCGGGGCTGGAGTTCAAGCTTTAGCTGAAACAATGCAGAAGTCTTTTAACGCAAAGACGCAAAGGTGCAAAGACGCAGCCGCAGGAGCGCGGAGTGCCGGGTCCGTGTTTTGCTTTCACACGAACCGGAACGCGCGGACAAGGCTGTCCGCGCTCCGTGAAAGTCTTGGCAGAACGTAACGAAGTTGAGAGATAGCACTGCAACGATATGAGTTGCCTCGGGCCGTCACCCCGGCAGGTGAGTCATCTGAACCTGTCCTTTCTTCGCCCGCTCCCTTGCGCCTTTGCCTCCTGGCGTCTTTGCGTTAACTGCCGATTTTAGGATCAAACAGGAATCTCGCGGAACTTGTGGCGTCGACCATCCTTGGTTGCCGTAGAGGGCGTGCATCTTTGCCGCCCGGAAAAGGCGCTCGATGAGGAGTCGTGCGTCAGAACTCCTATCCTCCTTGGCGCTGCGTGCGATCTATTCCGCCGGGCAGGGATGCCCGGCTCCACCGCAGGCGGGACGCCCGCCGCTACTTAAACCGGAATCTCCCGGAACTTGTCGGTATCGTAGAGCAGGCGGAGCATGGTGACGCCCTTGATCTGTCTGCCAATCTCCCGAAGCTTGCCGATGAACAGCGGCACCATCATCTGTTTGTGATGGCGGCCCTGGGAGGAATAATCCTCGCTCACGGCGATGTGAAGCACGGTGATGGTGGCGGGGTTTGAGCGCGTATAGACCACCACACCCACCAGTTGTGACCGCGCTTTTGATCCGGCCAGCGCATAAAGGGTTTGAACTTCGGAGCCATTCTTTAACCGGACATTGAGCCGGTCCTTCTCGGCGTGGATGACCGGCACGCCATGCGTTTCAATCACCGTGCGGATCTTGTCGCGAAACCGGTGTTGCTCGGGATTGAAGAACAACAACGCCTCAAGCTCTGCCCGGTAATCTGCCGAGAGCACGGAAGTATAATCAATGCGCCTCATTCAATCGAATCCATGCAGTCAGATTAACCACGAAACACACCAAACACACGAAAATGGCAACGAAACAATTGCAGGGCGAAGCCCTCTCCGGGGAACAACAGGATCGAACAACATAGACACGAAGGCGCGAAGTTAAACCGGAAAACGCAGTTCAACCACGGATGGACACGGAGGAACACGGATTCAGAAAAAACCTTCCAAACGAATTTCACCAATTGGCGCCAATTCGCGGAATTCGCGTCAAGCCGTTCTTATCCGTGTTATCCGCGTAATCCGCGGTTCAATTCGGTTGCGGCCTTGCGTTAAGGCGACAGCAACTTGACCCGATCCTTCACACGGTCAAAGTCCGAATCCACCGCCAGCAGTTTGTCCCCACGGGAGATCACGGTGGCTGCAATGGCCGCGTCGAAAAACTTCATCTGTTGACCCTTGCCCCGGAGTTCGGAGATCAACGCGGCAAGCGCCGCAGCGTCCGCCTCAGTGAAGTGGGAGACCAGCGCACGGAAACGGTTCTGATAAAGCGCGGCGGCGCGCCGGCGCAGTTCTGCTTTCACCGGGGGATGCGTGCCGACCAGAAATTCCGCCGCCGCGTGCGCGGGAATGTAGAACGGCCCGGCCTCGTTTTTGGGTAGCAGCGCGTCAAAGTCGCCCAGCTTCTCGCCAGCGATGAGCACGCTGGTATCAATCGCGACCGGCATAGCCAAAGACTTCCGACGCGGCGTCCATCGCCTGTTTGAGTTGGTGGTTGTCCTCGTCGCTGAAGCCGCGTCCCCGCATCAACCGGACAAACTCCGTGCGGCTCACTCCGGCCTTGCGGTTGATTTCAGCCAGCGTCCGCCCGTGCCGTTGAATCTCCACAGTCTCGCCCGTGTTCAGGACGTGATCCAGAACGGACTTGCTCCCATCGGCCATCTCTGTAGCGGTTACTTTCACGCGCATAAAATAC
>JBEBGM010000012.1:0-95099 GCA_040081455.1 Bryobacteraceae bacterium
CGTAATCGCCGCCGTCAACGTCGTCTTGCCGTGATCGATGTGCCCAATCGTCCCCACGTTACAGTGCGGCTTACTACGATCAAATTTTTCCTTCGCCATGGTTGTTCGTTCTCCTGATCTAAGTCAAATAACCGTGATTACTGCGCGCTCCAGATTACTGCGTGACCTTGCCCTGCGACTTACTGACGATTTCGTCCGCAATGCTGCGCGGCACTTCTTCGTATTGGCCGAAGTGCATTGTGAACGCCCCGCGGCCCTGCGTGCGCGACCGCAATTCGGTCGCATAACCAAACATTTCCGACAGCGGCACCATCGCTTTAACGATGTGCGTCGAACCTAAAATCTCCGTGCCTTCCAGGCGTCCGCGGCGCGAAATCAAATCGCCATTCACCGAACCCATATATTCATCAGGCACCACGACTTCCACGCGCATCACCGGCTCAAGCAACACCGGCTTCGCCTTGCGGGCCGCTTCTTTGATACAAACCGAGGCGCAAATTTTGAACGCCATTTCCGAAGAGTCAACATCGTGATAGGCGCCGTCAAACACCGACACTTTCACGTCCGACATAGGATAGCCAGCCATGATTCCATGCTCCAGGGCTTCGACAACGCCCTTTTCGATGGCAGGAATAAATTCTTTCGGAATGTTGCCGCCCGTAACTTCGTTCTCAAATTCGAAGTCTTTGCCCGGATTCGGCTCAATGCGCAGCTTGCAGCGGGCGTACTGGCCGCTTCCACCAGTCTGTTTCTTGTGCGTGTAATCGTATTCCGCCAGCTGGCGAATCGTTTCACGGTACGCCACCTGCGGTTTACCGACGTTCGCGCCCACATTGAATTCACGCTGCATGCGGTCGACGATAATTTCCAAGTGCAACTCACCCATGCCGGCCAAAATCGTCTGGCCCGTGTCAGGATCAGTCGAAACCTTCAGCGTCGGATCTTCCTGCACGAGCTTCGCGATCGCCATGCCCAACTTTTCCTGGTCAACCTTTGTCTTCGGCTCGATGGCAAGCTGAATCACCGGCGCCGGGAAATCGATCGACTCGAGAATCACCGGAGCCTTTTCGTCGCAAATCGTGTCACCCGTGATTACCGACTTCAAACCAACCGCAGCACAAATGTCGCCAGCCAGAACCTCAGTGATATCCTCACGCTTATTCGCGTGCATCTTCACCAAGCGGCCAATGCGCTCTTTGCGGCCCTTAGCTACGTTATAGACCGATTCGCCCGAGTTCAGTTTGCCCGAGTAAACACGAATGAAGGCCAGCTGGCCAACAAACGGGTCGGTCATGATCTTGAAGACGAGGGCCGAAAACGGCTCACTATCGGAACTGGGGCGAACCAGCTTCTTTTCTTTATCGTCGACATCGGTGCCTTCGACGGCCGGCACATCGAGCGGGGAGGGCAGGTAGTCAACAATGGCGTCCAGCATATTCTGGACACCTTTGTTCTTAAACGCCGTGCCGCAGATCACCGGGAAGATGTTCTGAGCAATCGTCGCCTTGCGGATACCGGCGCGGATTTCTTCTTCCGAAATCGACTTGCCTTCGACAAATTTCTCAAACAAGGCGTCGTCGGATTCCGAGATCGCCTCTACCATCTTGTCGTGGTATTCCTTGGCCATTTCAGCAAGGTCAGCAGGGATCTCAACGTCGTCGTACTGCGCGCCAAGCGAATCATCGCGCCACACACGCGCCGTCATCGACACCAGATCCACAACACCCTTGAACTGGTCTTCCGCGCCGATCGGAATCTGAATCGGCACCGGACGCGCCCGCAGGCGATCCACGATGGTTTCGACCGAGCGATAGAAGTCAGCGCCGATGCGGTCCATCTTATTGATGAAGCACACGCGCGGGACTTTGTACTTGTCCGCCTGACGCCATACGGTTTCCGATTGCGGCTGCACGCCAGCGACTGCATCGAACACGGCAATGGCGCCGTCGAGCACGCGGAGACTGCGCTCCACTTCGGCCGTGAAGTCCACGTGGCCAGGCGTGTCAATGATATTGATGTTGCAATCGCGCCACTGGCAAGTCGTCGCGGCCGACGTAATCGTGATGCCACGCTCCTGCTCCTGCGCCATCCAGTCCATGACGGCAGTGCCTTCATGAACTTCGCCAATCTTGTACGTACGGCCCGTGTAATACAACACGCGCTCGGTTGTGGTGGTTTTACCAGCATCGATGTGCGCCATGATGCCGATATTTCTCATCTTCTCGAGTGCTACAGTGCGGGCCATACTATTTCCAGCTTGGCTATGGAGCCAGGTGCCAGTCGTCTCCTTTTACAGAACCAATGCCTACCACCGGTAATGAGCAAAAGCTTTATTGGCTTCAGCCATACGGTGCACGTCGTCTTTCTTCTTAATCGCCCCGCCGCGCATATTGGAGGCGTCATTCAGCTCGTTTGCCAATTTTTCAGGCATGCCTTTTTCCGGGCGCGAACGAGCATTAATCAGAAGCCAGCGAATCGCGAGGCTGGTGCGGCGGTTCGTTGGCACTTCCACCGGCACCTGATAGTTGGCTCCACCGACGCGGCGCGTCTTCACTTCAACGAGCGGCCGGCAGTTCTCCACAGCTTTCTTGAACAACTTCAACGGGTCGTCGCCAGAGCGCTCCCGGATCTTGTCCATAGCTTGATAGAAGATGTTTTGCGAAGTGGCCTTTTTGCCATCCCACATCATCGAATTGACGAATTTTTCAGCGAGCGTCGAACCATACACAGGATCGGGCAGAATCTCGCGGGATTCGGGTCTGCGTCTACGCGGCATAGGTTACTTCGCTCCTCCCTTCGGGCGCTTGGCGCCGTACTTCGAACGGCTCTGCAGACGCCCACTGACGCCGGCGGTGTCGAGAGTACCGCGCACGATGTGATAGCGGACACCCGGAAGATCTTTTACGCGGCCTCCGCGGATCAGGACAATCGAGTGCTCCTGCAGATTGTGACCCACGCCAGGGATGTACGTCGTGACTTCAATCTGATTGGTCAGCCGCACACGGGCGACCTTGCGAAGCGCCGAGTTCGGCTTCTTCGGAGTCGTTGTATATACACGCGTGCAAACTCCACGACGCTGCGGGCAGGCCTGCAATGCAGGGCTCGCGGTCTTATAGCGCGTGGGGCGGCGGCCTTTACGGACAAGTTGATTGAACGTCGGCACGAAACTTCCTCTCTCGGCGGCAGCATCCTCGCGGCGTCTTTCGCGGTGTTATCCGCGCACGCGGGATCGCCTGACAAAAATTGTTTGATTCCAACCCGGAAATTTACACCGCGTAGCCGCAGCGATCATTCCCAAAACTTTTCGGGCTAAAGAACTCGGACAAGCCCATACAAACGACGCTGTAAAGAACGCCGCAGCAGCGGGGCCGACCCCCAGCCGGACTTCCCTACCCGTGATTCCGGGACTCTTGCTTCAGGAAGCGGTAGCGTGGGAGCAGAGGTCAACTCGCCAAACTCTCAAAGGTTACCAAATTTTATCGAGAGCTGTCAAATGGGGTGCCGAGGAGGTAGTGGGTCCGTTTGGAACTCACTCAAAATACAAAAGGCCGGAACAAGTATTTGGAGGACTGTCCCGGCCTCTCGACAACAAGAACCATGTTTCACGGTTCTTTCCCCACCCCGAGCGTATCATGTCAATAGTAGATTTGCACTACCGATTCTTGGCAGGGTGCCATTTTGATGCCTTTGCGGGATCGGTTCTAGCCCGTAATGGACCCGCGGTCCCGTTGCGTTGCTGGAAGGTGCCGGACATCATAAGTCCAACCTTCATGGAAACGGAATCGCTCCGCCTAGCTATCGAGATCCTGGCCGATCATCGAGACAATCCAGTGGAATTTCAACGGATTGTTCAATTCACAGCAAATCTATACCGGCTGCCCCGCGAGACAATCGAACAGCTCGTGCTCTGCCGGCTCGCCGATCAAGAGACCTAACCCTCCCCTGCAATCCAAACAAAGCCAGGGCGCAATCGCTCAAGACCGAAACTAGGCCTGCCCGTAGGACTGGATTAGGCCTGCCAGTTGAATGGCGGTACTCGCGAGGACGACCACGAGGAACCCGACATCAAAAGTTTGCGGCTGGAGTCCGGACATTCGGCAAACTCCATACAGAGCGCCACACAGTAGCAAGATCAGCAGACTACTGCTCGCTGTCGACCGGAGTTCAATTGCTGTCGAGTACCCAGCTGCGCGGGCCGTGAACGCCCAGAGCAAATCGAAGAAAAGCAACAGGGTGATGATCCAGGTAAAGGAAGCCAGTCCGCCGATCAGGAAGGCGTGCAAACCGACCGCCGTCGATGCCGCCACGGCTGCCAACAGATCTACCAATCGCGTCAGAAAATCCACAGGATAGCTCTTACGCGGATACTTCGACGCCGAGTCCGGCTGCAGATAAACGCGATCGAAATATATACCTGCCGCCAAAAATTGCCGAGAGAGCACCACCAGGACCACCAGCATCCGCAAGCACTCAACGCGCACGGAAGCATCGCCCAAACCCTTTGCCGACAGGTCGCGGGTTACAATCGACAGCGGCTCGCGCAGGATCATCGCCGTGACGCCGTAAATCCAGAACGCGCTTTTGTGGGAGTCAGGAATGCGAGGCGCCGCGTCTGCCATCTGCGGGGCATCCTAACACAGATGCCTCGCCCAGCGGTCCTCGGAAATGCGGAAGTGGTGCCCGAAGTCGGACTTGAACCGACACTCTCCTTGCGAGAAACGGATTTTAAGTCCTCTCGGTATCGTTCTAACTCATTGCAAAACAAACTACTTCCAATCTGCGAATGTGAAACTGTGTAAGAAACTGTGTAAATTTCACTCTTTCGACGGCCCCCGCATTGGCCCGAGACGCGGCCATCACGGCTTTCGCAGCCTCAGGGGGCCGCGCACCTTGATGGGCGCTGCTGTGCCTTCCGTGAGCTGCCGGATTTGTTCCTGCTCCCAGGACTTCTTCATCCGCAGCGTTTGCTCCTTGGCCTGCCGGTAGGCGGCGACTTCCTGCTCGGTGACTTCCTTCCCGTGCAAAGCCCAGATCTTCGTCTTGTCGCCATCGAAAGCCGGACCGTCCTCGCGGTGCAGTTCGCCCGCCTCGTTGTAATAGATGAACCCTATTTCCTGGTCGCTCTCTTGGTCGTCCATGAAGCCAGGATACCGCCGCTTCGGTCTTCATTCCTTCCCCGCGCGCCGCATCAAAGCGCCGCTCACGCCTTCGGTTTATCCTTTTGCGCGGCAGGCGGATCTGCCTTTTTGTGGTGGCTTCTCCTGGACTTGTTTGCAGGAGCCTCATACCCGAGCTTTGACAGCTTCTCGTCAAAGTCTTTGAGCGCAGCTTCGCGCTGCTTCAGCAAGGCCGCAACAAACGGAATCCTTCATCGCCGCCCACGTATGAACTGACTGCGAAGTATGCCGACGGAACCACGGAAGTTGCAACATCGGCTCGCGATCTGCAGTCCTTTAGGGATCGGAACCTTTCGTGGTATGGCCAGTCGGAGATCAAGACTAACAACCTGTTCCTGAGTTTTGGTCAATTCAATTTTCTTAATACCGATGCAGCGGTGAGCTTGGCGGAGTCTACCGCCGGTATTGAAGAAGATCTCTCGAAGTTGCTGGTAGGACCAGATGCGTCCAAGACCTGGAGAGATATAGAACGGGTACATGACGCATTGGGCACAAGGCTCGGCGATCAGCGGGCGCTTAAGGGACAGATGACCGAGGAAGTGTCTATTCTCGAAGGGCAAATCAGCGAGTCTAGTGGCATAACTCAGGAGTCGGATTCCATCGCTACACGCCTCAACGAAATGTTGAGCCGTCTCGGGTGGCGCACAAGCGCGACTGATAAGGAATTAATGGCGGATGAGCTAGTCAGGAGCGCTTCTGAGCTGGCATCGCTGGCACAGCAGTCGGCGAAAATTGACTGGGCGCAGACTCCTGTTACCATCGGCGCGCTCAACTCTTATTGCGACGATGCTGCCATCCGTCGGGATAAGTGTGCAAGAGATATCCTCAATTTCGACCAGGGCCAGAAGGCTATTGGGCGTCTCAACGAAGCTTTACAGCGGGCACGGGAGGCGATGGGCCTCCTGCAAGAGGCTGAGAGATTTGTTGATTCTGGCTTAGCGCTCCGGCTCGCGGAGCTTGAGAAGGAACGAAATACCATTGCAACGCATTCAGGCTGGTTGGCAGGCATGGATGATGATGCCATGGTGCTTTCAAGCAACCATGGTGAGATGACTGTGACTGCTTTTGCGCAAGCGGCTAAGTCGGGGCGAGCGACCGCACAGGATGCCGTAGCCGCTGCCGACGCCGAATATGCTGCTTTTAGCAAGCTTCGGGATGACTCTGCGAATCTCGCACAGCAACTTCGACAGATTGCCACGGAACTTCTCCATGTCACCCCTGTGCATGATGAATGCCCCCTCTGCCATACAAAATTTCAAGAGAACGAGTTGGAGCTGCGGATTTCAATGGGCGTAGACGCCAGCTTTGAAAAGGCTGGCCAAGACCTCTTGAACAAAGTACGAGAGCGAAATGAGGCGCTGCGGAGCGCCAGTTCTAGCGAAACGGCTGCAAACTGGCTCGCGCAGTTCCGGGCACGCGCGAACTTGCCGGACTCGGTAACAGTCAACACCGCAATAGAGGCGGTGGACCATGCGAGGCGCTCTCTAACGGCCGCTCGTGAGAAGTCTGACGCGCTTGACAGTGAGATTCGTGGGTTATCGGCTCACGGACTCTCACTTTCGCGTATGGAGGAGATCGGATTAGGGTTGCGGACTCTGGGCCATCCAGTTGAGCAATGGTCGATTCATGTAATTCAAGCAATAATTTCAAAGGTAGCTGCTGAGCTGGCGAACGACTCGCGGACTCTTGAAACACAGACGCAACAAACCGCCGACGTGGAACGGTCCTTGAAAAGCACCCTTGGGTTAACAGGTGGTCACAGCGACGGCGTTCAGGCACTGCTATCAACGCTGAATGAAAGACTCGCTATTACCGACACGCTTCGCACCAAGCTAGCCGACTTTGCTGCATCATTCCCGTGGCCTCCGGAAAAATCGTTGGCTGAACTCAGTGTGGAAGCGGAGCTGATCCGTGGCGTGGCGGGAGAACTGCAGGTTGCAATCGGGCGTGAACAGAAAGCCAAGACCGCACATGCGGAAGCAACCAAGCGGAGAGACGAACTCCAAAAACGGCTGACGGAGCTCGATAAGCGCTTAACCCGCTTCGAGGAAGCATATTCGGTCCTGGATAGCCTCCGACGTGAGTATTCGTTGAAGAAGGCGATGGAGTCATCTCTGCAGCAGAATCGCTCCGGCATCGAAGACATTTTTGCGCACATCCACTCTCCCGCAGAATTCAGCGGATTAAGTTCGAGCTGGACGACGCTTCTCCGGGCGGCTGATCGCAGTGAGGCAAAGCTTAGTGAAATAAGCACGGGACAGCGCTCGGCGTTCGCATTGTCCATATTCCTCGCGCAGAATGCGCAGCTTACTGCGGGTCCTCCGGTAATCTTGATTGATGACCCTATTGCGCATGTTGATGACCTGAACTGCCTCTCTTTCTTGGACTACCTGCGCGAGATAGCCCTTACTGGTCGGAGGCAGATTTTCTTTGCGACCGCTAATGACAAGCTTGCGACGTTGTTCGAGAGAAAGTTTGATTTCTTGGGTCAGAAGTTTCAGAGATTCAACCTCCGGAGAGATGCTGCCGAACTCATAGTTTAGATAGTTTAGGGACCCCAGAAAAGTCGCCATGTATGACCTTTACAGCCTTGGCTGGCACAGCTTCCAGCAGCTATGCCTTTCAATTACCCGAGAGATCCTTGGGCAAACCGTTGAATCCTTTCTAGATACCGCAGACGGCGGCAGGGATGGCGCGTTCGCTGGGGCGTGGAAACAGGTATCGGCAGAGTCATTGACCGGGCGTTTTGTCATTCAATGCAAATTCACGGGCAAGCGAGACAAGACGCTGACGTCAGGCGATTTAGCTGAGGAAGTTGAGAAGGCAAGACGGCTTGTGGCGAATGGGCGTTGCGAAAGCTATGTGCTGATGACGAACCATGGAGTTTCAGGCACGGCTGCGGAGCAAATCGAGCAAGTTTTCAAGAACGCTGGCGTTAGGCATTGCGCAATCTTCGGCAGCACCTGGATATGCGATCAAATCCGCGAGAACAAACGTCTTCGCATGATGGTGCCGCGCGTCTACGGCCTGGGAGATCTCAGCCAGATTCTCGATGAGCGCGCCTATCTTCAGGCGAAAACTCTGCTCTCGACCCTGCGTGAAGACCTATCGAAAGTCGTCATCACCTCCGCGTACAGGAAGGCGGCAGAGGCGCTTGATCGGCATGGCTTTGTGTTGCTTATTGGAGAACCCGCAGCTGGCAAGACAACCATTGCATCGTTGTTGGCGATGGCGGCGCTCGACCAATGGGGCTGCTCGACGCTCAAGCTCGATGACCCAGCCAAGGTGGTCGAGCACTGGAATCCAGATGAGCCGTCACAATTTTTCTGGGTCGATGATGCCTTTGGCGTCATGCAATACGAATCATTCCTGGTCCATGGCTGGAACCACGCACTGGCCCACGTGAAGCCCATGTTGCGTAAGGGCGCCAAAATTGTCATGACGTCGCGGGACTACATCTACCGCCGCGCCCGCAATGATCTTAAAGAGAGCGCATTCCCGCTCCTCAGTGAAAGCCAAGTCGTCATAGACGTGAAGGACCTCACACGGGACGAGCGTACGCAGATACTCTACAACCACATTAAACTCGGGAAGCAGTCGCAAGAGTTCAGAGTAGAAATTAAGCCGCATTTGGACTTCATAGCGGCCCACCAACGTTTCATACCTGAGACGGCTAGGCGTCTTGGTGATCCGTTGTTCACCGGCACGTTGTCGATTGACCGTTACAGTTTGGGCCGTTTCGTCGAAAGACAGGAACAGCTCATGCAAGAGGTGCTCGGTGGCCTGGACGAGCACAGCAAGGCGGGTCTCGCGCTCATCTACATGCGTAATGGAACGCTGGAAAGCCCCATAGAATTGGAAGGCACCGAGCGGGACGCGGTGGAACGTCTTGGCAGCACGCTTGGTGGTTGCATTACGGCGCTTGACTGTCTTCTGGGAAGCCTCGTTCAGCATGTTCAAACCGAAGGCAGAGCCGTGTGGCGGTTCAAGCATCCCACCGTGGGCGACGCTTTTGCCACATATTTACTAAAGCATCCCGAACTACTTGGTATTTACGTGCGCGGTAGTTCTCTTGAGAACCTGATGGGACAAGTGACATGCGGCGATGTAGGACTTGAACATGCAGTCGTTCTACCAAAGGCGCTGTTCCATCTCGTTGCTTCGCGGCTGGATGAGTTTTCTTCAAGTTCTTATAAGAGCGCATTCTTGTCGAGTTGGGACCGGCAAGGCCGGCGGGATCGGTTCTTGACAACCCGCTGCTCAAAGGAATTCCTTGCTGACTACATCGGTCAGCATGCCGAGGTGCTCGACCGCGCCGCAGAGCCGGGCCTGATGCTCAGCGCCTCATCCGAAGTCGATCTAGCGATCAGGCTTCGTAAATTGGACCTGCTGCCGGAAAAGCAGCGACAGCAGTTTGTTGCGAAGATCGTCGAGTACACATTCGATGGTGCGGATTTGTACGGCATCGAGAGCCCTCAGATTCAGAGCGTCTTCACAGCCGAAGAACTAGCGGATTTCCGGCGGAGATGGCGAGACGAACTGATTCCAAAGTTATCGGATATTCGATGGGACTGGCAAGGGAACCATCCTTCGGATGAGGACCCTGATAGTTATATGCAGCCTCTTATCGATTCTCTTGAATCACTTAAGGTGGAGCTCTCTGATGATCCTTCGCTGGCCGACGCTGTCGGCAAACAGATTGACTCCGCCCAGGAGTGGATTTCTGAGAAGCTTGCTGAGAGCGACAAGCCGCAGAGTCGTCCACCACGGGTCTTTGGCGAAGTTGATGGGCATGAACAACCGCCGGTCCAGGCGCGTAGCATCTTCGATGACGTTGACGAATAGCGAGTTCAGGTGGCAAGTGGGAAGGCGGCGGATGCCGGGCACAGCGGGCCAACTCACGGCACTCGTCGAAAACTCAGCCCGACACGCTTGCTCACACATGCTCACACAAGACCGTCAGGACGCATACGGGCTTAGCCCCCGAACCTGAGTTGAGGAACCGCACGATGCAGCTTAAACCAAGCCTGCTCGACACACCTACGGAGACCATCGAAGCCCCGACGGACCTCAAGGCTTGTTTGAACGCGCATGGACTCTACAATTCTGTCCAGTGCGTTCTTCGGCTTTCTCCGGAAGTGCATCGTAAGATCGACGCGCTCCCGAAGGGCATCACCGAAGGCTATGCCGACTTCGATGGCCTCAGAGCTTATTCGACTTATCTCCATGAGACGATCCACTGGTGGCAACATAGTGGCTCGACACTGGGCCTGCTGCTCAGCCTCAGCTATCCGGGACAGGCACATGCAAACCACAACTACTTAAAAGAACTTCTCGGCAAAATCGGTCCGAAGAAATCTCTTCGGCGGTTCGTTGAGGCGTGGGATGCGCCCGGTGGTCCCGAGACGCCTCATGGCCTGGCCAATGTGGTGGTCAACAACCATTTCGATATCGAGTTCTTTCGCATCCTGATAACGAGGCCCGACATGATCCGCCAAGTGGTGGAACATCCTTTCTTCGATTGCATCGGGCATTCGTATCGGATCACATATGGCAACATTGCCCTGATCCTCGCTTCCTCGTGCGATAAGGATCTGAAATACATTCCCGATCCACGAAACTGGAGCGATGTCTTCCGGAAGCTGCGCGAGGAGAAAGAAGACGGCTACTACTACGGGTCCCCGGTGGGGATCGTTCCTGTAGGCGCCCACCATATCTTCGAAGGGCAAGCGCGGTTCGGGCAGTTGCAATTCCTGTATTTCATCTCCGGCCGGAAACTGGCGTGGGATGATGTTCGCGCGATGGGCATGCTGGACGGTGTCTATGGCGAGGCCTTCAATCACTTCCTCCGGCTCGCGGAACTCGACTGGCCCGCATCGATCGACGATCCGGTCGTTGGCCTGTTTCTGCTGCTCTGCGATATTGCAATTAATCCGAGCGCGGGCTTTCCGATGCCGCTGATTGTCCCCTCCACCTTCATTACTGATGTTGATCCAGGTTTCAGGTTCTTCTTCCTGTGCCGGATGGTGGCAACCAAACGGCCCGATGTCGCCCGGATGATCCGCAACTATACCCGTGATGAATATATCGAGGCCAGCGAGGCGCTGTGCGGCCCGATGCTGGTCGATCCGCCGCTGGCAGTTGCGGAAAAGATCTGCGGTTGGGCTCGGGATAGCAAGGAACTTAAGGCGCTGATGGAAGAGCACAAGAGGTTCGACTACGCGCCCTACAATCTTCCGGTCCGAATGCTGTTTGCCCACTTCATCGATTTCTGTCAGGACAAGTTGGAAAGGCCCGAGTTCTTTTGCTGGCCGGGTGCTTGGAAGACGGGGAACCGGGTCACGCCGGAAATCGCGGAACTGTTCGAGAAGAGGTCAGCTCCTTTCCTCGACAAACCAGATGACGGCGGGATCTACCCGCGCGTGATGAGCGGCAAGGATGAATCAGTCGTGCAGAAGAGCTTCGACACTTTCTATGCGATGAACGTCACCTATGATCTGACACGCCAGTGGATCGCCATGCCGGGAAAATTCGAGTACGACTACCGCTGGCTCTCTTCCACGGGAACGCCGGAAGTGATGAAGAACTTCGCGGATGTTCATTTCGAGCAGATCTTCGGGGCCCATCCGGACAAGTTCGAGATATTGGAGTAGCCCTGCGAACTCACGCCCGCCCCAGCTCCTGCCATGTCTGGCAGATTTGATTCTAACCCATTGATAAATATAGCTGTGCGGAGATTACAAGCCATATTCTCCGCACCGTAGCGGAGAATAGGCTGGACAGATGCGGAGATTGCGAGCTATAATCTCCGCAGGAGTGCGGAGAATGTATATCCATGAGTTAGAGGACTGGCCCAAGTTCCATTGGAGCGCCGAAACCATCGCGGCTCCCCTCGCCGCCGTGCGCGACCGCCAAACCCGTCTCATCCGGCACATGGAAGCTCTGGGGTTCAACCTCCAGCAGGAAGCCGTGCTGCAAACGCTCACCGCAGACGTTCTCAAGAGCAGCGAAATCGAAGGCGAGAAACTCGATGCCGCACAGGTGCGGTCCTCCATCGCCCGCCGTCTCGGTATTGATATCGGCGCGCTGAAGGCTGCGGACCGGAACGTCGAAGGCGTCGTCGAAATGATGCTGGATGCCACGCGGCACTATGACCAGCCGCTGACTGCCAAAAGGCTCTTCGACTGGCACGCCGCGCTTTTCCCGACGGGTCGCAGCGGCATGAATGCCATTACCGTCGGAGACTGGCGCGATGACAAGACCGGCCCGATGCAGGTTGTGTCCGGCCCCCTGGGGAAGGAACACGTGCACTATGAAGCGCCAAAGGCGGGGCTGCTCGACGCGGAAATGAAATCATTCCTCGCATGGTTCGAAGGCGACAAGCCCTACGACCAGGTCCTCGCGGCAGGCCTCGCGCATCTCTGGTTCGTCACCATTCACCCCTTCGATGATGGTAACGGCCGCATCGCGCGCGCCATCGCGGACATGGCTCTCGCACGCTCGGAGCATAGCCCGCAGCGCTTTTACAGCATGTCGGCGCAAATACGCCTTGAGCGTAACGCCTATTACGACATCCTCGAACGCACCCAGAAAGGGACGATGGACGTCACGCCGTGGATGGAATGGTTCCTCGGCTGCATGGGCCGCGCGATCGACGGCGCAAGCGAAACCCTTGGCGCTGTGCTGGACAAAAAGCAATTCTGGGACCGCTTCAAGGATGTGAAGCTTAACGACAGGCAGATGAGAGTGGTCAACAGGCTGGTGGATGGCTTCGAGGGTAACCTTACGACCTCAAAGTACGCTGCGCTCGCGAAGTGTTCGCAGGACACCGCGCATCGGGACATCATGGAACTCATCGAGCGCCATGTTCTGGTCCAGAACGCCAAAGGCGGACGCAGCACCAGTTATTCGCTGGCGCCGAAGGAATAGAACTCCGCGCGGCGGTCATGATGCGCAGGCCGATCATCATCATGATCATCGTCGTCATCATGTTCGACATCATGGTCGTGATTGTCGTCATGATGCTGGTCGTCGTCATCGCCGTCGTCGACGACATGAAACCGGACGCTGTCGCAACCCGCGCAAGGGATCGTCACCGGCAGGCCGAGACCCGCGATTCAGGGGCTCGGGGCGAAGCCTAAAGAGCCCGGTCCGACAGCGTCGGATGCGCCCCGGTCAGGGGCCGCTGGTTCAAGAAGCCAGATTCCGGATTCCACTTCAGGATGGTTCCATCCTGGCCGCGCCGGGCGGAGACAGGTGCTCCGCTGGTTCCGGCGCAACAAGAGCAAACAAGAAAACCCTCGCGGGATGGTTCCATCCCCTCCGCCGAAACGGGCCATGGTGGCCCGAAACCATTCGGCTCCGAAGCGAGGGCAAAACGATTTTGATGGTGCGGGCGGTGGGACTTGAACCCACACTCTCCTTTCGGAAAAACGGATTTTCTTACCTCCCTACGGCTTTCGCCGCCCTTGGTTGTGCCAAGGTTTGGGGTCTGGACTATCCCTTCACCAGTCCCGGATGCTGCCCGGGGTTGAGGCGCTGCCCGTCTAGTCTCTACACCTTCCCAACCGAAACTTTCATTCCGGGAGGGCTTGGCTCGGGATCGCCATCTTACAGGGTTCCCCGACTTTGAGCAGTTCTACTCCTCCGGTTTCCCGAAGGGCACTCAAGTTTTCGCTTAAGTCCGTTGCGTCTGCCGATTTCGCCACGCCCGCGTGACTGGTTCGATCCAGGGCGGCATCACTGCCGCCAGAATGTTCCCTCTCTGGATTTTACTCTTCTTCTTCCGGGGCTTGCGCGTTCTTTTTCTTCGGCTTCTTCTTGCGGATGTTGATCGCAGCGGCGTCGAGGCTGTTCTTGAGGTGCGAGGCGTAATACTTTTCGATCATCTCGACGCTCGTGCGGCAGTTCTTGGCGATCTGATAAATGTCCGCGCCCTCCATGAGGCGCAGGCAGATGTAGGTATGACGGAGGCTGTAGGCGGTGCGGTGTTGTCCCTCGCGGTCTTTCTTCAAACCCTCTTCATCGAGGATTGTGTTGAACAGCTCGCGGTGGGATTTCGGGAAGACGGCGTCGGTCGGCTGCGGCTTGTTGCGCTCGACGAGACGCTGGAAGGGCCGGACGGCGCCGCTGGTGCTCTTGCAATAGCCGACGCCGCGCTTGCCGCGCACCTCGATCTCCAGGATGGTTTCCCTGGTGGCCTCGTCTTCGACAATCTTCACGTCGCGATATTCGAGCCGGTTCGCCTCGTCCGGCCGCAGGCCGGTGTTCGCCATAAAGAGCACATAGTCGTGAAGCTGCTCCGACTCCCATTTGTAGCGGGCGTTCTTCGGCTCGTGTGCCCGCTTCCGCGTAGCCTCATAAAGCTGCTTGTACTCTTCAGGAGAGAACCAGGCGCGGTGCGAGATTTTCCCGGAGGCGCGATAGGGCTCCGACAGGTCAGGCAGCCGGTCGAGCCAGCGATGCCGCACGGCGGTCTTGAGCGTCTGCCGCAGGACCACGATTTCCTGGTGCATCGTATTCCGCGCGGGTGGCTTGCCCTTGGCCTTGACCGTTTCCTCGTGCCGATGAATCCGGTATTCCTGAATCTGGCCGGGCGTGATTTGGGAAAGGCCCATCTTGCCGAAGAAGGGAATCAAGTGAAGCTTCAGGCGCGTGCTGTGCCCTTTCACATACTGGGCATTGCGCTGGCCTTCTGTGATGATCTGGAATTCGCGCTCGAACTGGGCGGCGGCGTCCGCGAAGGTCTTCTCGCTCAGAAGCTCGCCCGCGCGCGCCTTGCCGCGCAACTGGAGAAACCAGTCCTCCGCGAAATCCTTGGCCTTCGCGAGGCTCTCTTCTTTCGTTGAAACGCGGCGGTTCTTGCCCTCAAGGTAGGTGGCGCATTGCCACTGGCTGCTGTTTTCGCGGCGATAGACATGGACCTTGCCGCCCAGGATGGTGTGTTTCTCTGGCATAGGCATCTGCACAGGCCGGAAGGGCCAAAATGTGCAACACTTGTGTAAGTGTACCAGAGCGAGGCGTTATGGAGTCACGTTACTGATATAAAGTGGCTTGTTACGCTGGCCAAGAGTTTAAAATTTGATTTTAAGTCCGTTGCGTCTGCCGATTTCGCCATTCGGGCACATTCGAATTCTAGCACCGCGCATGTCAAAAGCCGCATTTTTGCGCGAGTGCGGAACAAGAGAAGTTATTGTGTGATGCCGCGCCGCATGGCGAACTTCACCAACTCCGTCGAGCTGTGCAGTCCCAGCTTTTTCATGATGTTGCCGCGGTGCGCATCCACCGTAAAAACGCTCACGGAAAGCTCGGCTGCAATCTCTTTCGCCACTTTGCCGTCGGCCAACAGCCGCAGCACTTCTCGTTCGCGCGCCGTCAGCAAATCAAACGGATCCGCTGTCTGCCGGTAGCCTTCAAGAACCGTTCCCGAAATCTCGGGACTCAGAAAACCATCCCCCAATGCCACAGCGCGGACAGCCCGTAGGAAGTCCGAGTCGATCGAATCCTTCAACAAATATCCCTTTGCTCCCGCCCGCAAGGACTCTCGCACGTACACTGCATCTTTGTGCATGCTGAGGATGAGAATCCGGCTGCCAGGGTCGGCCTCGATAATCCGCCGCGTCGCTTCCACGCCGTTGAGATCCGGCATGGCGATATCCAAGATCACAACGTCGGGCTTCAGTTCCCCTGCTAAACGAACGGCTTCGCGGCCTGTTCCGGCTTCCGCGATCACCTCGATATCGGGTTCCTGGCTTAGAATCAACCGAAAGCCCTTGCGGACCACTGTGTGGTCATCGGCCAAAAGTATGCGTGTTTTGCGTGGCATGAGCAGTTGCTATCGGCACCTGAACCGTGATGTTTACGCCACGGCCAGCGTCGGAATTGATACGGAACGTCCCCCCGGCAGCGCGCGCACGGGCGCGCATACCGACCAGGCCCAACCCTCTCGCCGAGCCAGTATTCACTATACCCTTACCGTTGTCAGTTACGGTCAGGACCAATGTTTGGTCCTTTCCTTGAAGGTCGACTCGAACTTTGGTTGCCGCGGAATGCCGGCTTACGTTGGTCAGCGCCTCCTGCACAATACGAAAGAGTTGCGTTTCTACTTCGTCGGGAAGCCGTCCCACTGGGGATGACTGAAAATCCACATGAATGTTCGTGCGCTGGGAAAACCGTTCCACCAGCCAGCGCAAACTTGCTTCCAATCCGAAATCGTCCAGCACGCTTGGCCGCATCAGTTGCGAGAGCTCGCGTGTGTTGGCAATCGCCTGCTTCACCAGCGCCAGGCAATCCTCCACACGGTTTTCGTGAAAGGCGCGAGCGTGGTGTATCGCCACCAGGTTAGCCTCCAACGCACTCAGTGTTTGCCCAAATTCGTCATGCAACTCGCGGGAAAACCGTCGCGAGGTTTCTTCCTGATCCGCCATTGTGCGCGAGGAAAGCGACGAGAGCTCCTCTGTCTGGAATTGAAGCTGACGGTACATTTTGCCAACAACACGAACCGTGAAGAACGCCGCTCCCATGGCAATGACCAAGGCGGCCGCCAACAGACCGACCGAAACCAGCACGCGCCGCTCTGCGCGCTCCGTTTCCCGTCTTTGGGCTGCGGCAGCAGTATCAAAATGAAACGCGGCAAGGTCACCCAATGCGTTAATCAACACCTCGTGGGTCCGATAAAAATCAAACGAAGGCGGCTTCCCAGAAGTCAGGGTGGTTCGCCCAACGGTAATGAAGTTCGCGGCTGCGTCCCGGACCCGGCCCCATAGCGCGGGGTTGCCAGAAGCCAGTCCGGCTGAGATTGCCTCGTCCGCCACTTTCTCCAGATTGTTCAACCTGCTCAGCAGAGCGGCCCGCTCCCGATCCCCTGGCCCCGCCGCCAGTGCGTAGAACACGGCGCTCAGACTATCCTCTTCCTGCTGAACATCGTCGATGAGCCGCAGCGTGGCTCGCTGGCCGGCCAGAAGCCGAGCGGTATCGGATTCCGTGGATCGCATGGCGTCAACGCTAATGTAGACAGAGGTCGCTAGCAGCCCGATCAACAGGGTGAAGCCGGCGATCAGTACCCGGAAAAACGCACCTTCCCTCGGAGCTTGCATAACGCTTCAGAATCCCACAGTTCTCACGCCAAGTGCAGGCGACTGACCCGCATGCCGAAACCGCAACCCGACCCTAACTGTTTCTGAATTAAGGCTTAGACGCTATCGATAAGATTACGTGAGGATTACCACGAAACGGGGCTAGAAAACCGACCCAAAAGCCGTTAGGCACTTGCTTGGAGCAGGCAAGGAACCATATCCTTGATATGGCAAATAGTTTCTAGCGGCATCCCCCATGAATCCCTCGACCCTCAAACAGGACTTACTGGCCTCCGTTGTCGTTTTCCTTGTCGCGCTACCGCTTTGCCTTGGCATAGCCATCGCTTCCGGCCTCCCTCCAGCTGCAGGCTTGATTACAGGCATCGTCGGGGGAATCGTAGCGGGAGCTCTTTCGGGTTGTCCTTTGCAGGTCAGCGGCCCTGCGGCCGGCCTGGCGGTCCTGGTTTACGAGATCGTCCAGGAGCACGGCATCGAGAGGCTCGGCGTCGTGGTGATCCTCGCCGGATTACTGCAAGTGGCTGCTGGACTTTTGCGCCTGGGCCAGATCTTCCGCGCAATCTCGCCGTCGGTCGTCTATGGCATGTTGGCCGGCATCGGTATCCTGATCTTCGGCGGTCAGTTCCACGTGATGGTGGATGACAAACCTCGGGAAAACGGACTGAAGAATCTGCTGGCAATTCCGGAATCCATCATGAAGGGCTTGGTTCCGGGTGAAGGCACAAATTATCATTTGGCCGCATATATCGGCATTGCAACCATCATCATGCTTGTGGTGTGGGCTCGCTATGCACCCAAGGCGTTGAAGTGGATCCCTGGCGCTTTGATCGCCGTCATTGTTTCAACCGTCGCGGCTACCGTGTTGCACCTTCCGGTGAAGTATGTACAACTCAGCGATAACCTTTTCGGAACCTTGCAGTTCATGAACATCGCGCAATTGCCGGGAATGCTCAACGGCGAAACGATGGTGTTGGCCTTCACCGTCGCCTTCGTAGCGAGTGCGGAAACGCTGCTTTCCGCAGCGGCGGTGGACCAAATGCACGATGGTCCACGCGCGAACTACAACAAGGAATTGATGTCGCAAGGCATTGGCAACACTATTTGCGGCTTCCTCGGGTCAATACCGATGACTGGTGTGATTGTTCGCAGCGCCACCAACGTTGCTGCCGGGGCCAAGACCCGCGTGTCGGCCATTTTCCATGGCATATTCCTGTTGGCTTTGGTGGCCTTGGCTCCGCAACTCCTTCGGATGATTCCGACGGCCTGCTTGGCAGCGATCCTGGTCTTCACCGGCTATAAGCTGGTGAATCTGGACAATATCAAACGCCTGCTTCGCTACGGCGGCGCACCAGTGGTAATCTACGCCGCAACCGCGATCGGCATTGTCGCCACGGATATGCTGAAGGGCATCATGCTTGGGATTGTGCTTTCGCTGCTAAAAGTGGTCTACGCACGCACACACTTCAGTATCCGGCAGGAATTGCATAGCAACGGGAAGCGCGTCGATGTCTACCTGGAGGGAGCGGCTACGTTCTTGCGTTTGCCCCGATTCTCTGATGCGCTCGAGTCCCTCGATTCGGACAAGGAAATCCACATTCACTTGCGCGGCCTGGACTACGTGGACGATGCCTGCCTGGAGGCGCTCACCAGTTGGCACCAGCAACGGACGCGCCGCGGTTCCATCGCCGTAGTTGAGTGGCAGGAAGCGCTGCAGCTGTACCGTGATCGTAACCCGCTCGGATCGTATCAAAGGGCGGATCTCGTCGTCACCGGCTCCTCACACTGAGAGTTCCCCCACATGTCGATTTCCATCAAGACCATACTGACGCCCGTGGATTTCTCCAGCCGCGCGGAGAAGAGTGTCGCCTATGCGGCCCGTTTGGCCCGGCACTACGGAGCTGAAGTCGTGCTGCTGCACGTGGTCGAGGCGCCGCACGTCGATTACGCCATGGCCCAGACGCCAGACTTCTCCGCCCAGCTTGAGAAGATGCAAACCGAGCACGCTCGAGCCCAGATGGCGGGATTCGCTTCCGCACACTTGGATGGCATCCGCACCCGCTATTTGCTCGCGCATGGCCCGGCCGCGGATGAGATTCTTGCGAACGCGGCCCATGCGGATCTGGTCGTCATGCCGACGCAGGGCCACGGCCGCCTCCGCGAGTTCCTGATTGGCTCTGTCACCGCCAAGGTGCTGCACGATTGCGAAAAGCCGGTGCTGACCGGTATCCATCTGATCGATTTGTCCCTTGCCTCCGACTGGAGCGTCAGCAATATCGTCGCTGCCATCGACCTGGGGCCGGAGACAACCGCCGTACTAAAGTGGAGCGCCGCTCTTGCGTCCGAGTTCCATGCGAAGGTCACGGTTGTACACGTAAATTCCGAATCCGGCATCGCCGAGCACATAGGGAAATTGGCTCAGGACGCGGGACTGCAAGCTGAAATCGTGGTGCTGCCCGGCGAGCCGCATCGCGGCGTCGTCGCAACGGCGGAAGCAATCGGCGCAGACCTCCTCATCATTGGCCGCGGCTCGACGCCTGGTGCATTTGGCCGGCTCCGCGCCCAGGCTTACGAGATCGTCCGAAAGTCCCCCTGCCCCGTACTGAGCGTCTAAGGTCCAGGCCCGGAAAGCCATGCAGGCGAACGAGTTGGCGCGTCATTTCCGGTGCCCGATCGGGTCGCCCAAACAGACGCGCTCTGCTCAGGTACACTAAAGGATTACCTGTCCGGGTATCCCGGCTACAGGAACGAACGTACATGATGCATCGCAGTGTCACGATTCCGGGCCTCCTGTTCCTTGTGGTGGCCTGTTCCCCCGACGTTTTTGCTGCCCGCAAGCGCACGCCAAAGAAAGAGCCCTCGCCCGCAGCCACTAGCGAGGTAAGCGGCAAGAAACAAAAGACGGCCCGCAACAAAAAGAAACCAGCGCCTCCCATCCGCGTTCGTCCGCAAGCCGAAATCCCCGCCGTCACAGAGTCCGCCTCGGTTTGGCAGGGCTGCCTTGGTTCCGATGATTTGCCCCGGCTGGCGGAGCAGCTTGGCATGGAGCAGTCTAGCCTTAATTCCGTATTGAACCAGGAAGGCGTGCTCGTCACTGAGGGCCAGCCCTGTGTTCGCTATGTGGCGGCAACAGGTGGTGAGAACGGCGTCGCATCCGCAACCTTCGAGCGCCCCGAGAAACGAGACGACAAATCCGCCGTAGTTGCGGTCCGCAAGACCGCCGACGGCATTGTTGTCACACCCGGTGCTTGCGATTGTCACGAAGCCTCACGCCGCACCTTACTCCTCCCGGCCGCCGAACTCAGTAATTCATCCAGCGACGTAATGGCCAGTCTTCCGAAGAGTGCCCGTTGGCAATTGTCGGTACTCGTTCCGCAAATGATTCAACGGGCTGATGCAAAACAAACGTCTCCCGAGGCCGTTTCGCCGGACGCTGTCTTCATCCCCGCGGTGAACGACACCAGCGCCCACGCCGTCCGCAGCCGGGAGGCCTCCTTTGAGCAGTCCGCTCCAGACTACCTGGTCCGTGTCATCGTAGAAAGTCACCACGATGCCGATCCCGAGCATCTGCAGTCGGTGGAACTGCTGGACTTCAACACTAACGTACGGGTCGATGGCGCCTGGTGGCTCGAACGCGAAGGCCGCCCAGGAGTTTTCATTGGCATGGACGGACTCTCCTACGAGCGCGGCTTGTGGCTTTCACCAGTGAAATACAGCTACACATCGCGAGGAGTTGGGCCCGCAGTCACTACGTTCCGCAACCGGATTAAACTTCCCAAGTTTTTGGGTGGAAAGGGCAAGCAAGAGAAACCAAAAACGGAAGTTCGGTCCGTGAAGGTTCGCGGCCTGCATCTCGGCCTGGATATGCTCGCGCCAAAGGGTTACGAAGTCCACGCCGTCACTGACGCCACCGTTGCCTTCTCCGGACGTCAAGGCGGCTACGGCAACCTTATCATTCTCGATCACGGCATGGGCTATCAGACTTACTATGCGCATCTTTCAAAGATCGAAGTCGGCATCAAGCCGGGCGCAAAGGTAGTCGCGGGCGAAGTGATCGGCCTCGTCGGCTCCACCGGCCGGTCTACTGCTCCGCACTTGCACTTCGAGACACGCAAAGACAAGGTGTATCTCGATCCTGTAGACGACAGCCGCCAGTTGGAATTTTGGCTATTGAGCGCCGATGACCAGGAGCGTCTGGCGATGCAACTTTTGACACCATCGCTCAGCTCAGCGAACGGCGAATCCGGTGGCGCAAACCAACCGCAAGGTCTGGCGCCAGCGGCTGCGGCCGGCGATAACGGCGGTTCTTTTAGTCCGGTCCCATAGCCCCCTGGGGATTTGCGTTACAACGGCGAATCGGACTTATTGCGGTGGGGTCCTCTTGGTTAGTGCAGCCAAAAAGTAAGGGCCCAGCGCGAACGCTGGACCCTTTAGTTGCCTTACCGGCGCTAGTTAATGGTAAGCGTGGCCGTTGCGGTTTTCGTCACACCGCCACCGGTTCCTGTCACCGTAATCGTACGGCTTCCTGTGGAGGCGTTGCTAGCTACGTTTATGCTCAGCGTCGCCGTTCCGTTGCCACCGGCAACCGATGAGGGAGCGATGCTCGCGGTCACACGCGACGGCAGACCGCTCACCGATAGCGCTACGTTTGATGAGAATCCACCGCTCGCGGCCACAGTAATCGTATAGCTGCCGGTACGACCTCGCCGCACCGTGAGGCGCGATGGCGACAGGCTCACCGTGAATGTACCGGCCGCGGTGACCGTCAGCGTGCCCGAAATCGTGTGGATCAGTGCACCGCTCGTGCCGGTCACCGTGAAGTTGATGTTGCCGACTGGGGTCGCCGAAGTTGTCAGGAACGAGACCGTCCCCGGAGTCGAGGTCGTCGCCGCAGTGGTGCTCACTGTGACGCCGGCAGGCAAACTCGCCGGACTCGTCACCGCGAGGTTCACCGTGCCCGAGAACCCATTCAAGGGACTCACAGCGATGCTGTAAGTGCTTGGTGTGGCCGAACCGCGGACAACACTCAGCGTGCTGGGGGAAATCGACAAGCCGAAGTCCGGCTTGGTGACTACCAGTGTCAGCGCCGCCGTGCGGGTGACGCCGTTGTAGGTTCCATTCACCGTCAACGGATAGGTGCCGGAAGGAGTGGCCGCTGTCGTCGTAATCGTCAGCACAGAGCTTCCTGTGGTCGAAGACGGAGAGAAGTTCGGAACCGCGCCCAGCGGCAACGTGCCCGTCAACGTCAAGGCCACCGAATTATTGAAGCCATTCGACGGATTCACAGTTACGTTGTAAGTGGCTGCACCTCCTGGATTTACCGTCCGAGATGTGGGCGACAAGGACACGCTGAAGTCTGGGGACACACTGTATGACTTGGCGCAGGAACCGCCATTCGCGTTCACCCAGTTCTGCTGGATGAGATAATCCAGGCCGCCCAACTTCATGTTGGCAATAGCGCCGTTGGTGGTGGTGTAGGTTGTGCCCCAAGTCCATGAACATTTGTCCGCGTTCTCTTCGCCGTTGACGTCGTACCAGGCGTTCAATTGAGGATCCGTTACGGCTTCTTCCAGTTCGTGTGCCAACACGGACACCATTGCGTCCGCGCCCATATCGCCGTTCGGACTGGGTGCGCCGTGCCCGGTACAACCGTAAACTCCATCCGCATCGCCGACGAATGAGTACTTCATCCACACACCGTTGTAGGTGGCAGCCGAGTGCCAACCGCAATAAGAGGAGAGGAATCCGGAGGATTCACCGACTCCTGGAGCAGTCAAGACAAAATAGATGCCGTTCGGATCAGGCGAAAGGCCGTCATTGGTGAACGCCCGTTTCACGATGTTCCAGATGTCGCTATCGGTAAGATTCGTTGGATTCGCCGCAACATAGCTGGACGTCACGCTGCCGGCCAAAATGACCGAGCCTGTCACATTGACGTTCGCGGCGTTGAAGTAGGTGGTGTTGATGTTGTAATAGGGCGAGCCGCCAATATTATTGGCGAAATTGGTTAAAATCCCGTTCGCCAACGGACGTGCCGCCCAGTTGCCATACCAGATGTAATACATGTTGGCGCCATTCACCATGACCGGGCCGCCATGATAGTCGATACCATTGCCGGTGGTGTTCGCGCCGTTGATGACAGCACGCCGCGAAACGTCGTGCAGTCTGTGCCGCACGTAACGCCCGCTCTCTTCGTCGCGACGGTCTTCGCCGTGTTGCGCAAAACCGGTGGCCGCAGCCAGCACTGTCGCAACCAAGCCGAAAAGTAGCCTCTTCATTCGATCTCCTCCAACACACCCAAGGTGCAGTGTAATACAAACAAATTCTTACGCAACTTGCACTCTACTCACAATCGAGTGAAAAGCAACAAAATACAGCAAGGGATTGGCCCGAAACGGAGGTCAAATCCACCTAGCCGCCCCTATTTGACACTTAGTAGTGCGCGACACGTGGATCGATTGGCGCAGAAAGTATAAGAACGTTAATAATCATTGCGGAGACTCCGCAGAATGCGATCCCAAGAGCCATGGGGAGTGCGCTTTCGCTGTGGATCGCGCCCAAGCCAATCACCGCCACGGCGGCGACGGCATACTGGTGATAGGCCCATAAAGAGCCTGCCCCAATGCAAAACCGATAAAAAAGGTGACCAGCGTCGTTTGCACTTGCACGGTATTGGCGGCAAAGAGGCGCTCGAGAAGAGGCATCGCCGGGCAGATACATATCAATGGAAAGAGGCGCAAATGACTACAGGATTCCCATCAGCACGATGAGTTCAACGTATTGCAGCTTGTTAACTGAAACGCTCGGCGAGGTCACGAACCTGCCAGTGTGGCAAGCGTAGTCCGATTCCGACTGCGAACGGAACGCGTCCACCGCTATTCTGTAGAGATCCGGCAAACTGCTGGACGGCAGCAGCATGAAAAACATTTGCGTCTTTTGTGGATCGAACACGGGAGTCCGTCAAGCGTATGCGGACACGACGGTCGCCCTTGGGCGCGCCTTGGCTGCGGGAGGCATCGGATTGGTCTATGGCGGCGGGAACGTCGGCCTGATGGGTGTCCTGGCTGACGCAGTTTTAGCGGCAGGCGGCGAAGTGACTGGCGTGATTCCACGCGCGTTGAAGGAAAAGGAGGTTGCCCATCTGAGCCTCACTGCCTTGCACGTTGTGGGCTCCATGCACGAGCGCAAAGCTCTGATGGCAGACCTCTCCGACGGATTCATCGCCTTGCCGGGTGGATATGGGACATTCGACGAGTTTTGCGAAGTCCTCACGTGGACACAGTTGCGCATTCAACAGAAGGCGTGTGGTCTTCTGAACATCGAAGGCTACTACGACGCGCTCCTTTCGATGTTCGACCATGCGGAAAACGAGGGATTCCTGAAGCCCGAGCACCGGCGCCTGATCGTCAGCGATACAGATGTCGACGGCCTCCTTCAGCGGATGAAGCAATTTGTATTCCCAGCCGCTGAAAAATGGTTGCAGAAACGGCCCACGGGGATATAAAAACAGGTGTCCCGCTTGAAATCGTTCCCTTGTTCGGACATGATCTCTGTTGCGCAGTAAGTCAACGAAATTGGCGAAACATACCGCATCTATGGAGCAAGACCAAGGCTCGCCACTCTCCGCCTGCCTCCGCGATGTGCTGTTCCTTGCGGCAGGCTGGGACGTACTCCGGGTCTTCGTCCTATTTCCCCTGCTTGCGAACAACCCGCGCGGCGCCACGTTGCTGATCCTCCTCAAAGCCCTACTGGTCGAGGGCATTCCCTTCTTGTTGTGGAAGAGTAAACGGCTCTACGCGGCCGCGTGGTCCATGGCGATTGGCGCAGGCCTGATCGACGCCGCGTATATTCTGCTTTCTGGCGGCCTGCGAAGTTCGGGTGTGGTCATGCTCGTCAGCCTGGTGATCCTTGTGACGATCATTTTGGAGCATCGAGGCATCTACACCGTCGGGCTAATGTCATTGCTTTTTCTGGGCGCGGTGGCAGCCTGGCAAGCAGCAGGCCAAAGCCTCCCCCTGGTGTTTCCGGAATCGGCATGGATGTCATGGTTCAACATGGTGGCTGCGGCGACAATGAGCTTCGTTCCGGCCTCCCGAATGCTCCAGGGCATGCGCGCGTTGACAGCGGAGAGATCGAGAATCGCACGCGACCTAAGTCGCTCCCGCACCGATTTGAACGATTTGGTTAATGCTATCGAGGGTATCGTTTGGCAGTGTGATGCCAAGACCTGGAGGTTCTCCTTCGTGAGCCAGAAGGCCGAACGGCTGCTCGGCTATCCGGTCGCCACGTGGATCGACGATCCTGACTTCTGGGTCAGACACCTGCACCCCGCCGACCGCGCATGGGTGCCGACCGCCTGCCGCATCGCCGCAACCACTGGCCGGGACCACGTGCTCGAATACCGGATGATTGCCGCCGATGACCGGGAGGTTTGGCTGAGGGATCTGGTTACGGTGATCGCCGAAGACGGCGAACCCAAACTGCTTCGCGGCCTGTTGATTGACATCACCGAGCGGAAACAGTTCCAGCAGCAGTTGCAAGAGAAAGAGCATCACTTGCGAGCCATTCTCGAATCCGAACCGGCCTGCGTCAAACTGCTAGACGCCGAAGGCCGCATCCTCGAGATGAATCCCGCCGGAATGGCGATGACCGAGGCCGACGAGCCACAGCAAGTCATCGGGCGGAACGTTTGCGACATTATTACCCGCGAACATCACGCCAATTTTTTGGATCGGAACCGCCGAGTCTTTGACGGAGAGCCGTTCACGATGGAGTACGAGATCCTGGGATTCAAGGGCACCAACCGCTGGCTCGAAACCCACGCCACCCCGCTGCGCGACGCTTCCGGCACGATTACGTCCGCGCTCAGTGTCACCCGCGATATCACGCACAGGAAAAACCTCGAGCGCGAATTGCGCCTCGCCAACTCGCGCCTTCTGCAGGCGAAGACATTTTCAAAGCTCGGCTATTTCGTCGAAGATCTGAGAACCGGGCGCGCCGAGTTCAGCGACGAATTGTGCCGCATCATGGGCGCGACGGCGCAAGATTTTGCCGCGCAGGATGATCTGGAAACGCTTTTGCTTCCCAGCCGAATCCTTTATGGCGATTTGGCACGAGTCCGGACGAGCCTGCACCACCTCCGGGAGGAGGGTCGTGAATTGGACGTTACCTATGTGTTGGAAGATCCCGAAGGCGAGGCCCGCCACATTCATGTGAAAGCCGAACGGGAATCGGACTCCGACGGTCGTCCGCTGCGCATCTTTGGCGTTGTGCAAGACATCACCGAACACCGTCAGGTCCTCGAACTCCTTCATCGGCTCACCGCGCACCAGGAGAAGGTCCGTGAAGAAGAACGCATCCGGATCGCGCGCGAGATCCACGACGAACTCGGCCAGCAGTTGACGGGGCTCAAAATGCAAACAGCTTGGGCAAACCATCTCATCCAGTCCGACCTGGTGGCGGCACGGGCGGAATTGGACTCGATCGGTCATTTGCTCGAAGGAACAATACGTACCGTGCGGCGAATCGCCACTGACTTACGCCCGCCGGTTCTGGACACGCTGGGTCTCATTCCCGCGCTCGAATGGTTACGGGAAAATTTCCAGCGCGATCACGGTTTCGCTTGTGTCACGACCCTCGAAGAGATGACCGTGGCGCCGGAGGTGGCCACCGCAGTATTCCGCGTCGCTCAAGAGGCACTGACCAACGTCGCGAAGCACGCGGGCGCGACGCGCGTCGAAGTCCGGCTTCAAAAACAGGACGACCGCCTCATTCTCGAAGTGGACGACAACGGTCCCGGGATGCGGGAAACAACGGACGGGCACCGCAATTCGTTCGGATTGATTGGAATGCAGGAGCGTGCAAAGCTCCTCCACGGAACACTCGATTTCTTAACCTCGAAAAGCGGCGGCGTTCTACTTCGCTTGACACTACCGCATTCAACAAAGGAAGGTTCTCATGTCCTCACTGCTCATCGTTGACGATCACACCATAGTTAGGGAGGGCCTGGGACGCATGCTGGGCAGCGAACTGCCGGAGTGCACGATTGGTTACGCGTCAACCGCACAGGAGGCACTCACGGCCATCGAGACAAAATCGTGGAGTCTCGCCGTGCTCGACATCAGCCTGCCCGGCGGCGATGGGCTGGAGTTGATCCGCACCGTGAAAGACCGGTCCGCCAGTACGCGCATCCTCGTTCATACGATGCATCCGGAAGACCAATTCGGCGTTCGATCCTTACGCGCCGGGGCTGATGGCTACATCACCAAGGATGCCTCGGTGAACGATATTATTCTGGCGGTTCGGAGGATCCTCGCTGGCGGCCGCTATGTTAGCCCCGCCCTCGCCGAGGTGTTGGCCGGAACGGTAGCAGCGAACAGCGATCGCGGGCTCGCTTCGCTCTCGGATCGCGAGTTCCAGGTGCTTCGCTCGATTACCGCAGGCAAAACCCCCACAGACATCGCGGATGAGCTCCTGCTAAGCATCAAAACGGTCAGCACTTACCGCGCAAGAGTCCTCGAAAAGCTAGATCTTCGCACCACAGCCGACCTCATTCGTTTCGGGTTGGAAAATCACTTAGACGGCACTCCCCATGCGTAGGAAAGGTCTTACGGATACGAGTGCCGTTTTAGGAATAATTTGTTGCAGTCTCACTTGACCCGGTCGGAAGCTTCTTGGACAATCAAAACATTCAGCAACGAAGGCCCAAAAGCTTGCGACACCAGCCCAGAACCAAGGATCCTCTGCTCAAACTGAAAGAGCGTTTGGCGCTTCTCAATCTGGCCATCGCCGCGTTGGAGCAGTACGAGCACCGGGTCTACGGACTCACATCGGCTTGTCGGACCACAGAGTCTGCAGCGGAGCGCTTGAAACTACCCGTCGTTTTGCGACGTCTGGGTAGAGGCCCAGCCGGGGACCAGATTGCGGCACGCGTCGCATCCGCGCTCGCTGAAGCCTGATCACGCTGAGGAAAAATCAAGCTTCGTGGGCTATACTCGTCCCGAGGCCTTTCGCTCTTGTCCGATTCCAACCTGGAAGCTCCACAACAACTGAAACGATCGCTCGGCCTGTTCGATTCGACGATGCTTGTCGCGGGATCGATGATCGGTTCGGGTATCTTCATCGTTTCCTCGGAAATGGCCCGCAATGTCGGCAGCCCCGGCTGGCTGCTCCTTTCCTGGTTGATTACTGGAGTGCTCACGCTTACCGCCGCTCTTTCTTACGGCGAACTGGCGGCGATGATGCCGCGCGCAGGCGGGCAGTATGTGTATTTGCGCGAAGCCTTCTCCCCGCTTTGGGGATTCCTTTACGGTTGGACGCTGTTCATGGTGATTCAAACCGGCACCATCGCAGCCGTCGGCGTTGCCTTTGCCCGCTACCTCGGCATCTTGTGGCCGGCGATTTCCGAAAACAATTACATCGTTCCGCCCATTCATCTCTCCACCGGCTACGCCTTGTCGCTTTCCACCGCGCAGTTGATGGCGATTGCGGTGATCCTATTTCTCAGCTGGTCCAACTCGCATGGACTCAAGTATGGCAAGCGGGTGCAGAATTTTTTCACCGTAGCGAAACTCGGTTCGCTCGCCGGGCTGATTCTGCTTGGCATTTTCATGGGCTGGAACACCGAAGCGGTCTCCGGCAATTTCGGCGACCTGTGGTCCACGCGTGGATTCACACCTGCCGCGCCTGGCCTCACTCCGGAAACAGGTTTCGGCCTACTCGTCGCTCTGTGCGTCGCGCAAACAGGTTCCCTGTTTTCC
Source organism: Bryobacteraceae bacterium (assembly GCA_040081455.1). Classification (GTDB taxonomy): domain Bacteria; phylum Acidobacteriota; class Terriglobia; order Bryobacterales; family Bryobacteraceae; genus Palsa-187. Next base: position 29,026 of record JBEBGM010000012.1, read on the forward strand.
GCCGACGCGTGGAACAACATCACTTTCACTGCCGGTGAAGTAGAAAACCCTCGCCGCAACGTGCCGTTGTCGCTCGCTCTGGGGACTGGCATCGTCATTGGACTCTACGTGCTCGCCAATGTTGCCTATCTCGTAGTGCTCCCGCTTGCAAAGATCCAAACAGCTCCGTTCGATCGGGTGGCAAGCGCTGCGGTCGGCGCGGTTTTCCCCGGACAAGGCGCGCAGATCATGGCGGTCGCCATCATGATCTCCACTTTCGGATGTATCAACGGAATGGTGCTCGCAGGCGCCCGCGCGGTTTACGCCATGGCAGAGGATGGTCTCTTCTTTCAAGGCGCAACGCTTATCAACAAAGCGTCCGTCCCAGGCCGCGCGCTGCTTTTTCAAGCCCTGTGGACTTCGTTCCTGGTTTTGCCCAGAACCTTCAATCCAGAAACGCATGCCTATGGCAACCTGTATGGCAACTTGCTGGACTACGTGGTTTCCGCGGCGTTGATTTTCTACATTCTGACCATCGCTGGCGTTTTCGTTTTGCGCAAGCGCCAGCCAGATGCCGAGCGTCCCTATCGTGCTTTCGGATACCCGCTGGTGCCCGCGCTCTACATTGCCGGCGCTGCGGTGATCCTCCTCTTGCTGTTCGTTTACCGCACGGCCACCACGTTCCCGGGCCTGGTGATTGTGATCATCGGCCTGCCAGTCTACGCACTATTCCGCCGCTACGGCAGCGGAAGCAGTGGCCGCTGATCGGGCTCCAACTGCATATCGAACACGTCGAGCAGTACCGCGGTCGCGGAGTAATACCCGGCAAGGGCCGTGATGTTCACCAATTCTTTTTCGCCGAACACTTTTCGCGCCTGCGCGAACGTGGCGGGTTGTACTTTTCTGGTACGGAACACCTCGCGCGTCAGGCGAATGACCAGATCCTGCTTCTCTGGAAGCGCGATCGTCGAATAGCGGAACTTGATGATATCCACCGTCTTCTGCGGCACGCCCAGCTTCAAGGCAATCGATTCGTGCGCAGCCCACTCGAATTGATTGTTGAGTTCGCGTGCCGTCGAAAGAATCACCAATTCACGCAGGTCGTCTGGAATGGAGGATTCAAACCGGATCCCATAGCCCATGGCGTTCGTCAGTTCCGCAACTTTGGGGCTGTACAACCGGATCCCTGTGGGCCCGCGAAGTCCGGCGACCGAACGCGTACCCGGCTTTACGGTGTCATCGTAAACACGCTTTCCGGTTTCGTCCAGATTCTCGCGTTTCGGAAGAGGCAAGCGGAAATGCGACTCGGGATCAACGTCCGGCGGGTAGAACCGGGCCTGCTGCGCCGTCAAAAGCCATGCGCAGGCTACTGCAGCCAAAACAACCTTTCCCGAATAGGAAAGAAACATCTGCTGGCGTTTCAACATCATAAGCGTTAAGCCCTCCCGCGTTTTCGAGAAGTGCCCATTCTATCAGGGCATTGGTTGATGCGATTGTGGCAAGCTGGGAATACTTGGAGGAATTTCTTTTGAAGCTCTCATACTTTGCACTATTGATCGCGTGCTCCACGTCCGTCGCGCTGGCCGATCAGATCAGCATGAAGGACGGCGACCGCATTACCGGCGACATCGTCAAGAAAGATGGCGCGACGTTGACCGTAAAAAGCAAGAATTTCGGCACCGTGACGCTGAAATGGGACGATGTGGCCAACGTGAAGACAGATAGTCCCGTAAACGTTTCCACCGCTGACGGCAAGACCGTGAAGGCGAACATCGAAACGCAGGACGGCAAGATTCAGGTGAGCGCTCCCGCGGCACAGAGCGTAGCTCCGACAGAGATCGTCGCCTTGCGCAACGACGCCGAACAGAAAGCCTATGAACGGCTGGTGCACCCGGGTTTGCTCGATCTCTGGGCCATCAATGGCAGCTTCGGAATCGCGGGTGCCAAAGGAAACGCGAAGACATCCACGTTCACCACGCCTATCACATTTGCCCGGATTTCGAACACCAGCAAGACCACGGCCTACTTCAACTCCATCCGGTCCACCGCCACGGTGAACGGTGTGAACGCCCAGACCGCTCAAGCCATCCGCGGCGGTTGGGGATACGGTCACAACATTACAAAGAGAATATTTGGCAATACTTTCAACGACTATGAATACGACAAGTTCCAGTCCTTGGATTTACGCGTTGTCGCTGGCGGCGGTCTCGGCTATCAGTTCTGGGCGCGCGACACCAGCCGCCTCAGCGTAGTGGCCGGCGGCGCGTGGAATCGTGAATCGTTTGCGGCCACCGGTTCGCGTGATGCGTTCGTCCGAAACTCGGCGGAAGTCTATTGGGGCGACGACTACACCCTGAAGATGAACTCCCGCACCAATTTGACACAGGGGTTCCGCATGTTCAACAACCTGACCAATACGGGTGCTTACCGCATGAACTTCGATATTACGGCCACCACACAGCTCACTAGGTGGCTGAACTGGGGCGTCTCGCTGAGCGATCGGTTCCTCAGCAACCCCGTGCCGGGACGTCAGAAAAACGACTTCCTATACTCCACTTCGCTCGGCTTCTCCTGGGCGCGGTAGGGTGTCGGACTGATCATCAACCGGAAGGGGCAATCAGTTCGGCGAGGATTCTTCCCGCCGTCTGCTTGCCCTTCTCTCCTACTTCACCAATCGGTCCCACGCATCCAGGACAGCCGGACTCGCACGTACATGCTTTCAGTAATTCCGCGGCGTTGGCAATCAGCTTCGGAGTCAGTTTAAACAGCGCCGAACTCTGTCCAATGCCGCCGGGGTAGTTGTCATAGAGATATAGGTTCGGCTCGAACGTCTGCAGGCTACCGGCGATTGCTTCGGTGATCGAAATCCCCAGATCGCGCGGATCGCACATCACCGCCAGCGCGCCCACCGTCCGCAACAGTGCCGCCACGCCCACCAGGCCCGATTGCTTTTCCGTCGGCGTCAGATCGCTGAAGCGCGTCAAAAACGCCTCGGGGAAATGCAGCCAGAAGGACGTGGTGTGCATTTCCTGCTCCGGCATCGAGAGATTGCCCGCCCCGACGTTTTCCATCGTGTAAAACTTGATCTTCTTGAAGCCGACAATCTGCCGGTTCAACCTTACGTCTCCGTGCGCGGCGTTCGCTCCGTTCACGGGAATGGAGTCAACCTCCTCCAACTCCTTCACCTGTGTGTAGTCAATGGCGTCAGTGAAGTAGTCGGAATCCACGCGCCGCACGTACGCCTTGCGGCCGTCGTAGTCGAAGCGCTCCACCTGATACTGGCGGGCTTCATGCAGATAAATCGCCTTCTCATGCAATGTCGTGAGCGCCGCCGTGAACGCCACCTCGCCGATGATCTGGTGATCGCCGGTGACATCCACCACCACGAAGTTATCGCTCGAAATACTGCGGAGGCTGACCGCATCGGCTGGGTAGGAATCCGACGTCCAGTGCCAGTTCCCGGCCGAGTGATGCAGTAGTTTCAGATCCTTCAAAAACTCACACAATCCCCCAACGTCCACGGCGCCAAATTTTTCTCCATCGCGAATCGGCAACTCGAACGCCGCGCACTTCAAATGATTCAGGAGAATCTCGAGGTTGTTCGGATTGATGTGCGCATGTTCCGCTGGGCGGTCAAAGAAATACTCAGGGTGCTCAATGATGTACTGATCGAGCGGCGCGCTCGATGCCACCAGCACCGCAAGTGAGCTCGTCTGCTTCCGCCCCGCGCGCCCCGCACGCTGCCATGTAGACGCAATCGTGCCAGGATAACCCGCCATGACCACCGCATCGAGCGACCCAATATCGATGCCCAACTCCAGTGCGTTCGTCGAAACGACCGCGCGAATCTCGCCATCGCGCAACTTGCGCTCAATCTCACGGCGCTCCTTCGGCAGATATCCGCCACGATACCCGCGCACACCCGAGTGATCGTCCTTCAAGTATGTCAGCAGAACTTCCGTAGCCAAACGCGAATTCGCAAAAACCAGCGTCTGTTGCCCCCGATCCAAAAGTTCCTTCGCAATGCGCCGGGTTTCGTTCAAATACCCCCGACGAATGCCCAGCGCCTTATTCACCACAGGAGGGTTGTAGAAGACGACATACTTGCCGCCGGAGGGCGCGCCGTTTTCGTCCACCAGCGCGAACGAATCTCCCGTTAGCGCCTCGGCCAGTTCTTTGGGATTCGCAATCGTGGCTGAGCAGCAAATGAACTGGGGCTTCGATCCATAAAATTCGCAGATGCGCCGCAGCCTGCGCAACACGTTCGCCAGGTGACTGCCATATACACCGCGATAGGAATGCAACTCATCAATCACAATGTAATGCAAATTCTCAAATGCCTTGGCCCACTTGGTGTGATGCGGCAGAATCCCGGCATGCAGCATATCCGGATTCGTCAGGATGACGTTTGCGCGCTCACGAATCGCACGGCGGGCGTCCTGTGGCGTATCGCCATCGTAGGTGAACGCGCGCAGATCGCTTCCGGTGGCATTCACGGCCTGCTGCAACTCCGCCAGTTGATCTTCGGCGAGCGCCTTGGTGGGGAACAAGTACATGGCGCGGGCGTTGGGGTCGGCGGTCAGGCGCTGCAACACCGGCAAGTTGTAGCAAAGCGTCTTGCCACTGGCCGTCGGTGTCACTACGACGACATTACGCCCGGCGGAGGCATGCTCGAGCGCTTCACTCTGATGCGAATACAACTGACGGATGCCGCGCGTATGGAGCGCTTGCCTTAGCGCGAGAGGAAGACTCTGGGGAAAGTCGACCAAGTTGCCGAGCTTTGCGGGTTGATGCTTTACGGCGCGAACTGGAGACTCGGGGTCCGCGGCCCACTGCTCGAAGCGCTCAATCGCGCCCGCCAAACCGCTGCGGCGCGCCAAGATACGATCGGCGATTTCGGTTTCCGGAAATGGTTCGGAGGGTCCCAGCGCCAAAGTCATTCTTCGCCCTTTCTTCGCTCATCAGCATAGCAATGAAGCGGGAGGAATGACAACGGGGAAAGGCAAAAAGGCCGCGGATTAACCGCGGACGAACTCGTAGCGCTCCAGTGTGGCCGCGAAGTTCTCTGCCTCATCGGCGCGAACCACGGTACCCATGCAGCGAATACGAACATCGAAGCGGGTACCGGCGGCTTTTGGCAGCGTGATCAGGTATTCGATCGGTTGCCCGATATCGATTGGCTTGGATGTGTTGAACAACACACCGCAGGAACTGACATTCTTCGTCTCACCCTTCGTTTTGGGACCGCTTAAAAGTTCGATCGGGAGACGTAAATCAAATCGTTGATTTCGTCGTTGCTCGGTCATTGGTGTTTTGAGTGTAAGGCCTGCAACACGTGAGGTCAACACTGTATAGGCCCAGTGAAACACCGTTATTGTTCCGGTACTTTTTCTGGATTTATCCGTAAAAGTTCCATCGAAGAGGGAAGCTCACCGAGTGCGCGATAATCGTTAAGTTACTGAAGGAGAACCGAATGACTCAGACCAACAGCGGGCCCGCTGACTACGCCGTTCCCGCTCCTCCGATCCCGTCGCTGGCGGTGGTGGGAGGCAATCTCCGCTATCCCGTGCGCCGCATCCACTGCGTTGGGCGGAACTACCTGGCTCACGTCCGCGAGTTGGGCAACGACGAAAAAATGCCCCCGCTGTTTTTCGCAAAAGCTCCGGACATGATCGTTGAGACAGGCTCAATCATCCCCTACCCCATCTTCACGCAGAACTATCATTACGAAATTGAATTGGTTGTCGCGATGAAGTCCGGCGGCACGAACATTCCGGTGGAGCAAGCTCTTGACCATGTTTATGGCTACGCTATCGGCCTGGATATGACTCGCCGCGACGTACAACAGGCGGCGGCAAAGGCGGGACGGCCGTGGGAAGTCGGCAAGTCTTTCGATCAGTCGGCGCCCTGCGGCCCCATCTATCCGGTGTCGGCCGTGGGGCACATTGCGTCAGGGCATATCGATCTAAAGGTAAACGGCAATGTGAAGCAGGAATCCGACATCAGCAACATGATGTGGGACGTTGCGCACATCATTCATCACCTGTCTTTACAAGTGGCGATTTGCCCCGGCGATCTCATTTTCACTGGAACTCCAGAAGGAGTGGGTCCGGTGGTGGCGGGCGACGAGATGGTGGGCAGCATCGAGAAACTCGGCGAATTGCGCATCAAAGTTGTTTAGGATCTCGAGCGAATCCGTGCTGTGGGGGGCCGCGGCGAATCGTTGTGGCCGCTCCTATTTTGCCTGCCAGGTGGATTGGGGGCCAACGCTCCCGTAGTGCGGCCGACGACTATGGTTCAATCTGCCGCATAATTCGCCGCACTTCGCCTGGATACGCGGGCCGCGGGTTGTACTGGAACAACAGGCTTTCGATCGGCTTGCCGCGATAGTACGGGTGCCGTCCCAAGCGGTTCGCCATGAATTCGATACCAGCGGAAACGGAAGCGAAGCTGACTGTGCTCGGGTGGTAACCCAGGCGGTTGTTTCCCTTTTCGTGAACGCCACATTGCGTTTCGCGGATCGATATCGCGGGAAGCAGGCGGTAATCGAGGCCGTTTCTGTCCGCCAGATGCAGATACTCTTCAATGTGTTGAGGTGCCGGGCACCGGTAGCGCGAAAAGAATTTTTCGACCCGCGCGTAACGGGGGTCCAGAGCAGGAACGTAGGGAATCGCCTCCAATTCTGCCGCCGTCAAGCAATGGCTCGCGTCCATGGTAGCTTGCACCGTTGCGTCAGCCGTGGCGTTGGCAAAACAAAGCAATCCAACCACGGGAGCCGTCAACAGCAGCGCATGTCTGTACCGCGCGTGAACCTGCGTCCGCAAACCGTCCCCAACACGCGCGAGCGAGCGCTGGATTGACGGCGGTTTCCATCGAATGCGAACGACCATAATTAATCCCTTCGGCATCCACATGCCTCAGGTTTAGCGATAGGACGGGGTTATCAGTCTACCACCCACGAGGAAGCTCCTCGAAGCAGTACTGATTCCCCTGCGGTACTAGCTAACCGAGCCTTCCCAGAGTGTTCGCAAAGCCACCGTACGCCATGGGGAGCCCGGTGGGACAATGGAAGAGCTTGCTAGACCGCATCACCGTGCATGGGGCACGGCAACATAATTTAAAGAACATCGACGTCGAGATTCCGCGCAATAGCTTCACCGTTATTACGGGGTTGAGCGGTTCCGGGAAATCGTCGCTGGCCTTCGACACCATCTATGCCGAGGGCCAGCGGCGCTACGTCGAAACACTTTCGCCCTACGCGCGGCAGTTCCTCGATCAGATGGAACGGCCGGAGGTCGATTCCATCGATGGCCTTAGTCCCGCGATCTCGATTGAGCAGAAAACCACCAGCCGCAGCCCGCGTTCGACGGTTGGAACGATCACTGAGATCTACGATTACTTGCGCGTGCTGTATGCCTCCATCGGCATTCCGCATTGCCCCACGTGCGGCCTGGAGATCTCGAGGCAATCGACGCAGCAGATTTTGGAACAGGTGATGGCGCTGGGCTCCAAAGAACGCGTCATGATCCTTGCGCCCATCGTTCGCCATCGCAAGGGCGAATACAAAAAGGAAATGGAAAAGCTGGTGCGTCAGGGATTCCTGCGCGCCCGCATTGATGGCGTGCTGCGTTCGCTTGACGAAGAGATCACTCTCGATAAGCGCAAGAACCATACGATCGAAGTTGTCGTGGACCGGTTGCTCATCAAGCCGGAAGTGGAGAAGCGGCTGGAAGCCTCCATTGAAACAGCGACGAAACTTGCCGATGGACTGGTGTTGGTCGCCGTCGTGGAGGGCGAAGAGCGGTTGTATTCGCAAAAGCTCGCCTGCCCCGAATGCGGCGGTAGCGTGCCACAACTGGAGCCTCGCTCGTTCTCCTTCAACAGCCCGTTTGGCGCCTGCGAAACGTGTCACGGCCTTGGCAGCCGATGGAGTTGGGATCCGGTGAAACTGGTAGTAGACCCTTCGAAGCCGCTGCTCGAAGGCGGCCTCGGCATCGGAGGTAGTTCGTCCTATGTGACACCCGATCTGAAGTTGCTCGCAAGCCGCTTGAAGATCCCGATTCAGAAACCGTTCGAACAACTCCCCAAGAAGTCCCAAGACGCGATGACCGAGGGTTTGATCGAGGCCCTGGATCATTACTACGATCTCGATAGCGTTTCGGAATCGACGCGCGAGTGGCTGCTCAGCTATCAATCGTCCTCGATCTGCCCCGATTGCAGAGGAAAGCGGCTGAAGCCATCAAGCCTCGCAGTGCGTGTCAAAAGCGTGACCATTGCCGAACTCACCAGTATGTCGGTAACGCACGCGCTGGAGACGGTGAAGAAGTGGAAGCTGAACCCACGAGAGAAACAAATCGGCGGGCGGCCCGTGGACGAAGTGCGCAGCCGGCTTGAGTTTCTGGTCGCGGTGGGATTGGATTATCTGAGCCTCGAACGTTCGGCCGCCACGCTTTCCGGTGGCGAAGCGCAACGCATTCGACTGGCCACGCAGATCGGTTCGAAGCTACGCGGTGTTCTTTATGTGCTCGATGAACCATCCATCGGCTTGCATCCACGCGACAATGGGCGCTTGCTCGAATCACTCGCGGAGTTGCGCGATTTAGGCAACACCGTGCTTGTGGTGGAGCACGACGCCGAAACGATTGAGCGCGCCGACTATGTAATCGACCTTGGCCCTGGCGCAGGACGGCTGGGCGGCCATCTTGTCGCCCAGGGGACTCCAAAGGCGATTGAATCGAACAAGGAATCGCTGACGGGGCAATATCTTTCCGGGGCCCGGGTGATTGAAACACGGCAAGTGCGCCGGACGCCAGGTGAACGCGCAATCGCCATCCGAGGCGCTACGGAACATAACCTCAAGGATGTTTCCGTCGATTTCCCGCTTGGTTTGTTTGTTGTCGTTACAGGTGTCTCGGGCAGCGGCAAATCGACATTGGTGAACGACATTCTCTATCGCGCGGCCGCAAAGCATGTGTACGGATCGCACGCGATGCCAGGCGCGCATGAGTCAATCACGGGACTGGACTTGCTGGATAAAGTCATCGAGATTGATCAGGCAGCCATCGGGCGCACGCCGCGCTCGAATCCGGCGACGTACACGCAGGTGTTCACGCACATTCGCGATCTCTACGCGATGCTGCCGGAATCGCGCGAACGCGGCTACAAACCGGGGAGATTCAGCTTCAACGTGAAAGGCGGGCGCTGCGAGGCATGCCAGGGTGACGGGCAGAAGCGCATCGAAATGAATTTTCTGCCTGACGTTTTCGTTACCTGTGACGTCTGCCGAGGACGGCGCTACAACCACGAGACGCTGCAGGTGCGCTACAAGAATTGCTCCATCGCGGATTTGTTGGAGATGCCGGTAGAAGACGCATTGTCGCTGCTTGAGAACATTCCGCAGATCCGGATGAAGCTTGAAACGCTGGTACAGGTGGGCCTGGGCTACCTGCATTTGGGGCAATCGTCGACCACACTCTCCGGCGGCGAAGCGCAACGTATTAAGCTTGCCCGCGAACTGAGCCGGAGGCAGACGGGTAAGACTCTGTACATTTTGGATGAGCCCACCACAGGGCTGCACTTCGAAGATGTTCGCAAGCTGCTCGACGTTCTGCATAGCCTGGTGGAATTGGGCAATACTGTCGTCGTGATCGAACATCACCTGGATGTGGTCAAAACGGCGGATTGGCTGATCGACTTGGGCCCGGAGGGCGGTGACCGAGGCGGACAATTGATGGTGTGCGGCACGCCCGAAGAAATCGCGAGGCATCCAAAGAGCTTCACCGGCCAGGCATTGCGGCCGGCACTGCGGCAAAGGCGCCATTCATGAGCAAATACCGTGAAAAACCGATCTCGTTTGATGGGCTGAAGACCATCCCGATCGCGGACCGCGGCGGAAAAGTCACGGTGGAGCATTTCGCGCAGCCATATCAAAAAGGCTCGGGCGTGGACGGTTTGGTCGCGGGACTGCCGTGCATTCTTGCGGGCGACTCTTTTCGTGCGGTGGTCGACGCGGTGAGAACGGCGCGCGCCCAAAAGAAAGCCATCTTGTGGGGCATGGGCGGGCACGTAGTCAAGTGCGGGCTGGCCGATATTCTGCTGGATCTCATGCGGCGCGGATGGGTAACCGGGTTCGTCATGAATGGCGCGGCGTCGATTCACGATTTCGAAATCGGAATTGCGGGACAAACAAGCGAAGACGTGGAAGCCGTGCTCCCCGATGGCCGCTTCGGAGCCGCCGAAGAGACTGGTCGCGAGATGAATACGGCGATTGTCGATGGCGTCCGCGATGGCATTGGCCTGGGGGAAGCGTTGGGCCGCAAGCTGGAGACGCTTGCCAAGCCGCAGTTCGCGTCGCACAGCATCGTTGCGCAATCGTACGTCGCCAGTGTGCCGTTGACAGTGCACGTCGCGGTGGGAACAGATACGCCGCACACACATCCGGCCGCCGATGGCGCAGCGATTGGCGCGGCGACGCATCGCGATTTCCAACTGCTTTGTTCGCTGGTGCGCGGGCTCGATCAAGGCGGCGTGTATTTGAACCTTGGCTCGGCCGTTGTCTTACCGGAAGTATTTTTAAAATCGGTTTCCGTGGTGCGCAACCTGGGTTATCCTCTGGCTGGATTCACTACGGTGAACTTCGATTTCTTGCAACACTATCGCCCCAGGATGAACGTCGTGGAACGCCCTCACGCGAAATCCGGAGGCCGCGGGTATGCCATTACCGGCCATCATGAGTTGATGATTCCTCTGCTGGCCGCGGCGCTGATTGAAAGCGAAGGGTGACGCAGGAACAGCGATGATTCCTACCTTTGCCGAGGGACGCGACAAGAACGTTCCGTTCTGGACGTACACGGATCTGGCGTTATTCCTCTGCACCATCCTACCCTCGTTCGCGCTGGGGATGGTCACGATGCGTTTGCTACGATCGGTGGCCCCGGCATTAGTGGCGAATGAAACCGCGGCGGCACTGTCATTTCAGGCGCTGCTTTACGCGTTCATGCTGACGTCGCTTTACTTCGTGGTGGCATCGAAACATCAACGGCCGTTTTGGAACTCGCTGGCCTGGACGCTGCCCGTACCGCATCCGTTCTTCATGCTGGTTGCGGGCCCAACTCTGGCTGTATCGCTTTCGGCATTGGGCGTGGCGTTGCACGCGCCGGAGGTGGATTCTCAGATTTCGAAATTGATCACTAGCCGAACGGCATTCGCTGAGCTGATGTTTTTCGGGGTGGTGCTGGCTCCTGTGTTCGAGGAGTTAGTATTTCGCGGCTTTCTGTTTCCCTTAATCGCCGAGTACACGGGACCATGGCCCGCGGTGGTGCTGACGGCGGTGCCGTTTGCGCTGCTGCACGGTGCGCAGTATTCGTGGGCGTGGCAACAAATTACGATCATCGGGATTGCGGGCCTTGTGTTTGGCGTGGTGCGGCACAAAACGGGCACCACTGCGGCATCATCACTCTTACATGCGGCCTACAACCTGACTGGATTCGCAGGCTACATGGTGGCCCGGTGGGCTACGCTGCGATAATCGTCAAACGATAGACCGAAGACTTGCCACATGAGCGGAGCTGTATCCCGCGATCCGGAACAACAAAAAAGGCGCGGCTTTCACCGCGCCCTCGTATACTTCCAAGCGCGAACTTCTATAGAATCTCTTCGCTCCAGTTTTCGAGCACCGACTTCACCTTCTGCGTGAACTGGTCACCCAGCGCGCCGTCGATGATACGATGATCGAACGTGAGTGCTAGATACGCCTGCGAGCGGATCGCGATGGCATCGTCAATCACCACCGGAACTTTCTCCACCGCGCCCACGCCCAAGACGCCCACTTGCGGCTGATTGATGATCGGCGTTGCGAAGACGCTGCCGAAGCTGCCGAAATTCGTGACAGAGAACGTTCCGCCCTGCACTTCGTCGGGCCTCAACTGGCGGGAACGGGCGCGCGACGCCAAATCGGAAATCGAACGCTGCAGGCCCACCACGTTCTTCTCATCCGCGTTGCGGATCACCGGAACGATCAGGCCATTTTCCAGCGCCACGGCGATGCCGAGGTTGATATCGCGATGGTAGATGATATTTGTTCCGTCGATTGACGCGTTTAGAATCGGGAACTGCTGCAAAGCCGCCGTGGTCGCGCGCAGAATGAACGGGAGGAACGTCAGGCTGAAGCCGTGGCGCGCCTGGAATTCGTTCTTGAGCTTGGTGCGGATCTTCGCCACCTTCGTCATGTCCACCTTGTGCACCGTGGTGACGTGGGCCGAAGTGCGCTTGCTGAAGACCATGTGCTCGGCGATCTTCTGCCGCATGATGCTCATTGGTTCCACACGGCCCGCGGGAGCCTGACCGCGGAACTGCGCGGGCTGCTCGTAGGGAACCGGAGGCGGAGACACTTGCACCGCCGGGGGCACCGTGGCCACCGCGCGCGGGGCCTGTTGTGGCGGAGCCTGAGGTGGAGGCGGCGCAGCCTGAACAACCGGCGCAGGCGAAGGAGCTTGCGGTGCGGGCACGGCTGTGCGGCGCGCCAAAAACTCTTCAAGATCCTGCTTCGTAATGCGGCCGCCAGCGCCCGTGCCACGCACCTGATTCAGATCGACGCCATTCTCGCGCGCCATCTTACGCACCAGCGGAGAAAGCGGGCCCGCAGCCTCTTCCGCAATCGCTTCGGCTTCCACTTCTACCGTCACCTGCGCAACAGGAGCAGGCGCTGCTGCGGGCATCGCGATCACGGGAGCTGCGGCTTGAGCAGCCTGTACGGCCGGTGCCGCCGGAGCGGCTGCCGCGGACGCGCCATCGCTGATGCGTCCAACCACAGTATTGATGCCAACCGTGGTGCCTTCCTGCACCAGAATCTCGCCCAGAATACCGGAGGAGGGCGCCGGAATCTCGGTATCTACCTTGTCCGTCGAAATCTCAAAAAGGGGCTCGTCGCGTTCGACGTGGTCGCCGGCCTTTTTCAGCCACTTGGTTAGCGTCCCTTCGACAATGCTCTCGCCCATCTGGGGCATGACGACATCAATCATAAGTTCTCCATTTCGCGGCCAAACACGCGCCCGAAACTGCGGCCCAGCGCGGCCATCACATCTTCCCGAGTAGCGCTAACACCCAGCGCCCGCATCGAGGTGACCGGTTTCGTTAACCCACAAGGAACGATGTACCGGAAGTAACTTAAATCCGTATCCAAATTCAGCGCGAAACCGTGGGAGGTCACCCAACGGCTGATATGCACGCCAATCGCGGCGATCTTTGCGCGAGGCCCTATCGCCTCGTTGTCGAAAGCCGCTGCTTGCGACGTCCATACGCCTGTCGCGCCCGGCTCGCGATCCGCGGCGATGCCGAACCCAGCCAGAGCGTCCATCATCACTTGCTCCAGCCCGCGAACGTAGGCAACCACGTCGCGTTTCCATTCTCTCAAATCGAAGATCGGGTAGCCCACAATCTGCCCGGGTCCGTGATACGTTACGTCCCCGCCCCGATCGCTCCGGTGAAACTCGATGCCCGAGCGTTCCAGCAACTCCGGCCCGGCCAGCAAATTCTCATCATGCCCGCTGCGGCCCATGGTGACCACATGCGGATGCTCCACGAACAAAAATTGATCACAGATCTCGCCGCGCTTCCGCAGCTCGACGAATTTCTGTTGCAGGGCGAACGTCTCGGCGTACCGCATCTTGCCGAGGTCGCGAACCTGGCACCGCACGGGGCCAGGCGGCGGAGGATGGAAGATAGAAGCCCCGACGACAGCGTCAAACTGTCCCGCGTCTTCGGCCCTCTGTCCTCCGGCGGCCTCAAGCATTGATCGCTAATCCGTAAACCGCGTTGAAGGCTTCGCCCAGCGCTTCGTAAATCGTTGGATGCGCGTGGATGGTGTGCATCAGCGTCTCTACCGTCGCTTCTGCTTCCATCGCCAACACGCCTTCGCCGATCAGCTCAAACGCTTCCGGACCAATGATGTGCACGCCGAGAATCTCGCCGTACGTCTCATCGGCCACAATCTTCACGAAGCCATCGTGCGAACCCAAAATGCTGGCCTTGCTGTTGGCGACGAACGGGAACTTGCCAACCTTCACCTTGCGGCCCTGCGCGCGCGCCTGTGCTTCGGTGAGACCCACGCTGCCGATACCGGGATCAGTGTAGGTCGCACCCGGAATGCGGTTCTTGTTGATGGGCGTCGCAGGTTTGCCCGCGATGTGCGCCACGGCAACCATGCCTTCGGCCGATGCGACGTGCGCAAGCTGCGGCGTTCCGGCGACGATATCGCCGATCGCATACACGCCCGGTTCGCCCGTGCGCTGATACTGATCCACCTTGATGAAGCCGCGGTCCGTCTGGATGCCCGTTCCTTCGATGCCGATGTTCTCGGTGTGCGGCTTGCGGCCCACGGCCACCAGCAGCGCCTCGGTTTCCACGGTTTCCTGCTTACCGCTAGCGAGTGTTGCTGTGAAGCGCACGCCCGAATCAGTCACCTGAATGTTTTCGGCTTTCGCGCCGGTTTCGATGCGGATGCCGCTCTTCTTGAAGACGCGCTCCAGTTCCTTCGAGACATCTTCATCTTCCACCGGCACAATGCGCGGCAGCATTTCGAAGATGCTCACTTTTGATCCGAACCGATGGAAGCAGGACGCAAACTCCACACCCACCGCGCCCGCGCCCAAAACGGCGAGCGATTTCGGCACCTCGGTGAGGTTCAGAATTTCAATATTGGTGAGGATGCGCTTGGCGTCAGGCTGCAGCCCCGGCAGCATGCGCGCAGTGGAGCCCGTCGCCAGAATCACGTTCTTGGTCTCGAGAATCTGCTTGCCCCCGTCCGTGGTCACTTCCACTTTGCCCGGACCCGCAAGGCGGCCATAGCCCTTGATGACCTCGACCTTGTTCTTCTTCATCAAGAACTCGACGCCCTTGGCGTGTTTGGAAACAATGCCGTTCTTGCGCTGATTTACCACCGGGAAATCCAGTCGCGGATTCTCGCAGTGGATGCCCTCTTCCGCGGAGTGATTGAAGCGCTCCCACACGTCCGCCGAATGCAGCAACGCCTTGGTCGGAATGCAGCCGACGTGCAGGCAGGTGCCACCCAGCTTCGGATCTTTTTCAATGATGGCGGTTTTGAGGCCGTATTGTCCCGCACGAACGGCCGCCGAGTAACCACCGGGACCGCTCCCGATGACAATCACGTCGTAGCTCATTTTCTTTCAGTTTAGCATCCGGGAATCAGGTGGCTTGCAGCAATCTGATATGGCCGCTGCTCCTATTCTCGGAAACCGCTCCCGGCGGCAGAATCCCGCATTTTCAACATTTTGCCAAACACCCCTTTGCGATATGGCACACAAACGCGTTTTCCGGGAACTTTCCGCCGCTCGCAACGGAATGGATAACAGGACAGCGCAAAGACGCGTCCAACGGAGAGCATGCTGGACGACGATCACAGTTTGTTGGCTCAGGCACTCGGCGGAGACGAGGCGGCATTCTCTGCCCTCTACCGCCGACGACAGGGCCAGATCTTTCGATTCGCGTTCCACATGACCGGCAACCGGAGCGCGGCCGAGGATGCAACGCAGGAAACCTTTCTGGCTCTGATCGAACGCAACGGCTGCCCCGATGCCTCCCGCGGCCCGTTGTTGCCGTTCTTGTATGGCATCGCCAGAAACAAGATCTTGCGCCAGTTCGAAAAGCGGCGGCTGGAAATGGACCTGGATATGGCAAGCAATAATGCGGACAGCGTTGCCGGCGCGCTGGATGAACTGGCGCGTATGGAATCGATCATTGAGTTGCGCCGTGCCATCGTCTGCATGCCAACACCGTATCGCGAAGCCATTGTGTTGTGCGACCTCGAAGGAGCCACCTACGAGGATGCAGCCATTGCCTTGAGTTGTCCGGTAGGGACCATTCGCTCTCGCCTCAGCCGTGGCCGGGTGCTGTTGGCACAAAAGCTGAATGCGGCCCGTACCACAAATGTTCGCACCGCGAGGAGTATCGTATGAACCAACCGGAAATCCAGAAATTGCTGGAGGCCCTTGCGGACCACGACCGCGGCATGGAGGCGGGCGTTCGCCTTGAGGCCGCGGTCCTCGACGGTTTCCGAAGGCGCAGCGCTCGCCTTCGTTACTTGACTTGGGCGGCATGGGGCCTTCCCGCCGCTGCCGTGGGGATCGTTCTTTTGATCGGCCTTTGGAGAACACCAGTCCGGAACCCGCGGCGGTCAAGGCCGGCAACCGCGGAAACAATTGTTCCGGTCATACCTCAGCGGGAGGCCTCGTCCGTGAACACGGCGATTCCGGGGACGAACCTGGCCCACACACCACGAATACAGGCGCGGCGTCCGGTAAACCGAGCACCCGTACAGGCGAGCGAGTCAATCGCCAGCGCCTCAAACGACGCGGGAGCGACACACGAGTTTGTGACCGATTTCTACCCGCTTCTCGAACCCGTTCCGCCGATGGAACATGCCGCAATCCTCCGAATGCGCGTTCCCGCATCCGCAATGCAGGCCGTCGGATTTCCTGTTGGCCCGGAACGATGGGATGAACCAGTGCAGGCCGATGTTCTGGTGGGCGAAGAAGGCATGGCGCGTGCCATTCGGTTTGTGACCTTCACTACCGGAAGCCCCCAGCGATGAGTTCCGCAATTCGATATAAAGGAGAAACCAAATGAAGATCGTTTCCATGGCCACGCTTGGACTAGCAACAGCCGTCGCGCTTCCAGCGCAAGAATTGGGCGTCCGGGAACCCGTTGACATCGTTTTCGCCGCTCCCATGCAGGTGCGTGCTGCAGCCGGACCTACGTTTCAATACATTGCTGGTGAAATGAGCAGCGGTACTCCCGTCAAAGGGGCCCCGTACGCGGCGGACGCGGTGACCGAGTCGGTGCAGACTCTGGCGGACGGCAACCGGATCGTGAGCCACTCCAGCGCATCAATTGCCCGCGATGGCCAAGGGCGTGGGCGGCGCGAGCAGTCGATCGGTAATCTGGGTCCGCTGGCACTGCCGGGAGAGACGCCAAGGCTGGTGACGATCACGGACCCTGTAAGTGGGGTGAACTACTCCTTGGATTCCGTAAACAAAATCGCCACAAAACTTCCGGGTTTCACACAGGGGATGCCCGCGATTCCCGTCGCTCCGCCGGCGGGAGCAAACGCCGTCCAGACCGTCGGCACTGCGCTCATTGCCAACGGATCGATTTCATCGAGTGGTGCCGGCAGCCGGGTGATGTACTTCCAGCGGTCCGCCCCTGGGAATACGGCCTCACCAGGCGAACCGCTGCCATTGGCGCTATCCGCTGTGCCTCAACCAGAGTCCATGGCGGTGGAGCAGTTAGGTTCGAAGCTGATCGAAGGCGTGCAGGCTACTGGAACGCGCCGAACCATAACCATTCCCGCAGGGCAAATTGGCAACGAGAGGCCGATCTTTATTATTGACGAGCGCTGGTATTCTAATGACCTGCAAGTGACGGTGCTCTCCGAGCGCAGCGACCCGCGCGTGGGGAAGACGACGTACGCACTCAAAAACATCAACCGCAGCGAGCCATCACCGGCGCTGTTTCAGGTGCCGTCGGATTACACCGTGAGAGAGGGCCCGCAACCGTTTGTGCAGAAGTTACCGTAGATCGATCTGCAGGTTTGGAGCGTTTGATGAAAATCCTCTGGCCGACACCGGGGCTTCGTTTATAGGTTCCGGCGACTACTCCACCACGCGGCCATCGCGCATCTTGACGATGCGATGGCCGTACGCGGCAGCTTCCGGATTATGGGTGATCATCAGAATCGTTTGACCCAGCCGCGTGTTGAGGTCGCGCAACAGCCCAAGAACGGCGTCCGAATTCTGGGTGTCCAGGTTGCCGGTGGGTTCATCGGCCAAGAGGATGGCCGGATGGTTCACGATGGCACGTGCGATGGCCACCCGCTGCTGCTCTCCGCCGGAAAGGGCGCGGGGCTTGTGATGCAGGCGGCCTTTTAAGCCGAGCAAACCAAGAATCTCTTCAAACTGCGGATCAAAACCCTGGGGCCTTCCGGCGATATCCTGCGCGATGGTGATGTTGTCCTGCGCGCTTAAGGTGGGCAGCAGATTGTACTTCTGAAAAACGAAGCCGACGCTCTTCTTGCGAAGATCGGTGCGCTCAGCGTCAGTCATGCCCAGCAGATCACGACCATCAATGTGAACCGTACCCGAGGTGGGCGGCGTCAGACCGCCCAAAATATGAAAGAGAGTCGATTTGCCAGAGCCGCTGGGACCCACAATGGAGACAAACTCGCCGCGCTCTACTTTGAGATTGACCCCGCGCAACGCGTGCACATCGACGTCGCCGACCCGATAAGTCTTCTTTAAATTTTGGATCTCAATCATACGCGAGCGCCTCAATGGCGTCCTGGCGCGATGCTTTCATGCCGGGGTAAACGGCGCCCAGCGCCGAACCCACCAGAGCAATCAAAGACGCCCACGGCCACCACGCATGCACGATTAGCATCGGCATCGTGGGAACAAACACTTTCATGATCCACTGCGTGCCGTAGCTCATCAATATGCCGGCGATCGCGCCCGCAACGGCCAGCGCCAGTGTCTCCCGCATCAAGATCGACATCACATACCCGGGCGAAGCGCCCAGGGCTTTCAGGATGCCGATTTCACGGGTACGTTCGAGCACCGCGGTATACATGGACAAAAACACAACCAGGAAACCGACAATCACCGCCAGCCCAACCACCACGTTCGTAAAACGCTTGAGAATTGGGATGCTATCGACAGAAATCAACGAGACAAACTCATCGAGCGAGAAGACTTTGTAATCCTCCAACTTCGCGTGCAGGGAGTCGATAACCGCCTGCACGTTCTTTGGGTCGTCAACCTTCACGTAGACGACACTGACCTTCTCGCGCGCCGAGTATTTTTCCTGCAACGATTCGAGCGGAGCGAACATGCGCGACAACTTGCCGGATTCCACCACCCCCGCGACGTGCCACTTCAAACCCAGTTCAACCGTATTGCCCGCGTGCAGCTTGTGTGCCTTCGCGTAGACTTCATCCAGCAACAGATCGTCGGGGCCCTGGAATGGGCCACCTTCAAGAAACCGGAAGCCGCCGCTCATCGCCGAAAACTCGCCGATGTTGATACCGGTAATCGAATCGAAGTTGCCGATGGATTGCACTTTGGTGCCGCTGACCATCGTCACGTGCGGCTCCTTGCGGACCAGTCCGACAATGCCCTGCGGCATGTCGCCCGAAAACGCGAGCACGGAGCTGCCAGGCGGGCGAACCAGGATATCGGCGCCGGTGCCGCGCGAGTTGCGCGCAATATCGGCCAGGACGCCTTGGCTCACACCCACCAGCGTCAAAATCATCGTTACCTGGACGCCGATGGCGACCGCGCTGAGCATGGTTCTCACCGGGCGGTGCTTTAGATTTTCAACAATGAGACGGTGGATCAAGTGTCGTTAAACCAGAGTCGGAATTAGCAGCCGGATTGCAGTGCACCGGAAGAGCAATGAGCGAAATGCAAAGACGAGCGCTCCTTTGGCTAGTGTACCAGCCAAGCGTTCCCAATCACCGAGAGCGCGGCGATTCCGGCAGTCTCGGCTCGCAGAATAAGCGGCCCCATGGTGACCCGCATCCATCCAGCTTGTTGAAATTGCTCGCGTTCTTCTTCCGTCCAGCCACCTTCGGGACCAAGGAGGACGGCGACGTCTTCATCCAACTTGCGCTCGGCAGGCAGCTCCGCGGAAAGCGGGACGCCTCCGGGAACTTCGTCCAGGACATAACGGTGCGTCGCCGCGAGCGAGCATGCTTCTTCAAAGGATCGCGCCTCATGCACCTCCGGCAAAAACGTGCGGCGCGACTGCTGACTCGCCTCGAGCGCGATCCGCCGCCAGCGTTCCAGACGCTTTTCGGCGGCCTTGTCGAGCCCACGCTCGGTGCGCGTCGCGATCAACGGGACGATTTCATTGACGCCCAGTTCGGTGGCCTTTTCGATCAGCCACTCAAAGTGATCGAACTTGATCAGCGCCGCGCAGAGAATCAGGCGTACGGTAGGCTCGGCAGGCGGCAGCTTCTCGATCGTCCGGAAGATGACGTGCTCCTTGCGGGCCGTCTCCACTTCGGCAAGATACGCAGTGCGATTGTCAGAGATTTCGTAACGCTCGCCGGACTCGACTCGAAGCACTCGCGTGAGATGACGAGCGTCTTCGCCTGAAATTTCGGCGTGCCCGTTGCGGATCTGATCGACGAAAAAACGCCTCCTCATTCTGACTTCTGTCTCCTTTCTCCTGTATTCTGTGTTTTAATGATCGCCCATCTGCGAGGCACAATTCTCGAAAAACATCCGAACCAGGTCATCGTGGAGGCCGCGGGTGTGGGGTACGACGTCGCGATTCCTGTCTCGGCCTATTCGTCGCTGCCCGATGCGGGTGCTGAAGTCCAGCTGCACATTCACACGCACGTGCGCGAAGATGCGTTTCTGTTGTTTGGCTTCGTCTCGGCAACGGACAAAGCTCTGTTCGAGAAACTCATCACCGTCAGCGGCATCGGCCCGAAGCTCGCGATCACGGCGCTCGGTGGATTGACGGGGACGGATTTAGTGAACGCAATTCGCACGGGCGCCGTCGAGCAATTGGTTCGCATTCCAGGCGTCGGCAAGAAGACGGCCGAGCGCATTGTGCTGGAGTTACGTGATAAGTTGGGAGCGCTCGCAGGTGTTGCGCCTGCCGCGGGCACCACACCCGCCAAGCCCGAATTCCCGCCCGTGGAAGAAGACGTGATCTCCGCGCTCATGAACTTCGGCGCATCGCGGACAGCCGCGGAGGCAGCTGTGACCAAGGCGCGCTCGACAGGCGAGGCAAACGATTTCGATGCGTTGTTCCGGCGGGCACTCAAATTAGTGCGCTAGCCGTGGGGCGAAATGGAATTCCGCGCAGGAATGGCAAGCCCGATTGTGACGATGTCGAAAAGCCGCACCAGTCGCAGCGCCACGCCGCTGAGGTTTCCAATCCGCACCGCAAATTCGCAAACTCGATAAACTAAAACTTCCCCCATGCGCGACCAAGGCATTGTATCGGCGAGTCCTCGCGACGATGAGCGGCAGTTTGAAGTCGCCATGCGTCCCACTAAGCTCGCGGAATTTGCCGGCCAGGAGCGCCTCAAGGAACAGCTTTCCATCGCGATTGAGGCTGCAAAGAAGCGCGGCGAGGCAATGGACCACGTTCTGTTGTACGGTCCTCCGGGTCTCGGCAAGACGACGCTCGCAGGCATCATCGCGGCGGAACTGGGCGTGGGCATCCAGCAGACCTCCGGACCCGTGCTCCAGAAAAAGCTGGACCTCGTCGGCATCCTCAGCAACATTCAGGAACGCGAAGTTTTCTTTATCGACGAAATTCATCGCCTCCAGCCCGACGTGGAGGAGATGATCTATTCGGCGCTCGAGGACTTCCGCATGGACATCCTTATTGGCACCGGTCCTGGCGCGCGCACCGTGGCCATGGACATCAAGCGCTTCACCGCGATCGGCGCGACCACGCGACAAGGAATCATCAGCGCTCCCTTGCGCGGGCGATTCGGCTTGGTGCTACGGCTGAATCCGTACGACGTGCCGGAACTTTCGCGCATTGTGCAGCGTTCAGCTCATCTACTGGAAGTGGAAATTGCAGCGGAAGGCGCTTCCGAAATCGCCCGCCGCAGCCGAGGGACACCGCGCATCGCCAACCGCCTGCTGCGCCGCGTTCGCGATTACGCACAAGTCCGCGCCTCGGGCGTGATTGAAATGGACGTCGCGCAAAGGGCGCTGGATCTACTGGAAGTTGACCGCTATGGGCTGGACGAGATCGATCAAAAGATCATGATGACGGTGCTTGAAAAGTACGGCGGCGGGCCGGTGGGGTTGAGCACTATTGCGGCTTCCATCGACGAAGAATCGGGCACCATTGAAGAAGTGTACGAGCCCTACCTGATGCAGCTTGGTTTTCTCGATCGTACGCCGCGCGGACGCATCGGAACGCAGCGCGCGTTTGAATATTTCGGCATCGCGCAACGCGCACGCAGCGGGCAAAGCGGCTTATTCGATAAATGAAGTTCAGCAAGTGACGCTTGACAAGTGAAGACGGTCTACATCGGCCTCGGCTCTAACCTCGGCGACCGCGACGAGAACCTGCGCGCTGCGCGCGAGCAACTCACAGAAGCCGGACTGCGAATCAGGCGCGAATCATCGTTGTATCAAACGGCGCCGCGCGATTTGCTCGATCAGCCTTGGTTCTTGAATCAAGTGATTGAAGTCGAGACCGACCTTCTGCCGCTGCAACTATTGGGCCGGCTGCATAAAATTGAAAAGAGCATGGGCCGCCGTAAGATTGTCGCGCAGGGTCCGCGCGTCATTGATCTGGATATTTTGCTCTATGGACGGGCAGTGATCCATCACCGGGGCCTTGAAATTCCACACCCCAGGATGACCGAGCGGCGTTTTGTATTGGAACCGCTGGCGGAACTGGCTCCGGAGCTGCGCTTGCCTACCGACCACCATCCGCCTGATGGGGGTACTATTCGAGAGTATCTGGCTGGGGTAAAAGACCAAGAAGTGCGGCGAGTCGAATAGCCCGCCGCACCCTTGGAAATCACGTTCTCACGATTGGTAGTGTTACCGGCGGTAATTCCCACCCGCCCAGTATCCAGCAAAGTACATGCCGCGATCCCAACGCGGGGCCACCCAATACGAACCCCGGTACGGGGCGGCTGCCCAATATCCCGAGCGCCAAAGATAACGATTTCCGGAGGGATACCAATAGCCGTCCACCCAAACATGACGTGGTCCCGGCGCCACCGGGCGAACTCCGATCGCGCGAGGCGCGGGCGGGGCTCCAATTCGAACTCCAACCGCCACGCCAGCAAACATCGAGCTCGCCGCCAAAACCATGATTGCGATTGCCTTTTTCATAACGCTTCCTCCTGACTACACTTGTCCAGTTGTGTTGTTGTCACCGGTATCTTTCGTCCGGCATTCTGCTGCTTTTACCACCGCAAAAACGAAACTTAAGAAGCTTGGAACCTAGCGGCGGAACCCGCGGCCCCAGCCACGCCCGTAATTGCGCCCGAAGTTACTGCGATAAACCGGGCTGGGCGCATACCGATAACCGTAAGCCCGCGGGCCGGTCCAATAGCCAGCGTAGAAGCGGCTACCGTTGTAACGAGGACCCACCCAGTAGGCGCCTGCATACGGAGGCATCGCCCAGTAGCCCCGGACCGGACGGCGGTAAGCGTCATAGTAGCCGTCCACCCAGACATATCCGGGCGCGGGCATGGGCGGGCGCGCCACGTAATACGGCGCTGCGGGTGCATAGTAACCCGGCCCACCAATATTCACTCCGACGGAAAAACCCTGCGCAAAAGCGCTTCCCGCTACCAGCATCATCAGGGCGATCAGTTTGGTTTTCATTTTCTTCTATTGCCTCCTTGCGACCTCACTAATGCAAACCCAATGCCAAAGATAAAGTGTTGAAAAATATGAGCATCGCCCTGCGTTTCGTGGCCGGACGCGGCCACCCGAGGTGGTGCTTCTCGGCCACTGCCGGATTGCCTAAGGGAGTTGGACTAGAAAAAAACTGCGAAAAACCACTAGAGAGAATAGAGAAGAGGGAAAAGAAAAGAGGAGAGCCGGATTCCGGCTCCCCTCTGTTGGTAGCTACGCTGTGAGTGTTAGAACGTGAACTTCATCGCGAACTGCAGCTTACGCGTCGGTTGTGCGTTCACCAACTGGCCAAAGATCGGGCTGGTGATCACGGCAAACGCCGGCGTCGCCTGAGGCGCAGCCGAGCTCGAAGTGGCCGTCGATGGCGGATTCGCAACAAAGCTGTTGGTCACGTTAAAGGCATCCGCGCGAATCTGGAACGTATAGCGTTCCTTCATCTTGAAATCTCGCGAGAGAGCCAGATCGAGCGTCCAGTACACTGGACCCACAACGCTGTTCCAGCCGAGGTTGCCATTGGTACCGAGCGGCTGGGCCACGAACGCAGCCTTGTTAATGAAGAAGCCACCCGGAGTGTTGCTGCCATAAACCGAATCCGGCGACACAAGGTTCGGACGCTGGTGGTTGATGCCCGTCAAAGAACGGTCCGCGCCGCTCTGTACCGAGATCGTCTGGCCGGTAGTGAACTTGTAGATGGTGGCCAGTTGCCAGTTCGATGCAACCATGCGCAGCGTGTTGTTCGAGAACCTCGGT
The DNA here is from genome assembly GCA_040081455.1 of Bryobacteraceae bacterium. GTDB lineage: Bacteria > Acidobacteriota > Terriglobia > Bryobacterales > Bryobacteraceae > Palsa-187. Next base: position 53,181 of record JBEBGM010000012.1, read on the forward strand.
GCCTGCGCGACAGCGGTGAAGTTGATGATGTGACGGCGGTCGCTATCGCAATCGCCACGGTCAAACAGAACGTTACCCGGAGCGGTGACCGTCTGGTCCTGCTTCGAGTTGAAGCCCTGCATATAGCCCGTACAATGCGACCAAGTCCAGTTCGCGCTGGTGCTGATCCCGTGGCTAAAGCGCTTCTGCAAGGACAGCAACATTGCGTTGTAGCGCTGCGTGACCGAAGGATCCCACTGGGCCATGTGGCCGACATACAAACCTTCGGCGGGATTCAGCAGGCTGAGCACGCGGCGTGCGTCCACGTTGGCGGCGGCGTTGCAGGTGATTGCCGTTGGCGCACAACCCGTGGTGACAATCGGACCATTCACCAACTGGCCGTAGTTGATCGGATCGTTCGCATACATACGCATGATGCGGCTACCGATGTAGGTGGCCGAAGCAACCCACGTCGTACCCAGCTGCCGTTGGATGGCCACGTTCCAGGAATAGGAATTCAGCGCCGGCAGATTGTACGGGTTTGTAAAGAATTGCCCGCGCGGAGTGAACGGGGCATTCTTATCCACTGTGTATGGGAACGGATTGCCGCCGGGCACGCTGGCGAACGGATCGGCGAAGGTCGCCGGGTTGGAGAACGTCGCGCGGCCGCCCCATGGATTCGAACCGCCCTGATCTTCGCGATTGATTCCGGGAACATAAACGTAGCTAAATGCATACGACGCGCGGATGGACATCTTGCCATCGCCCATCGGGTCAAACGCAAGGCCGATACGCGGGCTGAAGTTGTGCCACTGGCGGTTTGCGCCAGAAGTCTCCGGGAAACCGGGGTCGCCGGGGAAGTAGAAGCCGAGAGGTGCCTTCGTGAACATTTGGCTGCGGGTACCTGCTTTGAAGCGGCCCATGTCAAATGCCGAAATCTGCCCGTTCTTGACCTGCAACGGAAGGTACGGTTCCCATCGAACACCGTAGTTGATCGTCAGGCGGGAGTTCACCTTCCAGGTATCGGTAAAATACATGTTCATCATGTTCTGTCGCGTGATGTAGGCGTTTGGCAGCCCCTGGAAGAAGGACAGCGGCGTGATGCCGAGGAGGAAATCCGCCATCGAGCTGCCAGTGGTGCGGCCGTTGAATTGGAAGTTTCCGGGAGGCGCAAAATGGTTAAACTCGTTCACGCGACCCTGCAGGAATCCGCCACCGAAGGTCATCTGATGCGAACCGCGGATCCAATTGACGTCGTCATTGAACGCCAGGCTGTAACCGCGCCACGCGTCGCCATCACCCAAGCCAGTGCTCAGCTGAAAGAAGCCAACCACGTTCACCTGGCCCAACTGGCCAGGCGTAGCGCCGCCGCAATAGATCTTGACGCCGGCGTCGCACAGCGTGAAGAGATTCGTGCTCGACAGGCGATTTGCCGTCCGATTGAAAGCGATCCGCGCTGAGTTCACCATCGTCGGACTCAGCACATACGTATCGCCAATCGCATAGGACTGTGCGAACTGATCGGAACCGTTCCCTCCGGCGGCCAGCATGTTCGAGTTCAAGGTGGAGGTAACCGGAACATTGACCAGCGTATTCACCAGGCGGAAGAACGCCGAGTGCCCGTCGTTGATCTGGTAGTCAACCCTTCCAACCATCTGCTTGTCATTTTGATACAAAGGGTAGCCATTCGCTGGATTGTTTGTGCCGGCATACGTGATTTGTCCGCAAGGGCCAGTTGCCGCGTTGATTGTCGGCAACATCTTATTCAAGAGGAATTTCGAAACGGGCGAAAACTGCGCAGGGTCCAAGCTGCTGGCGCCGGTAACGCCCGCGGTGGTTCCGATGGCCGAAGCGTTGAAGTTGGCGCAACCGCTGAAGTCGCCGTTCAACATACGCGCCGTCGGGATCGTAGCCGTCGAGTTCGCGGCGAGCTGACGGAGCGTGGTGCCCTGGAAGCCGCCGAAGGCGAATAGCTTGTTCTTAATAATGGCACCACCGATAACGCCACCAAACTGGTGGCGCTTCAGGGAGTCTTTCGTCGTGGCAAAGTAGTCGCGCGCAACGCCGAAGCCATCGTTGCGGATGAATTCAAACGCATCGCCATGGATATCGTTGGTGCCGGACTTGGTCACCACACTCACTGCCGCGGCTCGGCCACGCTGCGCGGTCTGTCCGCTCGATTCCGCTTTAAACTCCTGCACGGCATCAGGGAACGCAATCGGCATCGTGGTGCCGGAGAGAAAGTTAGTGTGATCTGCTCCGTCCAAACTGTAATCGGTGGCATAGAACAACTGGCCACCCATGCTGATGTTGGGCAGGCCGCCGAACCACCGGCTTTGGCTGGTGCCGAAGGTAACCGCCGCGCCGGCCAAATTGACGAGGTCGGTCACGTTGCGGCCGTTCAACGGCAATTCCACAATGCGCTGGTTCTGAACAACTTCACCAATACCGGAGCTGCGCGTCTCAATCAGGGCCGCGTTGGCTTCCACGTTCACCTGTTCGGTGACGGCACCGACTTTCAGCGCGATATCGATCGCCGGGTCGGTGGCCACCTGTAAGGTCACGCCGGTTTGTACAGCTTTGGTGAAGCCTTCTTTGGAAACCTCAATGCGATAGGGACCGATTGGCAGCGTGGTGAGAATGTAGCCGCCATCCGCGCCCGTGTTTGCCGTACGAGTTGCGCCCGTATCGGTTTGAACTGCTTTGACTTCTGCTCCAGGAACCGCCGCGCCCGAAGAGTCTTGAACGGTACCGTGAATCTGCGCCGTGCCCTGCGCCCAAACTGAGGCCGCCGCGCAAAGCAGGAATACAGCCAGACGTACGAAAGACATCATTATGCTCCCTTTTTGTTTCTAAAACGTTGGAACCAACTGACCCGCAAACTCCAAAACTCTTGGGGAAGTCTATCACAATACCCAAACGGGATTATCAACTGCCTGCCATTGGATACAGCTAGGTATCGACTCGATCATCCCAGCCTCGGGAACAGTCGTTCCGCGTTACCGCGGTTAATCGCTTGCCAATCTTTCGGGGAAAAGCCGCGATACTCGTCGAGTCCCTCGATGGTGAGGTCGTAGGGGCGGATGGTAGCGTCGCTGCCAAACAGGATCTGCGACACCGGGACGACATCCTTCATCGCGTCGAGCGCTGGAGCCTTTGATGCGTGAGCGGTTTCGAAGTAAAAGCGTTGGATTTCGTACTCGACGCCTTTGGGAAGGCGGTTCAGCAGGTTCTTCGGATAATCATCAATGATCCGCGCGGCAAGCACGGTGAAGGTAGTGATGATGCACATCAATGCGGCCAGTCTTTTTACCCTGTCCAAGCAACGCCGCGGCGGGCAGGAAGGCTGTGACTGTGCCGATTGTCTTGAGGAAACCCCTGCGAGAAAAATTGGTCCGGGTCATTGTGCCTTGCCGCTCCGGCGTTCGACGAGTATACAAAAGCAAAGGGACCGCGCGAAGCGGTCCCTTTCTTTCCATTCACGCTGTACGCGAATTAGAAGGTGTACTTCAAAGCGAACTGCATAATGCGCGGATCGAGCGAACCAAGGATTCGTCCGAAAGCGGCGTTCGTTGAGTTCGCAAACGTGGGTGTTCCCGCATTGGCAGTGGAGGATGCAATGTTCGATCCATTCTGCAGAGTGGAGGTCGCGAACACGGGCCGGAAGCTATTGGTTAAATTGTAAGCCTCCGCGCGAACTTCCAACTGATGTCCTTCCATGAGTTTGAAGCTGCGCGAGAGCGAAACGTCGAAGTTAAACGTACCGGGAGCCGTGAGGGCGTTCCAGCCAAGGTTGCCGTAGGTGCCAAGTGCTGGCAGGTTGGCGCTTCCGCCAAACGCCGCGGCGTTCAAGAACGTCTGCCCAGGACCGGATTGACCAGTGTAAACGTTGGCAGGATCGATCAGATTCGGGCGCTGGCGGAGTGTGCCGGTGAGAGCGCGGTCCGTCTGGCCCATGGAGACGTTGATGGGCGAACCGGAGGAATAACGATAGATTCCCGAGAACTTCCATCCGCTGGCAGCCATACGCATCATGTTGTTGCTAAAGCGCGGCGTTTCGGCGAGAGCCGTCAAGTTGAACAGATGACGGCGATCGGCGTCGCAGTTGCCCCGTTCAAAGTTGCGGTCGTTCGGCTTCGTGTAGGTTTCATCGGCCGGGGGACCGTTGGCGTTGATATCGGCGAAGTTGCCGATGCAGTGCGACCAAGTGTAATTCGCACTAACGCTAGTACCGCGGCTGAGGCGCTTCTGGATCGAGAGCAACAGTCCGTGATAGACCTGCGTCGCGCCATCGTCGTAGCGCGCCATTGGGCCCAGGAAGCTCCCATACTCAGGACGAATGAGACCCAAACGCCGACGGGCGTCGGTGTTCGTCGCGGTGGCGCCCGGCACCGTGGGATCGGCCCAGTTGATTGGGTTCAAGCCCCAGATGTGCATAGTGCGGCTGCCAATGTAGGTGGCTGACGCAAGCCAATTGGCCCCAAACTGGCGCTGCAGCGCGACGTTCCAAGTGTAGGTGGTTGGCGTCTGCTGATTGTAGCTCGGGTCCGGCGTAAGGAACAGACCGCGCGGCGTGAACGTTGCGTTCCGGTTGACCACATAGGGGAACGGGTTCCCGATTCCCTGCCATGGATTCACGAGTCCACCCGCAGGACGGGTGATGGTGGTGCGGCCGCCCCACGGGTTGGCGCCCGACGCGTCTTCACGCCAAATGCCTGGAAGGAACGCATAGCCATAGGCGTAAGATGCGCGAATGGACGTTTTTCCGTCGCCCATCGGATCCCAAGCCAGGCCGATGCGGGGAGCAAAACGTGCCCACTGATTGTTCTGGCCTTTCAAGCCCGGGAAGCCCTGATCGCCGGGATAGAAGAACCCGGCGGGAGCATTCACATACTGCGTGCTCTTAATATTGGCGGCAAAGCGAGCTTCGTCAAAGGTGTAGGCCGCGCCGTTCATGATGGACTGCGGGAGATACGGCTCCCAGCGAACTCCGACATTGACCGTCAGACGCGAATTCAACTTCCAAGCATCAGTAAAGTACAGGTTGAAGGTGTTCATCCGGACCTGATGGACGTTGTCCAGACCCTGGAACAGGCTATTCAAACGGCCGAGCATGAAGTCAGCTAATCCAAGGCCGCCGGCCTGCAGAACGGCACCGCTGAAGTTCATCTGGCCGCCGCTGGCGAAGTTATTGTACTGGTTGAAACGGCCGTGCAGGTAGCCAACACCGAAGGTCATTTGGTGAGCGCCTTTCACCCAGTTGACGTCGTCGTTGAAGCTGTAGCTAGTCGGGCGGTTGTAGTTGCCCTCTTTGAATGAGGTGCCCATGGAGAATCCGCCGGTGACGCTCAGCGTACCGATGAACGTCGGGTTGGCACCGCACCAGAAGTTTTGGACACCGGCGTCACAGTAGGAGAAATAATCCTGGCCGCCAGGGCGCGTGCTGGACGTGCGGTTATACGCAACACGGAAGGAATTGACCATGGTGGAACTGACCACGTAGGTGTCGCCGATCGCGTAAGAGTGGGCCAAGCTGTCGATGCCGATGCCGGAGGCGTTCAACAGGTTATTCGTAATCGTCAACGAAGACGGCGTGTATTGGGTGCTAAACAACATGCGCCCATAGACGGTCTGCTTATCGCTAACCTGGTAATCGACTTTCCCGCCGTACTGGTGTTCGTCGAGGATTCTAGGAGTTCCGAACGAAACAAGGCCGCAGGAATTGGGGGTCTGGCCAACGCTCCCAAGCAGTTTGTTCGCGATGTAAACCGCGGGTGCTGCGTATTGGGACGGGTTGATCGTGTTGCCGCTAAAGGGCGCCGCGAGGTTGCGCGCAGTGCCGCTATTGCAAGCGGCGGAAGCGATGGAGGTCCAATCGCCGGAAAGCATTTGTGCGGTGGGAATGAACGCGGTCTGGCTTGCCGCATCCGCGCGAGTGAAGGTCCCTTGATAGCCGCCGAAGAAGAACAATTTGTTCTGCTTGATGGGTCCGCCGATGGTTCCACCGAACTGATTGCGCTTCAGAGAACTCTTCGTGCTTCGCTGGCCCGTAATGTTGTAGAAATTCGCGTTCGTCGCGCTGTTGCGAAGGAATTCAAACAACGATCCGTGCCACGCGTTGGTGCCCGACTTTGTGACCACGGCGACAGCCGACGCGTTACCGCGGTTTGCCGCCAAGCCACTGGTTTCCACTTTGAATTCCTGGAGAGCATCCGGGAAGAAGATCGGCATGCCGACGCCGCTCAGGAAGTTGATGTGATTGGCGCCATCTAGCGTGTAATCGACGTTGATCGGAGCGCCGCCGCTGATCGCGATGAAGGGCAACCCTCCGAAGAAACGGTCACTGGTCTGCTGCGTGGCAACCGCCGCGCCGGAAAGGGTGATGAGATCGGTCACCTGGCGCCCGTTGAGCGGAAGTTCCAGGATTCGCTGGTTTTCGACCACCTGACCGACGCCTTGGCTGCGGGTTTCAACGAGAGCCGCGTTGGCCTCGACGGTCACCTGCTCCGACTGCGCACCGACTTTGAGCGAAACATCGATAAGTGGATCGGCGTTCACCTGAAGCGTAATGCCTTCTTGTATGTATGTGGTAAAGCCCATCTTGGTGACTTCCAGCCGGTATGGTCCGACCGGAAGGTTAGTGAGAACATAGCCACCGTCCGCGCCGGTAGTGATCGAGCGCGTAGCGCCCGTAGCGGTTTGAGTCGCTTTGACGTCGGCACCAGGAACGGCGGCGCCTGTGGCGTCCTGTACGATGCCATGCACCTGTGCAGTGGTTTGCGCCCACGCGGCGGCACATGCGAACAGGCAGAAAAAGAGTAACCGAGATATCGTTTTTTGCACAACAACCCCCTATTGAAAATGCAGCCCCTAAAACGAAAGGTCCTTGAAGAAACTATCATTACCACTCGTTAATGTCAACCCGGTCATAGTTACCTAAACATAACAAGAACTTGACATTGATCATGAGATTCGACATAATTTCGTGCCATGGAAGTAACCCAAAGTAAACCCATTCTGACTGCCGAAGGGTCATCTCGTCGTGTCTTTTTGGCTACCGGCTTGGCTGCTACTGGCATAGCAGCATTGTTCCCGCGCTTGACGTCTCTGGCTCAATCGGGCAATAATCCACGGCGCATTGACGTGCACCATCACTTCACTCCCCCGGCCTATTTGGAGTTCACCCGGATGTACAACAGCACGCCGGGCGCTGGCGGCGGACGGGGTGGCGCAGCGGCGGGTCGTGCTGGGAATGCACCCGCGCAGCCGGGCCGCGGGACTAGCGCTTTCGCGGGCTGGCGGCTCGAAGAGGACATGGCCGATATGGACAAGAACGGCACCGCGACCGCTATCCTTTCGCTGACAACGCCGGGATTGTGGTTTGGTCCACAGGCCGCTGTCCGCAAAGTGGTGCGCGATTCGAATGAGTACGCGGCAAAGTTGATGTCCGACCATCCGGGCCGGTTCGGAAGCTTCGCTTCCATCTATCCGCCGGATACCGACAACGCGCTGAAGGAGATTGAGTATTCGCTCGACAAACTGAAGGCCGATGGCATCGCGCTGTATACGAACTATCGCGACAAGTGGCTGGGGCACGAATTCTTCAATCCGGTTTGGGAAGAACTGAATCGCCGCAAGGCGGTGGTGTACGTCCATCCGATTGAAGCGGCGTGCTGCGTGAATCCCGTGGCCGACGTGACGGATACGATTATCGAATACGGCGCCGACACCACGCGCACCATCGCGAGCCTGATCTTCAGCGGATCATCGACGAAGTATCCCGACATCAAGTGGATCTTTTCGCATGGCGGCGGCATGATGCCGTACGTGATCGAACGCTTCGTGAACGGCACGACGGTGGAACTGGTTCCTGGCATAGTGACGAAAGGACAGGGCAACATTCCTCCGGCGAAGGTTCCCGGCGGCGTTTTGAAAGAACTGCAGAAGATGCATTATGACACCGCGCAGGCATCAAACCCGGTTGCGATGCGCGCGCTGCGCACCGTTGTTCCCGTCACGCAGATTCTATTCGGCACTGACTACTGGTACCGCACGGCCGAAGAAACCGGCCGCGGGCTGACCACGAACAAGGTGTTTACAGACGCCGAGTTGAAGATGATTGATCGCGGCAACGTGGAACGGATTCTCCCTAAGTACAAAGGCTAAAGTTTCAGCTGATCCCTGAAAAACGCAGGACCCGCCGAAAGCCTTCCAGGTCGGGTCCTGCGATTTTTTCTGCGCGGAATGCCGGAGCGGCCCGGACTCAGCGCGGCGCATCTTCCTTAAAAAACTCAACGTAAAAGCTCACTTCGCCCACTGGCGTCACCGAGTGGCCAACTTGCGGTTCGATGATTGCCGTCACCCCTGGAGATACGGTGTGCACTTCACCGCCGTCGATCGCATAGCGAAGATGGCCCTGCTGCACGTGGATGACTCCCCAAACACCGGCAGCCGTGAAATGAGCTTCCTGCATCACCTTGGGAATAGTCTGCTCCGTAAACGTTGCCGTACGACGGAATGGAGAGAGATTCGAGGGGAGCGTTTTCATGCTTTCTCCTACTTGCGGAGGAAGTATAGCAGCGGGGGTGATGCGAAGGAAGGCTGGGGCGGGAGTCGCAGCCACCAGGTTGGTTTTTGGGCGCTTTCAAACAGACGGGACGGGGACCTCGGCGCGCGACAGGGGTCCCGCATTCCTACTTCTTCGGCCAAACGACGCCTTGGTCTTTCGCGGTCACGGGGGCCAAGCCTCTGTAGACGAATTTTTGTACGCGCTGGCCGCGGTAGGTTTCGGTGGTGTAGATGTTGCCTTTGGAATCCGTTGCGATGCTGTGGACTCCATAGAATTCGCCGGGCTGTCGGCCGCCTTCGCCGAAGCTGGTGATCACTTCGAGCGACTGACGGTCCAGGATATGCACCCGGTCGTTTTCTCCGTCGGCGAGATAGATGTACTTCTGCTGCGGGTCTTTCGAAAACGCGATGTCCCACACAGAGCCGGACCCGAGCGTTTCCTTCTCGATGTACTTCTCTTTGAGAAAGCTGCCATCGGGATGGAACACTTGGATGCGGTCGCCGGCGCGGTCGCAAACATACAGCAGGTTGTCACGGGTCAGTTCGGCGCAATGCACCGGGTTGCGGAACTGCGGATCGGGCGGTGCGTTCGGATCGTAGGGCGGCAAAAGTATGTCGTTGGGCATTTTGCCGTAGGCTCCCCAGTGCCGTTTGTACTTTCCAGTCTCGGCGTCGAAGACAATCACGCGGTGGTTGGCGTAGCCATCGGCCACGTACAGTTCATTGGTTTTTGGATCGACGAAGGTCTTCGCGGGGAGGCGGAGGTTCTCGATGTCGTTTGAGCCTTTGCTCGCTTTGGGCTTACCGATCTGCATCAGGAACTTGCCGTCTTGGGTGAACTTCAGCACCTGGTTATCGGAGAAACTTTCGACGCGGCCACCGGTGGCTCCCGCGGGGAGTTCTTCATCCTGGCCGTTGATGGCCCCACGAGCGCTCTGTGGACCGCGGCCGTTGCCGCCGATCCACACGTTGCCTTTGTAATCGATGGTGATGCCGTGATTCGAATCGGGCCAATCGTACCCGTTGCCTTTCCCTCCCCAGTGGCGCAAGAGGTTGCCTGCCTGATCAAACTCAAGCACGGGCGGCGCGGGGGCGCAGCATTGCGCAATCTTCGGATTGGTGGTCGCATGCAGTTCGCCTGCTTCCAATGAACCGGCGCGATGAATGATCCAGATGTGATCCTGTGCGTCGACCGAGACGCCGATGGTCTGACCCATGATCCAGTGGTTCGGCAATGGCTTGGGCCACAGGGGATCGACCTCAAAGCGTGGGACCGAAGTGGTGGCAGCCTGCGCAACACTCTTCTTTTCGAGCCAATAAGAGCCAGCGCCCAGCGCGCTGAGCACGGCGAGGAAACTCAATCCAACATAGAGATCGCGCTTCATTGGGCCTCCATGGACACGGCGGTCGGTCGCGTGTACTCCAGCCAGCATATTACGAATTTGAGAACAGCGATGGGCGGCGTCAAAATCCGCCGCAGGTTGCAAACCTACCCCACGGGTGGCTACAGTTGTCGCTGAATCGACATGAAGCGGATTTCGGGCATTTCTGCCTTGCTTGGGTTCTTGCTTGGCGCGCCGCTGGTGGCGCATCACGGAACGTTCAGCGATTACCTTGCCGATAAGCTGCTCACCATGAAAGGTGTGGTCACTGAGTTTCAATTCGTGAACCCGCATGTCCAAGTGTTTTTCACGGTGACAGCGGAGGATGGGTCCGTTGTACGCTGGGGTGCGGAAATGGTGGAGACGCCGGGCATACTCAAAAAACGGAATCCGTTCTGGTCTCGCGAAGCAGTGAAGCCAGGGGATCGCATCGAGATTGTCTGTAACGCGCCACGGGATCCTGCGGCAAGAATATGCAGGGCGCAGGAGTTTACGATTGACGGGAAACGGATGTACTAGGCTGGCGCTGAATCAATCCGCGATCCATTCAGGGTAGGATGTAGTCAGCAAGCCGCCACATTCCGGAGGGAATCTCATGCAGTGGTATTACGCAGACAACGGTCAACAGCACGGGCCGGTGGACGATGACGCGTTGGCTTCGCTGGTCGTTTCCGGCGTGGTTCGTGACGAGACCCTTGTGTGGCGCGAAGGGATGCCGAACTGGCAGCCGTACAGTTCCATGCGCGTTGGAGCCTCGGTTGCGGCTGGGCCCGCTCCTGGTCTGGCCGTGCATGCCGCAGCGCCGGGCGGGTATGTCCCGGAAAATTATGCGGCGCGGCCCCAAACTGTGCGCTACGCGGGGTTCTGGATCCGCTTTCTGGCGCGACTGATCGATGGAGTCTTACTGCAGATCGCGCTACTGGTGGTCCGGGTGCCACTCGGGCTTTCCGTGATGGGACCGATGACGACGCGCGACCCCGCGGCGATGATGGCGCTGGCGGGCGCGATGATCGTGGGATCGCTGGTAAGCCTGGCGATTGCTTCCGGTTATGAAATCTTCTTTGTCTCGGCACGAGGCGCGACGCTGGGCAAGATGGCGCTGGGCCTCAAAGTGGTTCGGCCCGATGGCGCGCCGATCTCGATCAGCCAGTCCGCCGGACGCTATTTGGCGCAGATACTCAGTGCTGTGATTCTGTGCATTGGGTACATCATGGCGGGATTCGACGACCAGAAACGCTCGCTGCACGACCGGCTGGCCGGGACCCGCGTCATCCGTCTTCGGTAACATGCTCGTTAGACCTATGCGAATTTTACTGAGTGGCTTTTTGACGGCAGCGTACTTCTTTGCGACTCCAACGGCAAAGGCGCAGGGCATTGACCGGAACAAGGTGGTGGACCTGACGTATTCGTTCAACAAGGACACCATCTACTGGCCGAACGCGAAAGGATTTTCGCATCGCAAAGACGAGTGGAAGGTGACGCCCGCGGGCTTCTGGTACGCGGCGGGTGGTTTTTCCACCGACGAACACGGCGGCACGCATTTCGATAGTCCCGTGCACTTTGGAGAAGGCAAGTTGACGTTGGATCAGATTCCGGTTTCGCGGCTGGTGGCTCCCGCGGCGGTAATCGACATCAGTGCAGCTTCGACGAAGAATCGCGATTACCGTGTGACGACACAGGATATTCAGGCGTGGGAGAAGGCGAATGGGCAAATTGCGGCAGGTACAATCGTTGTGTTCCGCACAGGTTGGGGTAAACGCTGGCCAAACAAGAAAGAATATCTGGGCGACGATAAGCCGGGCGACATAGAGCATCTGCACTTCCCTGGCCTGTCCAAGGAAGTCGCAGAACTGCTGGTTGCGCGGAAGGTGGACGGCGTGGGCATCGACACGGCAAGCATGGATTACGGCCCGTCCAAGGATTTCATCGTGCATCAGATCCTGAACAAAGCAAATATCTTTGGGCTGGAAAACGTCGCCAACGCGGATAAACTACCGGTGAAGGGCGCGACGATCATCGCGCTCCCGATGAAGATTGAGGAAGGCTCGGGTGGTCCGGCGCGTATTATCGCGCTACTGCCATAGACCGGACGGCGTCCGGCGCGGTTCGGGCGTGAGGGAAAGCTTCTTTTTTAGCGAGGCCAATATGCGTGTATCTTTCCGGATCATTCTCGCCGCTTTGAGTTTGTCGGCCGCGGTAGCGGAAACGGGACAAGACTACGCGGCGTCGATTGCGCGATGGCGCGCTGATCGCGAGGCGCGATTGAAGGCCGAAAACGGCTGGTTGACCGTGGCGGGGCTGCATTGGCTGAAGGAGGGCGAGAACTCGGTTGGCTCCGGCGCCGATGCTCGCATTACCCTGCCTGCGGCAGCGCCGAAACTGGTGGGCGTGATCACGCTACAGAACGGGAGAACGCGATTCACGCCCAAAGGCAACATTGTCTATAAAGGCGCGCCGCTTACTTCACCCATCGATCTGCGTCCGGACACCGAGCCGAATTACGACGTACTCACGGTGGGGCGGATCAATTTTTATGTGATCAAGCGTGATTACAAAATTGGGATTCGCGTTAAGGACAACGATAACCCGGCGCGCAAACAATTTGCGGGTTTGCAGTGGTATCCGGTGGACGCGTCATGGAAAATCCGCGCCAAATTCACGCCATGGGATAAACCGCGCAAGCTCTCCTTCGACACGGAAGTGGGCGTGAAAGAGGAAGACGAGAGCGCGGGCGTGGTCACGTTCATCAAGAACGGCAAAGAGTACAAAATGGAAGCAGTGAAAGACGGCGACGGGTTGTGGTTTGTGATGCGCGATGCCACCAGCGGCAAGAGCACGTACGGAGCGTCGCGCTTTCTATACACGGACGCGCCAAAAAACGGGTTCGTGGACTTGGACTTCAATCGGGCCGAAAATCCCCCGTGCGCGTTTACACCGTTCGCGACGTGTCCGCTGCCTCCGCCGCAGAATCGACTGACCCTGGCAGTGACCGCGGGCGAGTTGTACAAGCACTAGCGGGCGGCCGCCTGTGTTTCCCACAAACGCGGAAGATCCGCAACCGAATCGAGCACGGCATCCGGACGAATACCGCCTTCCAGACTCGACGGGCGGAACTTGCCGGTCTTGACCAATGCGCCGAGTAGTCCTGCGCGTTGCGCCCCCCCGACGTCGACTTCAATGTCATCGCCGATCATAAGAACTTCGGTTTTTTCGACGCCCAACGTTTCGGTGGCGGCCTCATAGAACGCCGCTGCGGGCTTGCCAAATACGACTGCTTTGCGGGCCGAGGCGCATTCGAGCAGAGCAACGAACGGTGCGACGTCTAAGCGCAAGCCGTCGTTCGCGCGCCAGAAGCGCGTCATACCTAACGCAATGATGACCGCTTCCGGATCGGAATGGAGGAGACGGAAGGCGCGATTGAGCGTGTGGAAGTTCCACGATTCTTCCAAGTCGCCGACGACAACATACTTGGCGCCGGTCTCGGCACTCTCAGGAACCAGCGGGATTCCCTCAAATACGGGTCGCGCGGGCGGTTGGACGAAGAGTGCTACGGGACCGGTGGCGTGAACCCGCAACCAGGCGGCGGCGGCGACGGAGGGAGTAAGGATTTGTTCAGGGCCCGCGGGGATGCCAAAGCGGGCGAGCTTTTGGACCAACGCCTCAGGGCCGCGCGTCGACGTATTGGTCACAAAAAGGTGCGGAATTTTTCTCGATTCAATCCAGCGGATGGCGTCGGCCGCGCCGGGAATGGGCTGCTCGTCGTTGTAAAGAACGCCGTCTAGATCGAATAGGATCGCTTTCATTGAATGGTAGCTGAAAAGAAAATAGCCCCGGCCGTGAGACCGGGGCCTTAACAAAATCATCGCAAGATTCCGGCGCGCCAGCTACGTGCCTCTGGTGCAAATCACATCGTATGCTTCTTGAGGAATTCGATGGTCTTCGCCCATGAATCGGACGTTGCTGTTGGATTGCCGGCGAGGTCCTGGAATTCGAGGAAACCATGGGTGGCGTGCGGATAGATGTGGTGTTCGAAGCTCTTGCCAAGCTTTTTCATCGTATTCGCCGCAGGCTCCGCGCCAGCCGTAACGCGCGCATCCTCTTCGCCATAGAACGCAAGTACCGGAGCTTTGATCTTCGACATCAACTCTTCGCTCGGATTGTTGCCGTAGTAAGAAACGGCAGCGTTCAGCTCCGGAATTTCGCCGGCGAAGCGAAAGCTATTGCCGCCGCCCATGCAAAAGCCAATGCTGGCGCTTCGACCGTTCCAGCGAGGTAGTTTCTTGGCCCATTCAAACCCGGCCCTGTATCGCTTCTGCATCTCGTCCTGATTGATGCGGGCCGTGGCGCGCATTACCTCATCGGTGCCGCGGAACGACTCGTATGCGCCGCCATTCGGACCGAGGCCAGAGTGCAGATCGACGGCCACGGCGATGAAGCCCTGCTGCGCCAATTGATCGGCGAGAGCTCGCTGCCAGTCATCCATGCCAGGGCCGTGCTGCATTACCATCACAAACGGGGCTGTGGCTTCACCGGCCGGATACTCCACCCACGTGTGAAGCTTGGCATCGCCATAAGGAATCTCGACGTATTCTTTCTTTAGCTTCGAATCGAGAATGGTCGTGTGCGCGGTAAAGGTGCCGGCCGGGAGATCAGGAAGTTTCCCCTGCGGATAGCCGCGCGGGCCAGCGGCCTTCTTTGTATTGGCGGCGTCTTGGGCCATCGCCATACCGGCGTGCTCCATACCGGGATGAGACATGCCCATGTGCATCGAGTGATCCACCGGCATGTTCGGATTTTCGCCGATGATCGGGTGATTGTTCGTCTGCATAGTGAGGAACGCGACGGCGTTCGGCCATTCGTTCGCCTTCAGGTCAAAACGATTCGACGACTGGCCAGCGACAGGCTTTTCAACAGACGCCTGCACCTTGCCGCTGGCGGCGTCGAACTCAAGCGCCGCGCTTTGGCCATTGGCGGCCGGTAGCGTCAACGCATATTCGCGAGCAGCAGCAACACGGCGGGCCACTTCGTCTCTGCTCATCGAGGCCAGCGCCTGAGCGATCGCCTCCTTACCCGCGAAGGAATCGGCATCGCGTCCGCCGGGAGCCATACCGGAGAGAAGATCGGGCACAACGGCTATGTAGCCTTCGTCAGCAACTTTGATCGCGGCGCCGCGCAGCCATTCGCTGGCGCTCTGCGTCTTGTCCGTTATGACGACGATGGGCGCGTTATCGGCGCGGCCGGGATAGGCGATGAATACCCGCATGCCGGAGCCACCGATCGCGAGATTCACCCATTCGCGATGGCGCGTGGTGTTGTTCAACATGTCACGAGCCTCGGCTTCACTGGGGAGTCCGGGAACCGCGACACCCGCGACTGTCTTCGGAGTGGTTGCGACGCGATGCCAGACGGCGCCCCCGATGAGGAGAGCGGCACCTGCAATCGCTAACAATCGAATCTTCATTCTTCACCTCTCTGATTCCTAACTTCGATTCTTAACTTCGTGGGAAAGTACCCGCGATCTGTACCGCGGGAGCTAGTGGTTCAGTATACATCCGCCACTCGGCGGCTATTCGTTCAAAACCGGAATGCTCTTGAGCGGTGGTGGCTCGGGGAACGTCTTGATGAAGGCGTACACGTCGGCCAGATCTTGATCAGACATCACCTTGGCGCGGTATGGAGGCATGTTGCTCGGCGGAGGGTTGCGCACAAAGGCGATGAAGCCCACCTGGGTCAGCTTGAGCTGCGCGAGGCGGACACCCGCTTGTCCGCCTTGGCCGACAGTGCCGTGGCATTGGTAGCAGCCGTTGCGCATGAACAGCATCTTGCCGTGTTCGACGTTGCCAGTGCTTTGCGCGAACGCTAACGCCGCGAACATGGCGAGCAGTGAAAAGACCGTGATCTTCTTCATGGTGCGTGTCTCCTTAACGCGGCTGCATGACGACGTCGAGCAGTGCAGGCTCGCCGGCCTTCACGCGTTCGATGCCGCGTTTGATGGCGGGACCGAGCTTAGCTGGATCTTCGATGGGGCCCTCAGCGTAGAGGCCATAGCCCTGGGCGACCTTCGCGTAGTCGATATTGGGGCTGGCGATGGCAGTACCGATGTCGGAACGTTCCAGGCCCCGATCGAACTTGGCACCGAAAAGCTCAATGTACATTCGTTCCTCGTGATAGGAGCGGTTGTTGTGCATGATGCTCAGAAGCGGGATTTTGTGGTGGGCCGCCGTCCAGAGAACGGCGGGAGCGTAATTCAAATCGCCATCGCATTGAATATTAATACTGACGCGGCCGTACTTACGATTGGCGAGCGCTGCACCAACAGCAGCCGGCGCGCCGTAGCCCACTCCCGAACCGCCTTGCGGGCCGATGAACTGGTAGTGTTTCTTAAAGTTCCACAAGCGCGTGGGCCACGAACTTTGGTGGCGGTCAAAGGAGACGAGCGACCAGTCCTCATTCTTGATCTGCGCCCACAGTTCGGCGGAGAGACGCGCCGTGGTGATGGGGCTGGTGTCCCAACCAACGGCGGCGGCTTCCCGATTCCGCATACGGGCTTCCTGGTTCATGGCTGCAATTTTCGCGCCACGTTCGGCAAAACGGCGGCGTTGATCGGGAGTGATCAGCTTTTTGACGGCTTCGATGAGAGAAGGCAGTGTTGCTTCCGCATCGCCGGTGATGCAAAGATCGGCTTCAATGTAACGGCCGAAATCCTGGTAATTCGATTTGTGATTCAGCTCGATCGCGGAGATATCGATCACCTTTGCGCCGGGCTTCATGACCGAGCGCGATTCCATGCCGAAGCGATTGATGGCGGTTTGGCGATGCGTGACTCCCCAGAAATCTTGCACCTCGAGGCCGAGGATCACGTCGGCATCGGCGATGTTTGGAACGGCGGCAACCCAACCGGGGTTCCCATAAAGCGGATGCGCGGATGGGAAGTTCATGCGGACGCGCTGATCCTGCACGCGGGCCTGCAGGAGTTCGGCCAATTCCACCAGAAGGTTGATGCCCTTCTCCGTGCGTGCCATACGCCCCGCGACGATCACTGGATTTTCCGCGCCGAGCAGCATCTTCGCGGCGTCCACCACGGCTTCGCTATCACCAATGGGCGGCGCGCTCATGACCAGTTTCGGGATGCGCAGGTTCTTATCGGTGACGGGTTCTTCCTGCAGGCCGCCATCGGCAACGATGACAACGGGTTCGTAGGGCGGCGTCATCGAAATCTTATAGGCGCGGACCATCGACTCGGCGAAGTGGCCGAGGCTGACGGGTGTATCGTCCCACTTAATGTAGTCGCGCACCATGGCGGCGGCGTCTTGTACGCTGTGGACCCATTCCGCGTTACCGCGCCGGAAGTTGACGTCGAGAATATTGCCCAGCACAATCATCATGGGCACACGGTCGGCGTAGGCGTTGTAGATCCCCATCGACGCATGCTGCAAGCCAACCGTGCCATGCGCCATGATCATCATCGGCTTGCCTTCGATCTTGGCGTAACCGTGGGCCATTGCGGCGGAAGATTCTTCGTGGCAGCAAGTGAGCAACTCTGGGCTCTTGTTGCCGCCGTAGTTGATCATCGATTCATGCAGCGCACGGAAACTGGACCCTGGGTTCGCGGCGCAGTATTCTATGCCCAGCGTTTTGATGACGTCGACCATGAAGTCGGAGCCGGGCTTTTCGTTACCAGTGACTTCGATGGTTCCGCCGCTAGTTTCCGCCGGTGCGGGGCGTGAGGCGGCTTGTTGGGCCAAGGCGACCGGAGGTTTTGCGGCGAGTCCGGCGGCGCTTGCGGCAGCGGCCGCGCCTTTCAAAAATCCACGACGGTCGACGGGCGACTTCTTCGGCATGGCGTCCTCCTCTATCAGAACGGAATGACTTAAATAGTTTACGCCCGCCGAAAGGAAAACGGCGGGCGTAGGTTGGGAGGGAGAGATTCTGCTGTTTTCGTGGGGGGTTACTTGCCGTAGACTTCCTTGTACACGCGGACGGCTTCGTCTTCCGAAGGCAGGCGCAGGTTATCCGTAAAGCGATTCATGAACGCGAAATTGCAGGTTTGCAGCACCACCTCCATCGCGCCTTGATCGCCGAAAGTTGTCTTCAGCTTTTGGTAATCGGCATCGGTGACGCTGGTGGGAGCTTTGGTGAGCTTGCGTGCGAACTGAACAGCAGTCAGCTCTTTGGGCGTCAGAGCGGAATCGTCTTTCTGCATAGAGACAAGCTTCGAGACATCGACGCCTACGCGACGAAGGCCCAGCACCTGGTGGAGCGTGCAATAACGGCATCCGTTGGCGGTAGAGACGGCAAAAGAAATTTGGAGCTTGGTGGGGCGATCCACGGCGGTGTACTGACCGGCGGCCGCACCGAAGGCTTGCCATGCGGAGGCGCCTGCAGGGCTGAGGTACATCGCGCGCATGGAGTTTGCCATGGCGATTCCCAAGCCCGCTTGCGGCGCCTGCTTTTCGTTTTCCTTCGCGCGGCGGCGCACGGCTTCAAGTGCTTCCAGTTGCGTATCGGAAATGAGACTGACCTTGGCGATCGGAACGGCGACCGAAGAAGCCGGCGCGTGCTTCTCGAAAGCCCAATCCTCGACCGGAATGCGGAAGGCTTCCGCATAACGGATCAGGTAATTGAAGAAGCAGGTAGTGAGTGTAAGCTCAACCACCTGACTGTCGTTGTACATCGTACGAACTTTGGCGAAATCAGCGTCGGAGATGCCGTGGACATCGAGCGACAGTTTCTCCGCATAGCTGAGAGCCATGTTGTCCGGCGTGCCAGGATTCGGCACGGGACCGACGCCGGGGAAAGCTTTGAGAAGAGCCGCGCCGCGAGGCGTGGTGCGGAGACGACGCTCGGTCTGGGCAGCGACGTAGCGGCTCTCATAAACTTGCGCCATGCGAAGGCCCATTGCGAGCTTCACTTCGGGCTCAATCGCGCCGCGGTAGATGATGGTGTCGAAGAGATCCTTCATGGCGGGCGCGGCGTTCGGCAGAGCTTTCAGAGCGCGCACAAAGTTCGCGTCGGCCTCTGTGTTCCGGGCGGCAAGTGGAACGCGGGCATCGGCGGTATTGATTGCTTTCGCCTTTTCGAGGAGTGCTGCGACGGTAACCGTGGGGCGTGGCGTTTCGGCTGCGATAGCCAAAGACGCGCCGAGCGCGGCAAGAACAGCAAATCGGCAGAGAGGATGTACGTGCATCATGTGGTCCTTTCTTAGAACGTCAACCGCAAGCTCAACTGCATCAGGCGCGGATCAAAGGCCTGCGTGGACTTACCAAAAATTGAATTGGTCGAGTAGGTCCCGTTCGACTGCAGCGCCAGCGAAAGATCGGTGTTCGGCAGATACAGATTGACTTTATTCATCACGTTAAATGCTTCCGCGCGAATTTGCAAGGTCACGCGTTCACCCGAGATCGGGAAATTGCGGCCAAGCGAGACATCAATACTCTGGAACTGCGGGCCGCGGAAAGTGTTGCGGCCAAGCGATCCGTTCTGGCCGGGAGCCGGCGTCGGGAAGATGTTCGGATTGAAGAGGCCATTGATGAAATCGCCCTGCGCGAAGGAGGTGGCGACCGGTGTCAAGGGTGCGTTTGGGCGGTCATAAAAGCCACCTTGCGGCGGACCCACGGAACCTCCGCCTCCATCAAGATTGAAATCGCAGCCTTGATTGACGCCACTCACCACCTTCGAGGGGGCGCTTCCGCACCAGACCGTGAAGGGACGTCCGGACTGGAGGGTCGCGATCACAGAAGTTTGCCAACCGCCGGTGATGACGTTAAGAAGGTGGTTGTCAAACTTCTTAGACGGGGTTACCCAGAGCAAAGCGGCCGAGAAACGGTGTGGGATGTCGAACAACGAGCGCGAGTATTCGCAGCGAAGGCAAGAGACATCCTGTGCGCCGCGGCCGGGCGAGGAATTATCGGAAAACTGGCCGTCCGAAGTATCCGAACCGTTATCCATCCATTTCGACCAACGGTAGTTCGTTTGGAACGTCAGCGACCGGCTGAAGGTGTGCCGTAATTCGGCTGTGAACGCGTGGTAGTGGGAACCAACTCCGTTGGTCACAAACAGCATCGTATCGAAGTTCGGATTGATGCGATCGGTCTTGCCATCAAGCAGATCGCCCGTGCGGCGATTAATGTCATCGATGCGCTCCAGGTTCACCCCGGTAGTGCCAACGTAGCCGAGTTCCACTGTCCAATCCTTGCGCACCTGGCGCTGGATGTTGAAGAACCAGCTTTCGCTGTACTGGACTTTGATGTTCGGATTTACGACCCACGGCGAGATTCGAATGGCCGGTTCGCCGGGACGGCTGATGAGCCCGCCCTGCGCGTTCAGGCCGCGCGCGAACTGCGGATTGAACGGAACCGGAATGCCATAAAGGATCTGGGTACCAATGCCAACGCTCGGCTGAATGACGCCGGAGATCACATCAGGAGGATTCGGACGCGCGCCGGCGATCGACTGCTGGTGATGGGGCGCATAAGCAATACTGAAGCCCGCACGGACGGACATTTTGCCGTCGCCAAAGGGATCCCATGCGAGACCAACCCGCGGTGAAATATTGAACATGGGAACTTGATACAGCTGCTGCACGCGGCCGGCGGTTGCGTTGGCAAGTCGCTGATCGAAGTTGTCGCCAGGTCCCCAAATAATCGAATTCAGGATGCCCGTCTTTTCCCCTGTTGGACCGTAGTAATCCTGCCGGATACCAATATTCAGGTTGAGACGGCTATTCACCTTCCAATCGTCCTGCGCGAACACGGCGTACTCGAACTGGCGAAAATAGCGGGGGACCGAGGTCGGCAATCCCGTGGAGGGGTCAACGTTCAACGACTGCCGGAAGGGGGTGTCGGCCGCAAACGCGGAAAGGCTGGCAAAGTTGAAATTTCCGGCATTCGCAGGACCAAGCGAAAGCCCCTTGAAAATTCGCCTCCATTCGCCGCCCACGCGGAAGGAGTGCTTGCCTCGCTCCAACGTCAGTGTGTCGCGAAGTTCATAAGAACGAAGCTTCGTTCGATTGAGAAAGATGTCGCCAAAGGGAGCAGTGATGCCAGTGATCGACAACTGCGGCACAACGGCTTCTGGATTGCCACGCGACGTATCAACCACCTGCATCGAGAAGCGGGTGTCATTGACGGCACGCATGAAGACGCGCATATAGCCGAGATTCAAGTTGGAGAAGTCACCGGTGAACGGGCCGCGCTGGCCGCGAATCGCCTGCGCCAACGTGGCGAGCACATTGCTGGTCGCACCCTGATCGCCTTGCTTTTCGTTTAGCCAACGCGCGCTTAGACGATCTTTGCCTTCACGCATCGAATGGTCCACACGCACCAGGTATTGATCATAATGACTGTAATTCTTCAGATTGACCGCCGCTTTGCCCACGGCGGGAATCACGCCCCCGGGCGTGGGCAGGTCAATTTGACCGGAGTACTTGGCGCCGTTGGTGCCCGGCAGCGGCGTGGGACCCGGGTACTTCTGGAAGAGCTGCGCGGCAACGCTATTTGGATTGGTTGCAATCGTGTAGTTCCGGAACTCCGGTGTCTCCAGCTGCAGCGTCACGGCTTGTCCTTGTACGTTGCGAGTTCCTTCGTAGGAACCGAAGAAGAAGGTACGATTGCGTACAATGGGGCCGCCGATGTTCGCCCCGAACTGGTTGTAAATTTGCGGAGCACGTTCGGCGGCAAAGAAGTTGCGTGCATTCAATTGCGAATTGCGCACAAATCCCCAAAGTCGCCCATGAAACTCGTTTGTGCCGGACTTTGTCGTCAGATTCACAACTGATCCATTTCCCCGGCCGTATTCGCTTGAGAAGTTGCCGGTCTGGATCTGCGCTTCCTGCAGGGATTCCGTTGTGGGAACGATGGTCGGCTCGCCGCTGTTATTGGGATTCACGTTCAAAGCACCATCCAGCACATAGTTATTTCCGCGATAGCGGTTACCGTTCACAGTGACCACGGGTGAGTTGTTGAGCTTCGTGGAATTGGCGGAGCCAGGGATGTTCGTCGCACCGGCGCTCAATTTTGGGAGCGCGTAGATATCCCGCGAGAGAGGCAGCGCGGACATTTCGGTTCGAGTAAATGTATCGGAAAGGCGCGCTTCGGTTGAGACGGCGATCGGGGTGGCGCTATCGACAACGGACACCTCAGACTGCTGCGTGGCCAACTCCAGCTTGATGTTGACTTCCGTAATGCGTCCCACGTTCAACACGAATTCGCGCTGTTCCTTCGTGCCAAAGCCTGACGCACTTATCGTCAACGTGTAGCTGCCCGGATTCATTGCGGTCAAGACGAACGCGCCCGAATTGTCCGCTTCCGTGGAACGAATCTCACCGGTTCCTTCGTTTTTCACGGCAACCTGCGATCCGCTGACCCCCGCTCCGGAAGGATCCGTAATCGATCCTTTGAGCGTGGCCTGGGTCAGTTGGGCCGAACCAATCGCCATTGACAAAGCGCACAAGAAAACGACCGCCGCAATGCGGCTAAGCGTACGTAAGGACATAGCACTCCCCCCCGAATGGACACACTTCACCTGAATCCGTGAAACGCCAAGGTTTCCTTTGCGGCGTGGCTGCCGCAAATCTCCGATGGATAGGACTACAGTTTAGGGTGTAGGTTGGAGCGACTCAATAATCGGAATCTATTACAGACTATTTGCCTACCCAATTTTCGTCACGGGCTTTTGCCCCTCAGTGAGTTGATAAGAACCCGATTTTAGCGTACGAATTTCGTCGGTACGTCCACTGGGCCACTCAACGACCATACGATCCGCAACCGAACGCTTACCGAGACCAAATGTTAAAGTCAATTCCGATTGCGACAGATAGCTGGATCCCGTCTTGACCATGCGCATCTGTTGGCCGTCCGGGGTGAAAACGCGAACCACTGCGCCAATCGCGTCACGATTGGATTTCGTTCCCGTGCAGCGGATGCGCAACGAGCGATTACCAGAGGTCACATCGTTGCGATACAAATACGCCGCGCCCT
Organism: Bryobacteraceae bacterium; assembly: GCA_040081455.1. Classification (GTDB taxonomy): domain Bacteria; phylum Acidobacteriota; class Terriglobia; order Bryobacterales; family Bryobacteraceae; genus Palsa-187. Next base: position 76,087 of record JBEBGM010000012.1, read on the forward strand.
GGTTGGTGGTGACTAGAACGTCCTGATCGCCATCGTTGTCAAAATCGCCGCAGGCAAGTCCGCGGGCCACTTTGGGAGCCGCGAAGTCTCCCGATGCCGATGCGACGTCACGAAACACACCTCCACCTTGATTGCGAAACAGATGTGGTGGCTGGGCGTACAACGCGGAACGTCGCACCATGCGGACGTTCGCGTCGATGTGACCGTTCACTGCAAGCAAATCGAGGCGTCCGTCGAGGTCGATATCCGCGAAGAGGCACCCGAAACCGAGGCTATTGCGCGATGCCGACCCGACGCCGGACTTGATCGCGGTATCAGCATAAGTTCCCGACATCGAAGGCCGGTACAACGCCATCATTTCGTTGTCGAAGTTGGTGATGGCGATGCCGGCCATGCCGCAGTTTTCGAAATCACCGGTGTCGATGCCCATCCCCGCGCGCGCCTTGCCGTCTTCACTGAATGCGATACCCGCATGAACACCCATTTCCGAAAATGTTCCGTTGCGATTGTTGCGGTAAAGCTTGTTGGGCTGCGTGTCGTTCGCGACAATCAAGTCCGGCCAACCGTCCTGATCGTAATCAAACATGGCGACGCCGAGCGCTTTCGATGTCACATCGAAGATGCCGCTCTTCGCGGTGACATCTTCGAAGGTTCCGTTGCCGCGATTGCGGAACAGACAACACGTCGCTCCGTGATATGCCTCCGGCGTGCAATACGACTTCGTTTTTCCATCGGCACTGCAAAAGACATCGTGATTCGGAGACCACGCTACGTAATTGCAGACGAACAGATCGAGCAGCCCGTCCCGGTCGTAATCAAACCAAAGAGCCGAGGTGCTGAAGGTACTGAGCTCACCATGAGCACCGAGTCCTGACTTCGCGGTCACGTCAACAAAGTGGCCCTTGCCTGTGTTCTTGAATAGGCGGTTCTGGCCGACTGCCGTGACGAAGATATCCGGCCAGCCATCGTTGTCGTAATCGCCGATGGCCAGACCCATCGCGTACATTTCCACGTTCAAACCGGCCGCTTCCGTCACATCAGTGAACGTGCCGTTTCGATTATTCCGGAAAAGACGGAGCGTACCGCGCTGCTTCTTGTGGCCAGGCCAATCCGTTCCATTGGCGATCAGAATATCGAGCCAGCCGTCGTTGTCATAGTCGAGAAACGCGCAGCCGGGACCCATTGTCTCTGGGAGATACTTCGCGCCGAAGGCTCCGGAGTTGTGGCGAAAGTTGATACCCGCCGCTGCGCTGACATCCGTCAGACGGAATCCTGGATCGGCTGCTGGCGCTGCTGCAAATGTGGCCGCCGAGAGAGAACCGAAAACGAAATCGCGGCGGTTCACGCGAGGCTCACCAGGCCAGTCCGGATGGCGTAGACCACCAACTCCGCGGCGTTGTGCATGCCGAGGGCTTGCATAATGCGGGCACGATGCACCGCCACGGTGTTGGCGCTTAAGCCGAGCACGACGGCAATGTCTTTGTTCGATTTGCCGTAGACAATCAACTGCAACACTTCGAGTTCTCGGGGCGTCAGCACCGGAGGCTTATCGGACTTGGATTCCGCGGTTACAGCGAGACGAGGATCAAGCACCCGTCCTCCATCCCCCAGGGTCTTGACGGCCTCCACAAGTTCCAGGTCCATTGCATTTTTCAGCATGTAGCCGCGAGCGCCGGCATCCAGGCATTGACGCACGTAGACAGGTTCCGGATGCATGCTCAGCACGAGGATCGCGGTTTCCGGGAGTTCGGCCAGAATTCGCGTGGTCGCCAGAGCACCGTTCATACTTGGTAACGCGTAGTCCAGGACAATTACGTCCGGTCTTTTTTCAAGGGCCGCCGCAACGGCTTCCGGGCCATCGCCCGCTTCGGCGACCACGTTGATCTGCGGATCGTCTTCGAGCATGCGGCGGAACCCCTGGCGGACCAACGCATGGTCGTCAACAAGGACGACCGTAATCGGCTTAGGCGTGGGGGACGGCATGCGCCTCCTCTTGCCGGGCTAAAGGCACAGCCAAACGAACCAGGGCGCCACGATGGGTCCCTTCCCGGAATTCAATCGCTCCGTGCAAAATCTCCGCGCGCTCACGCATCGAAACCAGCCCCATCCCTTCGCGCCGCTGATGTCTGAACCCGATGCCTTCATCTTCCACTTCCAAAATGAGCGATGCCCGCAACATCGACAGCCGCACCGACGCACGCGGCGACTTCGAATGGCGCGCCACGTTATTCAGTGCCTCTTGCAGGACCCGGTAGACATGCCCCGCGGTTGTGCCATCGACTGCGGCGAAATAGCCGAACTTCTGGTAATCGATCGCTATCCCCGTGCGCCTCTCAAATACAGGTAAGTAAGAATCCACAGCCCCTTCCAGTCCAACCTCTTCCAGCATGACGGGGTGCAACGCCTGCGAGAGCGAACGGACTTTTTCCAGTGCAGACTGCGTGGTTTCCTGCACCTCGCGCAAATCGGCGCGCAGCGCGACGGGGTCAAGAGATGGGCGGCGTTCGCTTCGCCGAAGCATCAGGCCGATGGCGGTCAATATCTGGCCGAATTCGTCATGCAGTTCGCGTGAAATAGAGCGAAACGTGCTGTCCTGTGTAGAGATCAACTGTTGCGCAAGTTCGCTGCGCCGGTTTGCCATTTCCGTTAGCTGATCGAACACATTGCGGTTGTAACGGATCAGATAAGCGGCCGTACCGGCAACCACGATCACCAGGGCGGCGAGGAAAAGGTAAAGATTGTGCTCGGCACGCGTGTAGATGGCCTCTGTCTTTTCAGCAACCAATTGTTCGCCTTCGTTGTTCTGTACCAGCAGTCGGGCAACCGCGGTGGAAAGAGCGGCCTGCCGGGCCTGGAGCGATAGACGCACCTGCGCGCGAGCCTCCTTTTCGTCCGCACGGGCAAGCTCAAAAATGCGGTCAAGCGCGTCCCAAAACTGGGACATGGATGCGCGAAGGTAAATCGCCTGCTCGGGAGTTCTGGATGTGGGCGCCACATGCGCCTCTCGCTGAATGGCGTCTTCCAAATCGATGCGGATGCGTTGAAACGGCTGCGCCCACGCCGTGAGCGGATACGGCTCGTTGGAATCGAGCATGTCGCGCATCGTAAGAGCCAGAGAATTCAGATCGTTTTGAATGCGGAGGAGCAAAAGCGAGTCCGTACGATTGCGGTCCACCGCCTCGTCTTGCAGACGCCGCAGACCGCGAATTTGCCACAGAGTGTACCCGCAATACACCATGGCGGCCGAAAGCGTGATGAGCAGGCCGGCGATGAGTCGTATGCTAAGCGATCTTCTGGATTCCACGCGCCTCATTCTTACTATAGTGGTACCCGCCCGAAAACGCCCCACCCGCACGGCGAATAGGCGGCGAACGGCGCCGGGGTACGAGGCAAAAAGGGGAAGGCCGTATGCCGGAAAAGACGCCGCGGCTATACTAGATCGCGCGAAGGATCAATAGGTTGGCTCAAGCTGAGACGGCTGGAATTTGGGCTGCAAGCGGAACTGGATAGGGAAACTGATAGAAGAACCTTGGATCAGGCGGTGACCGGCCTGATCCAAGGAGAAGGAAAAGACAAAACTAATCGTCGTCGCGTCTATCGCGCCGTTCGCGGCAAACGGTCCCTCTGTAGGACAACTGAAAGTACGCATTGCCCTGTTCAGGATCGAAGAAATTGTACCCCTTGCCTGTGAGTACGATCTTGCCGGAAGAGGCTCCGGCCCATCTCCCCGTGCCGCCCGTAACGGTTAGGGTCAGAACGTCGTTAAAGTCACCAGGAGGCCGGTTGGGCATAGGCGTCAGGACTGCGGCTCCTGATGTGGTCAGTGTGTCACCAGGGCCCGTCACAAACGTTTCCTGCGTTACCAGCTGAATCTTTCCATCGAGTTGCGGGTTGAACTCAATAATAAAAGCCGTGATCGCACCATTCAAGCTGCCGTTCACGGGGCCAGCGACGCGCGGAGGGTTTTGCGGCGGTACTGGAACAGTAACCTCAAGCACAGTCCCAGAAACATTGACGCATTCCCTTCCGCCTGCCGTGAGCGTTCCGCTGAATGTCGCGATCAGGCCAAGGACGAAAAAGGCTGTTTTCTTCATGAAAATCGATCTCCTCTTGGTTTGCTTGGAATGTGACCATGCGTGCGGTACGCTCGCCGTCGCCCTTAATCATGGCCGGTCTCTTTGTTGTTATGGCAAAGGTTGAACCACAATGCGCGTGGCCTTCGTTTTGCCGCCATTAGTTCCCAGTACTTGACCAGATGGCGAAGTGAACGTAGTCAAGAAGTCGCTCTCATACGAGTTGCCGTCGCTCGAAAGCCGAATGGTTTCCCGTACAGTCTGAATCGAGTTCACGACCGAATTGGTTTGCGCATCCGGCACCGCGTTTAATTCAAAGTACTTCACGGTCGCGGAATACACATCCCTGTCTCGGTTCCGATCTTTGCCAATTCGTTTGTAATCGCCGTGGCCCGTCCCATTTGTCGCACCCGGAGTAAATGTAAGCGCCGGGAATCCGTAGCCATCAACAATTCCGACAGGCCCAATCGTACGCAGAATTCGAAATGGCGTGGGAACAAACGAACCATTCGGCCCGAAAGGCAGCCAGATGACAACATCCCAGGCGCCTTCGAGATTGCGATCATTGCTGGAGTTCGAATCGGCTTTCAATACACCTTGCTGCAGGCCGAACATCATCACAACGGCCAGCATCGCGACCACAATACCTTTTATGGCCTTCTTCATTTTGGATCCTCTTTCTTCTTTGAGACAAATTTGTCTCGTCTGCTTTCCAACGACTCGCGCGCCCGCCAAGGGTTCAGCTTATAGTCAAACAGACGGTACTACCGGGGCCAAGCTGGAGAGAAGTCTCCGGACTTTCTCGCCTGCTTGGCCCGATCGCATATGTTCAGTTCGCTTTCTAGTTCGGAACGTTCGCCTTGATCCGGTGGATCGTGAAGTGATACGTACCGAGGCAATTGTTCACGCCAGGATCGCAGGTCTTAGGCAGCTTGGCGATAAGGTCAACCGCCGGGTAGTGATTGGTGACGTTCAAGTTTCCCTTGGAGTTCGGGGCGGGAATTGTGAACATCGTGGGACTTGGCGCCGCCGGGTTGCCGTTGGTCGGGAAGAAGTACGGTTGGATGTAACCGATCATGTTATCCGGGTTCGACGGGTCCCAATAGGTCACGAAACGGGGACGCACGACGCCGTCAAACTGGTGGTTCGGGTTGCCATCCAACCAAATGAAGGATGCCTGTAGTCTCGTCTTGCGAGGAAACTGAGGCTGGTTCGGATCCGGATCCGGGGCCCAAGCGCCTTGAGCGGTCGTGTGGAAGACGGCAATCGAAACCGCATCATTGACAGTGACAGTCCCATCGGCGTGAATCATGGGCATCATCGGCACTTCAGGCGGAAGAACGCCGGCATTCGGACAAAGTTTGCAAACCGTCGTGCAGAAGTTGGCGTGTCCCGCGTCGTCGCCGACAGCCGGGCAAGGACGAGCGATGCCGAACCAATTGCCAACGGCGGATGGGCCATTGTCACGGTCGTCGTTGTCCCGCCCATCAGCGTGGACGGTAGTGTGATCATTCAGATGAGTGTAAATTTGCATGCCAGCAAATGCACCGAAAAGTGCAAGCGCGAACACAAGGAACAGATGCGATCGTTTCATTCTTCAAGCCTCCAGTGGGGTAATGTTAAGGTCTCGGTCACGGCAAGTCAACCCTTCAACGGCGACCCGGCGTACTAGTACACGTAGGCACACAACGCCGACTCAGCCTGACTTCGGCAGTTCGGTTGTTCAGTTGAAAAATCGCTTGCCTCCGACAGCTCCGCCGAACAATTGCCCTTATGCTAACGGAGGGGCGGGGGTAAGTCAATACTACCGACGCATAAATTGACCTGTGTGTCACAGTACTGGGAGCGACCTGTCCTACGAGCGGATTATGCCCTGCGGGTTCAATACGGTACGCAAATTCAGGAACAACGGATCTGGAGGACCGCAATACCAACGTGGGTGCTCAAGCGATGGAGAGTGTTGAGTATGCGGAGTTGTTGAGTTCTATTTCTCGAAGTACGCCTTCATGGGCGTCCAATAGAAATCAATCCAACCTTGACGGTAGGATTCCGTTTGCTCGGCGGGAACCTTGGAATGGACCAACGTCACCTTCGTGCCCCCGTCCTTTTCGGTAAACGTCCACTCGAGAAGAGAAGGCTCGGCACCTTCCGGCCATTCTGTCGTTTCCCACTCCTGCAGAATTCGCTTACTTGGTTCCAACTCGATATTCTTACCTGCGATGTAGCCGTCCCAGGCGGTAAATTTGCTGCCCACGGTCGGTTTTCCCGTGCACTTGCTGCCGATCAGTTTGGAGTGCTTCTTTCCATCCAGCAGCGCGTCGTAGACCTCCTGCGCCCTGACAGAAGGAAAGAACTCACCCTGTTTGATAGTCTTCGTTTTTGCCGCCATCGATTGCTCCGATAACGAATCTGATCGCACAGTGAAGCGCGAACGATCCTTCGGCTACGGCAGGACCACCGTCGCTGGCTTGTTATTTGCGCCGGACAGAACCACGTTCAATTCCGGATCGGGATTTTGGTAGACGAGAATACCCGTGTAGGGGGCGCCGGGAGCAAGGGAAATGCTGACGGTCGCAAACCTCGGCAGCGCATCGGAAGCGTCTTTGCTCCAAGGGCCGAAGCCACTGAAATTGATCGTGTCGTAGTCCCCGGCCGGTGCCGATGAATTCGCCGAATTGGTACAAGAAACCGCCGCGAGATTCTTGAGGGTGAATGTACCACCGGAAATGCCGGTGTTGTTATTCGTGTAAGTGAAGGTAGCGGGAACTCCGGGCTGGTTGCAGGGAACGGAGAAACTGTAAGAGATGTTGTCTCCGATGCTCGAGACGAAACTGCCGCTTCCGGATTTGACGATCTTGGCGTTGTCGACGGTGTGCGCTGCCTGGATACGGGTAAAGATGTCGAGCCTGGCGTTCGGCCCGCCGACGAAGGAGTTGGCAAAGATGTAGTCGGGTGCAGGAAAGCGGAACGTCGCAAACGAACGTTGGTGCTCACCACTGTAGCGAAACACGGTCTCGCCACCGGGTCCCTTTTGAAACAGAGCATAGGTGGTTTCCGCTTCGCCTTCCTGTGGCTGGGAAGCAATCAGGAAGAATGGATCGGTCGAGATCCGGCCCGCATTTTGTGCAAACAGCACCTCAGCCAGGCTTTGAGAAATGAGCAGGGGATATTCCATCTCCCCAATCACGCGACCGGTTTTCAAATCGATTGCCCCATGGATCAAACCAAACGGTTCGTCGATCATCGCCACCCGCTTCAGGAAATACGTCGCGTTTGGAAATCTCAAGAATTCCTGTTGGCCGATTAGCCCAGGCTGGAATCCCGGACCCGTGATGCTGCTGACTGGCGGAGTCGCAAACAAAGCGGAAGGCACCAAGTCCGCAATCGTAAAAGAAACCGTGTCGCCTTCACGCGGACCAAATTGGATTCCCAGACGCCCCTGTAGATGGGAACGCCCCGGCGCGAGCCCGCCAAGTTGCGGCACATCAAGATCGAAATTGTCGCCAAAATTGGTGAAGAAGGAAGCCACGGTGAACTCTTGCACCGTGTCGGTCGGAATATCGGGGCAATTGTTTCCGCAGGCAGTTCCAAGCGGAGCGCTGGTATCGAGGTAAAGGTGGGGATGGAGACTAGTTCCCCGCGCCACAACACTCGCACACTGTGCGGTGGGATCACAGAAAGGCATCGGGAAACGAACCGGGTCTCCCTCAGCCGCTTTGCCAAGCGGCAAGAAGGTTTCCCCGCGGAAGCGGAAATCCAGTAGGCCATCGGGGCGCTGACGGAACGTGGCCCACGCATGTCCACGGACACCAGGGAAACTAATAATCGGCGCTTTCAGTTTCGGATTTACGTTAGCAAGAGCCAGCAACGCCGTGTTACTGAAAAATACGTTCCACTGTAAATTTGTAACCCCGCCCGTCGTCAAATCGAGGTCGCCCGAAGAGAGCCGGAGCGCATCGGAAATCTGTTGACCTTTTACCGGCATCGAATAGCCGATGGGTGCGGAGAGAACCCCGTCATCTCCGCTCATAACGTGCTGTTGCACAACGAAATGCGAAACGTTATTCACCGGCGGATAAAATTGAATGGTCACATTGCCAGTCAGGTGGCTATCCGTCATGACTAGACCGCCAAACAGTTGATCTCCGCAAATGCCGTAAGGAAGATCGGCATCGTTTGCGCAGTCAACAGCGCGCAGCGCGTCACCGAACAAGCTGGTCTCATGGTTGACGGGTAGCGTCTCAATAAGGCCGGGAGGCAATTTCAAAGGCTTGGCAAGCGGCGGAAAATAAACAGTCACTTCCGCCTGCAGATGACCAGCCACTAGGCCGAGGACAAAAAGGGATGTCGTGATCGCTCTCTTCATACGGTTCTTACTCCGCCGCCGTTCCACTGTCGGTTACCGTGTACTCGGTTGGGTTCGGTGCCGCGTCCGCTGCAGCGTCCACCGCCGGTTCATCCAGATTCGCTTCCGCGGAGGTATCCACGGGCGCATCTGCCGCCGATTCCGCCGCAGCCTCAGCCGCTGCTTCCTGCGCCGCAGCCGCTTCCGCCTCCAGCAACAGATCTGCCGGACCGTCCGTCACTCGCAACTGCTGCCCGCTATAACGTCCGTTTCCTGGCTTTTGGTAGGCGAAGACCGGATCCCCGGCCGCTACCGTTTTGGCGTCGACAAGCGAGAAGGATGTCTTGTACGTCTGATTGAGGAACGCCAGAATGTCGTTGGCGATGAGGGCGTGACCCGTTGGCCCCGGATACACCGCGTCCAGCGAGTAGAATCCGCCGAAGTAATCGGCATTGATCGAACGTGTTCCCACCGTGACGCCAGTCACATAGATCTTGTGCAGAAACGCATTCAGGTCATAGACCACGGCGCCGTTCGCCTTTGCCGCGTTGACGATCTGCGCATTCAACGCGTTCACCCGATTGGTGATATCCGCGGCGACATTCGCCCGGAGGATCGATCCAGCCGGTAGCGGCCCAATAGTGCGGTTCCAGAACTGTGTTGCGATGACTTCCATGCCTTTTCGCGTAATATAGTCATTCTGCGTCAGTTGATAGCCGGCCGTGAGAATGAATGGCGCCGTGGCGACAATGGATGCAGCCACGCGCGGGTTCGCAAAATAAGCCGTTTCGATCGGGTTCGGGATCGTAGTCACAATCACTTGAGCCTGAAGCTGACGGAGGCTCTGCACCACCTGCGCGTACGATTGCCCCCACGCCACCGGATCAGGAATCTTGGTTGGATCTCCAGCAACTGCCGCTTCCAGTGCCTCGTAATAGCCCAACTCCACCAAAGCCATGGTCGGGAACATCGCCTTGGCGTACTCTGTCTGGCTCCACAAGGGCACCGTCCGCTGGAAGAACAACTGCGGGAAGCCGAGGATCATGTTCACGACCGTCTGCTTCATGTCCTTCTGGACAATGGGAGCCACCGGGCGCAGATTGATCGCGTCCACGAGCTTATGTCCGGGTACAGACAAGTTCAGGACAAATACCGGCGGCGCGTTGTCATTCGGATTCGGCTGCTCGGGGAATACGCGAACCGTTCCTTGCGGGAGCGTGGGAGTGATCACCTCGCGCTGCGGGTAACCAATCACGTCGCCAATACCGGGTGGCTGGATCAGCGGCTGAGGGAAAGCAGTGTTCATCTGCGTTGCCATCACCGCCGGGAAGTTACGCGTTTGAAACGTGCTATTAAGTCCGTAGTTCGCCATGCCCGCGGCAAGTCCTTCGCCGAGCACCACAAATGTGGTGGTATCGAGCTTCGCCTGCGCCTGCGCCGCACCGGCCGCAACCACGGCTATCAAGCAAGCCCTCAGGAACCTGGATCGCTTCGTGCTTTGAAATTGCATGTTGCTCCTGAATCGCATCGCCCCAACCCCTAACGCTTAAACTTCTTCAACGACGGCAACTGCGGCATATCGAACCGCAGCCCAAGGCCAGCCAGGTGTGCAAAGTTGTCATAGAGGCCATTGGTGAACACCTTATTGTTTTCGGCAACGTTTGTGTTTCGATTCACAAAGTTCATCGCCTCATAGAAGAAGGAATATTCCGTCGTTCCTCTCTTCGCGGTGCCGCCGAACATATAACTATTGCGATTGGCATCCGGGAACAAAGGCCCGGTGCTCTTATCCGGCACCGGCGATTGATCCCGCAAGTAGCCGGCGCGAATGGTCAGCGTGGGACTGATGGTTCGTTCCACCCCAAATGCGTACTGATAAGAATTCTGGAAGTCAAACCGGAGGCGCTGCTCTACCGGAAGCGCCACGCCCTTCGTATTCACCTCGTTGATTCCAAAGTTGAGCGGCACACTCGAAAATCGCTTGTAGTCCTGCATGCGGAAATCGAATGAGATACGCATATTCGCAATCGACGTATTCGAAATTCCAATCGCATACGTTGCCGGAGTTGTGAATGTTCCCTTGATGTCCTGGTTCGGGAAGGCTTTAAACAGGAAGTCGGAGCCGACGTAGGGTTCGAGCGTGTATCCCTTACCAAAGGCGAACGAAGCCTTCCCGCTCAGGTGATTCGTGACCGCGCTGCGGTAATTGATGCCGATGTTCGTTTTGTACTTCGGACTCTTATAAAGGAAGCCCGCCGAAAATCCCACCGTATTCGCCGTGCCCGCAATTCGCGAACGTCCTTCGGGCAACAAACGCGCAATCACCTGCGCCGCCTGCTCCTTCGGAACACCCGGGAAAATCGTATTCGCCGCCTGACGGCCGAACGTCAGACCGTCATCGAGTGGATTCAGGAAACTCTGCTCAATGAATAAGTGCGTATGCACGAACGCTGGCCCGACAGCCACCGACATATTGTCCGTGATCTTGTAGGCAAGCGTGGGCTGAAACCAAAACTCTTCAAGCCGGGCGCGCGTCCCCGCGAATCGGCCGACAAACTTGGTCAGATTGGGGTCGTCGTCGTGGAAGTTTGTCGAATTTGCCGACAATCCGAATGGAGTAAACATTCCAAATCCGAACGTGAACTTCTTATTGATCTCCGCAGTCGCGTACATACTCGCGACGGGAATGAAATGCGGCTTGATCGATTGCGAATATCCATTGGCGGGGACCACTTGCCCAACCGGTGTCGCCGACGGAGTGAATCGGAATAATCCGACCACAACCAGACTGTCCATTTGCAGATGCTTGCCAGGCTGGAAGGCGATTCCCGCCGGATTATAGAAAAGCGCTGAACCATCGTCGGCCACCGCCGTAAAGGCGGTTCCCATGCCCGAGGCGCGCACGCCCAATTCATTAATGGAAAATGCGGACCCGAAGCACGATAATGCGCTCGCTCCCATCATCCCGAGAAGCAACGCGCCCCGCCGGCGCCAGGATAAGCGAACGCCCATGAGACCCTTACTTGGCTTTTTCAAGAGGCTTCCCCCTTCAAGTTATTTCGAATAGACCGCTCCCCTTGGGATCTGAAAACAGGCGCGGCCATGGCCCATATTGATCCATGGCGCACGCCCAAACCTAGATTCCAGAGGCGCAAACCGGACGTAACGAAAGCGTGGGGGTCGCCTTAGAATACGCCGACAGTATCCGAATAAACCTCGCCGTAAACGTTGCCAAGTACACCGCCAATCGTTCCGATCGCGGGAGTGGCCGCGTTGGTGGCGATCATCTTGCACGGGAACTTGCGGCCAACCAGGAAGGAGTACTTGCCAGTGCCTTGCAGCGCCGTCATGGTTGCGATGAGCGGGCCACCGATGCCGGCCAGATTGCCCAGCGGACTCGTGGTGTCTGTCGGAGGAGGAATAATGAACCGTCCGTTGCCGACAACGCGGAAGATGATCTGATCACCGTCAATGTCCGAAATCAAACAACGGTTGTCAAAAACGATCGTCGTCTGCGAGGTCGGAATAAACTGGAAGTTCGTAATCGAAGTCCCGGTAATCGCACCTTCTACAGTGCCAATGTGAGCGCCGATGCCATTGGTAGTATCGAAACGAATGACCGTGTCGCGGAACGCAAAAAACAATCTCAGTCCGCTCGTATACACTGCATTCGCGGATACGTCAGGCGTTGCAGTCTCCTCCGCAACTCCCTCCGTCGTGTCGGCTTTCGCCACCGCAGCCAAGCCCCCGAGGCCCAAAAGGCCCGCCAAAATATTACGCCGATTCTCCATAGTTGTCCTACCCCCTCCTAAGAGTTTTATCCTGTATGCACCACACTGGATCTCCGACCGATCAACTCGTGTTGAATGCGAAAGGTCCGCGTGTAAAGGTTATCACTAGTACGTACGGGAATTCAATGGATTTTCGGTTTTTTGCGCCCCATACAGCGTTTCCAATATGGAGCTCCCAGATCATTCCCGTGAGTGCATTACCCATCGAACCGGAATGTAGGCCCGCGTGCTGGCGGTTCCGGTCTGACGGGGTCGAAATAGCGGCTGATGATGGCTTCCAGCCGCTGGAACGGCGGGTCGTGCGGCTGCATTTGGCGCCATACAAGTAGTCCCGAACGCACGCCGTCGACAAATGCGGGATCGTTTTTTGCCCAATCGCCCCGCTCTTTGAGAAATTCCTGCATGACTTCGGGAGTACGCAAGTTTGCGAGCGTAAACGCCCAGGACGCGCCCGACACGGCGTTATTGCGGGCGAGACTGTCCGGCGCAGCTGCCGCCACCGCCTGAATCGTGCGCCATCCGGATCCACTCCAGGGCGCGAAGTTGCCGGGCGATAAATACGATCCGCGCCCGAATCCATGCCAAAAGTATTGGCGAAGCTCAGGCGCTCCCGCCGCCAGCATCCTGTCGAACGCCGGAACCCGGGAGGAATGCATGTGGCGCGCAATCAAACCAATCTGTTCCAACGCACAACCTTCATACCCGATTTGGCTATTTGCCAGACAGAGCGCCGTGAAGGCGGCAATCGCTTCCGCCAACCTTTGATCCGTGGAAACGTTGGTGAACGTCAACTCCGCCACGGCCAGACCAAGTCCCGTATGCAGGACGGTGCGCGTCCATTCGGGATAATCGTGATCCAGCCACCCGCGCCGCGGACCTTTTTGAAACTCCCGGCGGGCGGCGAAAAAACACGCGCCCTCAGTGACCCATGGCCGGTGATCCAGGTCCATGCGATCGGTGCGCCGCAGCCAGTTGGCCAAGGACTCGTCAGCCGGTAGAGATGCTCTTTGTCCGGCGAAAGCAAACCATTCCACGGCGTGAAATTGGTTTTGAATTTCGCGGGTCTGCACCTGGGCGCCCGGGACAAAGGAGGATGCGGCACGAAGGGCGCCCGTAAAGGCCCCCATCGACCATCCCAGGAAGTCCAATGCTGCCGGCAGGAGGTTACTCGAAGGTTTCCCTTGCCGGGGTTGCTGCTGCACGCCAGAACTCACTCACCACTCCTTAAACGGCTCGCCGCCACCTCGCCGGACGCGGCGCCAAGCACGGTATCGGACGCCTTCTGGGCTATGTCCGTCACGGTCCGCACAATTCGGTTCGGATCGAAAAGCGATGCGTCTACCATGCCAGCGCTGCGGGCAACAAACCCCGTACCGACGCCGACCAGACTGCTCAACACCTGTCTTTGTTGCGCATCGACGTTCTCAATGAGTACGTCGGCCACGGCGTCCATCGCTTCCCTGACTTGATTCAAACTCTGGAACGATTCACCGGGGGCCGTCACGGCAAGCTGCAACTGGTGCAAACCAAAGGCAGAAAAAGCCGCCGAGAAACGGATCATGGATTTCAATAATTCTTCCATACGCGGCTCCTCCCCCCGGAAATTGGGACCGCACAAGCGCGGTGGCCGGCTTGGCCATGCAAGCAGTAACGACCGCGTTCGGCGTCCTTCAATTGTACGCTGCCGGTCCGTTTCTTTAATAGATTTTCGCGCAAACGCCAGCTTGACAGTGTGTTCGCCCAGCGTTAGATTCGAGTCATCGCCCTCTAGCGCGTTCGGAATGCGTTCCCTTTCACACTCAAGTTTCGCCGCCGAACCTGTCTCGATTATCGTCGCTTGCCGCAACGAATCGATATGGGTGGAACGCTTTCTGCAGTCGCTGGCCAACCAGGAAGGGGTGGCCAGTCCGGTGGACATCGTCATCGCCGATGGCATGAGCAACGACGGCACCCGGGCCATCCTCGATCGATTTGCTGCCCGCGAGGGCGTGCTGCCGGCAACGTGGAGCATCCGCATTCTGGATAATCCGCGCAAAATCGCGTCCACCGGGCTAAATCTGGCACTGCGGGCCTCGGCTGGACGAATCGTTTTGCGGATGGACGCACACACCGAATACGCGCCGAACTACGTCGAGCAATGTCTCCACGTACTCGGGAAATCCGGAGCGGCCAACGTGGGTGGCCCCGCCCGGACAAAAGGAAACGGCTATTGGCAGAGGGCCATCGCGCTTGCGTTTCATTCGCCTTTCTTCTCGGGCGGCGCGCGGTTTCATGACCCACAATTTGAGGGTGCGGTCGACACCGTCCCGTACGGCTGCTGGCGGCGCGAGACACTGGTGACGCTGGGCGGCTTTGACGAGACACTGGTGCGTAATCAGGATGACGAGTTGAACTTCCGCATCACGCAAGCGGGCGGAATCATTTGGCAATCGCCCGCGATCCGTTCCTCGTATTTTCCGCGCCGAACTCTTGGGGCGCTTGCGCGGCAATATTTTGAATACGGCTATTGGAAACCCGCGGTGATTGCAAAGTACGGGAAGCCCGCGCATTGGCGGCACCTGGCTCCGGCGGCAGCGATGTTGTTTTTGCTGCTTACGGCTTTGTTCACGCCTTTTTTCAAAGGCGCGACCGTTCTACTTTTCGGAATGGGGTTTGTCTACGCACTCGCCGGTCTGCTGGCGGCATTTTTCGCCGCGCGCCCGGGTTCGTGGCGTTTTCTACCCGCCCTCCCGCTGATTTTTGCTACGGTTCACTCGACCTACGCCTTGGGCTTCGCCTTCGGGGGATGGGTACACCGGCGCCGCCGAGGGGAAACCGCTACACAGAAGATCGCCGCGGAGGCTCGATGAGCACGGCTCTTCGTTCCCCTGCCCTTGCAGCCGATCTTCGCGAGCAATCATACGCTGAACAGCGCGCCCACACGGCCAACCGTTTGCGGCAGCGACTCGACCCGCGCGTACAAGATTGGAGCCAGGTGCGGATCGCCGACATCGGCTGTGGCAAAGGATACTGGCTGCGCACGTTTCTCGCTTGGGGAACCCGTGCGGAGTATCTCATGGGTATCGATACCGACGCATCGCGCCTTGGGATTGCAGCGGAACAGGCACCGGGGACACACCTATTACATGCCGATTGCCGTTCGCTGCCAATGGAGAGCGGATCGTTCGACATCGTCACCCAGTTCACGCTGTTCACATCGCTGCTTGCGCCGGAGGCGCGGAAACAAGCGGCACAAGAGATGATGCGGATCGCCAAGCCTGGCGGCGTCCTCGTTTGGTATGACTTCTTTGCACCCAATCCGTTGAATCCAAATACGCGTCCGGTGAATGCACAGGAGTTGGCGGATCTTTTCCCTGGCAGCGCGATTCGGGCCGAACGCATGACGTTCGCCGCACCGGTGGCCCGCATGATCGCGCGGGTTTCCGGCCGCGCCGCCGCCGCAGCAAACCGGTCGGATCTTTTGGCAACGCACTATTTGGCGCTGATCGAGCCGGGACGGAAGGGAGATCACGCATGAGTGAACCTCTGCGCGTGCCTTTCGCCGTTCCCAATCTCGATGACCGCGAAATTGACGCAGTCACCGCGGTTTTGCGCTCAGGCTGGCTGACGTCGGGTCCGGAGGCGGCGGCATTGGAGAAAGAGTTCAGCGAGTATGTGGGAGGATCTCACGCCGTGGCCGTCAGTTCCTGCACAACGGGGCTGCATGTTTCGCTCACGGCGCTTGGTATCGGGCCGGGAGACGAGGTGATCACCACGCCGCTCACGTTTAGCGGAACCATTCAATCGATTGAGGAAACCGGCGCGCGCGCAGTTTTGGCGGACATCGACGCGGATTTGAACATCGACCCGCAGAGCATTCGCGCCCTGCTGACGCCACAAACCCGTGCGATTCTGCCCGTGCACATCGGCGGGAAGCCGTGCGACCTGGAAGCGATCTGGAAACTCGCGAAGCCGCGCGGCATTTTTGTGGTGGAAGATGCGGCGCATGCCGTCGGCACGGAGTATCGCGGAGAGAAGATCGGCGGAACGCTAAGTGATGCCACCGTCTTTAGTTTTTATGCGACGAAGAATGTGACTTCGGCCGAAGGCGGCATGATTACCAGCCCAAACGCCGATTTTGCCGATCGCGTGCGGCTAATGGCGAACCACGGCATCCGGCGCTTTCCCAACCGCCAAAGTTGGCAGTACGAGGTGCTGGAACGTGGCTTCAAATACAACCTGAGCGACGTTCACGCCGCGATTGGGCGCGTGCAGTTGCAGAAACTGGAAGCGAGCATTGCCGCGCGGAAACGCATCGCACGGCATTATGCGGAGTTGCTCGGCGATTGCCTGGCACTAGAGCTACCCGGCGACGCTGCTGATGGCCGGCACTCCTGGCACCTGTATATGGCGCGTTTGAATCTAGACAAGGTCGGGATTTCGCGCGATGAGTTCACTGCGGAACTTACGCGGCGCGGCGTAGGCACCAGCGTTCACTTCATTCCCGTTCCGCTGCATCCGTATTTCCGCGACCGTTTTCCTGATCACGCGCGGCTGGCCGTGACAATGCGCGAGTTCCCCCGTTTGATCTCGCTGCCAATGTATCCCGGACTGAGTGACCAGCAAGTAGAATACACGGCCCGCTGCGTGCGGGACATCGCAGAGGCGAACAGCAAACGCCTTGTCGCTTCGCGAACCGGGGCGGGAGAACAGATATCGTGATTCGCCGAGCCATCGACATTCTTGCCAGCTTGGTGCTCTTGGTGATCGCCGCGCCGTTGCTCGCGCTGATTGCCCTCGCCGTATGGCTCGATTCCGGGGCGCCTCTTTTGTTTCGCCAAACCCGCGCGGGCCTCGGTGTGCGCCCGTTTACGCTACTGAAGTTTCGGACGATGAGGGTGCGGCCTGGCGACGGGCCTTTGGCCGCCGAAGGGCACTTGGCCATCACCCGATCAGGAGCGTTTCTGCGCGCAACGAAGCTGGACGAACTGCCGCAGCTGTGGAATATTTTGCGGGGGGAAATGTCGATAATCGGGCCCCGGCCGGAGGTCTTCGATTTCGTCGACCGCCATCGCGAGGCCTTCGCCAAACTGCTGAAGGTAAAGCCGGGGTTGGTGGACCCAGCCTCGATTGCGTACTTCGATGAAGGCGCTATGCTTGCCGCCTCTGATGATCCTGCCGCTGCCTACGAGCGCGAGATTCTGCCGCGCAAGCTGCAGTTAAGTTCGGAGTACGCGGCAAAACGAAGTGCGGCGAGCGATCTTGTGTTAATTGCGGCGGCGTTGAGGCTGTGTACACGGAAGCTGCTTGCTTACGGCAGCTAGCAAGGTGGGCCGGATTGGAAAATCGCGACGGAGTGACACTCCGTCAGCTTCGGCCGTCGTGATACTTCACCCAGCGTGATTGCCAATCCCGAGCGGATTTCCCCCGTTTGCGGGCGCAGACACCGCGAATCCGCCCCACTCGTTAACTCAAGCCGCCGTCGATGGTCAACACTTGGCCAGTAATGTAGGCCGCAGCATCACTGGCAAGGTACACGACCATTTTGGAGATATCGTCCACCGTGCCGGGGCGTTTCATCGGAATCTGCGCGTAGAGTTTCTTGCGCACTTCGGCGTCGATGGTCTCCGTCATATCGGTCTCAATGAAGCCGGGCGCAATCGCATTCACGCGGATACCGAAACGCGCGACCTCTTTGCCCAGGGCCTTGGTCATGCCGATAACGCCCGCCTTTGAGGCCGAGTAATTCGATTGCCCGGCCAGTCCGATGACGCCGGAAACACTGGAGATATTGATGATCGACCCGCCCCGGCGGATCATATCGCCGATCACTGCACGCGAATAGTTGAAGGTACCGCCTAAGTTCGTGTCGATGACGTCCTGCCAGGCGGCAGGGTCCATCGAATGAAACGCGCCGTCTTTGCGGATGCCCGCGTTGTTGACCAAAATCGTCACAGGTTCCCAACCCGCGGCGATTTCGGTGGCTACTTCTTTGGCGCGGGCGAAGTCTTTCACTTCGGCGGGAAAAGCGCGCGCGGTGCCACCTGCAGCCTCGACCGCAGCGACCAGCGACGCGGCCGCTTCGTGATTCGACGCGTACGTGAAAGCGACCTTGTGCCCGGCCGCAGCCAGTGCTTCGACGATACCGCGCCCGATACCGCGTGAGCCTCCGGTTACGAGGGCGACACTCATTTGGGGCGGTTCCTTCCGTAGCGCTCATGTGCGCCGACGAACTCGCCGCTCGCGATGGCGCCGCCCATCGAAATTTCGCCGCCAAGAATGGTAGCCGCGACGATCTCCGCAAATTTTTTCGCTTTGCCCGAGCCGTGGCAGTCCATGATTTCCAGCGCCTCGCGCTGCGTGGGAAGCGCGGTGCCACCGCCGACCGTCGCTACCGAGAGCGCGGGCAGCGTGGTCGAAACATAAAGGCCATCGGGATACGGCTCAAAGCACGTAATCGCAAGCGCGGAATTCACCACATTTGCCACATCCTGGCCGGTCGCGATGAAGATCGCGGTAAGGCCGTTGGCCGCATGTGCGTTGTAACCATACGCGCCTGCCTGCAGATGGCCGAGCAGCGTGCTCTGCCAGACGCGGAAGAGAGCATCCGCCGTCGTATGCAGGTACATCTTGATGATTTTGTCGGTGAGGAACGCGCCGGCGGTAACGCGCTTGCCTTTACCGCGCGTGAGCAGGAAGCCGCTGCCGCGTTTTTCCGAGCACATGCCGCTGAACAGGAAGTAATGAACGCCAGGATGGTGCGCTTCAATGAAGCGGCAGATCGCGTCGGTGGCCTTCACGATCATGTTCATGCCTTGCGCGGCG
>JBEBGM010000152.1:0-1934 GCA_040081455.1 Bryobacteraceae bacterium
ATCACGGCTCGCAGAACATTTTCGGTCATATTGCAGAACCGTATCTCGTTGCAATTCGGCCTTTTGAGCCGCGGTCGACATGGAGATCGTCGTGGACACCGGTGGCAGGTTTTCCTCTGCGGTTGCCGTAGCCAGCCATTGGCAGCGAACGGAACTGGCCTTTGGCGGGATCGTCTGACGCGGCATTGATCGTGGGAGTCAGCAGCGCGCGACCGAAGCCCGCCGCCAGTTCACCGTGGACGATTGTGTTGGTGGCCACGCTCGCGCTCAATCGGGCCGCAGTTTCAACATAGTACGGTTCGCGGAGGTAGGGTTTGTAATCCACTCCGCACAGACTCACCAGCAACAATACGATGACGACCACGGCCAGCCCCATCGAGAGTCGCCAAAGAATCCGGAGGACTTTTTTCATCGCGCGAGCGTAAGCCGGAGCGTCCGAAATCAAAGCTCAAAGTGCGTGCGAACCCGCAGGGGAGTATCCGAAATTAAGAACCCTCTCCGCCTCGAACAGGGAGAGGGCCGGGGAGAGAATTCCCCGAAACAAAGTTCGCGCATTGAACTCCTGAACCGGGGCGTGATGCCTGGGAGCGCTGGCGTCCCGCCGGCGCTCCCAGGGTTCATGGTGGGGCGAGCGTCCTCGCGAGCCAGCTCGCCAGTAGTCTCGCCCCACCTTGAGAATCAAGCCGGCTGCGGCGTGGGAGTCGGCGTGGGAGTCGGTGTCGGTGTGGGCGTGTTCTTGTTGAACGCCGAATTCTTGTCGTCCGTGCTCGACTGTCCACCGCGAGTATCCACAATGGCGCGGGCCGCGAAGTATTCCTCGTAGAAGTTCGGATGGTCACCATTGAACTGCACCATCAAACCGTCCAGTTGATCGTTCAGGATGTTCACCGCCGTGCGCACCAGTTGCGGGAGCAATTGATTCGCCGCGCTCCGCTGCACGATGTCCGCTCGCGGAGACGTCTTGATGCCGTCGAACGCATCAATCTTCTTCTTGAACGCCGTGAGCTTGGCCGCAGTGATGCCGTAATCTGCCAGATCACCCACCACACTCGTTGCGGCGGTGTGAACCGTTGTCGCTCGCAACACCACCTGCCGGGCCTTGCCCGCGATGAAGTCCGATGGCGCATAGGCCACCTTGGCCGCGAGTTCCGGCAACGAGTTCTCGGCGGCATAAGACTTTACCGCGCCGATGACTTCCTCGCCCGCCTTGCCGAGCGCCTGTAGCGCCAGCTTCTTGGCGCTGGCCGCGCCCGAACCTCCGGCCGCCGTCTGCGCCTGTTCTTCGATCGTCTCCTGCTGGGTATCCAGGGCGGCAACACCCCGGGCAAAGGCGACGTGATCTTTCCAGACATCCTTGAATTTAAGAATGACACCCGAGGTGGTGGTCACCATGGTCAGGCGATTTTCGTCCAATGTATTCATAACGCTATTGGGGACAGTTACAACATTACGACATGATGCCGTACCCGGCTTCACACGAAGTCAATTTGATGCGGCGTTGGGGCGAGGAAAGCCAGAGGCGTGCCAGCCAGTGCAGGCGGGAGACAGCCACCAATTGTCAAAAACCAAAACACGAATGGTGTCTTCGTATCCAAAAAATGGAAACAGCGCTGACAAACACTGATTGAGAACCGGGAATTTATTTCAATGCAAAGGCGCGAGAACGGGAAACAATTCTCAATTCTCATTTTGAATTATCTGTCCCGGCGTCCCTATTTTAGCCGAATCCATGCAGTCAGATTAACCACGAAACACACCAAACACACGAAAATGGGGACGAAACAATTGCCAGGTTCTGGCGATTTCCGTCCACCGAACGATGGGGGGCAATTCCACAACGCCCAACCACATTTTCTGCCGGAGAACGTAATAAGTGTCCCTCTCCCCCCTTCCGTCTTTCCCCCTCACCCGCAAACCGGGTGAGGGGGGTGAAG
>JBEBGM010000153.1:0-1933 GCA_040081455.1 Bryobacteraceae bacterium
ATACACGCTCGCGAACCGGACGTACGCGACCTCGTCAATGTCGCGCAATCCGTCCATGACCTGTTTGCCGATGAACTCCGCCGGCACTTCGCCTTCAAAACGGCTGTTGACGTTTTCCACGATGCGCCCGACCAGGTCTTCGATGACTTTCTGTGAGACGGGCCGTTTCTGGCAGGCTTTCTTGACGCCCGATAAAAGCTTTTCGCGGGAGAATTCTTCGCGTCGTCCGTCGCGTTTGAGAATCATCAGGCCTTCACGTTCGACTTCCTCGTAGGTGGTGAAACGATGCTGACACGCCGTACATTCACGACGTCGGCGGATGGTTGCTCCTTCGCGGGATGCGCGTGAATCAACAACCTTGTCGTCCTGACAACCGCATTTGGGGCAACGCATATACCCACAGCCAATAGTGGTAGCCAATTTTTAGCACGCTAAATATGGTGGAGTCAAGCACGGCGCAGGCGTTTCCTTCTTTCCACCGCATCGCCTGCTTGGTTTCATTCCGACATGTCAAAGCTTTCTCTTGCGGCCATCGTGAATCATTGCAATGCGCTTCTGCGCACACGGGACATCAATGACTACGACGGTGCGGCGAACGGGTTGCAGGTGGAGAATTCCGGTGCGGTTACGCGTATCGCGGCCACGGTGGACGCGAGTCTCGCGACGGTGCGGCTTGCCATCAAGGCACGTGCAAACCTGATGATCGTGCATCACGGTTTGTTTTGGTCGCCGTCGCATCCTTGGGTTGGAAAGAAGTACGAACTGCTCCAGGCGCTTCTTGATAACGACATTGCCGTTTACAGTTCGCATCTGCCACTGGACGCGCATCCCAAACTTGGCAACAACGCGCAACTTTGTGCCGCGCTTGATCTGCGAGGACTGAAACCATTCTTCGTGAGCCACGGCCAGGAGATCGGTTTGCAATCGCACGCGAACATTTCGCGTGACGAACTTGCGCTGCGTCTTCATCGGGTCACAGGAAACAAGCCGTTGCTGATTCCCGGTGGCCTAAAGCAATGCCGACGAATCGGTGTTGTAACAGGCGGCGCGGGTGGGGAATTGAAACAAGCCGCAAAAGAGGGCGTGGACACATTCATCACGGGAGAGGGACCGCATTGGACTTATGCGCTCGCGGAGGAACTTGGTGTGAACGTGCTGTACGGCGGCCATTACGCCACAGAGACGTTCGGTGTGAAGGCGCTCGCCGCGCACCTTTCCAAAAAGTTCCGGGTGCCGTGGGTGTTTCTGGATCATCCGACCGGCCTTTGAACGACGAGGACGAGCTGAAATCAGTAATCGTCACCGCCGCACAATCGTTCCGTCCCGCTTCATCCGGTATTTCTCGCCGCGCCACTCCACGGTGTTTCCCGCGAACGCGCAGAGCCAGATGGCGAA
This sequence comes from Bryobacteraceae bacterium, assembly GCA_040081455.1. GTDB lineage: Bacteria > Acidobacteriota > Terriglobia > Bryobacterales > Bryobacteraceae > Palsa-187. The sequence continues at coordinate 1,396 of JBEBGM010000153.1, forward strand.
CTGGAGAACGTCTTTGATCGGCACGAACAGCAGTCCCACGAACGAAGGACACATTCGAGTCAGTTGAAACAACAGATCGCCGGATAGGACAAGTCGCCAGATCAACAACGCGCCAGTGCATTTGAAAACCAGTTCGCTTGGACAAAGTGCAAACCACAACAACGGCCACAGCGTCGCGTTGCTCAGGATGCTGGCGAAGTACGGCGCGGGCTGGCAGACGCGAATCGTCCGCGCCCAGCGCAATTGGTGTTTCCACACATCGCGCCAGCCCATCGGCGACGACCAGCAATCCACAACCACCGGGCAAAGCTCGATGCGATGTCCGCACTTGGCGATGCGATGTCCGAGCTGGTAGTCGTCTGCAAGGCAATCCACCAGCGCGCGAAAACCTCCGATTTCGGCGAGTTGCTTCCGTCTTGTGACCATCACCGCTCCGAGCGCGAAGTCGAGCGGCTTGAGCGACTTGCTCTGAAGCACCTGACTCCAAAAATCCGCGTTGATGGCGACAGCTTCCCATTGCATCGCCACCGTGGTTGGA
>JBEBGM010000154.1:0-1917 GCA_040081455.1 Bryobacteraceae bacterium
ATTCCGACCCTCGCCTCCAATTTGAAGTGGCTGGTAGAGTAGAAGTTGGGAAGTCTGGCCGGTCCGGTGTGTATGGAATTGTGTATGAAATCAGTCAGTCAGGCACAAGTCCGTCACTAGGAAAACACAAGGCCGCCAGAAGCCCCTAACAGGTCGGATCGGAGTTGTGGGAGGCTCGATAACAAAAACGAGCCATGAAACAACGCTACACTGTTTTCCGTCGCGAAAACGGAATCTACTACTCCCTCGACACCGTTACCAGGAAACGGAACAGCCTCAATACCGCCGACCGCGAAGAAGCCAAGCGTTTCCTCAACGCCATCAACGAAGCCTGCAAGCAGCCCGCGATTAATTTGCAGATCGCCCAGGTTTATTTGCAGCACAGCGACCCGGATTTCGCCAAGCGGACATGGCAGCACGTCATGGACGAGATGGGCCGGAACAAGGCCGGCAGCACCAAAAAACGATGGGACGTGGCCATGAAGGACAAGGCGTTCGACCTGTTCCGTGACCTCGCTTTGATCAAAACGCAGGCCGAACATTTTTTTGATGCCCTCCATCGTGGCACGGTTTCCACGAACGTATTTTTGCGGCGGGTGCAAAACTTCGCGCTCGACATGGATTGGATTCCGAAAGCCGTCATTCCCAAGCGCCAATGGCCCGCGATCCAGTTCAAGGACAAGCGGGCGATTACATTCGTTGAACACGAGGCCATCATCAGCCGGGAGAAAAATCCCGAACGAAAAAAGTTTTACGAACTGTGCTGGCATCTGGGCGGCAGTCAGGGCGACATCGCCTGCTTGCACGCCGAGGATGTTGATTGGGAAAATCGGACGATCAGCTTCACTCGCAAAAAAACGGGCGTGCCGGTGATTCTTCATTTGGGGCCAGAAGTTCTGAACACGCTTAACGATTTGCCGGGGGAAGGATTGTTGTTCCCTTATTTGGCACGAGTCCGCGCTGGGGATCGGGCAACCGAATTCAAACAGCGCTGCCGGGGACTTGGCATCGAGGGAGTTTCGCTGCACAGCTACCGTTATGCTTGGGCGGAACGTGCCAAGACGTGTGGTTATCCCGAACGGTTCGCCCAAGAGGCTTTGGGACATAATTCCGTCGCCGTACATCGAGCCTATGCAAAGAGAGCCAAGGTGAAGTTGCCCAGCCTTGAGGAATACGAGAACAAAGCTTCCGCAGCAGCGAAGCAGTAGCCGAATCGGCGAAAACACGTGTATGCCTTTCCATCGTTCCCGGCAACTCCCCCAAAAGGGGCCACCGCGCTGGTCCGTGCGGGCGGTTGGCAGCGCTCATTTCGCTCTGCCATCCCACCGCACGCGCCGCGACGGTTTGGATCATCGGGCGGTCCGTGCCGCTTCCCGTCGCGCCTGGCGAAGACGACTATGCGTCCGTTCCGCCCGCTGCTCTGTCCAGCAGCACCGACCGTCTTTCCATTTCGCTTTCGCTAAACCCACTGGATCATCCGACTCACGCTTGAAACGCGGGAGATTCTGAATTGAGTCCATTCTGCCGTTAAAAATGCGGGGTTCATTTTTTAACACTTCCTCAAGTTTTGTGAAGATTGGTTGAGAATCGGAATTCCGACTCGCTCGTCACTTATCAGGCATCCGCCGATGAGGTTATCCGTTGTGTTCATCCCGTCTGCACCCGCGCCTCTGGTTGCTCCGCGCAATCTCGCGCCATCGGTCGCAACATCTTTGCGCCCGCTGTCACTTCGTTGCTGATGCTCCGCTGCCCGGCGGCGCGGGCGCAGGCGGGTGCGTTTCGTGAGGAGCGGGTCAGCTCTCCCGGTGCGGTGAAGAGAGCAGTCCCGCTCCTTCAGAACGAAACGCAAAACATGAACACAACGGAAAACCTCATCGCCACTGGATGCACCGCAACCGCTCCGCAGCCTATCAATCA
>JBEBGM010000155.1:0-1910 GCA_040081455.1 Bryobacteraceae bacterium
GTCGTGCTTCTGCTCACAATCGCCTACCTGCGAGGCGTAGACCCTTCGCTGGAAGAGGCCGGGCGGCTGTCGTCTGGCCCGGCTGCGGTTCTAAAGAGAATCACGATTCCCCTAATCACTCCCGGCATCCTGCTGTCCCTAATCCTGGTATTTTTGCTGAGCATGGGTGAGTTCGGCGCGCCCGCGTTTCTGCGCCTGAGTGTTTTCCCGGTTGCAAGTTTCACACAATCGTCGGCCTTCTACAATTTCGGCGCAGCCACGGCAGCGGCCATTCCTTTGATCGCCGTTGTAATTGCGGGACTGCTCATTGCACGGCGTGTACTTCAGAATAAGGAGTATTCCTTCCGGTGGGCGGTCCACCAAAATCCCACGAGGATACCGCTAGGGCGCAACACGCCGCTTATCTTTTTCGCCGTGACCTTGTTGGCAGTTGTTTTGGTCGGGCTGCCAATTGCTGGAGTCGTTTGGCGCGGAGCGTCGGTCGCCGCCATGTCCGACGCCGTCCAGCGTGCGGGAGCCAGCGCGCTGCGCAGCATTATCTACGCGGCAATAGCGTCCAGCCTGCTCTGCGTGCTTGGATTCTTCCTGGCGTACGTGACACATCGGCGTGCTTTGGCGGCCTGGTGGTCGCTTGATGCGCTCACTCTCTTCTTGTTTACGCTTCCTGGAACAATCATCGGCATCGGTCTGATCACGCTGTGGAATCGGCCATCCACGAACTTGATTTATGCGACGCCCGCAATTCTCATTTTTGGGCTTGTTTCGCAGTACGCGGCGCTTGGCACACGCACAATCCTGGCAGGTTTCTCACAGTTGCCGCCATCGCTCGAAGAGGCCGCCGAGCTCGCAGGGGCGCGATGGTTCCGGCGCGTATTAGCTATTCTCGTTCCGCTCCTAGGACCTGCAACACTAGCGGCGTGGGCCGTGGCCTTCATTTTTTGCCTCCGGGACCTGAGTCTTCCTCTGTTGCTTGCCCCGCCGGGAGGCGATACCTTGACCGCCCGTACGATGACGCTGATGGCCAATGGCTCGCCGGAGCTCGTTGCGGCGCTCTCTCTGCTCTCGATCGCTCTCGCGATCTTGCCAATTGGATTGCTCGGCTTGGCCTGGAATCTGTGGAGAAAACCTGCGTGAGCGCTATAGAGTTTCAGAATGTGTCGAAGCGATATGGCGGCCGGACCGTCCTGTCACATCTTTCCTTCCAAATTGAGCGCGGGGAGCGGATTACGATTCTCGGCCCCTCGGGCTGCGGCAAGACAACCGTCCTTCGTCTTCTGGCGGGCTTCGTGACACCCGATGAAGGCGCGGTTAGGATTTCCAACCGAGATGTTGCCGCAAACGGCAAGATTCTTGTCGAACCTGGTGGCAGAAATCTGGGAATGGGTTTCCAGGATCTGGCGCTCTGGCCGCACTTGACTGTCTGTCAGAATCTCGACTTCGCGCTCCGTGAGCGGAATAGGCTTGGGAACCTTCTCGACCTTCATCAACGCGCGCTGCACGGCGTCGTGAAAGTGCATCGATAGGACGTGCACGTCATACTTCACTTCGTCGACGGCGCCCGCGAAGTCGTTGAACGTAACGAGTCGGGAAGCCGCGGCGGTGTCAACGCCGGCCGCTCCGTAGAAGCCGTTGTCGCCGTCGTCGACCACGCTGCCCCGCCCGCTCGGCGTGAAGTTCGATCACGTGGCCGAAAACTACGGCACCATGATTCTGTGGATCCTCTTTCTCACCGGCCTCCTGGGCTATCTGATCGGGCCCATCCAGCGCATCGTGACCCTCTTCATCTTCCGTCTCATCCAATAGGCCATGGAAACCAAACCCAAGCCGCGCATCCTCTCCGGCATGCGCCCCACCGGCGCCTTGCACCTCGGCCACCTCACGGGCGCCCTCGACAACTGGGTGCGCCTGCA
>JBEBGM010000156.1:0-1865 GCA_040081455.1 Bryobacteraceae bacterium
TTCTCGCAGGACCAGCAGGCGCGACGCGTCCTGATTCTCTTCTCCGACATGGTCCAGGAGAGCCGTGAACTGAACATAAGACAACTCGCGCTGAAGGGCGAAGACGGTGCAGATGGTCTTCTGACGGATCTCGCCGCACGAGGCCGGATTCCTCGACTCGACAACGTCTCTGTAGTCGTGGTGGGTGCCGGCGAGACAAGCGCGGGGGCGGATAGTGCCGCGTTTTTCCGTGCGGTTAGGACATTCTGGAAAGGCTTTTTCAGCCAAGCCGGCGCGAGACTTGATGAGGCCCACTATGGATACCGGACACAGGCAACGATCGCCGCCCTTCTAAAAGCACCGTAAGCGCCAACCATCTTTGCCTTTCGACCGGTGCATTCAAAGGTGACCTGCAAAGCTACGGAGTCGTAGCCCTTGCGTATTCACGTATAGGCCGCATTGACACGGCGGGCATCGCGACTACGTCCCTTCTGAGCAATTCGCCGAACATGCCTATGATTTGCTCACACCGGCGCAATCCTTTGCTCTTCGAATCCGGTCTCTTGTCGCCCAGCATGAATGGCAAGAGGCCGTCTGAGCGCGCGGACTCAAGTGCAGGCACATCGTTCGCCGCGCCGGGAACTACAGGATGGACTCCGCGTAGCAGTTCCAAGCATCCTTCGATGAAAAACATCCATGTCCAGCAAGCTGGGATCTCAAGTTCCTCGTCGTGGCGGAGCGGTTCGCATTGATAGTGAGCGCGGGCGTTCCTGAGATCTTGAAGCACTCTGTAGAACTCCAAAGAGGCGATAGCCTCAGGGAAGTCAATGTCGCCGATCTGAAGGTCAGTCGGTGCCAACCCCTTCGGAAATCCGGCTTCTAGAATGTTTGTCGGAGTCATAAGAGCGTCGGCAAAGCGTCGCCGCACCATCAGATTCTGAAACTCGGATTGCAGAATCGCGACAACATCCGCGCCCAGCGTGAGATCGCCGATGGGGCGCGACACTTTATCGGCCACCCTCTGACGTACAAGAGGTTCCCAAACCATTCGGGGCTGTCCGCCCATAGCAGCACCGAGTTTCGCTATAGATCTCCATACAGGCCGCACACGGCACAGCGTGGCCGCTTGCTGCAATGCCTGAATGAGTCCGTCCACTGCCGCGGCTCCCGCATGGGCACCGGCGTAGCCCGTGACGATAGGCTTGCTGAAGCACGTTATGACATTCGGCCGGTCCGCAAATGCATGGACCGCCTCGAGTTGATGGGTGCTGCTGAAGATGACTATCGGTAGAGAGGGGTCTGCGAGACTCAATAAGAGCGGAAACAGAGTTAGCGCCGCGAGTTCCTCTGGCCCATCCTGTTTGCGTCGACGAGCTGCGGCTATTGCCCGGTTGAGCGCTTGGCTGGCTGGGGCAGACTTGCGACTGGCCAGATCGATCAATGGGCCCAAGAACGCCTTCTCTCTGGTTGATGGCCGAGCGGTGGGCGACTCTGGGACGAGCCGCAAGTCGTGCAGCAGAACGTCGAAGATGCCCTCCCCAACGTGTCGCGGCGATAGCTTCGACTAAGCCCCTCAGAACGTCGACAGGATCGGTGGCCGAGCGGAGAGATATGTTCCGTGTAGAGAGGCCCGATGACTGATTGCCCAGTCTTGACTCAAGCCACTTCGCGCTGGACGTATTCTCGCGATGCTCTCCAAACAAGACGGACGACAACACGTCGTGATATCCGAGCCGTGCTTGATCGTCCACAAGGACGAACCTAACCTCTGAGAACTGCTGAAACACGTCGGCAGTGCCAGTTGGCAGGAAGCGAGGGTCGGCTGTCAGTGGAAGAGCGACGTCGACAGCATCAACGGTTGAAGGAGCTACGGTTGCCAACCCGAC
>JBEBGM010000157.1:0-1858 GCA_040081455.1 Bryobacteraceae bacterium
GCGATGGACGTACTGAGCCCGCCAGTTCCGCGATTGCCAGGGCATCGCTAGAGCCGTGAAACGGGCCGGCCCGGGTGCGTTCACCGAGCCGAGGTGTTACTAACAACATGCTGAATTGCTGCGAAAAAAGCGTGATTATAACGGAATATTATAAGTATTTGTTTTTATTGATATTTTTTAATATCGATGGAGGGTGAATATTTTATTTGGCGGATGGATGAGCATGTTTGTTTGAGTTTGTCGGACAGAAATTTCTGTACCACGTTACGCAAGGCGAATGCGGCAAAGAAACACCGAGCGCTTGGCTTTTCGTCCAGTTTTGATGGTATGTTACCTAACGTCTACGCTGGATGAATCCAGAAAGTTGTAGTCAACGGTGCCGCACTTGCCTGCGGCAATTTGCATTTACGATAGAAGATGTGATCATGAAACCAAAGATTGTGCTTTCCTCGCTCGACGTAGTACGGTTGGAGTCGCTATTGAAATCATTGCCCGACGAGGCATTTCCGGGCAGAGACGATTTGGAAGCGGAACTCGCTCGTGCGGAAATAGTAGACCCGAAGGAGATTCCGCCAACCGTGGTGACAATGAATTCAACCGTAAGATTCAAAATCGAATCGTCGTCAAAGGAATTTCATTTAACGCTGGTATATCCCAAGGACACCGATGCCAGCGGCGGGACCATTTCAATACTTGCACCGGTGGGCAGTGCGTTGCTTGGACTTTCCGTCGGAGACGAGATTGAGTGGCCCAAGCCCGGCGGCGGCGTATTGCGGGTGCGCATTGAGGAAGTGACTTACCAGCCCGAACGTTCTGGTGAGTACCGCCGCTAAATCCATTTATTGGAAGCCTTCAGACGGCCTAACCACAGCGGTAACCAAGACGTTTCGCGGAACTCCGCTACGGTACGCAGCGGGTATTCCGGAGCTTACGTGCGGCCCATTGCGATAGGAATTCGCCGCGGTCCAAACGCCTTGCCGAATTTCTCCGCGTAGCGCCCGGCGATAGTAGCGCCGCAATCCGGGCACCTACCATCCGCAGTAATCCGGTATTCGTCGATGCGGTACCAGTCGCGCAGGATCAACGGCGCTTGGCATGACGGACAGTATGTCGAACCGCCACGCTCGTCGTGCACGTTGCCGGTGTACACATAATGCAGGCCGGCTTTCAGCGCGATGTCACGCGCGCGGGTGAGGGTGGCGGGCGGCGTGGCGTGGACTTCACGCATCTTGTAGTCCGGGTGGAACGCGGTGAAATGCAACGGCACGTCGGGGCCGAGGTGTTTCATGATCCACGCGCATTCGGCCGTGAGTTCCGCGTCGGAATCATTCTTGCCGGGAATCAGCAGCGTGGTGATTTCGAACCACACGTCGGTTTCGTGTTTCAGGTACACCAGCGTGTCGAGCACCGGCTGCAGGTGCGCCGCGCACTGCTTAAAATAAAACTCATCGGTAAATGCCTTGAGATCGACGTTGGCGGCGTCCATTTTTTCGTAGAACGCGCGGCGCGGTGCATCGTGCATATAGCCCGCAGTAACGGCGACGGTTTTGACGCCGATGGCGTGGCAGGCGTCGGCGATATCCATCGCGTATTCCGCGAAAATCACCGGGTCGTTGTAGGTGAAGGCCACACTTTTACAGCCGGCCTTGAGCGCGGCCTGCGCGATGGCTTCGGGGCTGGCCTGATCGGCGAGCCGATCCATGTCGCGCGACTTGCTGATGTCCCAGTTCTGGCAGAACTTGCAGGCGAGATTGCAGCCGGCGGTGCCGAACGACAAGATGCTGGAGCCAGGGTAGAACTGATTGAGCGGCTTTTTCTCGATGGGGTCGATGCAGAAGCCGGATGAACGCCCGTAAGT
>JBEBGM010000052.1:0-25866 GCA_040081455.1 Bryobacteraceae bacterium
CGTTAGCGTCGCTGCGTCCACCATGTGCGTGCAGCCCAGTTGCTTGGCATACGTAATCGCGTCGATCAGAATCAGCCGTCCTTCGGCGTCAGTGTTCAGCACTTCCACCGTCTTGCCGTCCAGCGTCTGAACGATGTCCCCCGGCCTCTGCGCGCGCCCGTTCAACATGTTCTCGACCGCGGGAACAAATGCCGTGACCGCGATCGACGGCTTCAACTTTGCTAGCGCCCTCATCGCACCCAACACGGCTGCGCCGCCCGACATGTCGTACTTCATCTTTTCCATGCCATCGGCCGGCTTGATCGAAATCCCGCCGCTGTCAAACGTCACGCCCTTGCCCACCAACGCGAGATGATCGCTCGAGCTTGGCGCAGCTTCCGGCGTATATCGCATAATGATCATCGCCGGAGGTTCGCTCGATCCCATCGCTACGCCCAGAAGCGATCCCATGCCCAACTGCCGCATGCGATCTTGATCCAGCACTTCGCACTCGAGTCCCGATTTCGCTGCCATCGCACGCGCACGATTCGCCATGACCATGGGCGTCAGCAGGTTACCGGGTTCGTTGATCAAATCCCGAGAAAAATTCTGCGACTCTGCAAGGACGCATCCTCGCTCGAAAGCCTTCTCCAGTTCCGCTCCGCTCGCCGCCGCGATCAAGTAAAACTCCTCAAGCCGCTTCGCGTCCTTCTTCGTCTTCAGCGCATCCGGCTCGTAATCGCCCAGAATCGCGCCTTCAATCACGGCCTCTGCTGTCTCCGCGCCGCCTGTGCCGAGACTCCATGCCAGCGACTTGATACCTTTTTGCTTCAGCGTGCGGACCGCCGCTCCCGCCGTGCGCCGCGTGGCGATGCCGTCGAACTTTTGCTGGTTGCCCCCGCCCACCACCACTAACCGCTTCGCCTTCAATCCATCTGGCGAATGAAGCACGGATAGCTCGCCCAGTTTACCGGTGAACTCTCCCGATGCCTTCAGTTCTTCGGTCCATGCCTTCGCCGGAGGAAACTCCCCCGCATTTTCAAAAAGCACCACAACGAGTGCGTCGGCTTCTACTTTGTCTAACGGTTCGTACAGGAGTTTCGTGTTCATCTCAGTAAAAAAGTTTGGAATTATTGTTTTCGCTGCCGAGCTACGCCCGCTCGCGCCTCGGCCTGCATCTCTCTGGCACGTTCGCTCTCACGCTTGTCATGTACTTTCTTACCGCGTCCGATGGCCAGTTCCACTTTGATCAGTCCGTTCTTCAGATAAAGCTTGGTAGGGATAATCGTGAGACCTTTTTCGCGAATCGTCCGCTGCATTTGATCGATTTCCTTGCGATGCAGCAAAAGCTTCCGTTTCCGCACCGGTTCATGATTCATGATGTTGCCGTGCGAATACTGCCCGATGTGCGCGTTGCAGAGCCAGGCCTCGCTGCCCGTGACCTCGGCGAAAGCGTCCTTCAACTGGATCTTGCCATCCTTGGCCGATTTCACCTCCGTACCACTGAGCACAACTCCGGCCTCCACGCGGTCGGATAGATGATAGTTGTGCCCCGCGCTACGGTTATCGCTGAGAATTTTGATCGGAGTATCGGCCACGGTGTACCTTCAGTGTACTGACCCCGTGGGGTGGTATGGAATTTCGCGGGCGATTGGCAATCGCGCAAGCTTCTGAAGAAGTAGTGAGGCGCAGCCCCACTCACCCGCCGTTCGTCATCCGCACAAGCCCGAACTGCAGCTTCTTCTCCACCCCATCCACGCGGTCCAGCCGCACCAGCACACGGTCGCCAATCGAGAACTGCCGCCGGTGCCTCATCCCAATGATCTTCCTAGTATTTTCCCGATACTCAAACTGGTCACCGGGTAGCGTGTCGATCGGCACCAGACCTTCAATGAACAGATCCTGCAGCTCGACAAAGAATCCAAATCGCGTCGTGGAAATAATGAGCGCTTGAAACTCATCGCCTACCTTGTCGATCATGAACTTGATCTTCTTCCACTCCACCAACTCGCGCTCCGCCTCCGCTGCCCGCCGTTCTGTTTCCGATGTCTTCTCTGCGATCTCATGCAGTGGAGCGTCATACGTCGTTCCATCCAAATGCGCACCCAGCAATCGATGGACGATCAAATCCGGGTACCGCCGGATCGGGGACGTGAAGTGCGTATAGCTGGTGGCTGCCAGCGCAAAGTGACCCTCGTTCACCTCGCTATACCGGGCCTGTTTGAGGGACCGCAGCATCAGGTAACTGAGGATGCGCTCCTCCGGTTTGCCCTCCACCTTGGCCACCAGCTTTTGATAACTGCGCGAAGTCAGATTCGGATTATCCAGCGCGACCACTTCATTCTTGAACCGCTTCACCGGAGCGCCGCCTGCGGTCAGCGAATAACCGAACTGCGTGGCCACCTCTTCGAAATCCAGCACCCGCTTTGGATCAGGCCGTTCATGAATGCGGAAGATCATCGCTTCACCCGCGGCTTCTAAATGACCGGCCACGGCTTCATTCGCGGCCAACATGAACTCCTCAATAATCCGGTGCGCGATATTCCGGGGCGAACGGGTCACGCCCGTCATTTCGCCAAATTCGTCAAACTCAATCAAGGGTTCAGGCAGATCGAAATCAATAGATCCACGCTTCTGCCTTTTCTTGTTCAGAAGCAGAGCTAGTTCCCGCATTTGCTCAAAGCGCGGTGCTAACCTGCGGTACCGTTCTCTCGATTCCAGATCGCCTTCCAGAACCTTATGTACGGCCGTGTAGGTCATCCGTTCCGCGCTTCGAATCACGCCGCGGCAAAACTCCTGGCCCACGACGTCGCCGTGATTGTCGATCTCGAGCAGCGCGCTCATCACCAGGCGATCCTCATGCGGACGCAGCGAGCACTGATCGGTGGATAGTTCCACTGGAAGCATGGGTACCGCACGGTCCGGAAAGTAAACGCTTGTGCCGCGCAGTAGGGCCTCGCGATCGATGGGACTCCCGGGCCGAACGTAGTGGCTCACATCGGCAATGTGAACATGTAGCGCCCAGTTGCCGTTCTCCGCGCGATCGACCCAAACCGCGTCGTCGAAATCGCGCGCTGTCTCGCCGTCGATGGTAACAATCTCGTACGCGCGGAAATCGCGGCGCGTCTGAACCTCTTCGTCGCTGATCGGCCCCGGAATCGAGCGCGCTTGCTCCAACACGTCATCGGGAAACTCATGCGGAATATGATGCGAGCGAATTAGGATTTCAACGTCAATCCCGAAATCATCCGGATGACCCAGAATCTCGATCACCCGTCCGACGGGCCGGTCGCCTTCTTCGCCGAAATCAACAATCTCGACGTTGACGATCATCCCGTCTAATTCTTCGACCGTATGAATTTCCTTCGCGACGGCGCCCACACGATGCACGGTGGCGCCTCTTGGGATCGCCAGACCCTCGGGGATCTCCACCCACTGCCGGATGCGGTCATCGTGCGGCACTACGAAATCGCCGCGCCTGCGGATGCGGAACTCGCCCACAATCGTCAAGTGCGCGCGAGTGAGCACTTCCATGATCTCGCCGTGTGCGCGTCCGTCGTGATCCAGTCGCTTGATGCGAACCGCAACGCGATCGCCATGCATCGCGCGCTCTGCTTCCTCTTTGCTCAGGTAGATGTCGCCGCGGACGCCAGGCACGGCTTCATCGGGAAACACGAAGCCATAGCCGTCGCGATGGACGCTCAGACGCCCGTGAATCAGCCGTGGAGGTTTCTTCTTCGAGGTGCCACCGCGCTGCAGGCGGCCCTTCGGATGGAAATGTCGTGGAGGCCGGTGCGGCACGCTTTATTGTACGGTCTCGAGGCCCTTTACGAAAGACGAAGTTCAGAAGTGAAGTATGTTCAATGGCTGTTTGTCCGCTCACGCTTCCGTCCCATCCACTTCTCAAGCTCCACCGCCACGAACACGAATGAACTTAACGTCGCCGCAATGGCGAAAAGGGACAACGGCAGCGCGGTCGTTTTGAATACTTCCTGGAGCGACGGCGCGTACATCAGCGCCAACTGCAGCAGAGCCGTTAGCGCAACCGCTCCCACCAAAGGCTTGTTGGAAAAGATTCCAATCGTAAAAAGAGAGTGGCGCTCGGACCGGATCGCCATCACATGCGTCATTTGCGATAGCGTCAGCGTTGTGAACAGCACCGTTTGCCAGTTCGGATCGCCCATGCGCCAAAACCAGTAGCCCGCACCAAGCGAAAGGCATCCCATCAATAGACCAACCCACAACACATGTAGACCCAGTCCGCGTCCGAAGATACTCTCGTTGGGATGGTGAGGCGGGCGCCGCATCGTATCTGCTTCCGATGGCTCCAGTCCGAGCGCTAGGGCAGGCAGGCCGTCGGTGACCAGGTTCATCCACAAAATCTGCAGTGGCAGCAGAGGAAGAGGCATTCCCAGCATCGGAGCAACCAGCATCACCCAAATCTCACCGGAGTTTGTTGCCAGAATGTATCGAATGAACTTGCGGATGTTGTCGTAGATAACGCGGCCTTCTTCCACCGCGCTCACGATGGTCGCGAAGTTGTCATCGAGCAGCACCATGTCCGCCGCTTCCTTGGCCACGTCCGTTCCCGTGATGCCCATGGCCACCCCAATGTCCGATTTCTTCAGCGCCGGAGCGTCATTGACGCCATCCCCGGTCATAGCGACCACATGCCCCCGGCGCTGCAGCGCGTCGACGATCTTCAGTTTGTGTTCAGGAGACACGCGAGCGTAAATCGCTGTCTCTTCCGCGTTCGATTCCAGTTCCAGTGGAGTCAACTTGTCTAACTCAACTCCGGTTAGCGCGCGGCCGGTGTCATCAATGCCCAACTCCCGGGCAATCTGCTGCGCGGTTAGTGGGTGATCCCCCGTGATCATCACGGGCCGGATCCCTGCTGATTTGCACATCGCGACCGCGGAGGCCGCCTCTGTGCGCGGCGGATCCAGTATGCCAATGATTCCTGCGAAGATCAGATCTGTTTCCAGAGTCAATCCCAACTCTGCTCCATTGGACGCGAGGGCACGAAACGCGACGCCCAACACGCGCATGCCTTTCTTCGCCAAACTTGCATTGGCGGCATGCATGGCGGCGCGGCGATCTTCTGTAAGCGCCTCGATCGCTCCATTGATCCAGATGTACTCGGAAAGCGCCAGCAAGCCATCTGGCGCGCCTTTCGTCACTGACAGGTGCGATGCGCCCGTAAGCCTGCAAATTTGTGTCAGGCCCGTGGGGAGACCTTCACAATTCGTAGAAACGCGGTGAACGGTAGTCATGCGCTTCCGCTCGGCCGAAAACGGCAGTTCGTGCTCCCGAGGCATCAGCGCATCCAAAGTTGGCTTAATAAGTCCAAAACGTCCCGCAACCGTAACAAGGGCGATTTCCGTGGGATCGCCCAATGGGTTGCTCTGCGATGCGGAAACACTTTCCATCTGTACGATGGCATCGTTACAAAGGGCCCCTCCGGAAAGGAGCACGTCGAACGCGATCTGTTTTTCGCGACTTCCGTCGCTATTCGTCCTGAGGTCGAGTTCACCTTCCGCGTTGCACAGGACACTTGCGGTCATTCGATTTTGGGTGAGTGTTCCCGTTTTGTCCGAACAGATCACGGTCACCGAGCCCAGTGTCTCCACGGCTGGGAGTTTGCGAATGAGAGCGCTCTTTCCCAACATCCGGTGAGCGCCCAACGTCAGTGCGATGGTGACCACCGCTGGAAGTCCTTCGGGCACTGCTGCCACTGCAATGCTCACTGCCGTAAGGAATAGCAGCCTTAGCTCCTCGCCGCGAATCCATCCGATCGCGAAAATCACCGCGACCAGAAACAATGCCGCGGCCGCCAATCCTTTGCCCAATTGCGTGAGCCGCCGCTGCAATGGAGTCGGTTCACGATCCACATGTTGAATCATTGTGGCGATCCGCCCCAACTCCGTGCGCATGCCGGTTTCCACCACCACCACTTGCCCCCGGCCCGCCGTAATGAACGTTCCCAGGAAGGCCATGTTCTTGCGGTCGCCCAAAGGGAGATTTGCATCCGAAAATGTTTCCGTGGTTTTGTGGATGGGAACGGATTCGCCTGTCAGCGCGGCTTCTTGAGCCTGCAGATCCGCGCTCTCCAGCACGCGGCAATCCGCCGGCACGAAGTTACCGGCTTCCAGCAGCACGACGTCTCCCGGGACCAGTTGATAGGCAGGTACGTCCTGAACCTCGCCGCCGCGTCGCACCCGGGCGGAAGGAACCGCCAATTTTTTCAGCGCAGCCATCGCCTTTTCCGCGCGGTACTCCTGACTGAAACCGAGCGCAGCGTTGAGAATTACGATCGTGCCAATCGCGATGGCGTCTTTGTAATCTCCTAAAAGCGCGGACAGCGCGCCGGCGATCATCAGGATCACCACCATGAGAGCCGACAATTGTTCCCAGAGGATCCGCCACGGACTCTTTGCCGATCCTCCGGCGAGTTCGTTCAACCCGTACTCGGCCAGTCGAGCTCCAGCCTGATCCGCGTCGAGGCCTGCCGCGCTGGTTATCAATTTCTCGAATGTGGTTGCCTGATCGAGCGTATGCCAGAGGATGATTTGTTTCGCCTCCGAGGTGCCTGTCTGTTTTGTCACTCGTTGTCCGTCCAGTGAAATTCAGTATCCCTCAACGGATGGTATCGTTCACACTACGATCTGCGGACACCTCACTTCGAGAAAGGTCGCGCAGCGGATGTTGGAGACGTGGACGGCGGAAACAGAATAATGTCCGGCCAACGACATCCTCTTGCGCGGATCGCGGACGCCACATCAGAATAGGAGGCAGGTACGTAACCCATGGAACTGAAATCGGTTCGTCTCGCAATCCCCGAAAACGGCAACATCATCGTCGGCCAAAGCCACTTCATCAAAACGGTGGAGGATCTCTATGAGGCGATCGTCAACACTGTTCCGCAAATGAAATTCGGCATCGCTTTCAATGAGGCCTCGGGTCCGTGTCTGATTCGCGTCGATGGTAACGATTCTGAACTCGAAGCCATTGCCACCGAGAATGCCCAGGCGATCGCCGCCGGACACATCTTTGTTATCGCCATGCGCGACGGTTACCCCATCAACCTTCTCAGCCGCATCAAGGATGTGCCCGAGGTCTGTAGTATTTATTGCGCCACTGCGAATGCCGTGGAAGTGATCGTTGCGGAGTCCGAACAGGGCCGGGGAATCCTCGGCGTGGTTGACGGTAGTTCCCCTAAAGGCATAGAGACCACGGCCGACCAAGAGTGGCGTCACAGCTTCCTTCGAAAGATTGGCTACAAGCGGTAATTGAAATCTACTAGGACCTCAAAATTGCTAGTGTTTAAGCGATTTTAACCTTTGACACGGTTTTTGAATGATGGCATACTACCGCTGTACTTGGAGTGTCAGCTTTGAGTCTCCGTCTGCCCGTCTGCCTCGTCGATCAGTCCTGCCCGGTTTCTCTAGTCACGTCTCCAGTTACAGTCAGGCCAGCTTAAGTGAGGAGTGTCGAGTGAAGAAACTATTTGTGGGTAACCTACCCTACTCCGCCAATGAAACCGACGTCCAGAACTTCTTTTCGGATAACGGCATCGCGATCGACTCAGTAACGGTTATGCGCGACCGCTTTACCGGACAGGCAAGAGGCTTCGGCTTCGTGGAGATCAATGATGACGGCGCTGCCAATCATGCTGTGGAAGCCTGCAACGGCAAGGAACTGATGGGCCGTTCGTTGGTGGTGAATGAGGCGCGCCCCATGGCCCCGCGCGAAGGTGGTGGCGGTGGCCGGCCTCCCCGGCGCGACCGCTACTAGCCACTTTGTCCATTTTCGATTTCTCCCTCATGCCGGGCCATCCGTGTGCCCGGCTTTCTTCTTTTACAGGAACCATCGAGCCGCCCCGCTTTGCCTCCGCCGCCGACCTTGTTTTGGGGTACACACATTCGACCGGAATCGCGTCATAATCTATGTAGCTACAAACTCGGAGGCGCGCCTTGCCCCGGGTTTGCGGGTTCGTAACGATGTGGAATAAAAGACACTTACTCGCTTCCGCCGGATTGATCGCCACGATCGCGCTGTTGCCGGCCGTCATCGACGCCCGCACGCGCAAGGGCGACAGGTTCCTCAAAGAAGGCCGTGCCGCCGAAGCGCGCCAGGAATGGGACAATGCTCTCGGCCTCTATGAACAGGCTGTCGGCGAAGATCCTTCCGATGTGGGCTACACGCTCGCCATGCGCCGCGCACGTTTCCAGGCCGGGCAAAAGCATGTCGATGCAGGACAAAAACTGCGCCAGGATGGCAAACTGCAGGAAGCGTTGATGGAGTTCCAAAAAGCTCTGATTGCCGATCCGGCGTCCGCCGTCGCTCTCCAGGAAATCAAACGCATTCAGGATATGGTGCGCACGCCTCCGCAGTCGAACGTGCGTCCGCAGGATCTGTATCTCACTCCGGCCGAGCGTGAACGCAAAGCTTCTGACGAACGCGTTAGCTCCATGATGGAGCCGCCTGAGTTGAAGCCGATGACGCTTGTGGTTCCCACCCTCAAGATGAACAACCAGCCGCCGCGGGTGCTATATGACACTGTCGCGAAGCTCGCTGGCGTCAACGTCGTCTTCGATTCCCAATACAATCCGCCGGGCCGCAACTTCAATGTCGACCTAAATAATGTCACCGCCGAGCAAGCGTTCGATTACCTTGCGCTCCTCACGCACACTTTCTGGAAGCCTATCAATGGCAATACCATCTTCGTCACCGACGACAACGTCACCAAGCGCCGCGACTACGAAGACGATGTGGTGAAAGTGTTTTATGTGACCAACGCAACTTCCGTGCAGGAGTTCCAGGAAATTGCCACCGCCATTCGCACCGTCGCTGAAATTCGCCGCGTATTCACCTACAACGCCCAGCGCGCCATGATTGTGCGCGATACGGTGGATAAAGTGGCCCTCGCCGAAAAATTGATTCACGATCTCGACAAACCGAAGTCAGAAGTGGTGGTCGACGTCATTGTGATGGAAGCCAACAGCCAGCGCACGCGTGACCTCGCGGCCACAATCGCCACCGCCGGCACAGCGGGCATTAATCTGCCCATCAATTTCACTCCGAACGGAACGCCAACGACTTCCGGAACCTCGGCCACGCCGGCTGCAACCGGCAATGCCATCACGTTGAACCGCTTGGGCAGCATCGCGACCAATCAATTCTCCACGACGCTTCCCGGAGGATTGCTGCAGGCTCTGCTCACCGATAGCCGCACGCGTGTTTTGAACAATCCGCAAGTGCGCGCCTCAGACGGTCAAAAGGTTTCTCTGAAGATCGGCAACCGCATTCCGTATGCGACGGGCAGCTTTCAGACCAACACCGCCGCCGCGCTTGTCTCCACGCAATTTAACTACGCCGATGTCGGGGTGAACGTGGATATGACGCCGCAAGTGCACTCCGCTGACGAAGTGACGCTGCACGTCGAGGTCACCGTCTCCAGCGTCCAGCAATACGTCAGTATCGGCAGCATTTCACAGCCGGTGATTGGGCAGCGCGCCAACATCGCGGATATACGTCTGCGTGAGGGCGAAGTGAATATCCTTGGCGGCCTCAGCCAGTCGCAGGATTCCACCACATCGAACGGAATCCCGGGACTGGTGAACATTCCCGTGCTGGGCCGCGTCTTCTTTGGCAACGAGCATCGCGATCAGATTCGCGGCGATCTTTTGATTGCCCTCATCCCGCACATCGTGCGTACTCCTGATTACACCGCGGAGAATTTGCGCGGCATTTACGCCGGTACCGATCAGGTTGTGAAGATCAACTATGCGCCCAAGCCGGGGGATCTAGCGCCCACGCCGGCGCCTGCTAAACCAGCCGCTGCCGTCAAACCCGCCTCGCCGCGCACCACACCGATTCCAGTGCCCGCGCAACCCGCCGCGCCGGTCGCTCCCGGCTCAGCGCGCGTCACGTTTACGCCGAACCCGGTCATCGCCCAGGAAAATGGCACACTGACCATCTCTGTGCAGATCGATAACATCGCGAACCTCGCTGAGGTTTCCACGCTGCAATTGAAGTACGATCCCGATCAGCTTCGCCTGAACGATATACTTCCGGGCAATTTACTTTCCCGCGATGGCGTCACCGCGGTGAACACCGTTAAAGACATTCGCAACGACGTTGGCGAAGCGTCCATCACTCTGACGCGTCCCACGGGCGCTCCAGGTGTCTCCGGCACTGGTCCCGTCGCCGTTTTGAACTTTACCGCGATTGGGCAGGGAACCAGCACGGTTCGCGTAACGGAACTCGGTTTGAAGTCCGGCGCGGGACAAAGCATTCCTGCGGCGTTGGGTGAGGTGCCGGTAACCATACCATGAACATTCCCGTTCCACGTAAGAAGGGGCGGCTCGGATTAACGTTGGTTGAACTGATTGTCGCCTTTACGATCATGGCAATGCTCACCGCCATGGCAGTCCCGCTGGCACGGTACAAAGTCCGCCGCGATCAGGAGCGCGAACTGATCAACGCGCTGCGCGAGATGCGCAAAGCCATCGATGATTATAAAGATGCCGCGTTGGCGGGAAAGATTGAAAATAAGCTGGGCACCGACGGCTATCCTGAGAGCCTGGAACAACTGGTGACAGGCGTCAAGCTGCTGCAAAGCGCTGAAGGAAAAAAGATCAAATTCCTGCGCCGCATCCCCCTGGATCCCCTAACTCGCACTCGCGATTGGGGCATGCGCGCGGAACAGGACGACCCCAGTTCCACCAGTTGGGGCCGCCAGAACGTTTTCGACGTCTACACAAAGAGCACGGAGCGCGCACGCGATGGTACGCCCTATTCCGAGTGGTAACATGTGCGCGACCCGAAGGCAGGTGCTTCGTCGCGGCTACACGCTCATCGAACTGATCATCGTTATGGCGATCATCTCAGTGCTGGTGGCGATCGCTGTGCCCTTGTACCAAAAGTCGCTGTTGCGCACCAAAGAGAGCCTGCTCAAGAACAACCTCTTTACGCTCCGTACGGTCATTGACGAATACACGTTCGACAAACAGAAAGCGCCGCAGACACTGGAAGACCTGGTGAATGAAGGCTATCTGCGAGCGGTTCCCATCGACCCCATCACCGGCAACTCCCAAAGCTGGCGCGTAATCATGGAAGATTCATTGACGGCAGTCAACCAAACGCAACCTGGCATCTACGACGTCCGCAGCGGGGCCGGAACACGCAGCCTGGAGGGAACTTCGTACGGAGATTGGTGACGTCGCGCCAGCAATTCGCCCAGCTTCGTGCGCGTCTGCGGAGTCGTCCATGTTAAGCTGAGTTTAGCAGTCCTTCTTTCCTGAATTCCCCGGTCGTCTAATGGTAGGACAGCGGCCTTTGGAGCCGTGAATCGTGGTTCGAATCCATGCCGGGGAGCCAACAAACTCTTCACGAATAGTCTCAGCGGTTGAGTTGCCTGCGCCGCCCAATGGCTCCCTCGAAAAGCGGCCATTTCCGCGCAATTTTGCGACTCGGCATTCGCTCCAAGGGGGAGACGTTCGCCGTGTAATCCGTCGTCCTGCCGAATTTGGGCCGCGTCTCCGTGGACCTTTATTGCGCAGATTTGGTTGACTGCTCTGCATCATGTGCTGAGAAAAATCAAATCGGAGCCCATCCATTCAACGGCTCCGATTCACTTTGTTCCCCACCACCTCGTCTCGGGTCGAGACTCATTTAAGAGCAAGAGCCGCTGGTCGAATCTATGGTTGGGATCGAAGATCTAGTGATGAGACAGCAAAAAGCCCGTGCTTTGAGATACACGGGCTTCGGCAGGACGGAGTTTGTTCGCGTTCATTTTGCGATTCGATAGGCGCGTTCTCCCGCGGCGTTTTTCGTGGAATCCACCTTCTGTCCGCCGTTACGAGCGGGTGGCTATGAGCGCTGCCTAGCGGCACTTGGCGATCCGGATCACGAGCAGCATGAAGGCCTGCGCGCGTGGCGCGGCGGTTCAGAGGGCCAAATCGACCAGGAGTGACGGCCTAGGTAACTCACAGCGGGTCTGCGTGTGTTGGGAGGATGACTGACTTTCAGTTCCTGTGCCGTGTGCAGGCAACAATCACGGACCGGGCCGCCATACCGGTTCATTCGGTCTCTTGGCCACTGAGTGTGTGTCAGTGGTTGCTTTGCCGTTGAGTCAGTATCCAGCGGTCTCTTCGTCGCTGAGTGCATGTCAGCGGCAACAAAGAGCGCTCTTTTGTTTGGAAAGAGGATCAGAAAAGGGAATAAACAAAGTGCCGCGGCGGGCGTGTGCCTTTCCACGAACGGTCGTGTGGTCCGTTACTTCGCGGACTTCTTTTTCCCCGGCGCCGCTGCCGGTGCGGGGCGGCGACGCAGCTTTGGGCGATCCTTGTCTTCTTCCGCTTCTCGAATCTCCGTCGATTCCCTCTGTTGCAGAAGTTTTTCGATATCGTCCGGCACATCCAGGAGATTCGGCGGGAACGGTTCGTTCGCGGTGATCGATTCGAACTTCATTTCCACAACGCGGTCCTTTACTTCCGTCCGCACCGTGAACGCCATCTTAACGCCCGCCACGTCCCGGTAATCGCTGAACACCGATGTCGTCGCCGTCGCGCCCGCTTTTGTGATCATCCGCAGCGCCAAAAAACTGGTTGTGTCGTAGCAGGCGTTTATCTCCTCGTTTCGTTCTTTCACCTTGAGATCGACGGAATAGCAAGGTTTCCCATCCACGCTATCGGTGCCGGACACTTCCATCTTGGAGTAGTCCTCGGGCGTCATATATTCGTTGCCCGGAACCAGCAGATTGCCGGGTGTCGAGGCAACGCGCACGATCTTGGGGCCGGTCAAAGTTGAATCCATCCATTCCACATCGCCGTCGTTCGCCTGCACCGTGGTTCCAGCGCCGGGAATGTCGATGGTTAAATGCGATTGTCCTTGTTTATTACGATACGCGGTCACCGTACCCAAAATTCCGATATCCGGTGACATTACTTTCCCCACCAGTCTTTGCGTCTGAATCGCTTGGAACGCCGCTTTGCCGCCAGTTGCCGCCACGGCTTTGTCCAGAATCGAGCGCGCGCTTGGCAGCCGTGGATTCGCGGGTGCGCTTCGTTGCGGCGCCTTTTGAGCTAGAGCCATTGTGGTGAAAACGATTGCAGCCGTGAGCGTGTGCAGCTTCATAGTATTCCCGATCATTTTGCGGTCTGCAGCCAGGACATCGCTGCGTCAATGAATGCGTCGCGCTCTGCGAGCAACGATTCGCGAGTATGTTTCACTGTCACGTCTGGCGTCACGCCCTCGCCTTCCAGAACTTTTCCCCCGCGAGAAATGTAGTTTGCTTCCGCGTACTGAAATCCGTCGCCATTCGGAAGCAAAATAAACTGCGAAGGGAGAGCCGCGCCTGCCGTGCGCGTGCCGAAAACTCGCGCACGGCCCAGATCCTGCATCCCGGCCGCCAGGATCTCTGAAGTGGACGCAGAGCCGCCGTTCACCAGAATCGCAAGCGGTCCTTCGAACGTCTCTGGCCGTGGATTCACGGTGAAGTCCTGGTCTCCCTCGCGCTCCTTCATGGTGCCCAATCGCCGCGAGCGCTTGCTGACGAACCATCCTGCCATCCCTAAAGACATCGCCCCCAGGCCGCCGGGGTTGCCGCGCAGGTCGATGATAAAACCCTTGCAGCGGAGGCATTCCCGCACTGCCTTCTGAAACGCGGGCATCAGGTGCTCGGGGTCCATGAATTCATTGAAGCGAACGTAGCCCACCGTTCCCGCGTCACCCGGCAACGCCAATTGACTTGCATCCAACCAAACGCGAGTTGCGGGTGTGTAACCAAGCTTCGCCAGATTCCCCTTCGGAGTGGCTCGGCTCAACGTTCGGTTGTGCACATTGCCGGCACCGTCGCTGAAAACGGCCTGCACGGCTTCCGGTAAAGGTCCTTCGAAGATGCCGCGAAGAAACGTTTGCTCGTAGTGCTCGCGAAGGCGGATGCCGGCAAGCGCGCTGATCAGCGGAGCCATGGGCGTTCCCTCCACGCTGACGATCTCCCATCCCATGCGGATGCCCGCGAGCGCCGCCGGTGAGCCTGCCTCCACACTGGTCACTAAAGCCTTCCCGTCTACCACCTCGGCTTCAATGCCCACCGCACACTCTTCATCTGCCGCGCTTGGCTGTGCAGCGCGTGCGATGGAGCCGTCACGCGTATTTCCTGGTGAGGCGCGTTTTGTGGCATCGGTTTCCAGGCCCTCGTATAACTCAGACGGAAGAATTGCGAAATGGGATTTGCCCAGCTTTTCGACCATTTCGCGTAATGCCGCGCGGACCTCCGCCATGCTCCGGGCGGTACGCACCTTCGGGAGCGCGACTTGCTTTGCAGCATTCCAATCCACACCGCCGAGCGTTGGATCCCAATAACGGTCGCGCACTGTGGACCAGACTTTGTCGAGTGATTCCAGATTCCGGCGCTGCTGTTCGGCGGTCAGCGTGGAAGCCATTGGCCTTTGAGCGAATGTTACTGTCGCGAGCGCGATACAAAGGAAAATAATCCGCAAGAATTCGCTCCAAACTGACCAAAGAATATCACGAAGTGCGAACTCGAGGATTTAAAAAGCGGCCGCTGGGGGGCTCTATTGCAGGAAAACGTGGGGACATGCATGGTCCCCACGTTCCGGTTGGCAGCTTAAAGTCTGGAAGCGGCGATTACTTACCGGCCAGCTTCTGGACCATCTCTAGGGATTTTTCGACGTGCTGTTCCGGCGAAATTTTATCTTCGGCGGAGGAGAAAGTCGCAATCACTTTATGGTCTTTACCGATGACGAACGTGACGCGCTCAATCATGTCATGGTCGATGTCCACGCCGCGCACATCCTTTGCGCCCGCTTTGAGGGCGGTCGATTGCAGGCTGTACGAGGTGGCGATCTTGTGGTCCGGGTCGGATGCGACCGGGAACTTGCCGGCGCAGTATTCGGGATCGGCGGAGAAGGCGTTCAGGCGCGTGATGCTGTCGGCGGAAACGCCAATGATGGTGGCTTTCGCGGCATCAAACTTTTCCTTGCTTACTGCGAATGCGTGCGCTTCCAAATCGCAGCCGCGTGTGAAGGCGGACGGATAGAAGTAAACCACCGCCGGACCCTTCTTCAATGCTTCTTCCAGTGAGAAATTGAATTCCTTGCCGGCCAGCGACGCGCGAGCTGAAAAGTCGGGCGCCTTTTCGCCCTGCTTCAGTGCCGCCGGCAGTGGCAGGCTGAGAATGACGATCGAGGATACTGCGAACAGAATTTTCTTCATATGGACCCTCCTATTGGCCTCAGTGAATTGAGAATATCATGTTGGTGGGTCCCCAAGGGATGGTTCTTTGGCCTTCGCCCTGGATTCGGGAAGCCTGACTTTGCGCCATAAGCCCCAAGTGGACGCGCTAGTGGCTGTAACCCATTTCGTATCAGTGCGTTTTGTGGTCCAATGAGTGCTCTGGAAAGGGCGTGACCACGGTGGCACAACCCCCGAGTAGCGTGGGTCCAAAGATGACCGGAGCGGGTCCACACGCGAACGAAGTGATTCCGGAAGCCCTTTTTCAAATCCACGGTGTCACCAAGGTTTATCGGATGGGTGAAGTTGAGGTGCACGCGCTGCGGGGTGTCGATTTGGAGTTACTGGCGGGGGAATTCCTTGTGGTGCTGGGCCCGTCGGGCAGCGGAAAGTCCACGCTGCTGAATATCTTGGGCGGGTTGGATACACCCACCAGCGGGACGGTCAACTATCGTGATCACAATTTGACAGCAGCGGGAGATGCAGCGCTGACTCGATTCCGGCGTGAGCATGTCGGCTTTGTATTCCAGTTCTACAATCTGATCCCGAGCCTCACCGCGCTTGAAAATGTCGCTCTGGTGACGGAAATCGCCGAGAATCCGATGGATCCGGGAGATGCGCTGCGGTTGGTGGGGTTGGGGGACCGGTTGAACCATTTTCCGTCACAGCTATCCGGCGGCGAGCAGCAGCGGGTGGCGATAGCTCGCGCTGCAGCGAAGCGGCCCGAGATTCTTTTGTGCGACGAGCCAACCGGCGCGCTGGACTACGCGACGGGCAAACTGGTGCTGGATGTTTTGGAACACGTGAATCGCGAGTTGGGCACGATTGTCGCGATCATTACACACAATGCGGCCATTGCGGGCATGGCGGATCGCGTCGTTCGCATGACCAGCGGCGCCATCGCGGAGATTCATCGGAACGCGAAGCGCATTTCGCCGAAGGAACTGACTTGGTGATGCAGGAAACGGGGACACGCCATGACTGCCCTTCATCGAAAATTGTTCCGCGATCTGATTCACCTGCGGGGGCAGGTGATGGCGGTCACCATGGTGCTCGCCTGCGGAATCGCAACGTATGTGACGATGCGGACCGCCTACTACTCGCTGGTGGTAACGCAGGAGGATTACTACGCGGCGTACCGGTTCGCCGATGTCTTCGCGAATGCGAAGCGCGCGCCGGAATCGCTGAAGCCGTTGATTCAAGCGGTGCCCGGCGTGGCGGCGGTGGAAACGCGCGTGGTGATGGATGTCACTGCGGACGTGCCGGGGCTTGAAGAACCCGCTTCCGCGCGCATCGTGTCGATTCCGTCGCGCAATTTAAGTAATTCACACAACGATCCGCTGCTGAACTTGTTGTTTCTCCGCGAAGGGCGCATGCCGGAGCGCGCGGACGAGGCGCTGATCAGTGAATCATTCGCCACCGCGAACCAACTGCACACGGGCGATTCGCTGAGCGTGGTGCTGAACGGACGTTGGGAGCGGCTGCGCATCGCGGGCGTAGCGCTATCGCCCGAATACGTGTACGAGGTCCGGCCTGGCGAAGTGTTTCCCGATAACCGGCGCTTCGGCATTCTGTGGATGAGCCGCGATGCGATCGCTCCGGCGCTCAACATGGAAGGCGCGTTCAACGACGTTGCTCTTTCCTTGACGCGCGATGCGAATGAGAAGGACGTCATCGCCCGGCTGGATCAACTGCTTGATCGCTACGGGAGTTTGGGCGCTTACGGACGCGAGGACCAGATATCCGCGCGCATTGTGAACGATCACATCGAGGAAATCCGCACCTCCGGCTTGATTCTGCCGACCATCTTCCTGGGCATCGTCGCGTTTCTGCTGCATGTGCTGATGTCGCGATTGGTCGCGACGCAGCGCGGGCAGATCGCGGTGCTGAAGGCGTTTGGATATCGGAATAGTGAGATCGGATGGCATTACATTCAACTGGCGCTGGTGGCGGTCATCGCGGGCACAATTGTCGGAATCGGGCTCGGGTTGTGGCTGGGCACGGGGCTGACGGCTTTGTTCGGACGCTACTTCCTGTTTCCGTCGCTGACGCTGCATGTGAACATCGGCGTGCTGCTGACTTCGGCGGGCATCAGCGGCGCGGCGGCTTGCCTGGGCGCACTGAGAGCGGTTGGGCGCGCGGTGGCGCTGGCTCCCGCAGAGGCGATGCGGCCGGAACCTCCGGCGCGATTTGAGCCGGGAATCCTGGAGACGAGCGGGCTGCGTATTTTCTTCTCGCCCGCGGCTCGAATGATCGTCAGGAATCTGGATCGTCGGCGGACGCGGGCGACGCTCTCAGCTTTAGCGATCGGACTATCGGTCGCGATTCTTGTTGTCGCCTGGTATCGAATGGACGCGATCGATCAACTAGCGGACGTCGAGTTCAGCCACGTTCATCGCGAAGACGCCCTTATCACGTTTCATGAGCCGCTGTCGCCGGGCGCGGCACACGAGGTGGCGAGGCTACCGGGAGTGCTTCGCGTGGAGCCATTCCGTGAAGTTCCCGCGCGGCTGCGCTTCGGTAATCATTGGCGGCGCACCAGCATTCTCGGGCTCGCGGACAACGCGGAACTGCGGCGGCCTTTGGATGAAAGACTGCATCCGGTGGGTGTGCCTGCGGATGGCCTGATGCTTAATACGAAGCTTGCTGAAATTCTAGGTGTTCGTGTTGGAGATCGCGTTCGTATCGAGGTGCTGGAAGGAGAGCGTCCGGTGCGCGATGTCGTGGTGGCCAAGCTGGTGGATGAACCTGTTGGCTTGGGTGCTTACATGGATCCCACGGCGCTGCATCGCTTGATGCGGGAAGGCGATTCCATTTCGGGCGCCTACATCCGCGTGGATGCGGCGTCCGCAAGCAAGCTGTATTCGGTGCTGAAGCGCATGCCGACGGTGATGGGAGTTGCGGTGACGGAAGCCACGGTCGCGAGTTTCTGGAAGACCATCGGCGATTCCATCAATTCGACCACGGTGATTCTGGTGAGCTTCGCTTGCGTGATCGCGTTTGGCATCGTATACAACGGAGCGCGCATTGCGCTCTCAGAGCGGGGAAACGAGTTGGCATCGTTGCGTGTGCTGGGCTACACGAAGTTTGAAATCGGGCGGATTCTGTTAGGGGAACAGGCTCTACTGACAACGGCGGCGATTCCGCCCGGCATCGTGATGGGTTATGGATTGGCCCTGTGGGTGGCGAAAACGCATTCGCAGGATCTGGTGCGGCTGCCTTTCGTGGTCACCACGTGGACCTGCGGGATTGCGGCGGTGGTGGTTATGATAGCTGCGGTGGTCTCGGGCATGGTTGTGGCACGCCGATTGCAGCGTATGGATTTGACGGAAGTGCTGAAGTCGCGGGAGTAAAACGTCAAGGAAATAGGACGCCATGAAACGGATTCTCAAGCGCGCACTGATGGTGGTGGTCGTCATCGGGATGGCCGCCGGTGTTGCCTATGTGTTCCGCACGCAGCCTGTGGTGGTCGATACCGGGCGCGTCGCAAGGGGCGCGATGCAGGTGTCCATTGATGAGGACGGGCAGACGCGCGCGCATGACCGCTTCACGCTGGCGTCGCCCATTGCGGGATATCTTTCGAGAATTGAGTTGCACGAAGGCGACCCGGTGCGTCGCGGCATGGTGATTGCGTCGGTGAGTCCCATGCCGATTGATCCGCGGGAAGAATCCGAGATCCGCGCGAGAATCGACGCGGCGGAGGCGTTGCGGCGTGAGGCGGTGGAGCAACTGGCGCGCGCGGAAACGAATCACGATCTGACGAAGAAGGATCTGCAGCGCGCCGAGATGCTGGTGAAGGACGACGTGATTCCGCGCCAGCAGTACGATCAAGCGAAGACGAAAGAGATGGTGGCCGCGAAGGATGTCGAGGCCGCGCGCCATAAAGTGGACGCTGCCGCAGCCGATGTGAAGCGCGCTGAGGCGGGGCTGATTTCGTACAAATCAGAAGCGTCGCAGAAAACGGTGATTACCTGGATTCGCTCGCCGATCGATTCGCGCGTTCTGCGCATTCTCGAGAAAAGCGAGCGCGTGATTACAGCCGGAACGCCAGTAGTCACGCTGAGCAATCCGGGCAAGATCGAAATCGTCGCCGACGTGCTTTCGACGGAGGCCGTCAATGTGATGCCGGGCATGCCGGTGTCGGTAGAAAATTGGGGCGGTCCACAGGCGCTGCGGGCTCGTGTGCGGATGGTGGAGCCGTATGGCTTCACAAAAGTGTCGGCTCTCGGCGTGGAAGAGCAGCGCGTGAACGTGATCGCTGATTTCGTGGATCCTCCGGGCAAGCTCGGCGACGGCTATAAAGTGGATGTCCGCATCGTCACTTGGGACGGTAACAACGTTCTCAAAGTTCCCACCAGCGCTCTCTTCCGTAGCGGCCAA
The DNA here is from genome assembly GCA_040081455.1 of Bryobacteraceae bacterium. Lineage (GTDB taxonomy): Bacteria > Acidobacteriota > Terriglobia > Bryobacterales > Bryobacteraceae > Palsa-187. The sequence continues at coordinate 19,621 of JBEBGM010000052.1, forward strand.
AACTGGAGCGCGTTCACCATTCAAAACGGTAAGGCGGTGGAGACGCCCCTGCACGTGGGCCAGCGGAACGCGATGGAGGCGGAGGTACTGGGTGGGCTTGCCGAGGGTGCCGAGGTGATTGTGCATCCGTCGAACAGTGTGAAGAATGGAACGGCGGTGACGGTACGCATGGGAGGCACGTAGTATCGGCAGTTCCCGCGGACCTGCTTCATTCTCTATGCCATATGGCCCCGGGCATGTGCTTGATAATCCCCCGCTCAGGGCGGTATCCTGATGTGTTAATCCAACAACATCAGGAGCCTTCCACAGAATGTCCTCGATTGATGTCCCCTTGAAAAAAGGGGGATTCGGCTCCACCAGCCGAACAGATAACTGGTGGGTTGAGCCGCTGCTCGTTTTCCTTGGTTATCTTGCGTTCATCCTCTACGCAAACTGGGCCCTCTTTGAAGCGAAAGAGTACCACTACGTGGGTGGCGGCGCCGATTACCTTTCCCCGATGTACTCACCGATGCTGACCGAAGAAGGACCGGTGTCGGCGAACGGCTTGACCACCGATCCGGGCCCCGCGCCCTCCTTTTGGCCGAGCTTCGTGAAGTTCTCGCCCGCGATGCTGATTCTGGTTTTCCCGCTGGCGTTCCGCTTCACTTGTTATTACTACCGCGGTGCGTACTACAAGGCATGGTGGGCCGACCCTCCGTCCTGTGCCGTCGGCGAGCCTCGCAAGACGTACCTGGGTGAGCGCTACTTCCCGCTGATTATTCAGAACGCGCACCGCTACGCGCTGTACTTCGCGATCATCTTTATCGCGCTGCTCGCTTGGGACGGCTGGAAGGCGTTGTGGTTCCTGGGCACTGATGGCGAACGCCACTTTGGCGTTGGCGTCGGTTCGCTGGTGCTGATTTTGAATCCGATCCTGTTGGGTCTCTACACCTTCGGCTGCCACTCCATGCGGCACCTGGTGGGTGGACGCAAGGACGTTCTCTCCGACAGTCCGACGCGCAAGAAGTGCTATGACTGCGTCTCCGGCCTGAATAAGAAGCACATGTTGTATGCGTGGGTTTCCATGTTCTATGTGGGCTTCGTGGATATCTACGTCCGTATGTGCGCCAAAGGCGTGTGGACTGATTTGAGGATTTTTTAAGCCATGGCAGATTATCCGATTACTGAATGTGATGTTCTTGTTGTAGGCGCGGGCGGCGCCGGATTGCGCGCTGCCATCGAATCGTCGGCGGCGGGAGCGAAAACCGCGGTGGTGACGAAGTCCCTGTTGGGCAAGGCGCACACCGTTATGGCCGAAGGCGGCATGGCGGCCGCGATGGGGCACGTGGACGACCGCGACAACTGGCGTGTTCACTTTGCCGACACGATGCGCGGCGGCCAGTACATGAACAACTCGCGCATGGCCGAATTGCATGCAAAGGAAGCTCCGGCACGCGTGAGGGAACTGGAAGCCTGGGGCGCGATTTTCGATCGCACCAAGGACGGCCGCATCCTGCAGCGCAACTTCGGCGGACACCGCTATCCGCGTCTGGCGCACGTTGGCGACCGCACCGGTCTCGAAATGATCCGCACGTTGCAGGATCACGGCGTTCATCAGGGCATTGATTTTTACGCCGAGCACACCATCGTCAAGTTATTGATGGACGGAACCCGTTGCGTGGGCGCTTTTGCCTACGACCGCGAGCGCGGCCGTTTCCGCATTTTCCAAGCCAAGGCCGTTGTGTTGGCCACGGGCGGCATTGGACGCGCGTTCCAAGTGACGTCGAATAGCTGGGAATACACGGCCGACGGACAGGCGCTGGCCTATCAGGTTGGCGCGGCGATGCTCGACATGGAGTTCATCCAGTTCCACCCGACCGGGATGGTCTGGCCGCCCTCCGTCAAGGGCATTCTGGTGACTGAAGGTGTCCGCGGCGAAGGCGGGATCCTGAAGAACAACCAAGGCAAGCGGTTCATGTTCGACGATATTCCGGACAACTACAAGAACCAGACTGCCGACAATCCGGAAGAAGGCTGGCGCTACACGCAGGGCGATAAGAGCGCGCGCCGTCCACCGGAACTGCTGACGCGCGATCACGTGGCCCGCTGCATCAATCGCGAAGTGAAGGCGGGCCGTGGTAGCCCGCACGGCGGTGTGTTCCTTGACATCGCCTGGATCAAGGAAAAGATTCCAAACTCGGTGGAGCACATCAAGAAAAAGCTGCCGAGCATGTATCACCAGTTCAAGCAACTGGCCGATCTGGACATCACGCAGGAGCCGATGGAAGTAGGTCCGACGACTCACTACATGATGGGCGGCATCCAGGTGGATGGCGACACGCAGATGAGCACGGTTCCGGGTCTGTTCGCCGCCGGCGAATGCGCCGCGGGCCTGCACGGTGCGAACCGTTTGGGCGGCAACTCGCTGTCCGATCTGATTGTGTTCGGCAAGCGCGCCGGTGAGTACGCCGCGAAATACGCCAAGGACAACGGCGGCGGACGCGTCAGCATGAAGGACGTGGAAGAAACCGCCAAGTGGGCGCTGGCTCCATTCGAGCGCGGCTCGGCGGGCGAGAACCCGTTCACGGTGCAGACAGAACTGCAGGAGTTCATGCAGGCTCTGGTGGGCATTGTCCGCATGGAAGGCGAAATGCAGCAGGCTCTCGAAAAGATTGCCGCGCTGCGCGTTCGCGCCGCGAAGGCCGGCATCACGGGCAACCGCGATTACAACACCGGCTGGCACACGGCGCTGGACCTGGAGAACATGCTGACCATCTCCGAGATGGTGACCATGGCGGGTATCGAGCGCAAGGAAAGCCGCGGCGGACACTTCCGCGACGATTACACGGAGAAGAGCAGCGAGTGGGCGAAGTACAACATCCGCTTCGTGAAGGGTCCCGATGGCCGTCCGAAGATGGAGAAAGTTCCCGTGGTTTCGCTGACGGACGAGATGAAGCAGATCATCGAGGAGAATAAGTAACCATGTCGGATAAAGCCCACTCCGGACCGATGCCTGACAAGGCTACTTTCCGCATCTGGCGTGGTGGCAATGGTACGGGCCACTTCGTCGACTACACGACTCCGATTTCCACCGGCATGGTGGTGCTGGACGCCGTGCACCGAGTGCAGGGTTCGCAGGCCAATGACATGGCCGTGCGCTGGAACTGCAAGGCGGGCAAGTGCGGTTCCTGCTCGGCGGAAATCAACGGTAAGCCGCGCCTGATGTGCATGACGCGTCTGAACACGCTCGATTTGACGCAGCCCGTCATCATCGAGCCGATGAAGACGTTCCCGCACGTGAAGGATTTGGTCACCGACGTTTCCTGGAACTACGAAGTCAAAAAGAAGATTCCGAAGTTCCAGCCGCGCAAGCCGGATGCCGCCGATGGTAGCTGGCGCTTCCTGCAGAGCGATGCCGACCGTCCGCAGGAATTCCGCAAGTGTATTGAGTGTTTCCTGTGCCAGGACGTCTGCCACGTGTTGCGCGATCACGATAAGCACGCCGAATTCATCGGCCCCCGCTTCTTTGTGTATACGGCGAACATGGAGATGAACCCGATCGATACGGGCGACCGCCTGGAAAAGCTGAAGGAAGACTTCGGCCTGGGCTATTGCAACATCACCAAGTGCTGCACAAAGGTTTGCCCGGAAGAGATCAAGATCACCGACAACGCCATCATCCCGCTGAAAGAGCGCGTGGTGGACGTGTTCTTCGATCCGATCGCGAAATTGTTCGGCTCGAAGTAAGTTTGTTTTAAGCCTGCCTGTATTGATTCGGCGGCCTGCGGCTCCGTTGTACAGATTTTCTGTACAATAGGGTCGTATGGCCGCCGAAACTTCTTATTCCAGTCTCCGCGAAAATTTGGCGAGTGTTTTGGATCGCGTGGCAAATGACCGCGAAGTGGTCATCGTACGCCGCCGCGGTTCCGAGGATGTTGCCATGGTTCCCGCCGATGAACTGGCCGGTTTGATGGAAACGGCCCACCTTCTGCGATCGCCCAAGAACGCTCAGCGCTTGTTAGCGGCACTTCGCCGCGCGAGCGCGGGCAAAGGGAAACCTGAGTCTGCCCGTGAAGTGTTTCGCCGCGCGGGCGCAATTTAGCAGGGCGTTCGTCTACCTCCATGGCAAAGCGCAAAGAGTGGGAGGCGGTTTTTCATCCGGAGTTTCGCGAGGACCTTCGGTACTGGGTGGAAATAGATCGCAAAGTGGCTCTGCGTTTGCTGCAATTGGTGGAGGCGACGCTGCAAGATCCGTTTATCGGAGTGGGCAAGCCTGAGCCCCTGAAATTTGCGCTGGCGGGTTGCTGGTCACGCCGCGTTACTCAGGAACATCGTTTGGTCTATCGTGTCAGCGGCAATCGAGTGGATTTTTTGCAAGCACGTTATCACTATTAAACTGCCGCTTCGCGGTCAGAGATAATAGACGAAGTTAGGAAACCTTCATGACGAACCTTCATTCATCGGTTAGCCGTCGGGATCTGTTGCGTACTGGGGCTGCGGCAGCGGCGGGGTTGGCGCTGGGTGGCGCAAGTTTGCTCGCGCAGAAGAAGCGTCCGTTTCGCGTAGATGCGCACGCGCATGTTTGGACGAAGGAGTATCTGGATCTGGTCGAAAGCTTCGGCAAGATGGATACCAGCGTTCAGCGTGACAAAGGTGCGGGGCCAAGCGACGCCGAGATGGAAAAGCGTTTCGCGCAGATGGACACGGCAAAAGTGGAGATGCAGGTGCTCTCCGTGTGCCCGCAGGCGCCTCACTTTGAGGATAAGACGCAGGCAGTGCGCGCGGCGCGAATGATCAACGATGTATACGCCGATGTGGTTCGCAAGTGGCCGAAGAAGTTCAAGGCTCTAGTAGCGCTGCCGTTTCCTCATGTGGACGAATGTTTGAAAGAACTTGACCGCGTGATGGCGATGGGTGCGATTGGCGTTTCCACAACAACGACGGTGGCGGGGCGCTCGATTGCCGATCCGGCGTTTGCTCCCGTGTACGAAGAGCTGAATCGGCGCGGCACTGTTCTGTACGTGCATCCGGCGGGCGCGAGCGCGCATACGCCGATGATCGCCAATTACAAACTGACGTGGATGATCGGCGCACCCATCGAGGATACGATTTCCACGGCGCACCTCATCATTCGCGGCATTCCGCAGAAATATCCGAAGCTGACGATTGTCAATTCGCACCTGGGCGGAGCGCTTCCCATGGTTTTGCAGCGCATGGACAACCAGTTTGGCTGGGAGAATCCAGAGACGCCTGAGAAGCCGAGCATCACGGCGAAGCGCATGTGGTACGACACCGTGGCGCACGCGCATCCTCCGGCGATTCGCGCGGCGGTGGATACGCTGGGCGCGGACCGCATCATTCTGGGCACGGATTTCCCGTACGAATCTGGCGCGCTGTATACGCACGCGATTACGTATTTGTCAGAGGCCGGGCTGAAGCAGAAGGATCTGACGAATATCCTCGATTACAACGCAGCGGCGGTGTTGGGGTTGTAGGGCTTCACGCGAGCGCCGCGCGGAGCACGGCGGCCGGGCAAAAGCCCCGCCCCACGTCATCTACTGGCGCTTGCCGCCAGGGCCGATGGAGCTATCCCAGTGTTCCTGCGCGAAGCCGCTTTCCACGCGCACCATTTCGAAGTGGTTGAATGGGTATGTCTTTGCTGCATCGCTCGGGTCTTTTGCTTGGCGCGTGGTCATCATTAACGTGATGTTGCCTTTGGTTACGATCAGCTGCGGGCGATTTTTCATTTGAGGCTGTAGCGGCTCGGGCTCACTGGGGCGTTCGTGTTGGATGTGTTCCATCAGCGGATCGCGTCCCTGTGGGTCGGTGTAGTTGTGCTGAATGTAGTTCGCCGCCATATACTTTGGCGCTAGCTCGAAGTGGTGATACTGCAGCACGTCGCGATACAGACCGATGACGATGTCTTCGTTCTTCTGCTCATCGGGTGAGTTCTTGAACTGCGGGAACGTGGACACGGTGGTCACCACGGGAGCGGTGCTCTCGGTCTTGGGCTTGTCGTCCCAATGTTCCTGGATCTTACCGTTCTGAATGCGCAGAACGTCGTAGCTGTTGTATTGGAACTTAGCGCCTTTGCCATCGACGTCATCGTGTGTCCACACCATCACCACGTAATCACCCTTGGCGAAAGTCTGGGCGGGAGCCGCGGGCAACACGCGAAGGGCGGGTGTGCTTGTCTTCTTTGCGTTGTAGTACTCAACGTAGCCAGCGAGTCCGGGTTTTGAGACATTCGGATTGTGCTCGACGTAG
>JBEBGM010000158.1:0-1845 GCA_040081455.1 Bryobacteraceae bacterium
GGGTGAGGGAGGTTCGTGGGTAGGGCACACTTGAAGCGGAGCAGAAGGCTGGGGATGAGGGAAGATTGAACGGTGAAGGAGTGAAGGGTGAACAGTAAAAGCTCAAACAGGAACTCCTACGCTGCTCTGGTTTTTCTACCAGTTATGACAAACGTTAAATCTTGGTCATTGTGTACACACTAAGCCCCGCACAATTGATGCAGCTGCTGGAGAAAAATCTTCCGGCGGTCGATCATCGCAAGGAAATCGTCGAGGAGACCGGTCAGAACTCCGTGCGCATGCGTCTGCCCGTTCAGGATAGTTATGTAAGTCGGGATCTTCCAGAGGGATCGGGGCAGGTCGTGCTCTCCGGTCCGGTAACGATGGGTTTTGCCGATACCGCCATGTACGCCTGCGTTCATGCGTTTTACGGTCGAGAAGTTTTCGCCGCTCTCGTCAGCCTCAATATTTCGTTCTTTCGTGTCGCCGGGGACGGCGATCTGAGCGCCGTGGCGCGGCTCCTGCGCAAAGGCAAGTCCATCGCCTTCCTGGAGGCTCATCTTTTTTCGGGTGGAAATTCCGAACCCTGCGCTCACGTTACGGCGACCTATTCCATAAGAAACCCTCGCCCATGAAACCATGCATATACGAAATTCCACGAAGAGGGGTGGAAAACCAACACCCCCGTCGCAGCCACTCCGCACAGGTGGACGCATCAGTCGTTCCGTCAACCTTATCCATTCAGGAGATCATCATGGAAGCAGCAAGAAGCGTCGAGATTCTCAAATCCCTGGCCGATGGCATCGACCCAGGCAGTGGCAAACCTTTCGCGGCGGACAGCGCGTATCAACATCCGGACACTGTCCGTGCGTTGTTCTTCGCGATCCACGCACTGGAACAGCACGCACCACAAGCACCGTTGCAGAAAACCCCGACACCGGACAAGCCTCGCCCAGAAAAATCTGGCAGACCCGCGCCCGGGAAAGCCGGTCAACCCTGGTCGGAGGAAGAAGACACGCGCCTGGGCAAGGCTTACGACTCGGGCCAATCGATCGAAGATCTCGCCCAAGCTCATCAGCGCAGCAAATGGGCGATCGAGGCCCGGCTGGCGCGTATGGAAAAAATCCCTGCCCCGCCTTCGCGTTTCCCCGCCCGCAAGTCAGCAGGGAATGCCGGAACAAATGAGATGAGGAGTCAATAACAACGCTGACCGCAAAGGACGTGGAGGTTCCGGTGGAAGACCCGAAAAAATATTGCCTTGGTTTTTCTTTGCGTACCTTTGCGTCTTTGCGTTGAGATTTTCTTTGCCCTTTACGTCTTCGTTAATTTTCTGTCACCCGTCACTCGTCACCCGTCACCGACTTCATGTCCTCCGCCCTGCAAATCCTGCTGCAAAATCCCGCCATCTGGCGCGGGAGCGAGCCGGCACGGGTGGCGCTTCCGAGCGTCGCGACCGGCTTTTCGGCGCTCGACCGCGAACTGCCGGGTGGCGGCTGGCCGCGCGGCGCCATCGCGGAAGTACTGAACGAGCGCGCGGGCATCGGCGAGTTATCGCTGTTCGTGCCCGCGCTGGCCAGCTTGTCCGCCGAGCCCGGCTGGCTGATGCTGATCGCCCCACGCTGGATTCCTTATGCGCCGGCGCTCATCGCGCGTGGCGTGTGCTTGTCGAAATTGGTGGTGGTGAACACGCAATCCGACAAGGACACGATGTGGGCCACGGAGCAAAGCCTGCGCGCCGGCAACTGCTCCGCAGTGCTGGCCTGGCCGCATACACTCGATGAGCGCGGCCTGCGCCGCCTGCAACTGGCCGCCGAGGAAGGTGGCAGTTTCGCCGCGCTGTTCGGCGATGCCTCGCGCGCCGCGCCC
>JBEBGM010000159.1:0-1832 GCA_040081455.1 Bryobacteraceae bacterium
ACCAAAACCTCGTCGTTCAGCCAAGTGGACTGCTTGGTCTTGTAGTAATCGAGCAAGCGCTCCCGGTCGTGCTTGCAGGAACCCGCCATGAGAGACTGAATATACTCGCTCATAATCATCGCCAGCGCGAGGCTTTGCGGGCTGAATGTTTGGGCGGGACCCGAGATGTCGATGACGCCCAAGACTTCGCCGTCGCTTGGGTGGCGAATGGGCGCTGCGGCGCATGTCCACCGTTGCACTTTTGAACAGAAGTGTTCAGCACCATTGATCTGTACCGGTTGAGCAAGGGCAACCGCTGTCCCGATGGCATTGGTGCCAATGTCGGCTTCGCTCCATCGTCCGCCATGTTCGAGATGGATTTCGCGTCCTGTTTCTATGGCGCGATCATCGCCGCGCGTTTCGATGATGAGACCCGTGGCATCGGTCAAAATCATCATCGAGATGGATTCGTTCATGAATTTGCCCGCGCGATCGAATACGGGCTGCGCGCATTGGGCCAGAAGCGCGTGCGCGGAGCGCTGCCTGAAGAATTCACCTTCCGAAATCAGCGGTGCCGCGTTGCTATTGGCCGCCACTTGGTATTCTGAACACCGCTTCCAGGACGCAGCGATATCCGTGCGCAGCTCTTCAGAAACGTCGCCGCGCTCGACAAAGCGCTCCCAAGCGCGCCGGACACCACGTTGATCGATCTGCTGTCCCATCGCCGTGAGATCCTCACCGCGGCCGGAGTGCCCGGAAAATCCGCAGTTTGAGTGCAGTTTGAATTCAATTCAGGGTCGCTTGGCACGAGCGCAAGCCAGTCCGTGCGTTGCCCTTCAATCAAATGAAGACACGGCAGCGTACCGGATACCGGGATATGTTGACGATGGTGGTCAACATTGTAAAGGCCAAAAGCCCGCCAGATTGCTCGTCGATGTCATCGTCCTAAACACAACCATTATTTAAACGGCTGCTCTGACTGAATTGCCGGCAAAAAATGTATCGCGGGTCGCGAGCTCAAAGCAATTTCGCTAAAGCCCAATCGCGTTCGACGAGCGCTCCTTGCTCGCAGTTGCAGCGAGAATTTCATTGCAACGCACCATGCTTCGTTGCGTCACACCCGGCGCAACAACGGGTGTTGAGGACAACAACAATTCGATGCTCAATTAACCAATTAAAATTCAACAATAACAACTATTTAATGCGTTGGCACGGACCTTGCTAACCCTTCTTATCAGAACGTGCCGGATAAACGGCGCGCGGACGCATGAGTGGGGCTGGAAACTATGAAGGCGGCAGTACTTCACCGGTACGACGAAAAACTGACATCGCCGGAGTTCGTCAGTTTCGAAGACGTAGCCGATCCCAAAATCAAGAATCCGACCGACGTGATCGTCAGGATCGGCGGGGCGGGCGTGTGCCGGACAGACCTCCACATCGTCGAAGGTATCTGGCGCGATAAATCAAATGTCGCCTTGCCCTACATCATGGGGCACGAGAACGCCGGGTGGGTCGAGGAAGTTGGCCAGGCGGTTAACGGTCTGCGCGTTGGTGACCCAGTGATCTGCCATCCGCTCGTCACCAGCGGACACTGCCTCGCTTGCCGTCGCGGCAACGACATGCACGCAACGGAGAGTGCATTCCCCGGTATCAACGCCAACGGGGGCTACGCGCAATACTTGCTGACCGGGGAGCGGTCGCTGATCAAACTCCCCAAGACCCTCGCGCCCAAGGATGTTGCGCCCTACACCGATGCCGGCCTGACCGCATACCGTGCGGCAAAGAAAGCGTCGCGTCATCTTCTACCCGGTCAATTTGCGGTCGTTCTCGGTTGTGGCGGTCTTGGGCATATC
>JBEBGM010000053.1:0-25596 GCA_040081455.1 Bryobacteraceae bacterium
TAGTCGGCAGCGATGTACTTCGTTGCCAACTCCAGGTGTCCCGCGAAGACGACCTCGCGTTTCCAATCCAGGCCGAGCCTCAGGTTGCTTTCTTCCTGCGGCGTATTCGACTGCGCTACCAGCGCAGGCGCTATGGCGAGGGCCGCTACGAGCGTGTATGTCTTGAGTGTCATGGATTACTCCGGCGGTTTCTCATTCTAGGAGGAGCCAAAGAGCACGTCAATGGGCGGTGCTATCGAGATTCCTAGTGGAGAAGGATCACGACTCCGGCTGGTACCAGGATGGGGATGTTCCCACGGCGGTTTCCACCTCTTCGACGAAGCTCTTTTCCACTTCTTTTACGATCGCCGCCAGATTTTCCACGATTTCTTCCCAACGGTCGCCGATTGGATACTGCATTGCGTCTAACGCGCGGGCTGCCACCGGCAGACGGAGCGAGGCGCGATAGCCGAGTCCTAGAACTCGCAGCGAGGCCGTGACCTGATTGCTCCACGTGCCGACGTCCATCGAAATCTCGAGGGTGTTGTTGTGCGTTGTGCGGCGGCGGAGAGTGAATGTGCCGGGCCCTCCTTTGCATGAATACCCAAGCGGCCTGAAATGGTGGTCGAGAATCGGCTTTTTGGGGCCGGATGACGTGCCGAGGGGAGTGGAACGAAGAGCCTCCAATGCGGGCTGCAGGTCGTGCGGTGGGGCCGCGCGTTCGATAACTTCCGCCATCCGCGCACGATATTCGGCGGAGATTCGAGCGGCTGCCTGCGCTGCATCCGGGTTCACGTTGGCCGCAGCGGCCAGTTTCTGAACCGCCTCTTGAATGCCCCGTGCAGGCTGCCCCGTGGAATCCCCATCTGGCGGTAGAGGCAGGTTTTCCTGTGCCAGTGCGGAAACCGAATGCATGGGGACTTGGACAGTTTTCTTTGCTTTGCCACAGGCGGCGAGTACCGCGGCGACGGCGGGCGGCGGTGTGGGGAGCTTCTTCGAATCCGGCTCCGGGGCGATGAAATAGCATGATGCCAGACCGCGTTGCCGTCCGCTGATCCACCAGCTATCGCTGATAAGGATGCCAGATCCGGCATCGCCGCCCTGCACGCGGGACGGGTCAAACTCGCCAAACGCGGGCGAGTGCAGGTGCAATGCCACCGCGTGAAACGGAAAGGAGCGGGGCACGCCGGCAGCGATGGCGTGCAGCGTAGCAAATGGAACGGCTTCGCCATCCGTGGGAGTAAAGGGCGCATTCGTGATGCGGCGCACCTCCGGTGAGAAATGCATGGGAGCGGCGCTGGTTACGAAGCGGGCCAACTCCGGATGCCGTGTCAGTACGCGATCAACTGCGGAAACGCCATCCGGAAGAATAGGATCGCTGAAAGTAAAGCGGATGGCCGGTTGACCGAGTCCTGCCGTGAGGAAAGCGTGATAGATCCGCGAAAACATTTCCGCGAGCGGTTCCTTGCGGGGCGCGGCGAAGGTGTTGGAGATGGCCAGGCGCATGGGCTCGATAGGCTATCGACAGAAGCGACGCCGGCCTTGAGCCGAGGGGTTGGTGCGGCTACGCCTTCGCGTGTGGTTCGTAGGTGCAGAAGGGGTCGGCGGCTAAGGGGTTGCCGCTGGCTTCGTAGGCGCGGGCGCGGGAGCCTCCGCAGATGGTGTGGTATTCGCATGCGCCGCAATGTCCTTCGAATTGCTGCGGATCGTGCAGCGACCGGAACACGGGCGAACTGCGGTAGACATCGACAAGCTTATCGCTGCGCACATTTCCAGCAACTAACGGCAGGAAGCCCGCGGGACAAATCTCGCCGGTGTCCGAGACGAACACAATGCCGTGGCCGTCGCGGATGCCGAAGCCGCGATAAGCGCCGGAGCGCTTGATCTGCTCACCGGTCATGCCGTCATCGCGCATTTTCTCGAGCGCGACCCGGCGATAAGATGGCGCTTCGGTTGTGGCCACTGTGAACGTCGCGGTGCGCGAGGTGTCGTAAATCCACCCCATCAGTCTTTCGCCATCTTCAGGCGAAAGCGGCTGGAGGACTTTGCCACGGCCCACGGAGATCAGGAAGAACATGCTCCAGCGGGCGGGCGTCATCGGCTTCAGCAACTCATAAATAGCGGGCATATCCTCGGCGGTTTCGGCGGATACCAATGTGTTCACCTGCAGAGGCATGCCGAGTTCTTGAGCCCATTTCATGGCCTGCATGGTGCGGGCAAAAGTGCCGGGAATGCCGCGGATGGAATCGTGGTGCTCTGCCGTCGAACCGTCGAGGCTCAGTCCCAAGCCCTCAACGCCATGCTCGACCAGTTGCACGAGCACGTCGCGTGTCAATGCGGTTGTGGCCGCGGGGGTGATCGAGACGCCGATGTTACGCTTGCATGCCTCGTCGATTAATGGAAACAGATCGTGGCGCTTCAGGGGGTCGCCGCCGGTAAGAATGAGATGCGGAAGGGGATCTCCGAATTCGGTGATTTGATCGAGGAACATGACGCCATCGGCAAACGTCAATTCTTCGGGATGCGCATCCGGCACCGATTCCGCGCGGCAATGGCGGCACGCGAGGGCGCACGCTTGGGTCATCTCCCAATAAACGTTTAAGGGAGTTTGCGAATAATCACGGGGGCTATGATGTCCTGCCACACCTTCACCCTAGCAGGACGGGAAGCCGCTGTGCGAGCCCCTGATGAGCGGGGGACCCGCCGGTCAAGGTATCATCACAATGTCGATGCCGTTAGAGAATCTCCGCCGAATTATTGGATTAAGTGTCTTCATTATCGGTGCAATTATTCCGGCATTCGCGCAGACCTCCACATTGAGCGGTATCGTGAGCGATGAGTCTGGTGCGGTAGTTCCGCAAGCATCCGTTACCGCCGCTGGTCCCAATGGCGTTGAGACGTCTTCGAGCGCGGACGCACGTGGCGAGTATATGTTCACCGGACTTGCGCCAGGCCGGTACGTGGTGCGGGCATCGGCGCCTCAGTTGAACATGCCTCAACCCGCGGAAGTGGACGTGGGTCCTGGTCTGCGCAGGCTCGATCTGACGCTGCGCGTGGCCAGGTTAGTGCAGCAGGTGGATGCCGATGTGGACGCGCCTCCCACGGTGACGACGGACCCCAGCAGCAATGCGGGAGCGACGGTGGTGCAGGGCTCCGACCTCGACGCACTTTCCGGTAAGCCGGAGGATTTGATGGCCGATTTGCAGGCGCTGGCGGGGCCTTCCGCGGGGCCGGGCGGTGGGACCGTGTTTATTGACGGATTCAGTGCCGGCGAACTGCCTCCCAAGGAATCCATCCGCGAGGTGCGGATCAACCAAAACCCATTTGCGGCGGAGTTCGACAAGCTGGGCTTGGGGCGGATTGAAATCTTCACGAAACCCGGTGCCGATCGTTGGCGCGGCAACGTCAATTACAATCTCGGGACGGAGCGGTGGAATGCACGTAACCCCTTTGCTCCGGTGAAAGCACCCCTGCAATTGAATGAGTTCGAGAGCACTGTGGGCGGCCCGCTGCGCAAAAAGACATCGTTTCTGATCGACCTCACGCAGCACAATGTGGACAACGGGGCTGTGGTGAACGCGGTGACACTGGATCCGGCGACGCTTTTTCCCTCCACGTATACCGGCGTGAATAAGATGGCGCAGCGCCGCACGCGCATTTTCCCTCGCATCGATTACCGGTTGAACGAGAAGCATACGCTCGCGTTCCGTTATTCGTATCTGCGTGGCGACGTGCGGAATATCGGATCGAGTGGATTCGATCTGCCTTCTCGCGCATACCGTGGGCAGTTTGCCGTCCACAATGTGCAGTTCATCGAGACCGCGGTGCTCGATGTGAAGACCGTGAATGAGGCGCGCTTTCAGTACTACCGCAACCGGTTTCATGCGGAACAGTCCAGTTTCGCTCCGGCGCTGCAGGTGTCGGGATCATTCAATGGCGGGGGCAATCCCCTGGGCGCCGCTCGGGATGATTATCAGTTGTTTGAGCTGTCGGATACGGCAACGCGCATCGCTGGAACGCACACGTTGCGCATGGGCGGACGGTTTCGGGCCGCGACGGATTTGAACCTACTGCCGGTGAACTTTAACGGAACGTTCGTGTTCAATGGCGGGACAGGGCCGCGGCTGGACGCGGAGAACCGGGTTGTCACGGATGCATCGGGACAACCAGTGTTGGTGCCTCTCAGTTCCATTGAACGATACCGGAGGACGGTGCTTTTCCAGGGACTGGGTCCGGCGCAGGTCCGGTTGCTGGGCGGAGGGCCTACGCAATTCACCATCGCCACCGGACGGCCGGAAGAGGATGTGACACAAAAAGATCTGGGTGTGTTTGTTGGCGACGATTGGCGAATCCATCCGAACCTGACGGCGAGTCTGGGACTTCGCTATGAGGCGCAAAGCAATCTGGGCGATTGGGCGAATGTGGCTCCGAGGGTAGGTGTTGCGTGGGCGCCTGGCGCGACGGCCAAAAGTGCGCAGCCAAAGCTGCTGATCCGGCTTGGCTTCGGGATGTTTTACGACCGTTTCGCGATATCGAATACGACGAACGCGGTGCGCTACAACGGCGTCAATCAGCAGCAATACGCGGTGGCGAATCCGGATTTTTATCCCTTGATTCCCACACCTGCGAATCTTGCGGCGTATTCGTCACAACAGGTGATTCAGACGGTGGGACCCGGCATGCGCGCTCCGGTGATACTGCAAACGGCGCTGACGGTGGAGCGGCAGTTGATGAAGAGCACAACCGTCTCGGTCACCTATGCGGATTCGCACGGCGAGCGGATGCTGCGCACGGTAAATGTGAACACACCGCTGCCGGGGACGTACTCGCCCGGGACTTCGGGCAGCGGCACGTATCCGTTGGGCCGGTCGGGCGGCGTTTATCAGATGCAATCCTCGGGGCGCTATAACCAGCGGCAGATGTTGATCAATGTGAATTCGCGAGTGAACGCGAATGTGTCGCTCTCCGGGTCGTATGCGCTCAATAAGGCGATGAGCGATACCGATGGCGTCGAGACGTTTCCCGCGAACCCTTACGACCTTGCGAGTGAGTATGGACCCGCGGCGACCGACGTGCGGCATCGCGCGACGGTGAGCGGGTCCGTGAATACGAAATGGAACGTGCGCCTCAGTCCGCTGCTCACGGTGCAAACGGGCGGGCCATTCAATATCACCACCGGATCGGATCTTTTCGGCACCACGGTGTTGAATAGCCGGCCTGGGCTTGCGTTAAACGCAGGGCGGCCTGGCTTGATTGCGACGCCCTACGGATTGCTCGATCCAAATCCGATTGCGGGGGAGCCCATTCTTTCGCGCAATTACGGGCGCGGGCCAGGGCAAATTATGCTGAATCTCCGCGTAGCGAAAAACTTTACATTCGGCAGGGAGCAGGGGACTCCGCGGGCGATGCCGTCCGGACTGCGCGGCATCTTCACGTCCGCACCCGTGGATGGCCGCTATAGCTTGAACGTTGCACTATCGGTTCGCAATCTGCTGAATCATGTGAACCCAGGACCGATCACCGGCAATATCACATCGCCGCTATTTGGGCGCGCGAACCAACTGGCGGGCGGAACGAACGCGGAGGGTTTTTCGGAAAGCGCGAGTAACCGGAAACTGGAGCTGCAAGTCAGGTTTTCGTTCTAGCTGCGTGTCTTGTTTGTTGCTCATGCGCTCGCGCCGCTGGGATGATGCCCGCGATAATGGAAACGATGCCTGACGCCAAACCGGTACTCCTTTTTGATGGCCGGTGCGGATTCTGCCGGATCTGGATCGACTATTGGCAGGAACTTACTGGCGATCGCGTGGAGTATGCCGCTTCTGAAGATGCCCGCGAGCGTTTTCCCCACATTCCCGAACATGCATTTGCCGACGCCGTGCAGTTGGCGCGGCCCGATGGCAGCGTCGCCAGTGGAGCCGAGGCCGTGTTTGAGACGCTTCAGATGCAGTGGCTCTACCTATGGATCGGCGGCATCGCGGAGTTCTTCTATCGCATCATTGCGCGCAACCGTTCGTTCTTCTATCAGGTGACACGCTTCACCTTCGGCACGCACATTGAGCCAACGAAATTCGCGGCTACCCAGTGGCTCTTCATCCGTGCGGTGGCATTGATCTATTTCTTCGCATTCTGGCCGCTGACGAAGCAGATTGAAGGACTGATCGGTTCGCAAGGTATCTTACCGCTGATCGAGTTTCTGTCTTCCGTCACCAAACAAAGCGACGGGGCGATCCGGTATCTGGCAGTGCCGAGCATTTTCTGGTTGAGCGCCGATGACGGCACGCTCACGGGCATGGCGTGGTTCGGAGTGATTCTATCCGGACTGCTGTTCATCACCGGCTACGTGCGCGGACGATTTGAGCGCGTGTTGCTGGTGATGCTCTACGTTTTGTACTTGTCGTTCAGCGCAGCCGGACAGGACTTTCTCTCGTTCCAATGGGATTCGTTGCTCCTCGAAGCCGGGTTTTTGGCGATTTTCCTGGGACCCAATCGAGTGGTGCCGTGGTTGTTCCGGTGGCTATTGTTCCGTCTGTATTTTCTTTCCGGAGCGGTCAAGCTATTGAGCCGGGATCCGGCGTGGCGGAATCTGACGGCTCTCGATTTTCACTACCACACCCAACCTTTACCGAGCGCCCTGGCGTGGTATGCGGAGAAATTGCCGGCGGCATTCTCGCACGCGGCCACGGGGATGGTAGTGGCGATTGAATTGGTAGTTCCGTTCCTGATCTTTTTTCCACGACGCATTCGGATGGCGGGAGCGACTGGCATTGCGGGATTGCAAGTGATACTCTTCGCAACGGGCAATTACGCATTCTTCAACTTGCTGACGTTGGCGCTTTGTCTTTTCCTGTTAGACGACCGTTTGCTGCGGCGTTGGGTGCCCGTTCGGGCCCTGGAGGAATACCGGGAAACAACTGAAAACAAAGGGTTGAACGGTGCGCCGCGTTGGGCGCCGGCCGTGCTGGCTGTCGCCATCGTTGGGTTAGGCTTGGCCCACCTCTGGCAGACGTTCACGGGCAACGTGCCGGGTCCGCTACGTGCGGCGATTCGGTACACGGCTCCGCTCAATATTGTAAACACTTATGGCTTGTTTGCCGTCATGACTACGGTGCGCAATGAAATCGAGCTGGAAGGTTCTGACGACGGAGAGCATTGGGTGGCCTATCAACTGCCGTATAAGCCGAGGGAAGTGAACCAGCCGCCGCGATGGGTGGCTCCCTACCAGCCGAGGGTCGATTGGCAGATGTGGTTTGCTTCGTTGAGTAACTACCAGCAGAATCCGTGGTTTGTTGGCTTGGCGATCCGGCTTTTGCAGGGGTCGCCACAGGTCGGTTCGTTGTTTCAGGCAAATCCATTTCCGGTGCACCCGCCGAAATTCATTCGGGCAACCGTGGCCACCTACACGTTCACCGATTGGGAGACCCGGAAAAAGACCGGGGCCTGGTGGAAGAAAGAGCCAACCGGCGTGTACCTGCCGGCGGTGGGGCTACGGGGGACTTCGGGAAATTAGGCTGCTAAGATATTGATAATTCGGCGAAAGTGGTAAACATTTTAGCGAATACGAGGGTAACGTCGGATTGTCCAGGGGAGTCTATATAAATTGGCTATGAGGGTTGCGCAGAAACTGAGCTTGCGATGGTTGATGATCTCGGGTTTGGCGATGTTGTCGCTACCGGCACACGCGCAGGATACCGCCGCGGGCCGCGCTTTGGGCGTGGTGACGAAGATTGACGCCGAGTCGCGGCAATTGACCATCAAGAATGACGCGGGCGGCGAAGTGGCCGTCTCGTTGGACGCGAAGGCGAGTTTCCGGCGTGTGGCTCCCGGCGAAACGAATCTGGCGAATGCTTCCACGATTGCGATTGCCGATGTGCATCCGGGCGACCGGGTGCTGGCCCGCGGCAAAGCGGGTGATGGCGGATCGGTTGCGGCGAACCTGATTGTGGTGATGTCGCAGGCCGATATCGCAAATAAGCAGAACGTCGAGCGCATGGATTGGGAAAAGCGCGGCGTCATGGGGTTGGTTACGGAAGCGGGTGCCGACCATGTGATGCTGCAATTCCGGACGTTGGAAGGATTGAAGACGCTGACCATCATTCCGGCGAAGGATGCGACGATCCGGCGCTACACACCGGATTCGATCAAATTCGCTGAGGCGAAGGCGTCGACGCTAGCGGAGATCAAGAAAGGCGATCAGGTCCGTGCGCGGGGGGATCGCACTCCGGACGGCGCAAAAATGTCGGCCGAGGAAATTGTCTCCGGCACGTTTCAGATCGTCGCCGGACTGATCACGGATATCGATGCGGCGAACGGCGTGATCAAGATTAACAATCTTCAGACCAAGAAGGCGATGACCGTGAAGTTGGTGGCGGATTCGAGTTCGAAGAAACTGCCGCCGCAGTTGGCGCAAATGATCGCTAGTCGCGTCCAGGGAACCGGCGAAGAAGCAGGTGGCCGCGCAGGCGCGGCGGCCATGCCCGGAGGACCGGGTGCCGGTGTAGCGGGCGGTCGTGGCGGCACAGGTGGCGCGGGTGGCCGCGGTGGAGATCTGCAACAGATGTTTGACAGGGCTCCGTCGATAACGGTCGCGGATTTGAAGGCAGGCGACGCCATCGTTGTCTCGAGTACGGTGGGTGCGGCGAGTGACAAGATTACCGCAATTACTTTATTTGCCGGGGTGGAGCCGATCCTGACCAAGCCGGGTAGCCGTGAAATGGCACTGGGTGATTGGAACATGGGCGGGGACATCGGCGGATTTGGTCAGTAACTAACAAGAACTTCGTTAAACATAAGGCGCACGGCGGATATACATGATCCTTTACAGACGGTTGATGCTCACACTGGTGTGGTTGGTCGCGGCATCGCCGATTTTTGCTCAGGCCACCGGAAACCTCCGCGGCCAGATCATGGATCCTTCCGGCGCGGCAATTCCCGGAGCGACGGTAACGGTAACGGCGGCCAATGGCGACGTCAAAACCGCCGAGACAAACTCCAACGGCGTTTACAGTGTGAATGGCCTGGGTTCGGGGAAATACACAGTCCGGGTCATCGCAACCGGATTCAGCGTTTATGAGCGGCCAGAGCTGGAATTCGCGCAGGGACGGTTTACCACGCTGGATGTGAAACTGCCGCTGGCGACAGCTCAGCAGGAAATCACGGTGACCGATTCGCTGCAGGTCGAGGTGGATCCGGCGAAAAACGCAAGTGCGACGGTGCTGCAAGGGCAGGATCTGGACATGTTGTCTGACGATCCGAACGATTTGCAGAACGACCTACAGGCGCTCGCGGGACCGGCCGCGGGTCCCAACGGCGGCCAGATTTTCGTTGATGGATTCAGCAATGGCCAACTGCCTCCGAAGAGTTCGATCCGTGAAGTAAGGGTGAACTCAAATCCCTTCGCGGCGGAGTTTGACCGCATTGGATTTGGACGTGTTGAGATTTTCACCCGCCCTGGAACGGACAAACTCCGTGGCACTGCGTTTGTGGATGTGGACAACGCGAAGCTGGATGCACGGAACCCATACTCGCCCGTGAAGCCATCTTTTGTGACGCGTCAATTTCAAGGAAATTTGGGCGGCTCGTTGAGCAAAAAGGCATCTTTCTTCGTGGATTTCAGCCATCGCCGGCAGGATGACAAGGGCCTGGTGAACGCCACGGTGCTCGATTCGAACTGGAATGTGGTGAGCCTGCGGCAAAACATCGATCAGCCGACGACTCGCATGTCTTTTAGTCCGCGTTTGGATTATCAGTTGACTCCGAACATCACGTTGCAGGGCCGCTACACGCTTACAAAAACCGACGTGGTGAATTACGGCGTTGGGCAGTTTTTCCTGCCGTCCAATGCAACGAATACCGAGCGCAGCAATCAATCCGTGCAGCTGACAGGGACGTGGGTGGTGAACACCTCCACGGTGAACGAATCGCGTTTTCAGTACACGCGTTCCCACTTTGGTCAGCTGGGAACGGTGCAGGGTTCCACGATTTCGGTGGCTGGCGCGTTTACTGGAGGCTATCCATCGGTTGGAAGTTCACACGAGTATCAGAACAACTACGAATTCCAGAACTACACCACGATGACGCACGGAACGCACCTGACGAAGGTGGGCGTGCGTATCCGGGGAAATTTGCAGAAAGAGCGCTCCGATCAGAATTTCAACGGCACCTATAACTTTTCGGCGCTGACGACGGCGAACTGTACCGTGCTGAGCACGTGCCGGGCGTATCTGCCGACGGCGCAGGGCCTGGCCCAAGGGCTTTCCATGGCGCAGATCATCGCCAACGGTGGTGGAGCGTCGCAGTATCTGGTGATTGCCGGGAATCCTCTGGTCAACATCGGACAGGTGGACATTGCTCCCTTCATTCAGGATGACTGGCGTGTCTTGCCGAACCTCACCTTGAGCCTTGGCTTGCGGTACGAGATGCAGAACAATATTTCCGACAGGCGTGCTATTGCGCCACGCGTGGGCATCGCGTGGGGTATCGGTGGCGGGCAGGGAAGAACCAGGCAGCCGAAGACGGTGATTCGCGCCGGTTACGGCATCTTCTACGACCGGTTTCCGATCGATAGCGTATTGGTCTCCAACCGTTTCAATGGGCTGAATCAGATCCGCTATACGATTAATAGCCCGGAGTTTGCGTGTGTGCTGGGTGTTTGCAGCACGAACGTTCCGACCGGTTCGCAGATAACGGGAGCGCAGCCGCCAACACGGTATCAGATCGATTCCGGACTGGTGGCACCGTCCTCTATGCAGGCCGCAATCGGTATTGAGCGGCAGTTGCCGAAGGGCGTCACGGTTTCGCTGAATTATACGAACACGCGCGGCGTGCATATGCTGCGCACGCGTAATATCAACGCACCTTTGCCCGGGACGTACACATTTGGCTCGCCGGGCAGTGGAGTGTATCCACTGGGCAATTCCGACCCGCTCTATCAATATGAATCGAGCGGCCTGTTCAAGAGCAACCAGTTGACCTTGAGCGTGAACGCCCGTATCAATGCGAATCTCTCCCTATTTGGCTTTTACAACTACGGCAAGAATTCATCGAATACCGATGGTGTGGGCACGTTCCCGGTGAACACGTACGATACGTCGCTTGATTGGGGCCGCTCCGCTTTCGACGTGCGCCAGCGATTGTTTGTTGGCGGCAACCTCTCGGCGCCTCTTGGAATTCGACTGGCGCCCATGATCACGTTCCAGACTGCGCCGCCGTACAACATTTCTTTGGGGGCGTTGGATTTGAACGGAGATACAGTGAACAATGACCGGCCCACGTTTGCGGGTCCGTCCGCGCTTCCATCAAATATTGTCCACACCGTTTACGGCGATCTGAATAAGAGTCCGATCGCCGGAGAACAGATCGTCTCCCGCAATTTGGGCATTGGCTATGGCGCCTTCAACATAAACCTGAGGGTGAGCCGGTCCTGGGGATTCGGCGAATCCGGCGGCGGCAATGGTGCGCAGGGCGGTCCCGCCGGTGCACCTCCGGGCGGCGGGTTCGGCATGGGCGGCGGTCCGCGTGGTGGCGGCGGCCGTGGTGGCGGCGGTCCGCGCGGCGGTATGTTTGGCGGCGGCAATGCCACCGGCCGCAAATACACCCTCCAGTTGAGCGTTGAGGCGCGTAATCTGCTGAATTCGGTTAATCCGGGGACACCGGTTGGGATTGTGACGTCGCCAATTTTTGGGCAGCCACAGTCGCTTTCCGGTGGCGGTGGGCCGGGCGGCGGTGGTGGTGGCGGCGGCGTTGGTGTTTCCCAGACTGCGAACCGCCGGTTGCAGCTCCAGTTGCGGTTCAGTTTCTAGTCCGGCACCGCAGGTTGATTACTCGCAAGTCTCATTGTGTCTATGTGATGGACACCGATCGTCACTCGTTGGTATTCACGTTTTAGACCTTCCTTCCCAGTGCAGTTCTGGTACCGCTACGCCTTTTTCGGTTCGGGCGCTCCCTTTAGGCTGGAAACAAGCTTAGAGAGATTGGGTTGACTCGTCCGATCTTGACCGAGCCGCAAGGCGGGTTCCTCGAAGCCAGAAACGGAAGCGGCGCTCTCCGATCCACTCTCGTCGTGGAGAAGATGAGCTTCGTGATCCAAGGTTCCAATATGCCGCCGCGTATCGCGTGCGCATTGAGTCCTTTGCAATTCGGAGGATACCTGTGACTCGAAGACTATCGACTGTGCTTTTTCTGGTGTTGACTGGAGGTTCGTTGTCCACCGCCAGCACGGTTCCGGAGTTCCGTATGGCGGACACTCTCATGCCCGAGGCTTCCGCCTCCCAGTTGCTTGCCGCGTTGCTCGCCAACGTCAAAACGGACTCGTTGGTTGTTGCGCCCAGTAGTGCTCATGAGACGAATGGCGCGGCCTATGATCATCCCGGGAACGCGTTGCTCGAGAGTTCGCGTATTGCGTACACACGCAGCAACGATGACGATGAGCGGGATAATAACCGAAACGGAAACAACAACAACCGGAACAATAACGACGATGATGATGATGACAACGACAACCATCCCGTGACGGTGGACGACTGCGACATCAATATCTATTGTCACGACGGAAACTGCGGCAACACGCCTCCGGCGGCGAGTACGGTTCCGGAACCGGTGACGATGGGGCTGACCGGCGCGGGATTGATGAGCATCTACTTCATCCGCCGGCGCCGCAAGTAGAAGGACTCCGTACCTCGAAGTCATCGCCTATCCTTGACTTCGGTATTGGAGCGAAATACGCTTTCTCAGGCGCGGACGGTGTGGGTTGGCTGGCGGGAACGTGACCTCGCACGGCGGCCGGTTACGGTCGAGTCCAGCGCAAGAAAGGCGTTACCTCCATGAAGAATGTTTTGTCTATCCTCAGCGGCGCTGCGATTGCGTTGCTGGGGATTCCTGCTTTTGGCCAGCAGGCCGTTCCTACATTACCCTTTGACGCCGATCCCAATTTCCTCAAGCTGAATTACCAGATGAACCTTGGCGAAGTGCTGGGCATCACGGTGAATTCCAAGGGCACGGTTGTGGTGTTGAATCACCCGGGCAGCGCCACGTCTGGTCCACTGTTCGGCAATGCGACCACGCAGTTGCTGGAGTTCGACAGCACTGGCAAGTTCATCCGCGAACTGGGCAAAGGGGTGTACGGACTGGGCTACGCGCACTCGGTTCGGTTTGATAAATACGACAACCTGTGGGTGGTGGATAAGGGCACCAATTCGGTGATGCGTTTCAATCCGGCCGGCATGGTCACGTTGAACCTGGGCCGCCGGGCCGAGGGTCCGGATGAGCCGGAGTATCACAAAGGCAACGGGTTGGGTGGCGGACCGAATCGCCCGGCGTTCCCCGCGGCGGCGCATGTGGACGGATACTTTAACGCACCCACGGATATTGCCTGGGATTCGGACGATAACATTTACATCAGCGATGGCTACATCAATTCGCGCGTGGCGAAATTCGACAAGCACGGCAACTGGATCAAGAGTTGGGGCGAGCGCGGACGAGGTGGCGATCATGCGGACCAGAATCCGAATTCGTTTAGCACTCCGCACAACATTGCCGTTGACCGGCAGAACAACGTTTATGTGGCTGACCGGGGCAATCGACGCATTCAGGTGTTTGATCCCGACGGCAAGTTCTTACGCTTCGTTCATCTGAACGTTCCCTATGACAAGAGCCGTCATCCCGTGCTTGGCAATCGGAATTCGAATCCGCCAGTTGAGACGCAGCCGTGGACGTTATGCCTCACACAAGGTCCAACGCAGTACATGTTTACCTCCGATAGCGAGCCCGGACGCATCTATAAGCTGACACTCGATGGCAAGATTCTCGGCGTGTTTGGTGAATCCGGCCACGATGTAGGCCAGTTCAGTTGGATTCACGGCTTGGCATGCCCGTCGGAAAACACTCTACTTGTGGCCGACATGAACAATTGGCGTGTACAGAAATTGACGACCAAGGGCACGACGTCGTCCACGGCAAAGCCAGCGGCGGGTGGCGCGGCCAAGTAGTACAGTCATGCAACACAAAAGAAAAGGGCGCGTCGCTATCACGGCGAGGCGCCTCTCATCTTTGTTGGATAGTTTACTTTCTCACCCGCTCTTCGGCGTGCAAGTCGTGGCACTTATTGCAGGCGGCGTTGAGCTTGTCGTAAGCAGCTTTGGCCGTGTCCATTTTGCCGGATTTCGCGACGGCGGCCATTTCGTTGGCGGCGGCGATAGCGTCATCGGCGGTTTTGACCACGTCCGCCATTTTTTTTTGCTCCCAGAAGGCCCTCGTCTCCGCGAGGAGTTTGGAAATCTTCGCGGTGGCCTCGGCGGCCTTTGGTCCGGATTTCGCGCCGACGGCATCGAGTAAATCGTCTTTTGCCTCCTGCGCGTCATCCATCTTCATCGCCCATTCTTCACTCTGCGCCCGCACGGTCACGGGCACCAGCACACCTGCGGTCAAAATCGAAAGCATTAGCCAAGTGGCCTTCATAAGTCCTCTATAAGTAAGTTTTCACTCCCACAGCTTTGACGGAGCCGCTGGTCGCATGGTTACTTCTTCGCGGCTTGAGCGGTTTCCGGTACTTCCTGATTCACAATGAAATCCGGCGGCAGGGCCGGTCCCCATAGGTAAATTGAATCCTCCGGCTTGTAGTGGCCGGCTTTCCAATTGCAATCGACGGGGATGTAGTCGATGTCCGTTGTGTACTCAAAATAGCTGCCCCACGGATCGCGCACATAATGGGAATAGTTCGAACCCAGTACGTGCCGCAACAGGCCCCATCCAGCGTTATAACCGCTTTCGGCCATCTGCATGGCGCCCATGCCGACCTCATGAATGGAATCGACGCCCCAACTGGCGTGATGAAATCCCGGGTTCCGCGAGAGTGCGAACGCGAACATATGATGATCGCTGCCATGAATGCCATGCATGAAGGCGATGGCGTCGCCGCCGCGATCCGTCAGCCGTAGCCCCAGCGTGCCTTCGTAAAAGCGTAGAGTCCGTTCCACATCGGTGGTGAACAGCAGCACGTGCGACATGCGCTTTGGCTTGATCGGTTGCACCTCGCTGCGCATGGGAGCGCCGCGTTTGCCGCCGACGGTGGAGGGGTTGACGAACAAGGACTTCTGGTTGGGCGAACACTTTTCGGCGACTTTGATCTCGATCAGGTTTTCGTCGGGATCGCGGAACCACAAGCCGCCACCCTGCTGATCTTTGGGTGGGTCCAGCAGGCGGATTCCGCGCTTTTCGAGTTGTTGTTGGAAGCGGGGCATATCTTCTTCAAAAGCGCCGAAGGAGACATAGCGCAGGCACTTTCGCTGGCCCTCGGCGATCACGCCCCACACGTGGTCACTCGATGAGGTGCGCAGTACCAGTTTCGCGGACTCCACTTGCACGTCCATGCCAAAGCTTTTGTAGAAGTGTTCGGCCTGTTCCAGTTTCGGCACGAAAAGACTGAAGTGATCCACCGAATGGACGCCAAGCTGACCCGGCTGCGCGTCGGGCGGAATATAACGACCCATTTGCGTCATGCGTCGCACCCCCTGGAAGTAAGGGTATAAACCTGCCCAAAACTCCCATGAACTAATGTACATCCGAAGTTCGCCGGGTGCAGGAGGGGTCTGTCCCGCACTTGTTGTGTGGGTTCGAGCCGGGGCTAGCGGCCGTTGAACTCCGGCTTGCGCTTCTCCAGAAAAGCGCGGCGGCCTTCCTGATAATCTTCACTATCGAAGCATTGCGTGACGAGTGCATCGCAGGCGGCCAGATCCTGATGCGCGGGATCCTTCAGCAATTCGTGAATGGCGCGCTTTGCGGCATTCATAGTGAGCGGGGCGTTTTGCGCGATGGTGCTGACTAAACTTGCGACGTACGCGTCGATCTCGGCATCGGCGACGACGTGGTTGACCAGATGCATGTGATGCGCCTCCGTTGCGGTGAACTGGCGGGCGGTGAGGAGAATCTCGGAGGCGAACTGCGGACCGACGAGGTGCATCAGGCGGCGCACCGTTGCGGTTCCATAGCCAAGGCCGAGCTTTGCTGCGGGTACGGCGAAGCGGGAAGCTTCCGTGCAGATGCGGAGATCGCAACATGCGGCGATATTGACGCCTCCGCCGATGCAATAGCCGCGAATCTTGGCGATGGTTGGCTTGGCAAGATTTGACAGTGTGTCCCAGAAACGGTCGAGTGCCACGTCGTACTCGGCAGCGGCTCTGGCATCGGCGCGCACTTTCTCGAACTCAGAAATATCGGCGCCAGAGGCGAAGGCTTTTGTGCCTGCACCGGTGAGGACAACGACGCGAATGTCTGGATCGTTGGCGAAGGAATCCAGCGCATCGGCGGCCTGTGTCCACATCTGGAGCGACATGGAGTTGCGGCGCTCGGGGTTGTGAATGGTCAACGTGCCGGCGGCGTGCTCAATGGACGAAAGAATGGTTCCGCTCATGTGGTTAGACGACTCCACGTTTTCGTAGGTCTGCGATAGCTTCGGCGGAGTAGCCGAGGGAGGTGAGGACGGCATCGGTGTGTTCTCCCCATTCGGGCGGGCGCATGCGCAAGGGCGCTTCGGAATCGGACAAGCGCATGGGCTGAGAAACGACGCGCAGTGGGTGATAGTAGGGCGAGTCGATCTCCTGCACCATGTTCAGGTGTTGGACTTGAGGATCGGCAAAGACCTCATTGATGGCATTGATAGGACCGCTGGGTACACCGGCTTGATTGAGAAGTGCGAGCCAGTGTTCCGATGTATCTTTCGCGAATCGTTCGTTCAGTTCGACGTTGAGTGCGTCCCGATTCTTCAGCCGGGCTTTGGCATCGGCAAACAGAGGATTGGAGACCAGGTGCTCAGCACCGATGGCGCGGCAGAGGCGCTCCCAAATCTTCTCTCCGCTTGCGGCAACGTTGATATATCCGTTCGATGCTTGGAAGACGCCCGTGGGAATGTTTGTGGGGTGGTTGTTGCCGGCTTGCCCGGGTACTTCATGATCGTTCAGCCATCGCGCGGCCTGGAAATCGAGCATAAAGACCTGTGCCTGCAACAGAGAAGTGGTCACCCACTGGCCCTTGGCAGTACGTTCGCGATCGAAGAGGGCCAGCAGAATGCCTTGCGCGCAGAAAATACCGGAGCACAAATCGGCCAGCGGGATACCGGCGCGAACGGGTCCGTGTCCGGGAAGGCCGGTGATGGACATGAGTCCGCCCATGCCTTGCGCGACCTGATCGAAGCCGGCGCGTTCGCGGTAGGGGCCGTCTTCGCCGAAGCCGGAGATGCTGGCGTAGATGAGGCGTGGGTTCACGGCGCGCATTGCTTCGTAATCGATGCCGAGGCGCGATTTTACATCGGGCCGAAAATTTTCGACCAGGATGTCAGCGGTCTCCACCAACTTTTTGAGAATGCCGATGCCTTCCGCACTTTTTAGATTGAGCGTACAGCTGCGTTTGTTGCGATGGAGATTCTGAAAGTCGGAGCCATCGCGGTGGTCGCCGAAGAGTCCGGCTTCGGGATCACCGGCAGCTTCGATCTTGATAACGTCAGCTCCCCAATCAGCCAATTGCCGGACAGCAGTTGGACCGGCACGCACCCGGGTGAGATCGATGACTTTGATGGACGATAGAGGATGCCGCATGTTGAGTCTCGGTGCGCGTTGGAACAAGCTTATCGTATTCATGCCGTATCAAACTGTCGGTCCCGCGCGATTTTGCATGGGGCGCGGAGGGATTCTTTCAAATTAGTGACAAGGCCAATTACTGCGCTAGAATCAAGTCGATACGATGCATCTGTCGGCGGGAACCAGGCTAGGCGTTTACGAGATCCTTTCTCCTTTGGGCGCGGGCGGGATGGGGCAGGTGTATAAGGCCCTTGATACGAAGCTGGACAGAGAAGTCGCCATCAAAATTCTTCCCGCGGAAGTCTCCCAGGACCCCGAACATTTAAGCCGGTTTGAACGCGAAGCGAAAATTCTCGCATCCTTGAACCATCCGCATATCGCGCAAATTTACGGCGAGATAGATACCGACGGTGGCGAGTCCGAAGGTGAAGAGAGTTTTGACCTGCATGGCCTGGTAATGGAGTTGGTGCCGGGCGAGACGCTGGCCAGCATCATGAAGCGTGGTCCGGTGCCGCTGGACCTGGCGATTCGATACGGTCGTCAGATCGCCGAGGCTCTGGAGGCTGCGCACGAAAAAGGTGTGGTCCATCGCGATCTGAAACCGGCCAATGTGATGGTGACGCCGGACGGTCCGCAGGGGCGCATGGTGAAGGTGCTCGATTTCGGGCTGGCCGCGATTCCGGTGCCCGCGTCGGTTGTTCCAATGGATCGAAGCCACGCACCGACGTTGACGTTATCGCCGACGCGCACGGGAGTGCTGTTGGGAACAACGGCGTATATGAGTCCGGAACAGGCGTCCGGACAATTGGTGGATAAGCGCGCCGATATCTGGGCCTTCGGCGTGTTGATGTGGGAGATGCTTACCGGCAAGCATCTGTTTGAAGGCAGCACGGTGGCGCACATTGTGGCCGATGTGTTGCGCCGCGACATCGATTTTAAGGCGTTACCTCGCGGGACGCCGGCGTCGACACGCACGCTGCTCCGGCGTTGCCTGGACCGCGACCCGCACACGCGTTTGCGCGATATCGGCGAGGCGCGTGTAGCGTTATTGAATCAGGAAATGCATTTGGAGCCGCCCGAGCCGGCCGCGTCTTCGTTGAGAAACCCAGCGCCTGCGTGGATTGCGGCTGGTCTGGCGTTTCTGGCTGCGGTGGTTGTGGGAGTCGTACATTTTCGCGAGACGCCAGTGCTGCAGGAGCCTGTGCGCTTCCAGATCCCGCCACCGGAAAAGACCAGCTACACGAATACCGGTGTTGTTTCGCCGGACGGCCAGAAGATCGGGTTTGTCGTTCGCAGCTCGGACGGACGAACGATGGTGTGGGTACGCACCCTGGATTCTTTGGAAGCGCACCCGGTGATGGGATCGGAAGGTGCGGCCGTGGGGCCGTTCTGGTCCCCCGATAGCCAATACATCGGATTTGGCGTCAACAGCATGCCGGGACGTTTGAAGAAGGTGCTGGCATCGGGCGGCACGCCGCAGACCTTGTGTGAGTACGAGGGCGGATTCCGCGAGGGTTCGTGGAATCGCGACGGCGTGATTCTCTTTGGCGTCGATTCGAGCGGGATTTGGCGCGTACCGGAGAATGGTGGCGCACCGGTGCAGGTGACGGCGATTGATGGGGCACGTTCCGAGGTACAGCACTCCGGGCCGCGCTTTCTGCCCGACGGCAAGCGTTTTCTTTATCACCGTTTGTCCCGGCAAGCCGAAAATCAGGGCACCTACATCGGTACCATCACGGCCGGACCCGGGCAGCAAGACCTGACACGTCTGGCGGATATCGAAACGGACGTGATTTTTGCGCAGGCCGCCGGAAAAGAATATCTCTTATACGTGAAAGAAGGTGCACTGGAGGCGGTTCCATTCGATAGCGACCGTGGCGCCATTACGGGAACGCCGGTGGTTGTTGCGGATGACGTGGGTTTAACTGGTACCTACGGCTGGTTCACCGCGTCTGCGAATGGCACGCTGGTGTATCGCAGCGAGCGCGATGCGGTGGCACCGAATCAACTGATTTGGTACGACCGGACGGGCAAGGACGTGGGTCGCATCGGAGCGCAGAACGAACCCGGCGCGAATGAACTGCAGCTATCGCCCGATGGGAAAACGATTGCCGTCACCCGGGGCGACCGCTTTGCGCGTAACGGCACACGCGTGTGGACGGCGGAGCTTTCGCGCGGCATCTTCAGTAAACTGGATTCCAGTGATGGCACGGAGACGGCGATGGCAATTGCGCCGGATGGACATGTGCTGTTTAGCTCCTCACTCAATGGCACGTTGGGCGATATTTACTGGATGCCGATGGGCGGAGTGGACGCGCCGGAGTTGCTGTTGAAGTCGGCAACACAGAAGCATCCCAATTCGGTCTCGCCCGATGGGAAGTACCTTTTATACGACGACCATCATCCGACGCAGCATGAAGACTTGTGGATCTTGCCGCTTGCCGCGCCAGCGGGCGGGGAACGGAAGCCGATTCCGTTCCTGGCCACTCCGGCCGGTGAATCGTTCGGGCAATTTTCTCCTGACGGAAAATGGATCGCGTATGCGTCGGACGAATCCGGGCGCATGGAAGTGTATGTGCAGGGATTCGCTCCAGACCGCAGTCCCGCGGTGGGCGGCGGCAAGTGGCAGATTTCCTCAGGCGGGGGTGACAAGCCGCGCTGGCGGCGCGACGGAAAAGAGCTGTATTACCTGGGTCCGGACCGCACATTGATGGCGGTGCCAACCCGCGGCGGAGCATCGTTCTCCCCTGGGATTGCCACGCCCTTGTTCCGCACCCGCGCGGCCGGTTATTTCCCCTATGATCTGGCGCCCGACGGACGCTTCCTCATTAACACGTTGCCCGAACCGAACGCAGCGGTGCCAACCCCGATCACGGTATTTATCCATTGGGCGTCCGCACTATCCAAGTAAGAACCCAAACAGAACCTCCGCGGGCGGGTGGCTTGCTAGAATTGGTGTTCCGGCCGGCTGTGCTCCGGAGAATTTACCACTCAGCAAACAAACTACAAAAACAATGGACGCTCTGAAAAAGCTTATTCGCGAAGTACCGGATTTTCCGAAGCCGGGGATCAATTTTTACGACATCACGACGCTGCTGAAGGACCCGACGGGGCTGCGCGCCGTGATCGACGGGCTGAGCGCCCGTTATCAAAACGAGAAGATCGATAAGGTGATCGGCATTGAAGCGCGCGGTTTCATCTTCGCGCCTGCTGTGGCCTATGCGCTCAATGCGGGCTTCATCCCCGTGCGAAAACCGGGCAAGCTGCCGGCGGCGACGGAGCGCGTCGAGTACAAGCTGGAGTACGGCACGGACTCGCTGGAAATCCACGTGGATGCGATCTCGAAGGGCGAGCGCGTGTTGATTGTCGACGACGTGCTCGCGACGGGTGGCACGGCGCGTGCGGTGTCCGATCTGGTGACGGGACTGGGCGGGGAAGTGGCTGGCCTTGGTTTTGTGATTGAGCTCGACTTCCTCAACGGACGCGATAAGCTGCCGGGGACTTCGATTCAGTCGCTGGTGCGGTACTAGGTTCCTGGTGTTAGGCACGGGTGATGCTGGACTATACCCGCCATGTAGACGAAGTGAAGTCGATCCAGACTTCGGTCTTGACCGGCGCGCCCGATTGGCTTGAACCGTCGACCCTAGGTCACGTTCGGTGCCTTATTCGGCTCAGCGTAGAGTTTTCTTATTTTCTTGCGGACTTTGACTCTGCTGGGAACGAGGATTTCGATTACCTTGCTGGATCGGTATTTGCTGGGACAGAATCATTTCAACTTGTTGCAATGCTTGTAAGTGTGATGGGATGCGAGACCCCGAACCCACTAGTGGGCAAACAAGTCTCCGCAAAGCAGATGAAAGATATATTCTTGCGAGCCTATCGGGAACTGGCGGATTCAGAATCCTTCAAGAATCGCTGCCAGTTATTGCTGGATTTATTCCGTATGCAGGTTGTGTTCGTCGGCCTGACCCGTTGATGGCGCCGTAAGTAATATTTGGAAGAGAAGACATGCGCACCGCCACAGTTCGGTCTTTGGCCAAGCTCAATCTTGATTTGCGCGTGCTCAACAAGCGTGTGGATGGGTTTCACGAACTGCGCACGGTGTTTCAAACGATCTCGCTGGCGGATACGCTTGCGATCGAGTTTGAGCCGGGGCGCAAAACTTCGATTTCGGCCGAGGTGGTTGCAGACGGCGTGACGCTGGATATCCCGGACAACCTTGTGGTCCGTGCGGCGCAGTTGGTGATGCATGCCGCGAAGGTGAAGGGGCGGGCGTCGTTCCGGCTGAACAAGACGATCCCCATGGGCGGCGGCCTGGGCGGCGGATCGAGCAACGCGGCGGCAGTGCTGCTGGCGCTTCCGGCACTGATGGGGCGCGTGATTCCTTACGACAAACTTATGGAGATGGGTGCGTCGCTGGGCAGCGACGTTCCTTTTTTCCTCGAAGGCGGCACGTCGCTGGCGGTGGATCGTGGGACGGAGATTTATCCGCTGGCGGATATCGCCGAAGATCCGATTCTGGTGATTGCTTCGGGGATCCATGTGGCCACGGGACCGGCGTATAAGGCGTTGAATAGGCCGGTATTGGGTGCGGATGCGGGCAAATTGACATCGCTCGATTTGTCGCGTAGAATTAATAGTTTCCAGTGCTTCGTCAGGGCTTTAGGTGAGGTGCGCTCTGCGAAGGCGGCAAGTGCGTTCAGCGCGAACGATTTCGAGCCGGTGGTTTTCGGGCAGCATCCCCCACTGAAACGTCTTGCGGACAAGCTGCGTAAGCATGCGGGTCCAGGCGGTGCGGTCGGAGCGCGGATGACCGGAAGCGGTTCGACATTGTTTGCGATTTTCGGCTCGGTGGCCGAGCGCGACGCCGTTGGAAAAAGTTTGCAGTACGACCGCGTGTTTGGCGGATGCCGGGTGATACCGGCTAGATTCGTAAGCCGCCGTAGTTATCAGCGGCTATGGCTTCAACAGCTCGCCGGGCACGTGGTATCTGAAAAAGGTTTATGGCCGCCCCGAAGCCGGCACGAGCGATGAGATTCAATCACTTTAAGGTTTTCACAGGCAACGCGAACCCCGTGCTTGCAAGCGAGATCTGCTATGAGCTCGGTTGCCAGGTCGCGGCGGCCAACGTCAAGCAGTTCTCCGACGGCGAAGTCCATCTCCAGATTCAGGAAAACGTGCGCGGCGCAGACGTCTTTGTCGTCCAGCCCACCTGCACTCCGGTGGATCGCCACCTGATGGAACTCCTCCTGATGATGGATGCTCTCAAGCGCGCCTCGGCCGAACGTATCACCGCGGTGTTACCCTATTATGGGTACGCGAGACAGGACCGTAAGGACCGTCCGCGCATGCCGATTTCCGCCCGGTTGGTTGCCAGCCTGTTGGAGAGAGCTGGAGCGAACCGCATTCTCACGCTGGACTTACACGCGGCGCAGATCCAGGGTTTCTTCGATGTTCCGGTGGACCATTTGTTCGGTATGCCGGTGATGATCGATTATTTCGAGGGATTGGGCGGCGATACGCTGACCGTGGTCTCTCCGGACGCAGGCGGTGTGGAACGCGCGCGTGCGTTTGCAAAGCGTTTGAATTCGCCGCTGGCGATCATCGATAAGCGCCGCACGGAAGTAAACGTGGCTGAAGTGATGCATATCATCGGCGACGTGGAAGGGCAGCACTGCCTGATCGTGGACGATTTGATCGACACGGCGGGCACGCTGGTGAAGGCAGCCGAAGCGCTTCTGAAGCATGGAGCGAAATCCGTGCGGGCCTGTGCGACGCACGCGGTGCTGTCGGGGCCGGCGGTGGAGCGAATTGAGAAGTCCGCGTTGTTGGAAGTGGTGGTGACAAACTCCATTCCGCTCAGCGCGCAAGCAGAAGAGTGCAAGCGGATCAAGCAGCTCTCGGTGGCGCCGTTGCTCGCGAAGGCGATTCAATCGGTTCACCAGGACGGCTCGGTCAGCACGTTGTTTGTTTAGTAAGGAATTCGCTCCTGGCTGACGTCAGGGGTGCGATGCTTCGGTTCGCCGGAGCGCGAAAAAAATCTGGGCGAATCCCTGGACGAATGTTTCGGGGGCCAAATGCCGGCACTGCCGGAAGTTCGCCAACATTGGAGAGGTTTTACAAATGGCTAGGAAAGACATCACTGTAGTAGCGGAACCGCGGGCGACGCGCGGCAAGAATGAAGCGCGCAGGCTGCGTGTGAGTGGATCGGCTCCGGCGGTTCTCTACGGTTCGGGCGGCGACAGCATCGCGAT
Source organism: Bryobacteraceae bacterium (assembly GCA_040081455.1). Classification (GTDB taxonomy): domain Bacteria; phylum Acidobacteriota; class Terriglobia; order Bryobacterales; family Bryobacteraceae; genus Palsa-187. Next base: position 23,798 of record JBEBGM010000053.1, read on the forward strand.
TTCGGTGAACCCGAAAGATCTGCGCAAGATCCTGCACAGCAAGACCGGGCACAACACGATTTTCGACGTTGCGGTGACAGGCGGCGAGAAAGTGCCGGTGATGATCATCGACTGGCAGAACGATCCGATCAAGGACAACCTGTTGCACGTCGACTTGAAGCGCATCGACTTGACGAAGCGCATTCAGGTGAAAGTGCCGGTGCACACGTCGGGCGATCCGAAGGGTGTGAAGATCCAGGGCGGATTGCACGAAGTGATCACGCGCGAAATCGAAATCGAGTGCCTGCCGGACGAAATTCCGGAAGAATTCATTGTCGACGTCGCGGAGATGATGATCGGCCAGAGCAAGCGCGCTTCTGACGTCGTCATGATCGGTTCGATGACGTTGGTGAGCAATGCGGAAGCCGTCATTTCGCACGTGGTTGCGCTGCGCGCCGAAGAAGCTCCTGCTGCCGAAGCCGGTGCTGCTGGCTCCGAGCCCGAAGTGATCAAGAAGGGCAAGAAGGAAGAAGAAGCGGCCGCCGACGACAAGAAGAAGAAGTAACGGCTACCTGCCGGGTCCTCAGGCGATTAAACGATGCCGGACGAGATCGAGTTTCTCATCGTTGGCCTGGGGAATCCTGGCGAGGAATACGAGGACACGCCGCATAATCTCGGATTCCTGGTGGCAGACCAGTTGGCGGCGGCGAACGCGATCCGGATGACGCGGAAGGAAAATGCGTCGCTGGTAGGTCTGGGGGAACTCCAGCGCAGGAAAGTGGCGCTGGCCAAGCCCCATACGTTCATGAATTTGAGCGGCCCGGCGGTGAAGGGGGTGCTGGAACGGTACGGCTTGAAACCGGATCGTTTGATTTTGGTGTACGACGAGTTGGCGTTGCCTTGGCAGGATCTGCGGATTCGCCCGAAAGGGTCGGCCGGGGGGCACAACGGAGTGAAGAGCGTGATCGGTAGCCTGGGTACAGAGGACTTCGCCCGGGTGAGGTTAGGGATCCGGCCCACGAATGAAAAGGGCGAGGCCCTGCCGATTGCGAACACTGCAAAGTTCGTGCTCGCGCCGTTTAAGCGCGGGCAGTTGAAGGAAGTGGAGGAAGTGGTGAGGCGAGGAGCCGAAGCCGTGGAATCCATAATCGCTGAAGGCGTCGAAAAGTCCATGGCGGCATTTAACCGTCGCGCCGGAGGCTTAAAAACAGAGGAAGAATGACCCGAATCTACGAAGAGTTGTTTATCGTGAAGCCGGACACTCCTGAAGAGGAAGTGGACACGCTGATCGAACAAATGAAGACGGTAATTACCAAAGGTAACGGCACCGTCGACAAGTGCGACAAGTGGGGCGTGCGCAAGCTGGCTTACCGTGTGATGAAATACGGCGAAGGCCTCTATGTGCTGATCCAGTTCACGGCGGAACCGGAATTGGTTCACGAGTTGGAACGCCGCTTGCGTGTGAGTGACCTGGTGATCAAGTTCATCACGGTGCGCATCGACGAAAAACTGAAGAAGATTGCCAAGCGCAAGAAGGCCCGCGACAAGCGCGCCGCGCGCAAGCCCGCGCCGGCTCCGGCCGCTGCGGCTCCAGCGGCTCCTGTCGCGCCCGCAATGCCTGCGGCACCCGCGCCCGTAGCGCCCGCGATGCCGGCGGCTCCGGCGGAAGCTGCTCCTGCGGAAGGAAAGGAATAGGGGACGAACATGGCTGAAGGAAAAGGCGGAAGGCCCGTTGCCGCATCCATGCGGCCCACCGGCGGCGACAAAGCCGTTGGAGGAAAGAAGCAGTTTTTCCGGCGCAAAAAGCTGTGCCGGTTCTG
>JBEBGM010000160.1:0-1819 GCA_040081455.1 Bryobacteraceae bacterium
TCATCACCCGGCATGGCAAGCCTCAGGCCGTAGTCTTGGGGTTCAAGGAGTGGGAACGGCTTTCGCACGTTCCCTCGTTCGGCCGCTTGTTGATGTCCGCGCCAGCCGGCATCGGCGATGTGCCGCGGCGAAACAAAGGCCCTGCCCGCACCGTCGATTTGTAATCCGTGTACCTGGTTGACACCGATGTCGTTTCAGCCGCCGCGCCTACGACGGCGGCGGGCCCGCCCCCCTTCGCCGCATGGATGGATGCGCAGTCTTTGAACCTATTTTTGTCCGCGGTTTCCATCGCGGAGATCGAGGATGGGATTGCAAAGTTGCGCCGGGAGGGTGCCACGAAGAAGGCGCGCGACCTGGCGGCATGGATCGACACGCTCGTGCATCTTTACACCGATCGCGTGCTTGTCTTCGACTTGGGCCTTGCCCGCATCGCCGGCCGGGTATCGGACAAAGCGCGCGGACTGGGCCTCACGCCCGGGTTCGCCGACATTATCATCGCGGCAACCGCGCTGCATCACGGCCTTGTCCTGCTGACGCGGAATACACGGGACTTCTTGCCGCTCGGGGTGAAGGTGCACGATCCGTTCGTGTCGCTTCCGGGCTAAGGCGGTAGCGCGGAGCGTATGGCGTGAAGGGTAAGAGGAAAGCGCAATGAGCAAAGTGGCAGTCTCGAGCGTTGTGCAAGTTGAGCCGCCGAAAGTGCCGGCTGGAAGCCGGCGGTCCCAGGGTTAGAGCCTCCGTTCTGACTCTGCGGTTGTTAATTGTGCGGATGGCGGTGTTGCGCGGCGATGCGGTGATGATGCGCGCGATCCGCTAACCAGCTTGCGTAAGCGGGTTTTAGGCGATGGGGCTTAGACTCGTCGGGTCAATCGGAGGGCTCCGTCATGAGTATGAATCTCAGCATGAAGCAGGCTAGCGAGTTGGAGTTGGCGCGGATGGCGCGCGAGGGTGTCGATGAAGACGTGCTGATGGGCGCGGGGGATGCGCTTGAGCTCGATAAGGCTTGGCACGTGTTGCATTACGTTTTGACAGGCGCGGCTTGGGACGGGCCGCAGCCCGCTGCCGCTCTGTTGTCGGGCGGGAAAGAGGTGGGCGAGGATTTGGGCTATGGCCCTGCCCGCGTGCTGTCGGCGAAGGAGACGCAGGCGTTCGCAAAGTATTTGGGGACACAGTCTGAGGCTTCGCTGGTGAAGAAGCTGAACGTGCCGAAGATGCAGAGCATGGACATCTACTGCGCAGACGACGACTCGGAAGAAGACCTCAACCACTATTTCCCGCAGCTGAAGTCATATGTGACGGATGCGGCGGCGAAGGGGCAAGGGTTGTTGATTTGGATGAGCTGACGGGTTGCAGGTGGGGCGCGCGGAGTCGATCCGCGCGCCTCGTGCCAGCTCAGTTTTAGTTACGCCAAAGCCTCTCGTCATGGCCGCGACCGTGGGCGAACAGACTCGGTCTCGGTCATGTTGCAAAGTCTGCGCATCCGGATTCGTCAAGATTCATTTCAGATAGTTGAAGGGGCTTGTCCAATTCCGCTGCTCCGCCGATCTTGACAATTGTTCTGCTGATAGCGGTGGTCGCCCTGACGGTGGCCGATGGGTAAGTATAGAAAACCAAGGCGAATACTTCCGGGGAAAAATTTGTGTTTGGCCGAATGTCCTCGCAGGACTTTTCTAGCTCCGACCGTTTGATTTTCAGGCGATATTTGAAGATCTTGCTCCCTGCTGGGAAGATGGTTGTACCGATCTGTAAGGGTCCCATATTCAGGCCGCTCGGAATGAGGACAGTGGTCGCATTGACTCCCATATCCCGGTTCCAGTCG
>JBEBGM010000001.1:0-282504 GCA_040081455.1 Bryobacteraceae bacterium
TGCACAGGCGGAGGGGGCGGTTCCGGCCGGCGCGGCGCCGCCGGACGGGGCGCGGCTGCCGGAGAAGGCGCGGTGCCACCAAACAGATTGGTGAGTGCGGTGCCCGGCGTCTTCACCTGTTCTTTGTCCATGGGATTGCGCAACACCAACTGGATTCGCGCATCATTGCTTGCAAGGCTCAAAATCTCGGCCTGTTCAGGAGTCACAAGCAGGTTGACCACCGGCACGCTGATCGGCTTGCCCTCCGCGTCCTTCTGCGTGTTCTGGCCGGCCGAAAGCACTTCCACGTTCTGCAACAACGTCTTCGTTACCGTGCCCGCGTTGCTTCCGGACGGCGGATTACCGGCAATCAAAATATCCACGTGGGAGCCGGCGATCACAAAACCCGAAACGCCCACCACGTCATTCACGCGAACAGCCACCGCACGCATGCCTGGCGGGATTGTCGACGCCAATCCGGCGCCTGCTCCGCGCGCCGCAATCCGCACCTCCAAAATGGCTTCCCCTTCGTAAATCGTTTCAATCACGCCGCGATTGACGGCATCTTCCACCTTTAAAATCGCACCGGGCGGTGTCGCGCCTGACCAATCCGCCAGCTTGACGTCACCCTCCTTGATCAGGTCTCCACTCGACAAATTGTGCGCGGCAACCAAAATCTTGCTCTGCGCCGCTTCTTTGTTCGCCGAGATCTGATTCGCAATTAACCGGTACAACACCACGCTCGCAGCCGCCGAAACGACCAGCGCGAAGATGAGTACCAGGGCAAAACGTTGCTTCATCGGATTGCTCCCTCTTTGTTCTTATGGGGCGTTACTTTCTTCCGCACGTTCTTCCTTAAACCCTTCGCGGTATTAGCTTAAGTCTTACTACCACAGCCTAGCGCTTCCGCAGGTTAACTGACATTGTTGATGGCATTCGCAGCCGCCAGTCGGTTGTTCACGATACTCCACAGGCCACGCGTCGTCTGGCCCATACCGAGGAACGCCGCAGCACCGCTAAGGCAAACAAAAGCAAGCAGGAGAGAATACTCAATTAGGTCCTGCCCATCTTCACTTCGCCAAAACGAGCGCACACCCGCACCATCCAACCGCAGACACATACGCACATCCTCTATGGTAGGCATAGTACTCGCCAATGTTCCATCGGCCGAATTCCTCTCCGACTCTATCCCACACAGGGATAAAGTTGTAGCGACAACACACTACACTTTATCCGCGTGCCGACAGCCGACTCCGGATCATATCTCGACCACGCTAATTCTCAGCTGTATCAATGGGATGCGAACGGGCCGACGCAAGCCCCAGCCCGCCACATCCTCAATGACAACTGCCGCCAAATCCGGGCGCCTCTAGCTGGTGGCCGCAGAATTAGCGTTGGTCAGCGTGGTGTTGGCCACCGACCAAATGCCGGAAATGCTCTGCCCTGCGTTGATAAACAGGGCCGCGGAGGCCAGGCACACAAACGCGAGCAACAGCGTATACTCGATCAGGTCCTGGCCTTCTTCTTCCCGGCAAAAACGAACAACCGTCTTCTTCATTTCGATCTCCTTGCATTAGTGCGAATTCAACTGCAATTCGCCAAGGAGAAAGGCCTCGACTTAGCTGGCCGCCGCGGTGTTGGCGTTTCGCAACGTGGTATTCGCAACCGACCAAATGCCGGAGATGCTCTGACCCGCGTTGATGAATAGCGCCGCGGATGCCAGGCAGACGAAAGCGAGCAACAGCGTGTACTCGATCAAGTCCTGACCTTCTTCCTCGCGAATGAAACGAACCATCAGATTTTTCATGGACTTACTCCCTGTGTGTGTAATGTTGACCCTCGCGGGCCGCCTGTAATACGGGCGCGACCGTAACGTCGCGCCCCCTCCTCCCACCGTTGGTAGCGGTGGAAACCTGTTCTTCGCTGCCGCTCAAGGTCTCAAACACGATGGACTGGTGATCGTCGTAAATCACCTTCCAACGGCGTGACTCTTTCAACGCTCCCGTCAAGGGAGTGTCCACGGGCAGCAGGATGGTATTGACGCCGTAACGGGCCAACGTTTTTTCCCATCCATACTTTACATTCATGACATCGATGTAAGCCTGATCAAATTTAGTGCCATAAAAATCACTGCGGCCGTCCACAAAAACCTTACCCCCCTGCGGAGATAGGCGGTAGATCAGGTAATCCCCCCACTCATCATGCGTGAAAACCCGCTGATTGGGGGCGGAAATAGTTCCAAGGGCAGCTTCCGGATAACGTGCGGGATCATAGATCGGCCGCAACTTCCCGGTGGCCGCGGGCGAGACGATCGCAAGCGCGAGCACTCCCATCGCCGCCGCTGAAATCAGGTGAATACGCCAGGGGCGCTCCAGGGGCAGAATCTCTTCACTGATCTCGAGCACCGTCCGCACAACCGTGCGCATCCAGGAGGCGATGGGTGCCTCACTCAGCGCCGCAAGCCACGCGCAAATCGGCCGGGCGACAACCAAGGGTCCCGCAATCATGAAGATGGGCACGTTGCGCACCACCAGCAGCGCCAAGTGTCCCCAGCCGACGATCAGCAGCGCCTCGGTGAATTGCTTCCGCATACCGTACCAGATGGAAGATGCGACGCCCAGCGCGAGCATGATCTCAAAGAAGAACATCGAACTCCACTGGAAGTTGGTGCTTTGAAACTCCTGAACGGACTGCATCAGGAAGGGATCTTGCAGATATTCGTATATGTGCTGGTGCAGATGATAGGTGTAAGGATTCACCAGGCTCGCGGCCAGACATCCGGCTGCGGCACCCAGATAGCCAATCGAATTTCGTGCGGCGTCTCTGCGCGTACCGCTATCGGAGGCAAACACGGCCGATAGCAACTCGCCGCCGGCGTAGGCGCCGCAGAGAATGATACCGACGAAAAAGCCACCGTGAAGATTGGTCCACAGGACGGTCAGAATGGGCAGAAGCCATAACTGCCCAGCCACATTCGAGGTTGTCCTCTCGGCGCCCGGAGCGTGCAGTGTTTCCCGCACCCCTTCAAGCACCCAAAGGAACAGGACCATGAACAGGAGCGTGACCATATGCGGCCGCGCAAGCCAGTGCAAGGAAGCCCCGCCGGCCGACATCGTCGTCAGCAGAATCGCCACCAACGGATTCCCGCACCGCCGCTGCAACAATTTGAACAGCAGCATGTAGGTGAACGACAAAATCAGCAGCGTGCCCACAACAACACCGCCCAGGCCCCAGTCGCGATGCAACAGGGCGAAGAGAACATCCCACGCCCACTCCCACGCAAACCATGGCTCACCTGGCTTTGTGAAAGAAAACACGTCCTGCTGTGGAACGTGTCCGTTGGCGAGAATCCAATCTCCCGCGCGAATGTGCCAGCCCGTGTCGCCATCGCTCAGGAGCGCCATGGAGCCGTCCATTTTCGAATATAGGAACACAAGAGGCAACACGAATGCGATGTCGGTCAGCGACGGCATTAAGCGAAACAGCGGATGTATTCGTGTTGCAGACATGCTACAGTGTCAAACTACATCTTCCAGCCAGCCGCCGCTTTCGGCACCCGGTTGCGTGGATTTGCCTGTCCAGTCGCAGCCCTGTCCCGAAAAGCCGGCTTGCGGAACGTTAACTCCACGCTCAAAATTCCATCGGGCCGTGCTTCGAGCGAAGCCACTTTGGCCCGCACATGCAACGACTTCGCCTGTACCCATTCCACCTGGACGGGTAGCGCCATATCCAACTCAACCTCGTCACCGAGCGCGAGGGCTTCCCGTCCGGATCCCCCTGCCTCCGGGAGATCTTCACCGGATAAACTCACACGCACCCGTCCACTTTCAATATTGGTGGCCACCCCGGGATGCTCCGTTGCCCGGCGCGGTCCGATAAAGATTCGACAGGGCAGCTGCACGCTCGCTGAAAATCCGGTTGGTTTAATCTTCATGAACCGGCCCACGCTGCCGATAACTTAAAGTTACGGGAATCAACAAGTTATTACAAGACTGAGAAAGGGGGGCTGCGGGCTACCCACCATAGTCGGTAGGGTCCTATTGGTACCTTCCCAGCGTATTTCTGCACCTCCGACGGCGCGGATTAGTTCCAATCTCGACGAATACCGATTATCGCACATTCGCCCGGTACCCGTTTGGCGAAGCTTCTGTTCCTAGGCCAGCGCCGCGCGCGCTGTGCAGATGCCGGAAAATTCTTCGCCTTCATAGAGATCCGTGATAGGATAAGGCAATCTTTCAGCGCCTGGCGCAAGGACCAACGGAGGACGGTTCTTATGGCAGTTCGGATCATCGTCGTCACGGACGAGCCCTTGGTGGAATTAGGGATACGATCGCTATGCATGTCCAGCCCCGGCATCCAACTGGTTAGCGTAGAGGGCGACCACGAGCAGGCGATCAGCGGACTAAAGAGAGAACGTCCACAATTAGTCCTCTATGGGCTGAGCGGTGAAACTGATCTCAACCGGGTCCGGGATTTGCTCCGCGCCTCGCCCCAGACGTGTATCATCTTGTGGGCGCGCGATATCTCCGCTGAGTTCGCTCATCAAGCCGTAAGTCTGGGCGTTCGGGGTTTCATCAGTATGCACTCCCCCGTGGATTGTCTGGTGGAGTGTATCGAAACGGTCGCGCGCGGCGAGCTGTGGATGGAGCAATCCCTGACCGTGAGCTTGCTGAATCGACGGCCTGTGCAACTGAGCCGGCGGCAGAGTCAGCTGTTGCAACTGCTGGTGCAGGGACTGAAAAACAAGGAAATTGCCCGCGCTCTTGGCATTTCCGAAGGAACGGTGAAAGCATATCTCACAACGCTGTTCGAAAAAGTGGGGGCACGCGACCGTTTTGAGCTCGCCCTGTTCGGCTTGAAGACAGTAGGCCTCCATGCAGCCGGCTCAAACGCCATGACGCGCTCCGAACTCGCGGGTGCGCCGGAAACCCGCACCAAGCCAATGGCGCCATCGGCAACGCTGCGGTCCGTGATGGCAAGGCAACCGGACGACATGACTCCCACAGCTCCACCGTTACGCTATCGAAGTGGTACCCGTTACTTTGGGGACTAGTCCTTCGCTGTTTGGGTATACGCCTCCCCGTCGGATCGCGGATAATACAAATTTCGCATGGGGAGTCTCTTTCACCTCGACGAGCCACCAAAGCGCGACAGCGGGAACTCGCTTCGTCAGCCGGACAATTCTTCCGGTGACAAGATCGGCCCGTCTGACACCAAGCTCATTTTCCCCGCGCTGGCGGGCATCCAGGACGGCGGCGAGTGGATCGTCGACCGGAGTCAGCCGGCCGCGGCGTCGCCCACCAATATTTTTGCCGATCTGGCGCTGAACCCCTTACCGGGCGGATGGCGGTTCGATCCACAGAGGCCCATCGCCAAGTTTTCCGAGCGGGTTTTCCCCACGATTGCCTTAGGCGGCCTTCCTGGCCCGTGGACGTTGGACCCAAACTTTGATCCTCCGCCGGAAAGAGACCTGTTTGCAACGCAGATGCGCGGCGAACTGCCCGCCACGCGGAATCTGGCGTCTTCGGTAGTCCTGCACGGCGTGATCCTCACGCTGATGATGACCATAACGATTCCCGTGTCTCATCCCGTGGAGGTGCAGCAGGAGCTATCGCCCACGGAGATCCGCATCGGCGATCACCTCTACTACGTTGCGGATATTTCGGGGCAGGAACAGGGCCAAGCTTCGCCTGCATCCGCGAAGAAAGATTTGCCTCGCGCGGCAAGCGTAGGGAAAAGTGGAACGCCGAGTCCAGCGCCGGTGCGAGCGCAGGAACCCGCCGCCTCCGCGGCAGCGATTCCCGCGCCCTCGCTTTCGATTCCAGCCGTTGCAGCGGCCCCGGCAGCCGTTGAGGCCGCCGCAAAAGCGGCCACCGAGGCGGCTGCGGCTATGACACGCGAACAGGCCGTACGAACCGAAACCGCGCGCAGGGAAGCCAAACGAGCACTGACCAAGGCGTTTATTCCGCCTCAGGTGAAGCGCAGCCCAACCGCTACACAAACTTTGATTCAGCCGTTGTCGCCACCGGATCTGGTACCGCCATCCACGCCGCTGCCCTCTTTCCGCGTGATGACTCCGCAATTCCCCAAGTTATCGAGACGTTTCGTCGCGCCGGGCCGCAAGACGGAGTTGCCACCCGCGCCGGCACCGGTCGCGGAACCCGATATTCAATTGGCACAAGCTCAGCCGGTGGATACCGATCTGATGCCAAAGCTGCCGCTGCCTTCGGCCCCACCGCCGCCGAGTCCCGTGAAGCCTGCTCCAACTCCGGCACCGGCAAATTCAGGCGAACCGATCAATATACTTTCCGTAAGTGACCGCGCGGTGCCCCTGTCAGACCGCATCGTCGTGCCACCCGGCAACATCGTGCAGGAAGCACCCGTTGAGGCCGCCGCATCAGCGGGAACAGGGACGTCTTCCGCTCCCGCATCCAGCACAGCAACCGCAAGCACCGGATCCCCAGGTGGACGGGGCGCGGCGGGCGCGACCACGGCACCAGCGACATCGGCGGCGCAAGCATCTACCAATGGTTCAGGACGTGGAACCACCGCCAGCGGCCCTGGGCCAGCCAATAGCCGGGGTACGTCGCAGACGCCGGCTTTGGCGAACACGGCTCCGGGCGGAACCGGATTGGGAAATTCTCCTGTGCCCCGCCCCGGCGCGGGTGCGGGTGCAGGCGCGGTGGCGGTCGTTGGGAGTGGATCGGGCAATCAGACGGGCAATGGCGCGGCTGGATCGGGCGAGGGCAGAGGCCGCGGAGCCGTGGGAGCCGGAACCGGTTCGGCGCTTGCTGGAGGCTCGCCAACGGGGAACCCGGCAGCAACCGTCGGTGGAACCGGTGGCACGGCAACCGGTGGCGATGAAAATGGAACCGGTTCGGGCGGCAGCGGAAGCGGGAGCGGCATGGGAACAAACGGTACCGGCGGCGGGAATTCGGTCCCCGGATTGATCAATCGTTCTCCAAGTGGCACCTTCGATGCCGTGGTGGTGCAGACTTCTCCGCTGGATCAGTATCCGGAGACGCGCGGTCTGCTCACTGGCCGCCCTATTTATTCGGTTTATGTGAGTGTTGGTACGCAGCGCGATTGGACGCTGTTTTATTGCGTTCCGAATGAACGTCCGCCGCTGGACAATTCGAACGCAGTGAACCTGGGAGGGCCGCAGCCAGCGCCCGTAAAGGCGCCCTATCCGTATAGAATGTTACGCCCGCAGGTGAAGCTGCCGACGTGGGCGAAGTATGTGCTGGTGCATGCCTACGTCAACGCTGAAGGGAAGTTGGAAGGGATGAAGGTGGTGCGCTCGGTGCTGCCTGATATCGACAAAGCCGTGCTTGCATCGCTGACGGAGTGGGAATTCCGGGCCGCATCCAGGAACAACGCCCCGGTGGCGGTGGAGGTATTGCTATCGATCCCCGCCGCCGGAATCTAGCCGACCGCAGCGAGGATCAATAGCGACAAATAAAGACTACCAGGTAAGGCCCAGCGAAACCGTGCCGAGGATATCGTTGCTGAAGCCACTCATCGTGGCGCCAGGAACAGTCGAGATTACGTCGTTCGGTTTGCCACTGATGAAATCACGCACCTGCAAACGGAGGCGAACCATTTTCGAAAGCTGAATCTTCACACCAGCGCCAACTTCACCCACCGGCATGGTTTCATTGGTTGCGGTCAGTGCGGCCAGAGTATTGCCAAGGGGTTGGATGCCCTCGTTGCCCGTTCCGACCATCAACTTGATGCCACCACCAAAAGATACGAAGGGGCGGATACGCGCACCCCTCGGACGAAAGTGCGCGAGAATGTCACCGGTAATCAAGTGGGTGTGGCCATCGAGCGTGGAGGATTTACCATTACCTTCCATTTTCAAGTCGCTCCGGCGGTACAGGTAGTTGGCTTCGCCGCTCCAGTAGCGATACATGTCCTGGCCAGCGTACACACCAAATACGGCACCGTTCTTGAAACCCGCATTCGCGCTGTTGGCGCCATTCTTCACGGTCAAGTCGTTGGCCATGGCGAAACCGCCCGTGATACCCACGTCCCACTCCTGCGCGCTGGCCGTGGCCGCCGCGAGGATCGCGACGCAAATCAAACTTTTGAACATGCTCTCCCTCCTGCTACTGTTCCGCTTCTATCCTGCACAGATTCCGCATGAAACACTCGCGCAAAATACCCGCGCGAAATAATGGTCCGGCCGAGCGCCTTACGGCGTTACGACGCGAACAGTTAAAGTCGTGGTCACACCGCCACCCTGGATGGTCAGCGGCACGGTCTTGCCCGGCTGTACTTGGCCGGGAACTTTGGCCTTAATCTGGTACACCACTGAGGACTCGCCGGGCAGAAGGGCCGCGGAAGTCACCGGGATCGATTGAGAACCCAACGTGATGGCGGGCACCTGAATCGCATTGTAAGCAACTCCGGCAGGCGTTCGATCGCCCAGCGGCGCGGCGGGCGACGTCGCGCCAAGTCCTGTCATATAAATCGAAAACTCTGTATTGGGGTGAATCGGATTACTAAACATCACCGGGGCTCCATTGTCATCCCGGTAGATGGCGGGCAATCCGCTTCCTTCTGGAGTCTCGGCCGTATGGAAGATCGCAGGCGCCGTGGTTGCCACTGTAATCGGAAACGGACTGCTGATACCACCCGGCGAACGGACGACGAGCGCGGCCGCACCCGAAACCGTGAACGGCAACTGCGCAACCGACTCCGTCGGCGAAACACGGAACAACGGCAGTGCAATGTTGTTCACAGTAATGCAAGATTCACCCAACGTCGATGGCAACGGGAAACCCGCGGCGATGGTTGTACCGGCCAATCCTACGCCTCGAATCGTGATCGCACCGCCCGTAGCAACATTAGCCGTGGAATCGGCTGGATTCGAAATACTCGTCACCACCGGAGGCTGCGGCGTTGCATCGAAGTCGGCGGGAAACACCGTGAGGCCGGAAATGGTCGCCGCATATAACGTGTGCTGATCCGGGGAAACAGCGATCGATCGCGTGAAGGAAAGCAGTGTTTGCCCGATCTGCCCCACCGGAGTCGAGGCAAGGAATGCGGCCGTGATGGGCGCCTCGGCCATCGGCGTGGAACTCACCACCGTTTTGTTTGCCGTATTCCAACGCTGAATGGTTCCGGCCGCGTTCGGCGTCGTCGCCAATGTCCGGACGCCCCAACCGCCAAATGTGCCGTGACCCGAAGGCGTTGTTCCCGCCGCATCCTGGAAAGTGGAGCCGATCATGAGCGACTGATCCATCAAGTTCGCCCCGGCCAGAAAAAGATTGTTCTCGATCGCCGCATATGGCCCGGCAAGGGCATCGGTGTCAGCGCGGGAAGCCACCCAAGTACCTGCCTCGGAATCGTATTCGGCGACGTTACCGTCGGCGAGAGCGAGCAGCACGACCTTCCGGTCGGCTGACGCCGTCAGAACGCCGTCCTCGGTCGGAAGGTCATTCTGATAAGCCGAAGGAAGGCGGCCGCCGAGGGTGCAAGGCGAAAACGCCACGCGATTTTCGAAATCGATCTGATCGATAAGTGCGGTGGGGGCGCTGCCTGCGCCATCGGCATCGCAAACCAGTTCGACGCCCGCGTTGCGCGCCAGCGCGAACATCTCCGTCGCCGCCGCCGCGATGGAACGAGGATAATGCCCCAGCGGGAAGAGGATCGGATCGGTGGCCTGCAACGTGTCCAGGTCGTGCACCGTCGCGATCTGCGAATTGTCGGCGCCAACGATCAGGTAGCGGTTGTCCACGGTCATCGCCATCTGCGTGGGCGTGTTGCTGGTGCGCAGAATGCCCTGGAGAGAAAGCGTTGCAGTATCCCACACCTGCACTTGGTTCCGGTCCTGGCGCAGGATATACAAACGTCCACGGCCCGGGTCGGCCAACATGTCGACCAGCTTGCCGGGGATATTCACAATCGTTCCCCGCTGGTCGAAATCCCGCGTATTGATGAGAAGACGAACGGGAGCAGGAAGATTGACGCCGGTGGACGAAGTGATCGTCAACGGGATCGCCGTCGTGCCTTTCGTGCTCTGAAACACCGACGGATCGATCGTAATGCGCACCTGCGCCGGAGCAACACCTGAGGTGGCCGAGAAACTGATCCCCGTCACGCCCGCCGGCAAAGACAGCGTGAAGTCGGTGGGTACGTTGCCCAGAGTGGTGATATCCAGCGTTTGCGTCAGCACCAAACGGTTGCATGCATCCGCTGCAAAAAGGAGATCTTCTTGTTGCGCGGCGACGCGCGGGGTGGACGGCAACTGGTTGAGTGGAAGAATGACAATGCCGCCTTCCGACGCCGAAAACATGGTGCCCTGATCGTTCGAAAGAACAGATTTTCCGGAGAGATTCTGGGGCAGTTGAATCCGCTCTTGCACCGTCAGGTTATCCGTATCCACGATGTGAAGCACGGCTCCGTCGCCATCAGCCGGCACCTGCGAATACAGCTTGTTCTGGACGGTGCTCCAGGCATGTGAGCCCAAGTGAAAATCGCCCTTTGCCCCTTGGAACTGCGCCCATAAATAGGACTTGTCGTCTCTGCGGTGAAGCAAACCCCATCCAAGCATTAAGTTGGCGCCGGTAGCGTCGGCGGCAAGCGACCGCGGGCCCTGGGGCGGACTGGTGTCGTAAATCTCAGCGCGCAGTTGAAGCGTGTCGACGTCGTAAATCAGCAGACCCGCGTTCGACGACGAAGCCGATAAGTCGTCCTCAACGCCCGCCAGAACAAAAATCTTCTTGCGATCCAGAGAAGTGCCGGATGTTGCTTGAATGATTTGCGACGGCACTCTCGCCAACTCCACCGGCAGATCGCGGCTGGCCAACGCAGGCAGACCAAGCGAGGTGAAAATTCCGGTTCCCGGATCCAGGCGAAGGACTTCGGCGCGCGTCACGACAATAGCTTGGCCATCGGCGCCAAAAGCAACCGTCAGAACCGGTGTCGCCAGATCGTAATGCTGTACGAAGTTTGTATTCAGGTCGCGGATCGTGACGCCTCCATGCCCATCAAAGGGAGGCACGCCGGCCGGGTCCGGGTTCGGTGTTTCGTATTCACCGATGACGAGATACCGGCTATTCGGAGACAGCGCGATCGCACTGGGAGGACGACTCACCGAGATCGTTGTGCGTATGGTGCGCAACGAAATATCGATCACTTCGATGCGATAAGCCGTGAAGTTTGCGGCATATACCGCGTGTCGGCTTTCGTCGAGCGCAATGTCGGACACCGTTCCCCGCACGGGCACAACCGAGCCAAACGTCGCCGCCCGGCCCACTCCCGCCAGTCCAAGGAATCCCAGGACCAGCATCAAAAGGGATGCCCGGAACCTGTCAAAGCGCATAAAGTCCCTCCGAATCACTCCGCGTAAAATGTCCACAAAGGGGCACCTGGAGCGACTACTTCAACGATTATCATACCGTAGTCGTCGAGTGCCAATCCTGAACCCGCGCCATTTCTGGTACTTACGCGGATGTTGGGTACTAATACCAGATATCCATCGGCAGATTGCCATTAGGACGTCAGCCTATCCCGCCATAAGGTTGGCGGAATACAGGTCGTTCCGTGCCCAATCCACTTGGGCCTGTCCACATTTGTTAGCAACAAACGGACCGCCATCCAGAAAAGCAGCATCCGGGAGCCCCCCCGGAAAAGTCTGGGGCTGATATGATTCTCGGCTGGAGGTTTCCCGATGACTGGTTCGTTTCCCTTACGATCTCGATTTTTTGCGGTCGCCGCCGGCGTGGTCATGCTGGCCGGTGCAACCGTTGCCAAGGCCGAGAGTGGACTACTCACACAAAAGGCTATCTCCATTGACATGGCGCTGACCATGGCGCAGGCGGCGATGGCGAAGTGCCGGGCGAATAATTGGAAGTGTGGCGTCACGGTCCTGGACGCGAGCGGCAACGTGAAGATTTCCTATGCCGATGACGGCGCGCAATTGCATCGGCAGGAAACCAGCAAGAAGAAGGCCTACACCGCGCTACTCTATCGCCGCCCGTCGCGGGAAGTGGTGGAGGGCTGGGCGAAGAAGGCGAAGGCTTCCGAAATGCCGCTCGAAGAGGGCACGATTCCCTCCCCTCCGATTGACGGAACCATCGCCATGGGCGGCGGATTGCCGGTGAAAGTGGGCAACGATGTGATCGGCGCCATTTCCATCAGCGGGGCTCCCGGTTGGCCGAAGGATGAAGAGTGCGCCGCGGCCGGCATCGCCGCCGTCGCGAATTTGCTAAAGTAATCGCGGCAAACAAGCAGGGCCTGGGTGTGAGCACACACCGTCTTCCGGCACACCCAGGCCGGAGCAAACAAGACTCCCGCGAACGTGTTCCGTCGTCCCCTCAATTTTCCGGAAGGTCGACAGTTCATGGTCCGCAATGGAAGGTTCGCGCGAGCATCAGAGCTACTGCACCGTGCCGCCGTGGCGGACGAGTTGCGCTTTACCGCACTCCTCCATCACGCCAGCGAAGTTCTGAAACCCGGTCTCACCGACAACAAAAGGATGCGGTTGGCCAGGTTTTCGATCTTTTAGCGCCGCCAGCTTTTCGAACGTGCCGTCCATGATGGGATGATTCACCAGCTCGACGTCCACCTTCATCTTCGCAGTGACATCTTTAAAGTGCTGGAGCGATGTCAGGTATTGTTCGAACAAACTCACCGGAAATTTGTCCTGCGGATTGAGAAGGCATGGCCGCACAGACGGCCAATAAAATGCCTGCGGCGCGCAAAAGCCGCGCAAGAGGGAAACGCTCCATAGTGCCTCCTTCGGATCGCAACAAGTGATTGCAACTGTACAAGATACCTAAACCATCGCCGGTGCGCGACGGTCCGGGAAAGCGCCTCGAAACGGGGGATAAAGTACACCCCGCTTCTGGTCGATAGCTCTCTATGCCCGCGAATCTCGCGCACGAGCCGGTTCCGCAGACTCTTGACAGCATGGAAGCCGCGTCTGTTGCGGCCCCTGCCGAGGCACTGGAAACAGGCGGCTCGGCTGCGATCGCGGTTTTGCTGAGTGTCAGCATCTTTGTTAGCGCCTTTCTGTTGTTTTCCGTGCAGCCGTTGATGGGACGATTGATTCTGCCTGCCTTCGGCGGCTCGGCGTCGGTGTGGTCGGCCTGCATGTTCTTCTTCCAGGCGATTCTGCTGCTCGGCTACGCCTATAGCGATTGGACCTCGCGCAAGCTGAGTCCTCGCGCGCAATGCGGAACGCACTTGGCGCTTCTGGCAGGCGGGTTGTTGTGGCTGCCGCTCAAAACAAATTTCACTTTGATCGACGGGCAGACACCGACGCTGCGCGTGCTGGCGATTCTTGGGGCATCGGTTGGCGTCCCGTATTTCCTGCTTTCCACCACCAGCCCGTTAATCCAACTTTGGTATTCGCGGATTTTCCAAAAGACTCCATACCGCTTGTACGCGCTCTCGAACTTGGCGTCGCTGCTGGCGCTGATCGCTTATCCGGTCGCGATTGAACCGTCGATCGCCGTGCATGGACAGGTCACGGGATGGTCAGTCGTCTTCGGTTTGTTTGTGCTGCTCTGCGGAGCCTCGGCGATTCTTTCCGCACGGGCATCTTCAGCCGCCGCACACCGGGCGGAGACAGAGGAACGCACGGCGGCTCGGCCTGCGGTTGCGACGCAAGTGCTGTGGGTGGCGCTTTCCGCCATCCCGAGCGCACTGCTCCTGGCCACCACGAATCACTTATCCGCCAACGTCGCGGCGATTCCATTCCTTTGGGTGGTTCCGTTGATCGCATATCTGCTGACGCTGATTCTGTGCTTCGATTTTGACAGTCCGCGACGCCATCGCGTGTTCCTTTGGCTGACGCCTCCGGCAATGGCGGCCATGGCGTACGAATGCCTGCATTCGAGCTTCGCTATGAATCCGAAAGCGCTCGCGGCATTGTTCACCGTCGGGCTATTCATCGTCTGCATGGCGTTTCATGGCGAGATGGTGATGCGCAAGCCGCATCCGCGCTACGCGACGTCGTTTTACCTGATGGTTTCCGTCGGCGGCGTTGTGGGCGGAGCATTGATCGTATGGCTGGCGCCGCTGATGTTGAAAGGCGTCTTCGAGTTGCCGCTGTTGATCGCCGCCGCCGCGATCTTCCTGCAGTTTATGTACTACGGGAAGCGTTGGTACACGGATGCGGTGTGGGCCGCGACCAGCGTGGCCGTCGTCGTATTCGCCTGGACCCTGATTCGCGCGACGTCCGAAAACGTGCGCGTCGCGGAACGCAACTTCTATGGATCTCTGCGCGTGGTGGATACCGAGCGGCCCGACGGAGCGCGGCTTCGCACCATGGTTCACGGCATTGTCGCGCACGGCGTGCAGTTTCAGGATCCGGTCCGGAGCCGAGTAGCTACCACCTATTACGCACCGGGAACCGGGGTGCAGATGGCGCTCGAAGAACTGCGGCCTGCGGCGCAACCGGGTGTACAGAATGTCGGCGTGATCGGCTTGGGTGCGGGTACATTGGCCGCGTATTCGAAGCCCGGCGATCATTACGTGTTCTACGAACTGAATCCGCAGGTGATTGAGGAAGCGCGCAGCCAGTTTACGTATCTGAACATTCCAGGCGTGGAGATTTTGGAAGGCGACGGGCGGTTGGTGCTCGAAAAAGACCCGCGCCGGTTCGATGTACTCGTGATCGATGCCTTTTCTGGCGACGCCATCCCCACGCATCTACTGACCGAAGAAGCTCTGCGCATTTATCTACAGCACCTGAATCCGGAAGGGATTCTGGCGTTCCACATTTCAAACTCGGTAGTGGATCTGGAATCGCCAGTGCGGAAGCTGGCGGATGCCGCGCAGTTGTCGTCGGTACTGGTGGCAACACCGGGTGATGAAAACCTGCACCGCTCGGCGGCAATCTGGGCGCTAATGTCGCGCTCGGCTGCGCGATTGCATGGTCCTTCGATCGATAAAATTGGCCGGCCCTTGCGTGCGCGCCCCGACCAGCGCGTGTGGACGGACGACTACAGCAATCTCTTTCAGTTACTCAAAACTGAGTAGCGACGTCTAAAACCTTGCCCTAGACGTGATCGAGCAGGTGGCCCATCTTGTCCCGCTTGGTGCGGAGGTAATGCTCGGTGACGCTGGAGGGTTCAATTAGGCAGGGGACGCGTTCCACTACGCGGATGCCCGCCTGCTCAAGAGCCTGGATCTTTTCCGGATTGTTCGACATCAACCGCACCGCGCGGACACCCAGAAAATTGAGAATCGCCCCAGGCATTTGATACGCGCGGAGATCGGCCTCAAAGCCCAGTTGCTCGTTGGCTTCCACGGTATCAGCGCCCTTGTCCTGCAACTCGTAAGCGCGAAGTTTGTTCATCAAGCCGATGCCGCGGCCTTCCTGGTGTTCGTAGATCAACAACCCGCGGCCTTCGCTGGCGATCGTTTCGAGAGCCAACTCCAACTGAGAGCGGCAATCACAGCGCAGGCTATGAAAGACATCGCCGGTCAGGCATTGCGAGTGCACGCGAACCAAGGGCGCGTCGTCACTAGAGTGACCGGCGGAAGGGCCGCCCGTTTCCCCCAATTTCAGCACAACGGACTCTTCGATTCGCGAGCCGGTCTGCCCTTCGAAACCCAGAATGCGAAAGTGAGCAAAACGTGTGGGGAAATCGGCCTCAGCGACCTTACGTAACTGAAAAGTGGATGGCACTCTATGACTTAGTCCTCTAAACCGGGCGATTGGCCCGGACGCTTAGGAGGCTTATCCCATTATAATGATCGCGAGAGTGTCAGCGCTCGAAAGCCGCGCTGCCGGGGCTGGTTCCGAACTCGCCGCTCGCATTTATGGTCCAACAGCATCTGGTCATTTTGCTCGTAAAGCTTGCCGTGGCGGCCTCGCTCGCAAGCCTGTTGACGCGCAGCGGACGCTTCCAACAGATGCTGATGCGCGAAGAGCGGACGCTCACTCAGCGCGTGCAAATGGCGCTGGTTTGCGGCTTCATCTACGGCCTGGGCGTCGCGACGCGCGTTGTCACGCATGACGCTTATCAAGCGGTGGATCTAGGCATGGAAGGCAGCCTTGCCATCGGGATGCTGGGCGGCTACGTGTCCGGATTGCTTTCAGGCGTTCTGATTTCCGTGCCTGCGATGATGAACGGGGAGTTGATGTCCATGGTGTTGTTCGCCGCCGCCGGCGTCCTCGGCGGATTACTGCGGGATCTGGCTCCCGACAAAGAATATATCTGGCGATTCACAATGTTCCCGGACTTGGCGCTCGCCCGGCTGATCCGCAAGCGCGACCTGCGTTTGCCGGCATTCAGCATCGCCTGCGTCGGCGTAATTTTTCTGGCGGAACTGTTGCGGTCCACGATGGCGGCGGTATTCCCGAACCGCGGCGTGTACGCGCTGCAGATAGGCTGGCATGATCGTAGCATCGGATTGCTGATCGCCATCTACCTGACGACGCTATTCGCCACCGCGCTTCCCATCAAAATTTGGAACAGCAGCCGCAACGAAAAGAAGCTGGAACAGCAGCAGCTTCACTTGAACGAAGCCAAGCTCGCGGCACTGAGCCGCCAAATTAATCCACACTTTTTGTTTAATACGCTCAACTCCATCGCATCTCTGATTCGCCTGGATCCGGAGCAGGCACGGCAGGTGATCTATAAACTTTCGAAGATCTTGCGCCGATTGCTCCGGCAACAGGAAAATCTGACGACGTTGCGCGAAGAGCTGAGTTTTATCGACGATTATCTGGCCATTGAGATGGTTCGCTTCGGCGATAAACTCCATTTTGTGAAGGACATAGACCCGGAAACGCTGGACCGCCTGGTCCCCAGCATGCTGCTGCAGCCACTGGTGGAAAACAGCATCCGGCACGGGCTTTCGAGCAAAGTGGATGGCGGAACCATTCACGTGCGGAGCAAAATTGCCGGAGATAAGCTACAAATTTTGATTGAAGACGATGGCGTCGGCATTCCCGACGCCAAACTTGCGACACTATTTGAACAAGGGATTGGCATCAGCAACGTCAATGAGCGGTTGAAAGTTCTATTCGGAGAAGAGTATAAAATGTGGATCGACAGCCGGTTGGGTGAAGGAACCAGTACGGGGATTGAAGTTCCTGAACAAACCGGCGGCGCGCCTCCTAAGGAAGTTCCCGCGACGGCGAAATCCGACGCGTATGTGGGCAGCCAGTCGGCCTGAGCGCTGACGGGAGCGTTCAAGCTACGATACGGTACCTGAGGGAGGGCGTGACCTTGGCCGATTGGAACTTTTCGCTGGAGCGAAGCGGCTCCACGGGATTACTGCCGCGAACCGATGCTTTGCCGCGCACCATTGCGGGCAGAACCCGGCGCGTCTACGATGCGCTGGCAGGCGTGTATCCCGCAAGCACCTATTTCTTTCACTCGAAGGCGCATGACTGCGCGCTGCGGCACTCGGGCATTCGCGACGGCATGAACGTGCTTGAGATCGCGACCGGTTCGGGCGAGATGTTCCGGCGGCTGGTGGAGGCGAACCCCAAGGGCAAGACATTCGGCCTGGATCTCTCCCCTAACATGGCCGCGCGCACGCAGGCTCAGGCGCGTAAGCGGTTTCCGACCGCGAAGGTTCACTGCGGCGCCGTGGATGCGCGCTACATGCCGTTCCGCAGCGGAAGCTTCGACGCGGTGATGTGCTGCTACCTGTTCGAACTCCTCGCACAGGATGACATCCGCATGACGCTGAGCGAAGTTCAACGGCTGCTAAAACCGGGCGGTACGTTCACGCTGGTGCTGATTGGCCAGAACGTGGAGTTCTTCAACCGCATGTATGACGTCGCCGGAAAACTAGTTCCTGCGTTTTGGGGGCGCCAAGTGGAAGCATCCGTACCCGCGATGGTGGCCGATGCGGGGCTCGTCGTTGAACGCAACCAGTTCGTGCGCCAGGGATTCTATCCGTCGCGCGTGGTGGTGTTCCGGAAGCCGGGCTAGCGGAGGGATTTTCCCGCGAACAGAGCGGCAAAGTCCTTGGCCGATACAATGCGCGTTGTTCGGTGGCGGCGCAATCGGAGCAACCCTGTTTTGTCGCCAGTCACAAGATAATTCGCCTGTCCTGCTTCCGCTAGGGCGAGTAGAAAATCATCGTCAGGATCTGGCGATCGCTGGACAACAGGAAGCTTTGGCACGTATTCGGCAAGCCCCTTCAGTTGATTGATCAGTCGTCCTGCCGAATGAGGCTTGATTCGTTCCGCAATGAGTGGTTTCCGGAAAGTAGCCCTGAGTTCTTCCAACTGCTCGGCGCACGTCAGCAGAGTGAAGCCACCTTCCTGCCACGCGCGATAGATGGCACCGGGGTAACTCGAATGGATCATGAGCGCCGAAACCAAAATGTTGGTATCGAGCACAACTCGCATCGATTCTAACTGGCCTTCTTCGAAACGCGGCGCTCACGCCGCACATCACGGACAGCTTCGTCGATCAACTTCTGCAGCGCATCCGGTGCGGTTTCCTGATTACGGTCCTTAATGTCCTGCACAGTGCGGTGGAAGACGTGCCATCGCACGGCTTCTTCGATGAATTTGGACAGATCACCCTTCTTCATCCCTTGAGAGCCAAGGAACGTGCGGAGCGTCAGATCGGTTTCTTTGGAGACCTTGATGTTCCAGCGGACAGCTGTTTCCATAGGGCACTACTGTTCTGGGTGTATAGACACCTATACACCCAGTCTATCGGAAAGTGCTCCTCTGGTTAAGCTAGCTCACCAGCTTCGCGTTCAACGTGATCTTCGTATTGTAGAGCTTCGACACGGGGCACCCCGCCTTTGCGTTCTGCGTGGCCGTCTCGAACGCTTCGGCGGATGCGCCGGGGATTTTCGCGGTCAAATCCAAGTGGCTCTCCGTGATGCTGAAGCCGCCTTCGCCTTGTTCGAGCGAAATAGTGCACGTGGTTTCGAGCGAATCCGCCTTTAGCCCCAGCTTCGAGAGCTGGCCCGAAAGCGCCATGGTGAAGCAGCCTGCGTGCGCGGCGGCCAAAAGTTCCTCGGGGTTCGTGCCTTGGCCTTGTTCAAAACGGCTTTGGAACGAGTAAGGTGTGTTCGATAACGTCCCGCTCGCCATCGAAACGGTGCCGTTGCCCGTCTTCAAATCGCCCTGCCACTTCGCGCTTCCTGTACGTTGCATGATGAATGTCTCCTTCGTCCATGGTAGCGGACGAACGCCGCGCCCCCGGCTGCTAGGATGTGAGTGGATGCAGGTCCGGCTCTCGATCCGGTCAAAACAACATGAGCGATTTACTCACTCCCGACGCAGGCGAGCCGCTGGTTTCGGCGGGTTCGCCGACGAACTTGGATTTCGAAATCACGCCGCCGCGTGTGGCGACGCTCGGTCCCATTACCATCCGCCGCGCGCTGCCGGTGCGGCACCGGCGCATGGTGGGTCCGTGGTGCTTTCTCGATCGCTACGGCCCGCTCAGCTTCGCGAAAGAAAAGCCGATGGACGTCGCTCCGCATCCGCATGTTGGTTTGCAAACCGTTTCGTGGCTGCTCGATGGTGAGGTGATCCACAACGATAGCTTGGGCTGCGAAGGCTTGATCCGCCCCGGCGAGCTGAACCTGATGACCGCCGGACATGGAATTGCGCACACCGAGGAAACACCCACGGAAAACACGGGCCACCTCAGCGGCGTGCAGCTTTGGGTTGCGCTGCCCGATGCACAACGCAACGGCGCGCCTGCATTTCATCAGTATTCGTCGCTACCGAAATTCGATCTTCCCGGCGGCCATGCCACGCTCATCATGGGCGAGTGGGCCGGAAACACTTCGCCCGCTACGGCATACTCACCGATGATGGGAGCCGAAGTATGCGTGCATCCGGGCCAGCAGTTGACTGCGCCTCTCCGTGCCGATTGGGAGCATGCATTAGTGGTGCTCGAAGGTGAAGTCTCTACGTCTCACCAGACATTGGTGCTCGATGCACTACATTACCTGAAGCCCGGACACACTGAGTTGAACTTAAAAAGCGAGCGCGGCGCGAAGGTGATGCTGTTAGGCGGCGCTCCGTTTGGCGAAACGATTCTGATGTGGTGGAACTTCGTCGCTCGCACGGCAGAAGAGATTCAGGCCGCCCGCGACAATTGGCAGCAGCACCGCTTTGCCGAAGTGCCCACGTACAAAGGCCCGCGGACGGAGGCGCCTGAACTGGTGTTCCGCCCGGTGGCTCGTTAGAGGAAAGCAGATTTCATGGAAGTGATTCAGAATGAGGCCAAGAGCCGCTTTGAGCTGCACGTGGACGGCGGCGTTGCCGTGCTCGATTACCGCTTGCGTCCAGGCGAGATCGTCTTGACGTATGCTGGTGTCCCTGGCGAACTGCAAGGGCATGGGCTCGGCGGCCAGATTGTGCAGGCCGGACTCGACTACGCACGCGCCAATGGACTGAAGGTGATTCCCACCTGTTCGTTCGTCGCGAGCTACATTCAACGGCATCCGGAATCCTGGGACTTGTTGGCGAAATAGAGGAGGCTTTGATGGCGGTAGTGACGCAGAACGAAACACTGAACCGGTTTGAGGTACATGAAGACGGGAGCGTGGCGTTTCTCGAATACCGTTTGCGCCCAGGCGAAATCGTCATGGTGCACACTGAGGTCCCCGCGGAACTCGAAGGCCGCGGCATTGGAGGCCAGCTCGCAAAGAAGGGGCTCGACTACGCTCGCGCCTATGCGCTGCGCGTGATTCCGAACTGCCCGTTCGTTGCCAGCTACATTAAGCGGCATCCCGAGTATCTGGACCTTGTGCCCGAAGCGCACCACGCGCGAGTGGCGGCGTCGTAAGCGATCGTCAGCGCCACTCCAACGCAGCGCGCTGCAAGATTTCCTTTGGAGCATCGCCCGCCGCGTCCGGTTGATTCAAAAACCGTAACGCTTCGCGCAACAACTCCCGCGCACGAGTTGCATCCAATGGCTCCGCACGCGTTTGCTTGCTCAGCTTTTCTCCGGCTGCATTGGTCACGATCGGGATGTGACGATACTGTGGCACCGAGTATCCTAACAGTCTTTGCAGATGATTTTGCCAAGGCGTGGATTCAAGCAGGTCCGCGCCGCGCACAACATGCGTGATTTGCTGCTCCGCATCGTCCACCACCACGGCAAGCTGATAGGAAAACAATCCATCGGAACGCCGCACGACGAAATCGCCCAACTCGGGATCGTCGAAGCGCACGCGCCAACTCAGCGGATGATCGGCATTCTTCGGCCCCGAGCGGCATGTGCCTGGATAAGCGCCCGCTCCGGCATCTTTGCGCGAGCACGAGCACTCATACGCCGCACCCATCGCGCGCAATTGACCGAGAGCCTCCTGATAAGCCGCCGTGCGCGCGGTCTGGTACAGCACGGGCTCATCGGAAGTCATGCTGAAAGCTTCCAGAGTTTCGAGGATCAGCCGATCCGCGCCCGGCACGCAGCGCGGCGTGTCCACATCTTCCATGCGCACAAGCCAGACGCCGCCGTTCGCGCGTGCATCGAGAAAACTGGCGACGGCCGCAACCAACGACCCGAAGTGCAGCGGCCCCGTCGGCGATGGCGCGAAGCGGCCTCGGTAAGTTGCCCGTTTTGGAGGAGCCCGCATTACATCTGCAGCACAAGCCGCTTGCCGCCGAGATCCTTGCCCCACGCGGCTTCCACGTTCGCAAGCGGTTCGGTGGCGATGTCGATGTGCAGCTTGTGCTCGGCGACCACCTTCAGCAACTCGGCCAGATCCGCGGCTGCGCCATCCAACCGGAAGGAGCCAGCGCCACTGCCGATCAATTCGAGCGCCGAACTGCGCAACGACGCCGCAGCTAACGGAATGGTCTTCCCCGCGCTATCGCCAATCTGAATAAATCGAATACGCGGCGAGACACCCGTGAGGCCTTTCTTGGTCAGCGTTTGAATCAGGCACTCCGCGGGACGTCCCCACAAGTAATCGAGCACAATGTTCACGCCGCCTTCGGCGCTATCGAGCCCCGAGGCCGAGCGCAGCGTCTTCATCAGCGCGTCGTCGGATTGATGCAAGGAAACAATGTCATCGGCACCGTGCGATTGCAGTTGCTGCAGCGTCTTCAAGTTTCTTCCTACCGCGATCACGTGTTTTGCGCCCAGGATCTTCGCGAGCGGCACGGCTAAGCGTCCCGCAGCACCCGTCGCCCCCAGCACCATCACCGTTTCGCCTTCGATCATCTTCGCGCGTAGCTTCAAGGCAAGCCAAGAAGACATCGCCGGATTCACAATCGCCGCGGCGGTTTCGTAATTGAGTCCATCGGGAATCGGGATGCACATCGTTTTCGACGCCACCGCGATTTCCGCCATCGAGCCGAACGGTTTGCGGAACGTGAAGAAGTAAACGCGGCGGCCATCGGAGGTTTCACCTGCGCCATCGAGCCCCGCCACCACCGGAAAGTGCGCGTGCGTGCCATAGTGTGCGCCGTTGGCCATCGAACGAACCACCGGATGCGCCGCGGCCGCATGCACGCGGATCAGAACTTCATTTTCCTGCGCGACGGGATCTTCAAAAGTTTCAAAGCGCGGTGGATGTTCAAAAGAGTGAATGACGGCGGCTTTCATGGGCGTGTCAAAAATGTGCGCTCAAAGCGGGCGGGTTGTTTCCCGATGACCCGCTCGAGCACACCCCTAGTGTGAAAGACGACAAGCGTCGCCCGCAACTAACGAATCGATTACGATGAGAACTTTTGCTTAATAGAACAGATACTTGCGCCACTGATCGTCGCTCTTGCCAAGCAGGCGCATCAGGTGGCGGCTGGTATGGAGGCTGAACGGCTTCGGAGGCCGCGCCAGTTTCATGCCGGCTTCTTCCGGCGTGCGATTGCCTTTGCGGTTATTGCACGTGTGACAGCAGGCCACAAGATTTTCCCACGTGGTTTCGCCGGCGCGCGAACGCGGGATGACGTGATCGAGCGTCAGCTCGTTCGAACTCATCGTTTTATGGCAGTACTGGCACATGTAGCGGTCGCGCATCAGGATGTTCTTGCGCGAAAGCGAACGCGCCTGCACCGGAATGCGGCGGTATTCGAGCAGCCGGATCACACTGGGCACGCGGATGGCCTGGCGCGCGGAGTGAATATTGGACGTGCTGTGCTCCTCCGGTTGCGCGACGCCCTTCAGCACCAGCACCAGCGCGCGCCTGGCGGCGCACACGTTGATCGGTTCATAGCTGGAATTGAGCACCAGCACCGGTCGATGCAGACGCTCCGGATGGGAGCGGTCAAAACGGTCCAACTGCCCGGCCGGGTGTCCGGCGGCGGCGTGGGGCCGGTCGTGCTGGTTTCGCTCTTGGTGACGAGTCATCATTCGAACGTATTTCCCCCTGCTCCCGCGGCTGTTGCCGCAATTCGGGCCGCGCCGCTGGTGGCGGACGTTGCCTCCAAAAAATCGTGAACTGCGAAGCGCCGGTCGGTGCGCGCCACGGTCAAAAGCGTTACATGAGCCGCTCCCGCGCGCTTCAACGCACGAGCGCACGCGGCGGCCGTGGCTCCAGTGGTCAGCACATCGTCGATCAGCAAAATGCGCTTGCCTTCCAGGCGATGCGGCTTGGCAAAACCGCGAAGACGCCGCCGCATTGTGCGGGACATTCGCTCACCAACCCAACGAGTGACAAAACGCACGACGCCGCGCCACCGGTTGGCATTTGAAAACGCTCCGGCCACATTCTTTCTGCGCTTGGCATTGCTCAGTCCCGCCTGCGGCGTGGATGCCTTCACGCGGCGGACCGCCTTTTCCACCGGCACATTCCACCGGCGGGCGATTTCGCGCGCGAGCAATTCGGACTGATTGAACCCGCGCTGCCACCGGCGCTTCCAATGGAGCGGCATCGGCACCACAACGTCGAAGCGCTCCTCTCTCGGCAGCGAACGCGCCAGCAACGCACCCAGCGGCCCGGCCAGCGTATGGACCTTGTCGAACTTGAAAACGTGAATCAGTTTCCGCAGCGTACCTTCGTAGGAGCCGTAAGAATAAACAGCGTCGTAGCCGCTCAGCCCCTCGCGGCACATCAGGCAGCGGCCGGATTCATCCAAAGGGCTGCGGTTGACGAAGGGGGTCTTGCAGGAAACGCAGAAGAACTCAGCGGCCATCGGCTGCGGCTCTTTGAGGCACGATGCACACACCGGAATCCGCGAAATTGTTTTTAAGGGGTCGCCGCACACGCGGCACTCGTCGGGGAAAAGAAGGGAAAATAGGCCGCAAGAGAGCGACTCCGCGGCGCGGAGGACTGCATCAGGCACGAACGGCCAGCGTACGGCACTCGGGAGCAGGCTACTCGAGAAAACCCACCTCCAACTGACACCTTCAGTGTACAACAGGAGATGGAAACCCACGGATGACGCCGATATCGGAGATCTCATGGTCACGCGCCTTGTTGGTCTGGCTACTCATCATCGTTTTGGAGACGATCCACGGCATCCTGCGCGGCCTCTTCCTCACACCTGCCGTCGGTGACTTCCGTGCGCGGCAAGTCGGCGTGTTCATCGGCTCGGGATTGATCCTCGGCGTGAGTTGCTTGACCATCCGCTGGATGACCGCCGGAGCCAGGGCGCCGCGCGGAGTTCTCCTACGCACAGGTATCGTCTGGACCGTACTGACGCTCGCCTTCGAGTTCAGCCTGGGTACCGCGCTTGGCCTGACGTGGTCGCGAATGCTTTCCGATTACGATCTACCGCACGGCGGTCTGATGCCGCTCGGAATATTGATCCTCGTTCTCGCGCCGTGGATCGCTGCAAAGTCGCGCGGAATCGCCGATTAACGCCCTCGTCGAGCAACAGCCGCGCCATCCCGTTGGGATATACTTTCCCAGTGCGTGGGAGGTTTTCATGGGGAAAGTAACAACGGGATTTCGCAGGCTGATCCGACAGAGTGTGGCGATCGCAAGCCTTGCGGCGCTGCCGCTGACGGCGCAGACGGGAGCCAAGAATGGCGAATGGCCCACTTACGGCGGCGATCTGGGCAGCACGCGCTACTCGCCCCTAAAGCAGATCGACGCCTCGAACTTCAACAAGCTCCAAATCGCCTGGCGCTTCCAAACCTATAACCTCGGTCCGCGCCCCGAGTACAACCTGCAATCGACGCCTCTGATGGTCAAGGGCGTTCTCTATTCCACTGCCGGTATCCGCCGCGCCGTGGTCGCCATGGACGCAGCTACCGGCGAAATGCTGTGGATGCACAGCGAGAACGAGGGCCGCCGCGGGCAAGTCGCGCCGCGCCAGCTTTCCGGCCGTGGCCTTGCCTATTGGACCGATGGCCGCGAAGAGCGCATCCTCTACGTCACGCCCGGCTATCGCCTGATCGCGCTGAACGCGAAGACCGGCCAGTTGGTCACCAGCTTCGGAAACAACGGTGTGGTCGATCTGAAGATGGAAGACGACCAGGAGATGGACCTCATCACCGGCGAAGTGGGCCTGCACTCCGCGCCCGTCGTGGCGAAGGATGTCATCGTCATCGGCGCGGCTCATCGTTCGGGCGGTGTACCGCGCAGCAAGAAAAACGTCCGCGGCTTCGTTCGCGGCTTCGACGTCAAGACCGGCAAGCGTCTGTGGATCTTCCACACCATTCCAAGACCCGGCGAGTTCGGCTACGACACCTGGGAGAACGACGCCGCCGATTACACCGGCAACACGGGCTCCTGGGGCCAGATGAGCATCGATGAGGAACTGGAAACCGTCTACATGCCCATCGAGCTACCAACCGGCGATTACTACGGCGGCCATCGCCCCGGCAACGGTTTGTTCGGTGAAAGCATCGTCGCCGTCGATCTCCACACCGGCAAACGCAAGTGGCATTACCAGCTGGTGCACCACGGCATCTGGGATTTCGACATCCCCTGCGCGCCCATCCTCACCAACATCACCGTGAACGGCCGCAACATCAAGGCTCTCGCGCAGCCCACAAAACAGGCCTATCTCTACATGTTCAACCGTGAAACGGGCGAGCCTATCTTCCCGATTGAAGAGCGCCCCGTGGAACAATCCACCGTGCCTGGGGAGAAAACCAGCCGCACGCAACCGTTTCCCTCAAAGCCGCCTGCCTACGATCTGCAGGGCTTTCTGAAGGAATACCTGATCGACTTCACGCCGGAGCTGCACGCCGCAGGCGAAAAGATCATGGAGCGCTACAAGACCGGCCCCATATTCACGCCGCCCGTTGTCAGCACCCTGCCGAGCCCCTTGGGTACGCTCGCACTCGCCAGCGCACAGGGTGGAACCAACTGGGCTGGTGGATCCTACGATCCTGAAACCCACATCGCATACGTTTTCTCGCAGCGCTCGCTTTCGAACCTTGGCATGATTGAGGGCGATCCCGCGAAGAACGATTTCCGCTTCCTGCAAGGCACCGCAACCGCCGGCGTCCGCACGGGCGGAGGAGCCGGAGCCGACGGCGGCGCAGCACCGGCCGCCGCGAACGCCGAGGAACAAGCCACCACGCTCGCCGTCCAGGGCCTGCCGCTCTTCAAGCCGCCGTATGGCTCGATCAGCGCGATCAATCTCGACAAAGGCGAGATCCTCTGGCAGATCGCACACGGCGAAACGCCCGACAACATCAAGAACCACCCGGCGCTGAAGGGCCTGAACATCCCGCGAACCGGCCGCAACGGCATCATTGGAACCTTGGTGACGGGGTCGCTCGTGATCGCCGGGGAATCCGGCACCTACAACCTGCCGCAAGGCCGCGGCGCCATGCTGCGAGCCTACGACAAAGCAACCGGCAAAGAAGTGGGCGCGGTGTACATGCCCGGCCCGCAGACAGGTTCGCCGATGACGTATCAGCTGAACGGCGAGCAATACATCGTGGTAGCGACGGGCGGCGCAGACCACCCGGCTGAGTTCGTGGCGTACAAATTGCCGAAATAATAGATGAGCGCACGCACTCTTGCGTGCGCTACAAAGCTACCGCTTCAGCGGATCTTCCACCCAAGGCGGCGTCGCTTCCATCAGCCGCCCCAGCTCCGGCTCCACTTCGAGCATCCGCTGACGCATTTCCCACGCGACCTTGCGATAACTGAAGTGCCCCTTCACGCCGCTCCGGAGCTTCGAAATGTACTCGGCCTCGGCAAAATCCATCTTGAATAGGAATCGCGAGCGCGCCCCAAACGGCAGCAGGTAATGCGACGCCGGTTCCGGCAACTCTGCCATCAGCGCGAGCGTATCGGACATCGCGGCCTGATACGGCCCTTCGCACTTCGCATCGATCAGCTGTTGCGGCGTGTCAAATCCCAAGCGCCCGTTATACGACTGCCGGTATTGCTGACAGCGCCGGTGCCGGTGCAGATCCCGATACGCACCGATGTCCATCACGATGTCGTAGGCGTACAAACCGCCGCGGAATCCGCGCAGAAGATCGTCGCGGCGAGTCCTCGATTGTAACGCGACGTCGATCACCTCATTCCGCTGCGCCGCCGACCATCCGCAAGCAATCGCATATAGTTCGCGGAACGGACGATTGGTGACCGGATACAGCAGCGTAGCCACCACCTCGGCGTGCGCCTCCGTCGGCTTGATCAGATCCACGTCTTCGACGCGTGCATTCAGCGGCACGGGAAGATTCTGCACTGCCCACTCCGTCAAATCTTTGGTCGATTGCATCGCATGCGCATCGGCGTCCACGTGCCGCGCAAGCGTCGGCGTTAGCGGCTCGCCCGCCGTCTTTTCATCCCAAACGCACGAAGGCGGCTGCGCGCACGCCTGCGCGATCTCATCGGCCAAGTTGCGCAGTTCAGCGTACTCGGAAGCCTTCAGGCGGCGGATCTGCCGCTCCAGCGTACGAATGCTGGTGACTTGGCCCACGCCCGTCGGAATCCCAAACGGTAGCGTGTAGCGAGCCACGTCAAACGCGCGCGCGGCGATGTTGCGCTGGTAGGCGTCCGGCTTCATGTCCTCCGGACGCGGGAGCTTTTCGCTCAAGTATTCCACCATGCGCTTGTGCACATCGTGATACGTCGCCAGCAATTTGTCGCATGCGGCCTGATACGCTGCCGAATCTTCGACGCTCAACTCCGGCGGTGTCACAAAACCCGAGCGTGAAAAATCCTGATAGCGCGAAGACCGTGCCTGCCCATCCCACAGCTGCTCGTCTTCCACTTCCGTGGCCGCAAGCTCGCTGATTCCTTCAAAGCACAGCACCACGTGCCCAAGATCGGCGATTGAAGCGTGCCCGTACTGGAAATAAAAGCTCTCCAGAAACTTCGTGGAATCGTGCGTGCGCACCCATTCCACCGAATCGCGAATGGAATCGGGCGAGCGCGAATACCGCGCCAGCGCGTAGGCGATCTTTTCCGGCGGCATCGGCGCGACGGCCAGCACGCGAGGTTTCAATGCGGAGGTGGCGTGCTGCGAAGGCGCGCTCGATGAGTGGAGAGGAGTAGAGCTCAAACGGTTATCATAGCGAAAGACGACCGACACATCATGCCCTCCCAACCGCTTCCCATCCGTATCAAGAAACTGCACGCTGACGCCGTGCTCCCGCACTACGCGCACGGCCCCGAAGAAGATGCGGGCATGGACCTTCGTTCCGTGGAACGCGTCGTCGTTTCCCCCGGTGTGGCCGTGGGCGTTCCCACCGGCATCGCGATTGAACTGCCTCCGGGCTATGAAGCGCAGATTCGCCCGCGCAGCGGATTGGCGCTGAAAAATTCGATGTCGTGCAACTTCGGCACCATCGATCCCGGCTACCGCGGTGAAATCAGAGTGGTGATGTTCAACTTGGGCAAGGCCGATTACGTCGTCGAGAAAGGCGACCGAATCGCGCAAATCGTCATCGCCAAATACGAAGCCGTCGAGTGGCAAGAAGGCGACGATCTAAGCGATACCAAGCGCGGTGCTGGCGGCTTCGGCAGTTCCGGGAAGTAGCCGCCGAATCTTGCGGACAATCTCCGACAGGCGTATTTTTCCGGACGACGACGGGTGCTAGACTTACGAATCATGAACCGCCGGGACTTTCTTTCGGTTACAGGCGCCGCCGTAACTCATGCCAGCCTCGCACAGCGGGCGCTAGCCGCGTCAAAACCCGATCACACCTTGCGTATCGGCCCTGCCTCGGCCGAGATCGCCAAGGGCAAGGTCATCAAAACCACCGGCTATAACGGCTCCATCCCCGGCCCCCTGTTGCGCCTGAAGGAAGGCAAGCAGGTTACCTTCGACATCTTTAACGACACCGACACGCCGGAACTCGTTCACTGGCACGGCCTGTTCCTTTCGACAAAAGCAGACGGCGCCGAGGAGGAAGGCAGCCCCTTCGTTCCGCCGCACGGCCATTTGCGTGTTTCCTTCAAACCCGAGCCTGCGGGCACCCGCTGGTATCACACCCACGCGATGGCGATGGACGACCTCACCAAAGGCGCCTTCTCCGGCCAATTCGGCTTCCTCTACATCGAGCCCAAAAGCGACCCTGGCCTGTACGATCAGGAAATCTTCCTTGCCAGCCGCCACTGGGAGCCCAAGCTGGTCCATCGCGGCGATCCCCAGAACGATTGGACCGTCACCTACGGCAGCGCCACCCTGGGCGATCATTCACTCGGCCACGGCGAGCCGATTCGCGTCAAAAAAGGCCAGCGCGTGCTCTTCCGCCTGCTGAACGCCGATGCGACCCGCGACATCAACCTGGCGCTGCCCGGACACAAATTCAAAGTGATTGCGCTCGATGGCAACCCGGTTCCCAACCCCGCCGAGGTAGACGTGCTGCAGTTGGTGGTCGGCGAACGCGTGGATGCCATCGTCGAAATGAACAATCCGGGCGTGTGGATCCTCGGCTCTCCGCGCGATGACGATCGCAATGCGGGCCTCGGCACTGTGATTGAGTACGCCGGGGAAAAGGGCGACCCCAAGTGGATCGTTCCGCCCAACACGCCTTGGGATTACGGCTGGTTCGGACATCAGGGCACGCTGCCTGCCCGTCCCCCGGTGGAAGGCACCTTTGAACTCGCCTTCCACATGATGCCCGACGAAGGGCACGCGTTTAACCAGTGGATGGTCAACGATAAGCTATGGCCGAACATCGATCCGCTCAAAGTCAAAGCGGGCAAGCGGTATAAGATCATCTTCCACAGCGGCCATGAGGACGGTCACCCGCTCCACATCCACCGCCACAATTTCGAAGTGGTCAAGGCCGGGAATAAAGCGATGGCGGGAGTCATCAAAGACACCGTCCGCGTCCCTCGCGATGGCACAACGGAAGTGGAGTTTGTCGCCAATAATCCTGGCGATTCGCTGCTGCACTGCCACATGCAGCACCACATGGATTACGGCTTCAAGACGATGGTGAAGTACCTCTAGCGGAGTCCGCGAAGAAAGGCATGGACAAAGCGGGCTGCCCCCTTTTCCCGGCCCTTCGCTAAAGCGCGTTCACCCCGCCGTGCAGCAAGCCCGCAAAGTGCAAACCGAAGGGCGCTGCAATGTAGCCGATACCGCGTCCCGCGATGAGAATGCAGGTCCACAAGACCAGCGAGACCCAAGCCGCGGCGCGCGCTTTGCTCATCAGCGAAGGATTCCCTTCAATGCTTTCCGGTTGGTTGTAGATGCTGCTCTTGAACAGCACCGCGTGAATGGCGACCAGCGCAAACAGCACCACTTTCGCGCGAAAAAAATCATTGTAATAGTACGCTTCCGCTTTCGAGCAAAACAGCATCACCCCGCAGCCGGCCGCGAACACCAGCCCGATCCGTTTCAGGTTCCGCGTCCGCTCAATCACGTCGGCGATACTGAAGCTCTTCATGGCCGCCCCCAGAATTCGCAGATCCGTAATCAGAATCAGGCCGCCGAACAGCGAGATCCCCGCCAGATGCAATGCGAGCAGCGCGGGATACATATAGGCGGATGAGCGCAAATCGGTGAACACCGAAATGTTTTGAATCGCGATGAGGATTGGAATCATGAGTTCCCCTGTTACAGTCCCGGAGCAATAAAAGGAATGAAGATGCCGCCGAAGATTACCGAAATCCACAGCAAAATCGAAACCAAGGCAATCGCCTTCGCGCCTCCCGAAGGCGTGTCCCCGCTGGCGGCTTTTTTCTTGACCGTATAGTGGAATACGATGGCCGCAATCAGCAACGCCATCTTGATCAGGAAAGCCCAGTTCTCGTAGTAATCTTCCGGGTCGGTCGAGTAAATCCCCATCCCGGCAAATATCGAGAGTAGCAATCCGCCCAGCATCCAAAAGCGAGTGTCCTTCGCCAATTGCGCTGGAGTCTGACTCTGAAAGCCGATATCCAACAGGCGGAAATCAACCACTGCCGACGTTCCGATCGCGATCACAAAGCCAAGAATGTGGAAGCATTCGAGCGTCGGAAATATCAATTCTTCGAGGGTGACGGCCATGCGGTTCTCCCGGGGACCGGACGAACGCACCGCCGGACCGTCTGGAATTCTATCACGAAGCCCCTGCATCACAACATATGCAAAGGCCCGTCGCGGTCACACGTGGTCAATGACCGTGAAGTGACATCGAAATCCGCGGGGCCGTCTACTCAAAGTAACCCGGTATTTATTCAAAGTGATGGGAGAACAAGGGCGCCGGGATGTAGCCGATCCCTCGGCCGGCGATGATGATACCCGCCCACAACAGCATCGAGATTACGGCGGCAAGTTTTACGGTGCCTGATGGCGGTTGGTTGTCCAGTTGGGCGGCCCGGTTATAGACAGGTCCGCGAAACACCAGCGCGTGCACACCCACCAGGAGGAACAGTAGCACTTTCATTCGGAACGAAAAGTTATAGTAGTACTCTTCCGACTTCAACCCAAAGACGAGCAGGCCGCATGTCGCCGCCAGGACAAATCCAATCCGCTTCGGCGCGCGAAGCTGGTTCACAATATCGGAGACCGGTTGGTTCCGGAAGGCGACGCCCAGCAAGCGAAGGTCGGTCATCACAATCATCGCCGCAAATAGGGAAATGAACACCAGGTGCGAGGCGAGAGCAATCGGATAACCGTAAACCTGATCGCGGAGCCAGCTAAACAACGGAATGTTTTGGTACCAGATGGTGAAGTTCAGCAGCATGGGAGTTCCCTTTTCCTATTTAGAGGCCCGGCAGGACGAAGGCGATAAAGATGCCGCCAAACACCACCGACGCCCACAGCGCCAGAGAGAGCACCGCGACAGCCTTGCTCCCCCCCGTGGTCGTGTCCGAATGGACCACTTTCCGGTGAACCGTGTAATGGAACACAATCGCCAGGATCAGGCACGCAACCTTAATCAGGAACGACCAGTTCAGGTAGTACTTGTCCGGGTCCGTAATGTACATCAGCATGCCCGAAAAAATCGCCGTCAGCAGGCCAATCAGAGTCACAACCCACGTACTCTTCGTAATCTCCGACGCTGTTTGCTTCCGCAAGCCGAAGCCCAGCAGCCGGAAATCGGCCAAGGCGACCGTACCAATCGCTACCGCGAATCCTGCAATATGAAAACACTCGAACACCGGAAACGCCAACTCGGAATCGAGCAGACTATCAAGAGACACTCGCGTACTCCTTCATTTGATCCAAATGTGCCATGGGGACCGCCCCAGGCGCTGGCAAATGCTGAGATTCTAACATGCGTGTGCCGGTTAGAGTCCTACCCGAAGGACAACCACAGGTCAGTGACCGCCGTGTGACGCAAGGGCGCTTCGAATACTCGCGGGATCCGTGATATGCTTCCATTTTTGTGTGGTCCAAACGATGCCGTTTGTCGCTAACCCTCGACTGAGGCGGAGAAGCGGCGGAACTTGCATTTCCAGCGCTCGAAGCGCTGCGGCGGCATCTCCGTCTTCGAGCAGCTCGAGATATTCATGACTAATCCCTGGTTATTCCGCTTTTCTCTTTTCGTGTGTTTCGCCACGCTCCTTGTTTTAATGATGGGGGCCGTGGTCACCGATCAGTTCGTCTCTGCGCCCGCAACGGCCGCGTCTTCGGTGGCTTTCGCTATGCACCGGCATGCCGCTGAGACGGTCGCTCTATTGGTTCTGCTCGTCGCCGGATGGGCCAACCTCGGCGGCTCCAAACAGCCGCTCGCGAAAAAACTTTCCTGGTTGGCCGTCGTGGCAGTGGTTGCCGAATCCATCCTCGGTGGCGCCGGGGTCCCTCTGTCCGCAAGCCTCGCCTTCGTTCACGCTTTTTTCGGACAAGCCGTTTTCGGATCGATGGCCGCCGTCACCATGTTGCTTTGGCCCGAATGGGATGGCCCCGCCACTCCGCTCGCCGATAAAGGATGGCCATCCTTGCGTGGATTGGGGCGGTCTACAGTCCTTTTGATCATGATCCAAATCATGCTCGGCGCCGCGTTCCGCCACGGATTCGCCGGGGTCATCTGGCACATCCTGGGAGCATTCCTCGTCGCCCTTTACGGCGTCGGGCTGATGGTGCTGCTCACGCAAACGCAAGGCGGGCAACCGCTGCGTCCGGCTGTGATCACGTTAGGTGTGCTGCTGGGGATCCAGGTGTCCATTGGGATGGTGCTGATCTCCATCAGCGACGCATCGAAAGCACCCGCCGTCGTGCTCTATTCCACGGTCGCGCACGTCATTACCGGCGGACTCACCTTCGCGGTGACCATTGCAACATCAATGACGGTGTGGCGAAACGTGCGCGCCGTACAGTCGCCGGACCCGGAGTAGCTAGACTTAATGCCCGGTCTCGCTCACCAGTTTGCTGGCAAGCG
This sequence comes from Bryobacteraceae bacterium, assembly GCA_040081455.1. GTDB lineage: Bacteria > Acidobacteriota > Terriglobia > Bryobacterales > Bryobacteraceae > Palsa-187. Next base: position 33,561 of record JBEBGM010000001.1, read on the forward strand.
GTCGCTCCTGCCCGGCGTACTTATTGCCCACCTTCTTGCGATACGGCACGGCAACCTTCGACGATAGCTGCTCAAACGTCATCGAGCAAATGCGCATCCCGGGATACAGCGCCACCGGCATGCGGCCCAGGTTGCTGAGCTCGAGCGTGGCTTTTCCCGTCCAACCAGGATCGAACAAACCCGCGGTGCCGTGAACAATGATGCCGATGCGTCCAAGGCTTGAACGCCCTTCGAGGCGGCCCAACACGTCGTCATCAAGCTCGATCACCTCTTCGGTAATCGCCAGTGCAAACTCGCCGGGCTGCAGAATGAAGGCTTCGCCCGTAGGCACCGTCACCGTACGCATCAGGTCCTGAATCGCCGTCTTCTCGCGCAGATCGATCAGCGCGTGCCGGCTGTGCTCGAACACGCTGAATTCGCTGCCCAGGCGGAAATCCACAGAACAACTGCCGAACTGTTCTGGCGGAAGCGGCGGCGATACACGAATTTTGCCCTGTTCAATGTATTTTTTGATGTCGATGTCGGAGAGGACCATAGCGCCTTCAGATGCCACCCGCAATTCGGCGGGCGTGCAACTCTCTACTGTAGCAATTTGGGTTTCAATTGGCTTGTGCTCCCGGTAGCGATGCGCCGCGGAATACTAGGGACCTTATTCTGTTCGAAACGAAGGAGAAATAAAATAAAAATCGTTGTTACAATACCTCGAAGGAGGCGCTGGCGGCAGCATATTCCGCCCGAAGAGAGGAACCGGAGCTCGACCCGAATGAATGTGACCCCGATCATCTTGGAAGGGCCCAACGTCCGTCTGGAACCGCTTTCGCACGTACACCAGCCCGCTCTTTGCAAAGTCGGCCTCAACCCCAGCCTCTGGACAGTCACCGTCGAATGCGTGACGGATCCGGCGGGTATGACTTCTTACATCCAACGCGCCCTGGACGCTCAGCAGGAAGGCAAGGCACTCGCCTTCGCCACCATTGAAAAGCGCACCGGCTGCGTCGTGGGCTGCACGCGGTTCATGAACATCGATCAGAGACATAGTCGCGTGGAGATCGGCGGCACGTGGATCGCAGCACCGTGGCAGCGCACCGTGGTCAATACGGAGGCTAAGTACCTGATGCTGCGCCATGCCTTTGAAACCATGGGTTGCGCGCGGGTTGAGTTCAAAACCGACGCCATCAATGAGCGTTCCCGCAAAGCTCTTCTGCGATTAGGCGCGCGCGAGGAAGGCATCTTTCGCCGCCACATGCTGACGTGGGACGGCCGCATGCGCGACACCGTTTATTTCAGCATTCTGGATACGGAATGGCCCGCGGTGAAGGCAGAACTCGAGCGCAAACTTCATTTGCAGACGCGAAGCTCCACCAGCCGTTAAGCGATGTGGTGACGCCAGACCTGAAGAAACGTCGGGAAGGCGCGCGGCATCTGGCGCTTCACAATCATCCGTCCGATTTCGATGGCGGCCCAGATGAAGTACAGATACGTCACGATCACTTCCATGGATTTGCTGGCGAATGGAATCACGAACAATATCGCCAAAACCGCGGCCTCCCACCAGGCGAGCTCCATGTTCAGCAGGAAGATCAAGCCGATCACCGCTTGCCCGTAGGTGAGCCACAGCTCGACGCTCTGCAGATGATCGAAGTGAATCGGCGTCGGTGTACCGATGCTGATCGAGTACACGATCGGCAGCATCGCCGTCAGCATCGTCCACTGGTTAATGTTGCTCGAAACCACGTTCATCAGCGACATCCGTGCGCGCCCATCGCGGCGTGCCCAATAGAGCGTCGACGCCAGTTCCGGAAATTCGCTGACCAGGGGCGCGATCCACTGCACAAAGACAAACTCGGGCATGCCGGCAACCGTCGCGAGCGCAAGCAAACTAGCTAGAAACGGCTCGGCGCTGATATAGGTGAGGATGCCACCCAACAGGAACAGGCCCGTGATCGCCAAAATACGCTTGGTCCGCGGCGCGAGAACAATTGCGCGCGGAACGGATTCCAGATCGTCAATTTCTTCGTGATCCTCCGCGGGCAGTTTGCTCAACACGACCAGGTAAACCGTGTACATCACCATCAAAACCGCACCGTCGTAAATGGTCAGCGTGCCCTTCAATGCGATGACCGGCATATACAAGAGCGGCAACAGCAGGCCCATAATCTCGACAGCATGATGGTCGTCCAGGGTGATTTTCCGTAGCGGTCCCTGCCCTCTTCGTCTCTGAAAATAAGCCGCCGTAAAGTAAATGAGCGGCCACGCCGCGCCCAACAACAAGCGCAACGCACCCGTCAGATTGGCGAGCAACAAATGCTCTTCCTTATGCCATGCCAGCACGGCTTCAACGGCAAATTCAGGCAGCGTTTGAAGCCACGCGAGGATCGCGAGCGCGAAACCTTGAGCCACAAAATACTGCGACGCTTCCGCTGCCCAGGCGATCATCACCGAGGCAACCAGGATGGCTGGCGCGGTCCACAAAACCGTGGTCGCAGAGGTTTCCCGCAGCGTGGTTGCGAACAACAGGAACGAGAAAAAGATTGGGTAGACGGTGGGAGGCAACACGCCCATGGTACAACGAACTTATATGCCAAGTTTTCGCGTAGACACGCCGCAGCGCGTCTACGATGCCATTGTGGAGCGCGGCTGCATAGCGCGCATCCCCGAGTTTCTGCCCGCCAAGGCCGGTAAAGTCTTTGTGATCACCACGGAAGACGTGTGGGGATTCCACGGTCATCTGGTGACGAAGGCGCTCGGCTCGCACCCGCATCAGGTCTTGTTTTTCCCCGGCGGCGAACCACGCAAGCGGATGTCGGAAGTGGAAGCGCTCACCGAACAAATGGTGCTCGGCGGCGGCGATCGCGCAAGTGTTGTGCTCGCCTTTGGCGGAGGCATTGCGACCGATGTCGCCGGATTTGTTGCAGCCGTGTTCATGCGCGGGGTGCCGGTGATTCAGATCCCGACGACGCTGCTCGCGCAAGTGGACGCCGCAGTGGGCGGCAAGACCGGCGTCAACTTAGTCTCGGGAAAGAATCTGGTGGGCAGCTTCCATCAGCCGCTCGTTGTGTTGATCGATCCCGAAGTCTTGAAGACGCTGCCGGAGCGCGAATACCGCGCGGGGCTGTACGAAATCATCAAAGCCGGCGTCATTCGCGACGCGGCTTTGTTTCAGGTACTGGAAGAGGGCGTCGACAAAGTGTTCGCCTACGATCCGGCCACCGTCGATCGCATCATCGCCGACGCGGTTCGCATGAAAGCCGAAGTGGTGACGGCGGATGAACGCGAGGGCGACTTGCGCCGCATTCTCAACTTTGGCCACACCATCGGCCATGCGCTCGAAGCCGAGACGCGGTACTCGCGATTCCTGCACGGCGAGGCCGTGGCGTTTGGTATGCACGCGGCCACGTACCTGGCGGTGCTCACCGGCAAGTTAAGCAACGAGGACGCGGCGCGGATTCACTCGGTGGTCCGGCGCTACGGACCCATTCCTCCACTCAACGGCATCTCTAGCCGCAATTTGCTGGAGCGTCTGGCGTCGGACAAGAAAACGATCCGCGGCAAGGTGCACTTTGTTCTGCCGACGCGCATCGGCGATGTGGTGATTGTCACCGGCGTTGACGACGACACGATTCTGAAGGCGATTGAGGCCGCGCTGGCATGAGCGGTTCCGGCGTTACCGGCACCACTCCGCGCGCGGTATCAGGCGAAGGCCAGGCGCGCGAGGAGGCCGCATCGAAGTGGGTGCGAGGCATGTTCGGCGGCATTGCCCGCCACTATGACCTGCTCAATCACCTGCTTTCGTTCAACCTCGATAAACGCTGGCGAGCCCGCACGGTGAAGCGCGTCTCGGCCGTATTGACGAAGCCAGGGGCGCGCGTGCTCGATCTTTGTTGCGGCACGGGCGATGTCCTGCTGTCGCTTGATGCCGCGAGCGGCGCTTCTCGCGATTCGCTTTTGCTCGGCAGCGATTTCTGTCATCCAATGCTTGTGGAAGCGCAGCGCAAAGTGAACGCGAAGCGCGCAAGATTGCCGTTGTTTGAATCCGACGCGCTCTCATTGCCCTTGGCCGAAAATTCGCTCGACCTGATTACGGTCTCCTTCGGCTTTCGCAATCTGGCGAATTATCAAAACGGATTGATCGAGTTGCGCCGCGTGCTGAAACCGGGCGGAACGCTCGCGATTCTGGAATTTTCGCAACCGACGAATCGTTTGTTCGCAGCGCTCTACGATTTCTTTTCCACGCAAGTGCTGCCGACGATCGGCGGCCTGATCTCAGGCTCGCGCGAAGCGTATTCGTACTTGCCCGAATCCATCCGCAAGTTTCCCGGGGCGGAAAAATTGGCCGAGCACATGCGCACGGCGGGCTTCAGCACCGTGGAATTCGAACGCATGACATTCGGCGCGGTGGCGCTGCACCTGGGCCGCAAATAGCGGCACATCGCAAGTACGGCTTACCGATTCACTTTCTTCCGCAGTTCGGCGAACGATGCGTCAGCATCGGCCAGGATCTGGTCCGTCGCCATCGCGGTCAGCTTGCCGTTGCGTTTGAGGATCCGGCCATCGACGATGACGGTGTCCACGTTTTCGGGCTGCGTGGCTTCCACAACCAGGTGCGACGGGTCGCTGAAAACGCCCATATTGGGGGCGCGCAGGGAGATCATGACGATATCGGCGCGCTTGCCGGCCTTGAGCGAACCGATGCGGTCGCCGAGTCCCAGTGTCTTTGCGCCATCGATGGTGCCGAGCTCCAGCACGCGGCGCGCGGTCATGGCGAACTCGTCATGCTTCTTCGCGTTTTCGATGTTGCGGATCATCTTTAGAATGCCGAACATGTTGGCGTCGCCCGAAAGCGCGGTGTTATCGATGGACACACCAAGCGGCACACCGGCGTCCAGGTATTCGCTGATCTTCGTAAAGCCGTAGCCGATGCGCAGTTCGCTGCCGGGCGAAACGCTCACCTGCGCACCGGACTTCGCCACCATCTCGATTTCGGCGGGCGTCACCGAAAGCGCGTGAATGATCTGCACGTCTTTGCCGAGCATTCCTTCCTTCGCATGCGCTTCCACTTGGCCTTTCGTCGTTTCGCTGCTTGCGACGTGCAGAGAAATGGGCAGACCCAACTTGCGCGCGGCATCGAATTCGGGTCGATACACTTCGCGCGGCAGAAGCGTGGTGCGGAACATCCCGCGCCACGCGAAGCCCATCGTGAGCAGACCGTCGTTTGCAAACTGCGCCCAATCGCGGTGCATGGCTTCGAGGCCCGCGATGTCGGAGATCTGCGTATCGGGCAAGCCCTGCGCCCAGCCCCACGACCAACGCGCGCGGATTCCGGATTCGCGCAGCGCGCGCAGATCGCCTTCGCCGTGCGCGCGGCTGCGGAGGTTGTGGCAGAACGAATGAATGGTTGTGGTGCCCGAGTTGATGGCTTCAAGCGTGGCCAGACGCGTGCCGCGATACATATCTTCGGGCGTCATCTGCGCGCCGAAAACGGCGGCGGTGGGAAAGTAGCCTTGATCGGGCTTTTCGCCGGCGAAGCTGCGGAGCAGCGTGTTCCAGGTGTGCCAGTGCGTTTCCACCATGCCGGGCAGCACGATCATTTTTTGCCCGTCGATCACGGTTGCGCCCGGAGCCTTCAGCGCTTTGCCCACAGCGACGATCTCGCCGTTTTTGAAGTGCACGTCGCCGCCGGAGATGTCGCCGGTTTCGCGCTCCATCGTCATCACGTAGGCGTTGCGGATGATGAACTCGCCGCGCGCGGGGAGCGTGGCGGGGCCGCGCTTCTTCGCTTGAGCGGCAGCCGCTCGATTCCCTAATAAAGTCGACGCCGCGAGGGCCGCTCCACCCGCCAGAAGATGGCGCCGCGACAAAGTACCGTTCATCAAATCACCTCAATCGGGATTGTACTATGCCGGAGCGGAGCAGCCATCGGGTTTCATGGCCGGGATTCATCGCCGGGATTCATCGCCGCGCACCGGCGAGGAATTGGTCGAGGCGGTCGAGTTGATCTTGAATAGCGGATGTTTTCGCTTCCTGCTGACGGAATTGCGATTCGGCTTCGGCGAGTTGGACTTGGCATTTTGGTTCTTCGGCCGCGATTTCCGCGAGTTCGTTCCTGAGGAATTGCAAGGTTTCGTTCGCTTGATTCGCATCAAAGGAAGGGTCATCGTTGCGCGGCGGACGGGAAAGACGCTCGACTTGCATCGTTTGGTGCTGGCGGCGGCTTTGGAGTCTGTCGCAATGTTGCTTGGCCTGCAGCGCCCGCTCCTTCGCGCGTTCGAGTTGTACGGATTCCACTTGCAGCCGGAACATGGCGATTTGGACGCGCTGGATGGTCATGGCGGCCATTTGAATGTCGAGGCGCAGCTGGCGCATCTCGATCAAAATGTTTTGGGCGACGGAGACATCCTGCGGCGGGGCCTCGGCGTGTAGTGTGGCACCGGCCCAAATCAGCGTGGCAAATATTTTTGGAATCCGCATTTCTACCCTCCGCGAGAGTAGACACCGGTGGTGTCGCGGTTGTTCCGGAGTTTCCTTTTCCTCGGTGGCGTTTTCTTTTTCGCTGTTTTCCTTTTCTGTTTACGACCGCTCCCTATAGTCGCGGCTCCGTTTGCGATTCCAGTGAAACAAAAGAGTACTCTTTGTTGCCGCTGACATACACTCAACGACGAAGAGACCGCTGGATACTTACTCAACGGCAAAGCAACCACTGAAACACCTCAGTGGCCAAGAGGCTGTTGTTATCCCGGGGCAGCTGCCGGTCCGTGATTGTTACCTGCACACGGCACAGGAACTGTAAAGCCAGTCATTCTTCCAACGCACGCAGACCCGCAACGATTTATCTAGAAAATCGCTCTTGGTCGATTTGGCTCTCCGCTGGAGGAGCGCACAAACTCCTTGCCTACGTTGTAAGGGGTGCGGCGCGATCTGCGCGGGAGTTCAAACGCGATGTGCTTGATTGCGTGGGAGATTCAGTTGAAGGGAATGGCGTCAATGTCAGAAAGGCCATGGCGTCGAACAGCAATTCCTCAACGCCCTAAAACCGAAGCGACCTTCGCCTTTGAGTCTGCTACAATCCGAATCATGACGGCCTCCGAGAACGCCCAACCAACAAGGCAGTTCGTTGGTTTCCCTGCGTCCCCTCGAGTAATCTACGCGAAGAACCCACTCATAAGTGTCGCGTGTCAGATAAGATTCGCGCCTGTGCTGCGAATCGAATCCGAGGTCCCGGCGGCTTTTCAGGAATTAATTCGATCAGATTATCCCTTGTTACGCGAAACGTCGGCCACGCCAGAGAACTTTCCGGCAGAGATCCCTCCGCCCGTCGCGGCCATGATCAAAGCTCAACTTGGAGCGCAACACAATCGTCGTCGCTTCGACTTTATTTCACAAGACGAGCACTGGACGACGACGCTGCTGCGTGACTCGCTAACCGTGTCAACGCGGCAATATGACAATTGGGGAAATTTCAAAGCGCGTCTGAATCAATCGTTGACGGCATTAAATGAGATCTATAGGCCCGCTTTTTTCACGCGAATCGGACTTCGGTATCAGGATCTGATTCGTCGGCACAAACTCGATCTTTCTGCAGTCCCATGGCGCGAATTGTTACAGCCGCGGATCTCAGGCTTTCTGATTGAACCAGACTTGAGTGTCGTTGTGTCTCAGGGAGAGTTCGCTGTCAAATTCGGAAAGGAATCTGGCCAAGTACAGGTTCGCCATGGTCTGGTTCAAAGCACGGACAAGAATACTGACGCCCATGAAGAGTGCTATCTAATTGATAGCGATTTTTTCTTAGAAGGGAAGATCTCAACAGATGGAGCTCTCGAATCGCTCGACTTCTTCAATGTCCAATCTGGAAGATTATTCCGATGGTGCATTACAGAGCGTCTACACGTCGCCATGGAGCCAACTCAATCTTAACGATCCGGACGTCAGCTTGTTCGACCGGAGAACCTGGAAAATGAAGTGGGCTCATTCCACTCCCGCGGGAATCGTCTCGCACGAGGTAGTCTGGAATGCGAATCGATACGCGGACACGGTAGAGTCCGCGAGATCACTCGCACAGAGGTACTGGTGTCATCTTCTAATCGCCAGTCTCCCGGACGGGGCGCTACACGATGTCCTACCCCAGCTAGCTTCAACTTACGAATCATATGCTTTGGCGTTGTCCTGGCAGGAGGGTGCGGAAATTTCTGTGGTGAAGCGGCAAAAAGCAAAAGTAGTGCGGCGTTTTGAAAGACCAGTTTTCCCAATTGAAGATTAAGAGGATCAGCTAACCTACGTACGCTCCGTCACCCCAGAACGAGTCTATCCGACAGTGTGAAATCCTCGATAACCTCATCGAGATTCGCGCCGTTGTGCAATCTCTCGCCAATTTGGGCGGAGAGTACGAAGTTGAAGAACGGGTTCATCCACTGGGCATCGTCGTCACTCAAGACTGCGATCTGGTTTGGGACTTCCAAGCACGACAATCAGGCGATCCAAAGCAGCAAAACAAGCAACTTCCGAATGTTCTCTTGTGTGAGCTCTGGGAGGCCGAACGCCTTCGCGGGAAACAGGCAATAGCGAGCGACATATGGAAGAGAATTCGTCAAAATCAAGACGAACGTTATCACTATTTGCAAGACTGCAGCGTCACTAACGACCTGCTAGGAAATGGGTTCCCAACACTGGCGATAGATTTCAAGCGCGTCTTTTCGATTCCCACAGAGGAGCTGTATTTTCGAATTCAATCGGGGCAGACTAGGCGACGCAGTGTTCTGACTATCCCTTTTCTTCAAGATTTGAGTAACAGGTTCGCTTACTACCACCTGCGCGTTGCACTTCCAGATCCGCCAAAGATCACAGCCGCACTACTGCCCGCTGCCACGACACCTTCAGAAGCAGGGCCGGTTGACCCGTCTTCGTCTACGCCATCTTAAGCAACTTCGCCGCTGTCTCGCCTAAAATTGCTCGCTTGTCGCGGTCGCTTAGGCCGGGGGTGGTTAGCACGTGATCGACGGTGGTTTCGCTCCAGGGGAAGGGGTAGTCGGTGCCGATCATGATTTGGCTGGGGCCGCATTCGGCGGCGAGGTGGCGGAGGCCTTCGGGGGTGAAGACCATGGAATCGACGAAGATCTGGTGCAGGTATTCCGAGGGTTTGCGCTTCATCGCTTTGCACTCTTCGGGCGCGCGGAAGCAGCCGTAATCGGAGCGGCCGATGTAAGACGGCAGGTAGCCTCCGGCGTGGGCGCAGCAGAGTTTGAGGCCGGGGAATTTATCGAGCGTTCCTTCAAAGATCAGGTGCGAGAGGAAGAGCGTTGTCTCCAGCGGATTGCCGACGATGTTGCCCAGGCGGCCTTTGCCGGCGAAGCGCTTATCCAACTCCGGAATGTTTTGCGGATGCATGAAGACGAGCGCGCCTAGCTCCTCGGCCTTGCGCCAGAAGACATCGTACTTGGGGTTGGCGAATTCGTCAGGGCCCAGGTGGCCGTTGATGGCGGTGCCGCGGAGGTTGTATTTCTTGATGCCTTCTTCGAGTTGCTGCGCGGCGAGTTGGGGGAACTGCATGGCGGTGGTGGCGAAGGCGACGAAACGGTCGGGGTATTTTGCGCAGAGCTCGGCCAGCTTTTCGTTCTGCAGCTTGATGACGGGTTCCACCTGATCGCGGCTAAGGTTGTACCACCAGGGCTGGAGGCTGAGGGCCTGCATGTCAATGCCCCAGGCGTCCATTTTGGCGAAGCGCTCTTCGGCCATCTTGCCGGTGACGATGTTGTCGTTATCGGGCTCGATCTTGCGGCCCGCGAGCACCATGGCTTCGGGCACGATGACGTGCGCGTGAATATCGATGGTTTTGACGCGCTTGCCGCCAACCTTCACTTCGCGGCGCTTCTTGGGGGCTTCGGCCTTCTGCTGGGCAGCAGCTCTTTGATCGAGCAGGCTGCAACTGGCGAAGGCTACGCCGCCGGCGGTGGCTACGCTTTTGAGAAATTCGCGGCGATTGTTCATGGGTGGCTTCTCCTGTGGCTAGCGGTGCCGGAAAAGGTGACGGGCGGCTCTGTCCACGCCCAGGGGTTTCGTGTGGTTCACGGACCGGTGGATGGGGACAGAGAGGTCGGTCACCTTTTCCTCTGTTGTTCGCGCAATACGGCAGTCTATCAGCAGGAAGCCGGTGGAGCAATCGCGGCAGTTAGTGATTCACATGCACGCCGACAACGATGGGTTCCTGGCCGTTGCGGACGACGATGGCTTCGGCGGGCTCATCCTTGCTGGGGTTAATTTCACGGTGCGGAACGTGGGGCGGCACGAAGAGGAAATCGCCAGGGCCGGCTTCGGCGGAATATTCGAGTTGATCGCCCCACAGAATGCGAACGCGGCCGCGCGTGACGTAGAGGATGGTTTCCATTTCGCCGTGGTGGTGCGCGCTGCTTTCGTGGCCGGGTTCGACGAGCATGGTGCCTGCCCAGAGCGCGCTGGCTCCCGCGCTTTGATGGGTGATAGCGGCGGCGCGCGTCATGCCGGGGGTCTGCGTGGTGTTGGTATCGAGCTGACCGGCGCGGACGATGCGAATGCCGTTTTCTTTCCAGTTAGAGGCGTCAGGCATAAACCTCATGGTAGCGGGACTGCAGAGGACTTGCGGAAGGGGTGCGACATGGGAGTGCGCCCAGACCGGGGGGCTGCCCCACTATGCTTGCGGGCTGAGTTCTGGATTATTTAAGGCGGCGGCGGTAGAGGATATCGATGCCGAAGAGGCCGTTGCTGTTGCGGACGGCGACGGCGGACCATTGTTGGCTCAGGTCCCACTGCACGCGGACCACCTGAGAGGCGGTGCGATTGAGGTTGGTGATGTAGGTGAGCGTGATATCGCGCGAGACTTGCTGTTCGAGCGTCAGGCGCGCTTCGGGGAGATTTTCAACGCCGGTGAGTGTGGGGTCAATCTTCACTCGGCTGGCTCCGAAGAAGCGTTGCAGGCGGCTGTTGAGTTGTTCAGAGACGGCTTGGCCGAGCAGTCCGCCGGCGGCGCCGAAATCGGTGGAGGATGTGGCAACGGTATCGGAAACACGCGTGGTGGCGGAGGGATCGCGGCCGACTGCGAGCAGGGCGATGATTTCGCGCGATTGGAGCGGCGGGTCCGAACTGTAGTTGATATTCAAGCGCTGCGGGGAGCCGGAGAGGCTGACGCTGACGGTGATGCCGCGCGTGCGGGTTTCCATGTTCACGTCGAGCGTGGGCTCGATCTTCACGGGATTGAGGAAGCGGATGTCGCCGCGGTTGACGTTGTAGCGATTGCCGAATAGCTGCACTTCACCGGAGCTGACGGCGATATCGCCGAGCAGGATGGGGCGGTCCATGGTGCCGCGCAGGCGGAGATCGACTTGCGCCTGCACGTTGCGCGTGAGCGACGTTTCAAACTCAAATGTGGGGCTGCTTTCGATGTGGACATCGAATCGGAGTCCTTTGAAGTAGCCGCTTTCGCTTCCGCCCGCGGACGGCGCTACGGTGGACGCAATGACACGCGCGAAATCCGCGCCGGCGGCAATGGAAGCACGATTCACAATGAGCGAGCCGGAGAGCGTGCTGACGTCCGGCGTACCGTTGAGCGCGAGTTGGCCGTTCGCGGTGGTGCTGACGTCGGCGGGATAGCGTACGCGGACCTGGCGGACATCTGCCTGGAGGCGATAGATCAGGGTGTCGCCAAATTCGACAAAGCCTTTTAGTACAACGGTACCGCCGCCGGTTTCGGCTTGCAGGTTGGTGATGGTGGCGCGGTTGCGATCGAACACGATGACGCCGTTGGCACTATCGATGCCGCTGGGAACATCGGCAAGATAAAGCGAAGCGCCGCTGAGCGTCATGCGGCCGTTGAGCTGCGGATTGCGGATGGATCCACGAATGGTCGCGGTGACGTCGGCGTTGCCTTTGGCGAGGAGGTCGGGATTGAGCAACTGGAGAATGACCAGATTCACGGTGCCTTTGACACTGAGATCGGCACCGCGGCGGGCTTCAAAGGGAATGGTGCCACTCAATTCGAGATCGGTATTCTGCGCCGAAAAGCGCGCGGATTTCACCTGCGCTTCCTTGGTGGATAGGCTCACCAGGATGGGCGCGGTGTTCTTAAGGACCACGTCGGCGGATTGCACGCCCAGACGAAGGGCTTGCGACGCGGGGGCGTTGATCTGCACGGCATCGACTTTCACTTCGGCCTGAAAGAGATCTGGCTTAGTGAGCGGCACAGAGAACGCCGCGCTGGCTTCGAGGAATCCATCGACGGTGTTAGCGGCCTTGGGGGCCTGGTCGCCATCGAGCATGATGAGATCGTGCAGCGTGGAGATGCTCATGCGCGAAACAGTGATGGTGCCGGTGCCAGGCATATCGCCATCGAGGCGCCACGTGCCTTGGGCCTGAACGCCGGTGCCGCGCAGCTTTGAGCTGGCCTGCAGGGCGAGATTGTTGCCGGTGGTTTTCGCGGTGAGCGTGACGTCACCAATGGGATCGCGGCCAAGCGTTGCGTCGCGGGCGGAGAGTCCACCGTTGATACTATGCAGGAGCGGTTTCGAGCCGCGGATTTCGCCTTGCACATTCGCGGTGCCGTCGAGCTTTGCGTTGAGTGAAGGCTGCAGTTCTCGAAGAGCGGCCACTCGATTGAACGGGACGGCCTGCGCGGCTGCATCCAGCGTAACCGCTCCGTTGTTCCAATCGCCGGGTGCGTGCGTGTAAGTGCCGTTGAGGCGAACGCGGCCGGAGTCGAGAGAAGCTTCGACGCTGCGAAGCTCGATTGCTTGCGCGTTATAGTGCAGTGCGCCGCGGAGACGATCGAACGATTCGCCGCGGGCAGCAAAGCGGGCAATATCGAAATCGATATTGGCGTCAGGAGTTTTTGGAGTGCCGGTGAGGCGAACAGTTCCCGATGCGGTTCCCGAGAGCGGCTCGGCAATGGAAAACTCTTTGGCGAGCTCGGCTATTGGCGCGTTGCGGATATCGAGACGGGCGGTGAGGTCGCCGCTGGCCCATTTTTCTTCGAGCGACGAACCGGCGGCATCGACACGTTGAGCCAAACGCGCATCGCCTATGGTTTGCATGGCGCCGCGAGTGATGGACAGACGGTTGAGCCCGACCACCCTGCGTGTCGCATCGATTTGCGCTTCCAGATGATCGAACGGATGGCCGGCTACGCTGGCTTTATTGATCTCACCGCGGCCACGGAAGCGAACGTCCAAAAGCGAGCCGCTGATGGTTCCATCCAAATCAACCGCGCCTCCCTGCAATTGCAGTGGCAAAGCGGCCGGCGCTTCGCCTTCAATCAATGACCCCACGCGCAGTACGTCATCAAGATCCGTAGTATGGACTCTGACATACATGGACCGGCCTAACGTACCGGAAGCGCTGACGCTGGTTCCGGCGGTGGAGAGGTTGGTGTCATCCAGTTCCAGAGTGCCCGCAGGCTGGTCGTAGCGGACATGGATATTGCCCTGCACCGGGTTGCCGGCTGGAAATGGCAGGATGGAGGCAATTGCATCGAGCTTGGTGTTTTGTCCCGGGATTTCGGTGGTGAGCGAGAGCGACCCGATCATCGCACCATTCCACGGCACAGGACGATCGGTCAGGACGTTGACGACATCGGAGACGCTGAGCCCATCGAAGTTTCCGGTCAGTGAAAACTTCTTCTCTTTGACGAGCTGGCCATCGCCGGTGAACTTGCCGCCGAGCGCGTTGAGATCAATATCTTTGAGAGTGACGCGATCGGGAACGGCTTCGAGCCTCACAGTCGCGCTTGCCCCGCTCACGTTCACTCGCCCATTTGTATAGCCGAGCCCTTGAGCGACTGCTTTTCCGGAAATCGCATAGTCAAAGCCATCGATGAAGGAGAGCGTCAACTTTCCGTCAAATGTAGCCGTACCGGCCGGCGTGACGGGGAGCGAGAACAGAGGCACGGCGTCGGGCAACGCAAGTAGGGCCCTTACATCGAATGCGCCGGCAGGCTCGCGCAGATTGCCGAGAAATCCCTTTGCATCGAAGCGGGAGCGTCCGGTGGCGAGGCGCACCCGATCGATCTCCAGGCGCGTGGAGTTCAGCTGGAACGTCGCGGTAGTATCGAACTCCACGGGAGCGATCTTTCCCCACGAGGTCCGCAAGTGCCGCGCGGAGACTTGGCCGACGTAGCGCGGACCCTTCCCGTCGTAGTCCATCGTCACAGCGAGATCCTCGCCGCGGAAATCGAGCGGCACTTTGTGAATGCCCACTTCGACCCAGCCGCCAATGACTTCATAGTGACGAATAGCAACGTTCACAACGTGCTCCGCCCAACTCTTGTTCGATCCCTTGTGGTTCGGCGAAGGCAGGTTGTCAGTGCCGTCCGGGTAAATCACAATGCGGACCTGAGGTTCCTCGACGCGCGCGGCGGCAAGATCCACTTTGCGTTCGAATACCGAAATGATGTGCAGGCCCAGGCTGGCAGATTTCACGTAAACGAGCGGCGGCTCGCCCCCGGCTTCCTTGCCGTGCAGGATGAACGGCGACATCGAGACGGTCATCTTCCGCCAATCGAAAGACCACGTACCGAGCTCGACGCGGCCGCCGGTGGCTTCTTCGACCGTGGTGATGAGCTTGGTGCGGACGTACTCGCGGAACCAGGCACTGCTGAGGATGAGCCAGCCGCCGACGGCTCCGACAAAAAGCAGGATGGCGATTGTCGCGGCGGTCCGCTTCAGAAGGTTGCGGAAAGGCGTCATCGGAACGCCTCCTCGTGATAGAGAACGCGCGTGTCGTGCCGTGTCATACCGAGCCAACGATCCATCGCTTCCAGTGTGCGTTCTGCGGTGAGAAGCCCTTCCACCTGATCGCGTGCGTCGTCGAAATCCGGGGGATTCGGGCCAAGTTTCGATTTCAGTTGCCCGTAATAGTCGCGAAGGTCCTGGTCAGAGATCTGTACTTCGGGACGGAAACGGAGATCGGAGTAGCGCATCATCTGCAGACCGGCCAACAGATGAGCACGCAAGTCTTCCTCGGTGATTCCGGCCCTCGCAAGCGCGGAGGTGAATTCGGCAGCGGAGGCGTAGCGGACACGAATCGGTTCCACCAGAGGAGCCAAGTCAGCGGCGGTGGGTAGCGGGGCACGCGCCAATGCGGCGTCCTGCAGGACCAGGTATTGATCGATCAACCGGTCAACCGACTTCTTTTTGGCCTCCCCGTTGATCACGGGGGGTTTGTTGTCGATGAACGCGGTGATACGGACATCGGCAATGGCTTCGCTTTCCGCGATCACATGTATGCCAACGGTTGCCGCCAGGCGGTCAATGGTCTCCGCGCGCAAGGCCAACGGGGCGCAAAGTATGGCCGGGGCGAGGAGCAGTACGTAATGGGTGACGTTTCGACGCATTAGAATGTCTGCCCCAAAGAGAAGTGGAACTGGAAGTTACTGATGCTGCGCGGCACCGTGGCGCAACTCCGAACCTGGCTGCAGGTGATGAGATCCTGCAGAGTACCGGAAAATCCATTGAATTTTGGCGGATTTGGACTGAAGCTCAAGTCGATGCGGATGGGCCCAACGGGTGTTTTGTAACGGATGCCGAAGCCGGCCGCTTGCACCATGTAATTGAAATCCGTCAGATTCTGTTGCCGGAAACGGAAACTGACGTTGCGAATATCGGAGTAGACATTGCCCATGTCGTGAAACAGCACTCCACCCACATTGTCTCCGATCAACGGGAAGCGGAGTTCGGTGGAGTGGAAGAACATCGCGGTACCGCCCAACGGGAAGCCTGTTGCGCCGTTGCCGTTCGAGCCGATATCGCGCGGGCCGGCCTGATTGTCCGGAAAGGCGCGTTGCGACGACGCGCCACCAGCGAAGAAGCGCTCGGGCAGTGGAATGAGTAGCGCACCACCCAAGCGTTGGATGTAGCCAAACTGGAGGCTGCGCGCGATCGTCAGTTCCCTGTTGATCTTGTGATACGTGGAGTTCCGCAGCAAAAGGCGCGTGTAGTTGGATACCGAGCCGAACTGCGGCAACGATACACCCATGTCTATCGTGTTCAAAATACCGCCGCGCGAGTCGACCGGATTGTCGCGGCGGTCCTGAATGAACGTCATGGAGAAGATGCCGACCCGGTCTGGCTGCGAAAGCAGCGGAACAAGACCAGGGTCGATGTTCAGATCGCTGACAGTGACGCGCCGGAAAGAAAAGCGGTATTGCAGGGTGTTTGCGCGCGTCAAACGCTGCGCCAACTGGAGCGAGCCTTCGATCCGTTGCGCTTTATAGGTGCTGACATCGCGGGAATTGTCAAACAAGGTAGATGCCGTAATCGAAAGGTTGTCGTTCCCCGCGAACTGTGGGATCAAATAGGTGCCGATGGCCCTTTGCTGCGGTAACGACGCCAGAGTCTGCAGACTGAGTGTGTGACCCAGGCCCAAGAGATTCAACCGGCTGACGCCCAACGAAAGGCGCGGACTGAAAACCGCGTTTCCAGCTGGGGCATCGAACGTGGCGGCGCCGCTGCCGATTCTGGTTAACTGCGCGCCAATACCGACGTTGAACGAATAGCGGCTGGCTTCATCGAGATGGAAAAGCACATATTTGCTCTCTTCCATACCGTCGGGATTCTGCAGCGCGGTTTGGACTTTGGAGAAAATTCCCAAGTCATAGAGCCTCTGCTGGCTTTGCGCGATTTGCGTTTGCGAAATAGGATCGCCAGCGCGTACACCCAATCGGTTGGCGACCAGGCTGGTCTTCGTCGTATCCAAGCCGCGCACCAACACGTCACGCACGTAGCGGCGTTCACCGGCATGGATCACGAAACGCAGGTCCACCCGGTTGGCTTGTTCGGACGGCGTCTGCGTCCAGTCGAAGGTGGCGTCGGGGAAACCGTTGTTTAAGTAATACGCAAGGATAGCGTCGCGGTCAGCGGCGATGCCGGCTTCGCTGAAGGCCTGGCCTTCTGTGGATTGAATCATCCCGCGCAGGTATTGTTCGTCGTCGTCCGAAGCGCCGTCGAACTGCACGCTATTGACGAACCACTGCGGGCCCTCTTGAATTTCAAAACGCACGCCGAGATCGTCATGGCGGCCGCGGTAATCGTCGGCAGTGAAGGTATTGACGGAAACGTCGCGGAAACCGTTCGACCTATACAAGTCGCGAATGGCATCGCGATCTTGATCGCGCAGCCGTTGTGAATACCGGCCATAGCGCTGACGGAGACGGCCCGCTTCACGCAAAGAGAGACGCTCGCGAATGGTGGCTTGATCGAAGAATCGATTGCCGGAGATTTCAATGCCGACTAATTTGTGGCGCGCATTTCGCAGAACCGAGTAATCAATCACGCGGGAGCCGTTGGCTTCGGTGTGCTCGGTGAAATCAACGGAAACATCAAAATAGCCCTGGGATTGAAAGTAGTTGGTCAGATTGCGCGAACCTTCCACCAGCAAACTGCGGTCGACAGTTCGTTCCTCATAAACGGGAATCAGTTGGCGCAGGCGGCCCTTGGAGACGTTTGCGCCGGAGGTTCGGATATCGATGGCAGGGCCGTTTTCGATATCCAGCCATGGAGTGACGGTGTTGGTGGTGGAACGGTAATCAAGGCGAACCAGCGTCACACGCGCCAGCAGGCGGTTCGCTTTGCGGAGATTCTGGCGAACGCGATCGACGCCGGTTTGCACGCGAGCCTCCGTCACTTGCCGCCAACCGGGAAGCGGAACGAAGAGAATGCCGCGGTGCCAGCGTGTGGCGCGGACAATGCTGTTGATGGATGCAGTAAGCCCGCCGCCAACCTGAACACCCTCAAAACGAGCTCGATCGCCGGGATTGACGTCGAAAAAGATGTTCATTTCGGAGGTGGCTTCGTCACGCTCCAGGCGGTACTGGATTCGCGCGTCGTAGAAGCCGTTGGCGCGGAGGCGTTCCTGCATGCTTTCTACGGCTTGCGAAACGGCCGAGCCGGCAAAGGGCATGCCGAGTTCAAGCTTCGTTGCGGCGGCAAGTTGGTTTTCGTTCGGAGGCTCGGAGGCTCCCTCCACGGTCACACCGCCGATGAAGAGGCTCTGCTCAGTGATGATTTTGAGGACGACTCCGTTCCCCTCGGCCACGCCGTCGGCGTCGATGGCGATTTTCGAGAATCGGCCGGTTTCATATAGCCTTTGCAATGTGGCGCGAATGGCTGCGGAGGTGACGACGCTGCCGGGCCGAAGTGGAAGCAAGCGAAAGAGTTCGGTTTGCGGAATGGGCTGGTCGGGAGGATCGAAGTCGATGCGGACGATGGGGCGCCCCGCATAAGAAGTCGGGTTGTTGGCGGGTGCCTCTTGTGCTATCGCAACGGCCCCGAAGAAAAGTGTAAAAACCAACAACAACACCGGCCGGCGCACTTCCCCCAATGATAACGCACCCACCCACACTGCTCGGCGACGAGTGGATTACGGATGCGTTTGGAGAGTCGGTTGTTAAAGAGTCGGTTGTTAAAAGGGAGCATGCAGCGGAAAAATTGATTTGATATATTAGTCCGCTAGCAAATTTCAGGGCCTCGGCCCGGACTTATAGGCAAGAAATAGGGTGTCTAAAATGAAGAGCTTTCCTATCGCGGCCGCTGCGCTGGGTTTGGTGTTAGCCTCACCGGTGTTCGCGCAGACGGACATCATCGGGGAGTGGGGTAACCGCTTTCATGAGGACCTCTGGGAGCGCCGCTCGGGTCTCCAGATCGGCGATTTCACCGGCTTTGCGATGACGGAAGCGGGACGCCGGATGGGGCAGGCATGGCATCCCAGCTGGTTCTCGTTAAAGGAAAATCAGTGCCGCCCCCATACCTCTATATACGGGTTGCGTGGACCGGCCGATCTGCGCATCACCAAAGAAGTGGATCCTGCCACGGGACGCACCATTAAGTACATGATTTCTTTGAACTTCAATACGTTCCAAGAGGTTTGGATGGATGGCCGTCCGCATCCTCCGGATTACGCGCCGCACACGTGGGAAGGTTTTACCACGGGTGAGTGGCAAGGCAACATGCTGAAGACCGTGACCACGCATATCAAGGCCGGGTACATGCAGCGAAACGGCGCGCCGCATAGCGACCAGGCAGTCACCACCGAATATTGGGTTCGCCATGGCGAGACGCTGCTACTGATGTCTGTGGTGGAAGATCCCATGTATTACGAAGAGCCAATCATCAAGACGACGAATTGGGAGGCGCAGGACGTCAACATCGGCGCTTGGGCTTGCGGACCGGCGCAGTTGGCGGATGAGACTCCGGGGCAAACCACGGGTGCGGTGCCGCATTTCCTGCCGGGAAAGAACAATCAGATTCTGGAATTCACCTCGCAACGGCGCGTGCCGATGGATGCGGCGTCGGGTGCGCGCGAGAGCACGTATCCCGAGTACTTGCTGAAGATGGAGGCGGCGCAAGCTGCCGCCAAGCCGGCGGCACCGAAGCGCACGGCTCCGGCGCAGACCGGCTTCTTCGGCAAGTGGAATTTGAGTATTGCGAAATCGACGTTCACCAACGATCTCACGAACTTCTCGCTTTCGGGCGCCGACGGCAGCGCGCCGCAGTGGCGCACGATGGTGATCGATAAGGCGGGCGATGCGATCAAGCACACAATCGACACGCAGTTGGTGACGAACGCAACCAACTTCATCCGAACTGAATACACGGCGAAGCTCGATAGCAAGGAGTATCCGGTGGATCTCTCGAGCACAATGGATTTCGTTTCGCTCAAGCAGATCAATCCCACCACGATTGAGCGCATCTCGAAGGATCGCGGCAAAGTTGTCGAGACGGCGACCTTAAAACTGTCCGCCGACGGGCGCGAGTTGACGATGACAAGCGACGGCACGGGCCAAGGCGTGAAGTACCACAACGTGCAGGTTTTCGAGCGGGTCGAGGAGTAATCAGGACATGAGAATGGGCAAGTTCACCCGCGCTCGGGCGTGTCGGATCGCTGCCGGCGCTGCGATGTGCGCATGGATGGCGCACCCAGGACAGGCGCAACAACCGACACAGCTCCAAGCGGCGGCGCGCATGGTTCCGGCGGCAGTTGGATCCGACATAAAGATTCAGCAGATTCGCCGCAATGTGTTTATGCTGCTGGGCGACGGCGCAAACGTCGTAGTGCAGACGGAAGCTCCGGCAGGCGAAGAAAGTTTCGATAGTGTCTATGGCCTTGTACAGGGCACAGGCCTTATGGTGATCGACACCGGCACGGCAGCGATGAGCGACCGGCTATTGGCGACGATTCGCACGCTCTCCAAGGGGCCCATTCGTTACATCATCAACACAAGCGCCGACCCCGATCATGTTGGCGGGAACGAGGCATTGGCGAAAATTTCCGGCGGCATTGTTCGCGGTGCATTGGGCGGGCGTCCAGCCGGTCCGCCGCTGATGATTCTGGCCCATGAAACGGTTCTGGAGCGCATGGGCGCGCCCAGCGGACAGCAGGCCGCGTATACGCTCGATGCCTGGCCGACGGATGTTTACGCCAAAGACAAGGAAGTTTTCTTCAACGGCGGGTCGACGAAGATCGTGCATCAGCCGGATGCGCACAGCGATGGCGATAGCATTGTGTTCCTGCGGCGATCGGATGTGATCGCGGCCGGAGAATTATTCAGCACCGTGGGATTCCCGAAGATTGACGCCGCAAAAGGCGGCCACATCCGTGGGGTCATCGGCGGCTTGCAGCAGATTCTGGAAATGGCGATTCCGGGCGAACTCCAACAAGGCGGAACGATGATCGTCCCTGCCCACGGGCGGCTTTCCGATGAAGCCGACGTCGAGTTCTACCGCGAGATGGTGCAGATTGTTCACGACCGCATCGAGGACGGCATCAAGAATGGGCAAACTCTCGAACAGGTGAAAGCCGCGCGGCCCGCGCTGGAATATGAGAAGCGCTACTCGCAACCCGATTGGACGGCGGACATGTTTGTGGAAGCCGTATACAAGGATCTGGCGGCGTCGATGAAGCCGTTGACCAAACCGGCAGTTCCGGCAAAACGGTAACGAGCAATGAGGCGCTTAGGAATCGACATGAACCTTCGCAAGCGGAACTGGATTCGAAGCCTCGTGACTGGAGCGGCGTTCACGCTGTCGGCGCAAATCGTGTGCGCGCAGCAACCGGCGCAAGAGCCCAAACCCGGCGACATTCTTCAGCTGCAAACGCAGACGCCGAAATCCACCGGACCGGCGAAGAGCGGTAAGGCCGGCGCGCCGTTCGATGTCACCGGCTATTGGGTAGCCGTGATCAATGAGGACTGGCGCTGGCGCATGATTACCCCGGATAAAGGCGATTTCTCTAGCGTGCCGTTGAATATCGAAGGCCGGCGCATGGCGGACGCCTGGGATCCAGCGAAAGACGAAGCCTCCGGGGAACAGTGCCGTGTTTATGGCGCACCTTCCATCATGCGCCTGCCCACCCGTCTTCACATCACTTGGCAAGACGACAACACGTTGAAAATTGAAACGGATTTGGGTACGCAGACCCGGCTACTGCACTTTGGAGAGACTCCGGGCAAGGGTCCCCGCAGTTGGCAAGGATCGTCGCTTGCGGAGTGGGAAGCAGATACGGCCGGAGCGCCTCCGCGGCGTGGCGGTGGGCCAACGGGTCCACGGGATTTGAAAGTGGAAACCACAAATCTCAAAGCCGGCTACTACCGGCGGAACGGGATTCCGTACAGCGAGAACGCAAAGGTGACGGAGTATTTTGATCTTTTCCCGAAGCTGCCTAACGGGGATGAATGGATGGTGGTGAATGCGGTCATTGAAGATCCGCAGTATCTGACGGAACGCTTCATTCTCAGTTCGAATTTCAAGCGGGAGAAAGACGGGTCGAAGTGGCATCCGACACCGTGCACCACCCGATAGATACACGCGTTTCGAATGGACTATCCGTTCACCGGAGTGATGTGTTGGTTCCGGACAAGGGGAGTAGGGGTTCTGGCGCTTAGAACGTCAAGCTGTCAGAAAGTTCAACGAAAGGGAAGCTCGAAAGAGAGGGGTATTTTTCGTGAATTTTGATATACGCAAATATGCAGCCAGCCCTCGTGTGGCCGTTGTTGTCATGATGATCGCCATGTTTTGCGGTTCGTTGGCCGCACAATTGCCGACAGCAACTATTTTGGGCGTGGTGACGGATAACAGCGGCTCCGTCGTGCCGGGCGCAACCGTTACCGTGAAAAATTCAGAAACCGGGTTGACCCGTACCGCGACTACGACCCAGGACGGTTCGTATCGCTTTCCGGCACTTCCGGTGGGGAACTATGAAGCGCGAACCACGCAGCAAGGTTTTGAGACGTCCATTGTCACGGGCATCGCGCTGACCGTTTCGCAGGAAGCCGCCATCAACTTTTCCTTGAAGGTGGGGTCCGTGGAACAACAAGTGACGGTGACGAGCGGAGCGCTTGAAGTGAACACGGAATCGGCTTCGCTCGGTGGCTTGGTGGATCAACAAAAGCTTGCCGACCTTCCGCTGAACGGACGCAACTTCGCGGATTTGACACTGAACGAAACGGGCGTCGTCGAAGCAAAGAACGTGGGCAAATCGGCGGGCAACAGCGGACTAATGATCAGCACGAACGGAGCCTCGCACCGCTCGAATAACTTTCTGCTCGACGGGGCGCCGATGACGAACCTCTACGGATCGAGTTCGGCGTCGATTGGCGGTTCCACACTGGGGGTGGAGGGCATCCGCGAGTTCCGTATTTTGACGAATTACTTCAGTGCGGAGTACGGCTTGGCAATGGGATCGCAGGTGCTGATTGTATCGAAGAGCGGCACCAACGCAATTCACGGTTCCGTGCTTGAGTATCTGCGCAATAGCAAGCTGGATGCGCGCAACTTTTTCGACCCAGGCAACAATCCCCCCCCTTTCAAGCGCAACAACTTCGGTGGGTCGATTGGCGGACCGATCCAGAAAGACAGAACGTTTTTCTTTGCCACGTATGAGGGGTTGCAGCAGCGTTTGACTCGCAGCATCCGCAGCAATGTAATGGCCGCGGGATGCCGCGGTCCGGCGGGTGCGGTGATCACGAACACGGCATGCACCGCACTGGGAAGCACCGCCTCCGTGACCGTTTCCCCGGTGATCGCCTCGATCTTGAGTATCTTCCCCAATCCGAATGCAGGCAACCAGCATGTCTTTGGTTTCACGGAGCCCATTGCTGAACACTACGGCCAAGGCCGCCTGGACCACACATTCTCCGCAAAGGATTCCATCTTCGGCCGCTATACGGTGGACGACGGCGCGCAGACGCTGGCGCTCGCGTACCCTCAACTTTCCTCCATTGGCCGCACGCTGAATCAGTATTTGACCGCAGCGGAGAACCACATTTTTTCACCAACGTTGCTGAACACCATTCGTTTCTCGTACAGCCGAACGGAGATCAATAACGAGTCTCCATCGGGCATTATCGGCCCGAACTACTCTTTGGTGGCGGGGCAGGAAATTGGAAGTATCGCCATTGGTGGCGTGACCACGTTCGCTGCCGACGGTCCATCGCCGACGGATTTGAACCAATATTTGGTGAACTACAGCGATGACGTGTTTTGGACCAAAGGCAAGCATTCGCTGAAGTTCGGTTTCATGCTGAACAGCTACGACCTGTATCTGAGGTCGAGTACAAACAGCCGCGGCAGCGTGACTTTTTCGAGCTTGGCGAATTTCCTGAACGCGACGGCTTCGAACTATATCGCGGTAACGGCTGGTTCCGTTCTCAAGCGCGACTACAAATACAACGTGATGGGCTTCTATGCACAGGACGATTTCAAGGTGCATCGCCGCCTGACATTGAACCTTGGATTGCGCTACGAACCGATGACGTCGCCCTACGAAGTGGACGGCCGTAACGCCGCACTGCGGAACCTGGTGACGGATACGGCGAACACAATTGGCGCACCACACCAGAATTTTACGCTGAGGAACTTCAGTCCGCGTTTTGGCGTCGCATGGGACGCCACAGGCGACGGCAAAACCGCGGTGCGCGGCGGCTTCGGATTGCTTTATGACTTGGCGAACATGGGCCCGTCGTTCATCATTGGTGTTACGGGCACACAGCCGTTCGCCTCCACCAGTTCCGTTGCCACGGCGACATCAATCACTTTGCCACTTACCTTCCCTGCCTCTTCTCTTGGCAAGTCACAGCGTTTGATCGACTACAACATGAAACAGCCGCATTTGCTCCAATACAACGTTTCCGTGCAACGGCAGCTCCCCTGGGGCTTGGCACTGACGGCGGCGTATGTGGGATCACGCGGCTTGAACTTAAACCGGACCATCGAAGGCAACCCGATTCTGCCCACCATTCAATCCGATGGCCGCGCCTTCTGGCCAAGTGCGGCGAGTCAGAGCCTGCGCCGCAATCCGAACTTCAACAATATTGAGCTGAAGACGTCAGGCGCAAATTCCTGGTACAACGCGTTCCAGGTTGAAGTGCTGAAGCGGATGTCACAGGGCTTGCAGTTCCAGTTGTCATACACGCGCTCAAAGTCCATCGGCACGCCGATGTCTCAATTGGGTACCGATGGTGGCGGAGGTGCGAACGTGTTCGATTCGAACCCGGCCAACTGGCGGTCCGATCGCTCGCTTGCCGACTTTGATACGCCAAATGTATTCCGCTTCAACGCGATCTATACGCTTCCCAAGCCGTCGTTTCGAGGCGTTGCCGGCGGATTGTTAAGCGGTTGGTGGACCAGCACTATTATCTCCGTGCAAAATGGCCAGCCATTCACCGTGGCACTGAATAGCAACCGTTCGCGCGCGGGTCAGAATGCAGGCGCGGCCGGAATTGACCGTCCCGATCTGGTGGCGGGCCGTACGGCGGGCGACATTACTTCGGGCACTACCAATGGTTGCTCGGGTGTGGCGGCAGGGACGCAACTCGGCCGGTCGAATCTCTATTTCGATCCATGCGCGTTCGCTCTGCAGCCGCAGGGCTATCTGGGCAACGCGGGCCGCAACCTGCTGCGCGGGCCGGGCTTCGCGAATATGGATCTTTCCTTCGTGAAGGACACTGCCATCCCGATGCTGGGCGAAGCGGGCAAACTGCAGTTCCGTGCCGAGATGTTCAATATCTTCAATCACGCGAACTTCTCTCAGCCCGGCCGCCTTGCTTTCGCAGGCACAACAGCTGGAAGTGGCACGAATCTGGAGCCCGCGCTTGCATCGGCCGGTGTGATCACCAGCACAACGACTACCGCGCGCCAGCTTCAGTTCGCACTGAAGCTGATCTTCTAGCAGAAAGTCCATTCGCGATCCCGCGTTCGGCTCAGGAGTTGGCCGCGGGAGAAGCGATGTATGATGAAGCGCGGCAGCGATTGGGAGAAACTATCATGATTGCAGCGATGATACGCATGCGCTTCCGGCACGCAGTTGGGCTCTTGGGATTGTGGATGAGCCTGCCGCTACAAGTGCACGCACAGTATCCGCCCGCCTATCCAACGGGTCCTGCGGAAACGGGCCGGAAAGCAGCTCCTTTTGACATCACGGGATATTGGGTTTCTGTTGTCACCGAGGACTGGCGCTGGCGGATGTTCACACCTCCCAAGGGCGACTATACGAGCGTGCCGTTGAACGCCGCGGGCAAAGCCGCAGCGGACGCTTGGGATCCAGCCAAAGACGAAGCTGCAGGAGAGCAATGCAAGTCTTACGCAGCGCCGTCGCTGTTGCGTATCCCGGGACGTATTCACATCACTTGGGCCGATGACAACACGCTAAAGGTGGAAACCGACGCCGGGCAACAGACTCGTTTGCTGCACTTTGGCGATTGGAAATCGGCAGGCGGGGCTCCGACGTATCTTGGGGAATCGCTGGCGCAGTGGGATGAAACCGGCGCATTGCGCGCGGGCCGCGCGATTCTTGTAGCGGGCAAAGAGGTGGGCGGGCGCAGCCGGGGAACGATGAAGGTGTCCACCACGCGCATGCGGCCGGGGTACCTGCGCAAAAACGGCGTGCCGTATAGCGCGAACGCAACGTTGACAGAGTATTTCGACCCAACCACGGAGGCGAACGGGGACCAGTGGTTATGGATCACCACCATCGTGGATGATCGCCAATATCTAAATACGCCGTTCATCACCAGCGTTCATTTCAAAAAGCAGGCGGATGGCACCGGCTGGGATCCAGCGCCGTGTTCGTCGCGTTAGGGAAGGGAGAAACTATGACGATACGTTTTGCAACAAGCTGGCTCCCTTTGGCGTTGGCCGCGGCGAGTCTACCGGTGTTCGGACAGATCGACATCTCCGGTCAATGGTCTGGACGCATTCACCACGATCAAAATGAACGCGGGCTGGGTCCGGATCTGGGCGATTTTACAGCGCTGCCGATCAACGATTCCGCGCGGTTGCGCGCGCAGAGCTACAAGGCATCGATTCTGACGTTGCCTGAGTGGCAGTGCCGTCCGCATCCTGCCGATTACATGGCGGGGCGTGCGGGTTTCAATATTCGTTTGACGGCGGAGCTGGATCCGCAAACGCAGGAAATAAAAGCGTGGCACCATCGCGTGGCGTGGATGGGCCAGGAGCGCGTCATTTGGATGGACGGGCGTGCGCATCCCGGGCCGGAAGCCCCACACACCTGGCAAGGATTTTCCACGGGCAAGTGGGAAGGCAACATGCTGACGGTGACAACGACGCATCTGAAGATGGGCTTCCTGCGCCGCAACGGCGTGCCGCGGAGTCCAGAGGCGAAGTTGACCGAACATTTCATGCGTCATGGAAACTTCATGACGGTGGCATCGATTGTGGAAGATCCTGTTTATCTCACCGAGCCGCTGCCTCGCAGTGTGAGCTATGTGCTGGACGTGAATCAGATGATGGCTCCGTATCCATGCGAGACGGTGGTGGAGGTGCCTCGCCCTGAAGGTGAGGTCCCGCATTTCCTGCCGGGTGCGAATCCATTCCTTGCCGAGTGGACCACATCGCATAACCTTCCGGCGGAGGCGAGCCGGGGTGGCGCAGAGCAGTTGTATCCGGAATACAAGAAGAAGTTCAAAACAGCTCCGGCGCGGACGTCACGGTAGGGCAAGGAGCATGATCATGCGATGGACATACAACTTTAGAGCCTGGACCGCCGCCGCTGGAATCGCCGCGTTACTATCGGCTGGCGTTGCGTTTGTGCCGCGCGCCAACGGGCAGCAGGATTTATCGAAAGTGGAGGTTCGCGTCATTCCGATTCGCGACGGAATGTACATGTTCGCCGGTGCGGGCGGGAACACAACGGTGCAGATTGGCAAGGACGGCGTGTTGTTGGTGGACACGCAATTTGCTCCGATGGCGTCGAAGATCCTCGTGGAACTGAGGAAGCTGACGGATAAATCCATCGGCATGATCATCAATACGCACGTGCACGGGGATCACGTGGGCGGCAACGAGGCGCTATCGAAGGCGGGCCGTCGTATCAGCGGCGGCAATGAGGATGAGGATTTCGGACAGGGCTCGGGCCGTGCGTCAATTTTGGCGCACCAAAATGTTCTCAACATATTAAGCGCAACACCAACAGGGAAACCGGGCGACCGCGCAATGACCTCGGGGTTCTGGCCGACGGACACGTATCTTGAGGAGCGAAAGAAAGCCTTCTTTAACGGCGAAGGCATCGAGGTGATTCATATTCCAGCGGCGCATTCCTCGAGCGACTCCATCGTTTTTTTCCGCCGTTCGGATGTGATCAGCGCCGGCGATATCTTCGCGATTAGCCGTTATCCTGTGTACGACATCGAGGGCGGCGGCAGCATTCAAGGCGTGCTCGCGGGTCTGAACCGGATGCTTTCGATGGCGATCCCTGCGGAAAAAGAAGAGGGCGGGACGTACATCGTGCCCGGGCACGGACGCTTGTGTGACCTCGCCGATCTTGCCGAATACCGCGACATGACCACGATCATTCGTGACCGCATTCAGGACATGATCAACAAGGGCATGACGCTCGATCAGGTGAAAGCGGCGCGACCGACGCTCGACTACGATCCACTCTACGGCGGGCAGACAGGGCTTGGATCCACGGACAACTTCGTCACGCAGATTTTCAATAGCCTCAGCAAAAAAAGGTAGATCGAGGAGTGCAATCCGCGTGCTAGTTTGATGGAGTGGGAAATTCAAAGATTAGGCGCGCTCCGGCAAAAGCGCCGAAGGGTTTGGAAATCCGGGCGGCGGCGCCGGAGGATATGCACTTCATTCGCGGCCTGATTCGGCTATATCCCGGACAACTCGTACAACGTAATCTGCCTCGGGCTTCTTCGTTTTTTGTGGCTTCTGTTGCGGGCCAATTAGTGGGGTGCTGCGCGCTGCAGATCTATTCGAAGCGTATCGCCGAGGTGCGCAGCCTCTCCGTGCATGCGGATTTTCAGGATCACGGGATTGCGACGAAGCTTGTGGAGTGCTGCATCGCACGAGGCAAGGCACGAGGCGTGCGCGAGCTATTTGCGGTGACGAGTCAAACGTCGTTTTTCTCGCGCCTGGGCTTCGCCACATTTCGCCGCGAGAAAACGGCGATGTTCTTTGAACTGGCCTAGCACCGTCAACCTTTAACGCCAAGCTTGCGCAGAATCGTCATCATTAGACACCAGTTTGTGAGGCCGGATTGCAGCAAGTTCAGACCGACAAACGCGGTGAACAGGTACCAATACGGGCTCGCAAAATAGCCGAGAGCTAGGCTGAGCAAAGTGAAGGCTCCAGCGATGAGCCTCAAATACCTATCGACGTTCACGGCAGTTTCCTCCTTCGGTTTACGGCAAAGTAGAGTACCGGCACAGTCATGCGCGACAGTAGCAGAGATGCGATTTCGCCGGCCATCAAGGCAATCGCGAGGCCTTGGAAGATTGGGTCAAATAGAATCACGGACGATCCGACAACGACGGCGGCCGCGGTCAACATCATCGGACGGAAGCGGACAGCGCCTGCATCAATCACGGCCTCATCGAGCGGCATTCCTTCGCTGACACGCAGTTCGACGAAATCAACAAGGATGATGGAGTTGCGGACCACGATCCCAGCGCCCGCGATAAAGCCGATCATGGAGGTCGCGGTGAAAAATGCGTTCAACATTCCGTGCGCGGGCAGAATACCGACGAGCGAAAACGGAATGGCGGCCATGATAATGAGCGGCGTGACAAAGGACTGGAACCAGCCGACGACCAGAGCGTAGATCAAGATAAGCACGGCGGCGAAGGCGATGCCGAGATCGCGAAAGACCTCATAGGTAACGTGCCATTCGCCATCCCATTTCATCGAGTAGCGGGAACCATCGGAGGGGAGCGCGGCCATATGCTGCTCAATCTGATAGCCTTCGGGGATTTTGATGTTGTCGATCCCGGGGCCCAACTTGAGGATCGCGTAGACAGGACTTTCCATCGCACCGGCGATGTCGGCCGTTACGTAAGTGACCGGCATCAAATTCTTGTGATAGATGCTCTTGTCGTTGGTCTCCTCCCGCACGCGGACCAGTTCGCGGAGCGCTACCGATTGGCCGCGCGCGCCGGTGACACGCAGGTCACGGAGACGATCGAGATCGGAGCGTTGGGCGCGATTGAGGCGCACCATCACTGGAACATCTTCTTTTGCGGCGTCCACATGCAGAAGGCCGGCTGGAAAGCCGCTGGATGCAAGTTGCACGGCACGGGCAATATCGTCTTCCGAAATACCGTGCAGCGCGGCTTTTTCTTCATCGACAACGAAGCGGTATTTTGTTTGGTCGTCTTCGACGTACCAGTCGACATCGACGACGCCATTGGTGCGCTTGAAGAGGTCGCGCATCTGTTTCGCCAACGAAACTCTATGCTCCATATCCGGACCGTAGACTTCGGCGACTAAGGTTTCGAGAACCGGCGGACCTGGCGGCACCTCCGCTACTTTCATGCGAGCGCCGAAGCGATCCGCGAGGGGCTGCAGTCGCGTGCGCACCTGCTTGGCGATTTCATGGCTCTGCAGATCGCGTTCATCTTTGCCCAGCAGGTTGATTTGGATGTCCGCCACGTTCGGACCGCGGCGCAGGTAGTAGTGACGAACAAGGCCATTGAAGTTGTAGGGAGATGCCGTGCCTGCGTAGGTTTGAACATTCACCACCTCAGGCTGCTTGGACGCTTCATCGGCAAGTGCCTGCGCCACGCGCTGGGTTTGTTCCAGCGTGGTTCCGTTAGGCATATCGATGATCACCTGGAATTCGCTCTTGTTGTCGAACGGCAGCATCTTCACCTTCACAAAGCCCGTGTAGAACAGGGCACACGAGCCGACCAACAGGAACACGACGCCACCAAGGAAGCTCCAGCGCAGCGGAGCTTTATGCAGAAGGGCTCCCATAACTTTGCGATAGATACGGGTGAAGAAATCTTCGTGGCCATCGCCATGACCTTCGTTGGATTTCTTCATCAGGCGCACGGCTGCCCACGGGGTCACCATGAAGGCGACTAACAGAGAGAAGACCATGGCGGCGGTCGCGCCAATTGGAATCGGGCGCATGTAGGGACCCATCAGTCCGCCGACAAAGGCCATGGGCAAGATCGCCGCAACGACGGTGAGCGTCGCAAGGATGGTGGGGTTGCCCACTTCATCTACTGCCTCGATGGCGACATCAACAGGAGGGCGCCCGGCGTTCTCCGGCATGCGCCAGTGGCGGGCAATGTTTTCGACCACGACGATGGCGTCATCCACGAGAATGCCGATCGAGAAAATCAGCGCGAAAAGGGTGATGCGATTAAGCGTGTAGCCGTATAGATAGAACACGGTGAGCGTTAGCGCGAGAGTCACCGGGATTGCAGTGAAAACAATGAGCGATTCGCGCAAACCAAGCGTAATGGCAATCAACACGCTGACCGATACCACGGCGATCAGCATGTGCCACAGCAGCTCGTTCGATTTTTCTTTGGCCGTGTCGCCGTACTGGCGCGTAATGGTCATCTGGACGTCGGATGGAATTAGCGAAGCCTTAAGGGGACGCACGCGTTCCAGCACGTTGTCGGCTACATCGACCGCATTGCTCCCTTTGCGCTTGGAGATGGAAACGGTTACCGCGGGATAGAATCCGGAGTGGTCCGAGTAGCGGACATACTCCGAGGGTTCCTCCCCGCCGTCGGCAACGTCGGCCACGTCGCGGACGAACACGGGCTTGCCGTTCGCGGAACCTGCCACTACGTTGCGGACATCATCCGCTGTGCGGAGAAATTCGCCGGTTTCGAGGAGGAGCTGTTTGTTTGCCGAGGCGAATTCGCCGGAAGGCACGCGCTGATTGGATAGGCCCAGTGATCTCGCGACCTGGAGCGGGGATAAGTTGGAGGCGGCAAGGCGCGACGGGTCGAGCGCGATCCGCACCTCACGCTTCTGGCCGCCGATGATGGTTACCGCGGAGACTTCCGCCGTTTGCTTGATGACGTCATGGACCTGCGCGGCGAGGCTACGGAGTTCGTAATCACCGTAGCGCTTGCTCCAGAAGGTGAGTGCAAGGATCGGCACATCGTCGATGGAGCGGCGCTTCACCAACGGCATAGAAGCTCCTGGCGGAATCAAATCCAGATTCGCGTACAACTTCTGATTCAGTTGAACGATCGCATCTTCCTCGTTATGTCCAACAAGGAAGCGAACGATGGCAAGCGAACTGCCGGGGCTTGATGTGGAATAGACGTACTCGACCCCGGGGATCTCCCACAGGAGCTTTTCCATGGGTTTAGTAACACGCTCTTCCACTTCGCGTGCCGAACTGCCGGGCATCTGCACGAAGATGTCCACCATCGGCACCACGATTTGTGGTTCTTCCTCACGGGGCAATTTCCAAACCGCGAACAGCCCCAGGAGAATGGAGGCCATAATCAGCAGCGGCGTTAGTTTCGAGTTTGTCCAGGTCCGCGCGAACTTTCCGGCGGGCCCTAAGCCGCGGTGCGTCACGGACGAACCTCCACTTTCACGCCATCGGCCATTCCCGCTGGGACAGGTGCGACTATGTTTTCCCCGTTGACGATGCCGGAAAGTATTTCAACGCGCTCCCCGTGGCGTTCGCCGAGCGTTACTAATCGGCGATGTGCGGTTCCGTCTTCCACAACGAAGATCGATTGCAGTTGGCCTTGCTGGACCAGGGCGTTCACTGGAACAGCGGTCGATTGCCGGCGACCGGAAGGGAAGCGTGCGCGGCCGAACATGCCGGAGCGGAGTCCCGCAGTCATGGGCAGATCGATTTTGACAACACCAGTTCGCGATGCCGCGTCCACGGACGGGACAATTTCGGCAACACGTCCTGTGATTGCGCGATCCAGGCCATCGAGCATTACGGCAACGCTTTGTCCGGTGCGGATCGAGACGAGACGCGATTCTTCTACATCGGCTTCCAATCGCAGCGCTCCTTCGCGCTCAACGGTGAACAGTGGCGCTCCGGGCTGCGCCAGATTTCCTGGTTCCACCGCTTTCGAGATGACGACTCCGGAGAAGGGCGCGGTCACCGTGGAATAGCTCCGGCTCACTTCGGCCGAGCTGATTTCCTGGCTCACTTGCTTCAACTTGGCGTCCAGTTGGCTGCGCTTAGCCTGTGCCACAGCGACGTTGGCACTGGCGGCCTTTAGGCGCGCAGAGGCTTCATCGAATTCCTGATTTGAGATTGACTTCTTGTTGAACAGCTCCTGCATGCGGTTGAAGGTGGATTGCGCAAGATCGGCGTTGGCCCTGGCAGCGGCGATGGCGCTTTCGGCTTCGGGAATGGCGCTGCGGATCTCTTCGCCCTGCGCTTCAATGCGGCGGATCAAGATGTCCACTTCTCGGGTGTCCAGCGTTACGAGTGTCTGGCCCTCCTGCACGCGCTCGCCGAGTTGCACTTTCACGTCGCGAACGTAGCCAATGATGCGAGCGGAAACGGCTCCGGTGGCGCGTGCGCGCACCGTGCCGGTGGTTTCGTACGTTGCGGTGATGGATTCGGCAGAAACCGGGACGATGCGTGCTTGCACTATTGGCGCCGGGGCAGCGGCCTGTGTTTCGTGCGGAGCTTTTCCGCATCCGGTGAGTATGATGCCAAAGATCGCAAGTGAGGCTGCTGCTTTCATTACCGTAGTACCTCCGATTCGGCGTTCAGCGTTCCCGCGGCCCATTCGAGCATAACGGCGGCGAGGTGTTGATCATGAATTGCGGCAAGATTTCGCGTACGTGTTTCAAGTAGTGCGGTTTCGGTGCGAAGCAAATCGGTGATCGTACTCAGCCCCGCCGCGTAGCGGTCTTGCGAAATGCGTAATGTTTCCTCGGCTTCGGCAACCGTCGCTTGCGCGGTTTCGATGCGTTGCTGCGCGGCTCGCAGATCTGTAAAAGCTTTGCGTACCTGCAACCGGATCGCGGCGTC
The DNA here is from genome assembly GCA_040081455.1 of Bryobacteraceae bacterium. Lineage (GTDB taxonomy): Bacteria > Acidobacteriota > Terriglobia > Bryobacterales > Bryobacteraceae > Palsa-187. Next base: position 66,795 of record JBEBGM010000001.1, read on the forward strand.
GGCGCGGTCTTTTTCGGCATTGGCCCGGCGAATTGCCGACTGCGCTTCTTGCACGCGGCTGGCGCCGGCAAATCCATCGAACAGATTCCAGCGAAGGCCAATGGAGACCAGCCAGTTTGCTCCGCCGCCATTGTAGAAGCGCTGACGGTCGGCTTCAAAGGCGCTGTGCAAGCCGACTTGCGGCAGCCAATGGGAGCGCGCATCGGCTGCCTGTGTTTCGGCAATGGACGCCATGAGCTTGAGTTGTTTGGTTTCCGGACGATTCGAAACACCGTCGGATTCGAATTGGGTGACCATGTTTGCGGGCAATGCAACGGCCGAAAGCGCGGTGATCAACATGTGAGGGTTATCCAAGGATTGGCCCATCGCTTCATTCAGTGCCGCGTGCGCGACTTCGAGATCCGCCTGAAGGCGAATTTGTTGCTCTTTTATGTTTGCGATATGGACCTTGATGGAGAGCACGTCGACGTCGGTTGTCACGCCCGCTTTCACGCGTGCCTGCGCGCGGAATAGATCGGATTCAGCGGACAGCATGGCTTGTTCGGCGGCCCGCAGCATTTCGGCGCTCAATTGCGCGGCGTAGTAGGAGCGGACCACAGCAGCGATCACATCGAGTTGCGTTCGGCGCGTCTCCTCACTAACGGCATCTTTGCTCAACTGTGCGCTCTGCACGGCGCGACGTGTCTTGCCGGCATCATAGAGAGGTTGATCGGCGTTGATCTGGGATTGAAAGTTGTTGAGGAAATCGGGCCGGTTCAACGGAGCGATGGCGAAGTTCTGTGCGCCAAATTGGCGTTGCGTCAAAAGCGACGAAAACACGAACACGGGATTATCGCTTCGTGTCCAGGATTCTGAATAGTTGACTTTCGGCAAGTAGCCGCTCTTGGCCTGTGTGATCCGGCTTTGGGCAGCGTCGGAAGCGGCATGGGCCGCCTCAATTGACTTGTTCTTTGCCACGGCCACCTGCACAGCGTCTTTCAGGGAAAGTGTCTGAAAAGACGGTGTTTGTGCCCAAGCGGGCCAAACTGTTAGGAAGACTCCGATGGCGGCAATTTGTCGTGGATTTTGCATCGCTCTACGCTATAACGATGCAAGGTCGGCGTCTACGTGACAAACGCTGCGGACGCGAGAGTGAGTCCGGTGGACTAGGCGAGCGTGACGGTCTGGTGCGCGATCCGTGTCAGAGCTTTACCGTGCGTAATGATGATGGCCGTGCGGCCAACAAGCGCCGTAGATAGGGTTTCGACGATGGACAGCTCATTCGCTTCATCCAGCGCCGCAGTAGGCTCATCGAGAATCAGTACCTTCGGCTCCGAAAGAAGCGCGCGTGCAAGTGCGATCCGTTGACGTTCGCCAACCGAGAGGGTCTGGCCGCGCTCGGCAAGGACCGTTGCATAGCCTTCAGGCAGATTTACGATGCGGTCGTGAATGGACGCAGCGCGAGCAGCGGTGATGATCTCTTCCTCGGTTGCCTCGGGGCGCGCGTAGGCGATGTTTTCTCGGACGGAGGCATGGAAAAGGTACGGACTTTGATCGAGCAAAACAACGGAACGCCGCAAGCTGTTCAAATGCAGATCCCGAAGGTCCTGCCCATCCAACTTGATGGTGCCAGCGTCGGGATCGTAGAAACGGACCAGCAGATCGGCCAGCGTCGATTTGCCGGAGCCGCTGGGGCCAAGAACCGCACAGATAGTGCCGGCCGGCACGCGGAAGGAGAGTTCGTTCAGCACCTGTTTTTCGCCGTGGCGGAACGAAACGCCAGCAATCTCAAGGTCGCCTTTGATGGATCCAATCGCGACGGCTTCCGGGCGTTCCACCACTTCAGCAGGCGTATCGAGCAACTCGCAGACCCGGTTCAAGGAAACACCACCCGAAATCATGTTGGTGTAAAGGCCCATCAGATTCTGCAGAGGCGCGAGCAAACGGGCTTGATAGGCCATGATTGCCACCAAAGAACCTGTAGTAATTTCGCCATCGATCACCATCTTTCCGCCGTAGAGGAAGATCGCAGAGGTGCAGAGCGTCAGCAACGCGCCCGGTACGGCGCCCGCCATGAACGACATCATCTGCATGCTGAGCAGCGCGTCGACAAAATTGTGGTTCTCTTTCCGGAAACGATCCACTTCGCGCGACTCGGCACCGGACGCAACCACTACACGCATTCCGAGCAGTGTTTCGAGCAGAAAACTGCCGATACTGGCGCTTCGTTCGCGTACCGTGCGGACGCGGTCGGCCAATCGCTTTTGATAGTGCGTCAAGGCCCACAAACTGATGGGGAGCACCGCTACGCTCAGTAACAGGAGCTTGCGGTTTAGTGCCGCCATAATACCGGCGCTGCCGATCAGAAAGACAACATTCGAAAGTGCGCCCAGCAGGCTATCGGCGGTGACACGTTGGACTTCGGATATGTCGTTATTGATGCGGGAGATGATGTCTCCCATTTTGTTGCGCGACCAAAACCGGGGCGATAACTGTTGCAGGTGGCGGTAAAGCGCCAGGCGCATTCCGAAAAGGACTCCGGAGGAGGCCTGGATGTATTGATAGCTGGAGGCAATATTGAGGGCGAAGCTGGCGAGCGTCGCAACAACCATCAGGCTGCTGATGGTAACCAATTTGTGAAAGTCACGACGAAGCAGCGCCTCGTCAATCAGGAGCTTTGAGATGTACGGCTGCGCAAGGCCAAAGAGCGTTGCCGCGATACCCGCGACAAAAACGAATGTAAACCGTTTCCAATGCGGCAACGCGTAATGCAGCGCACGCCGGTACCCCGCCAGCGAGAAGCCTGGACTCGGAGGTTCGGTGGTGTTCGCGTTTTCCGCCATGTTATGGGATCACAACCAAGCCGGCGCCCGTGATGTCGTTATTGGTATCCCACGTCTTTTCAAACTTGAGTGTTGCTGCGTCGTAGACGTCGAACTCGAAGCCCGCGCCATAGATATAGAGTTTCTTGCCATCGGCCGACATTCCAAAGCTGAAGCGGGACCGGCACGGGATTTCTTGCGTCTGCGTAATGCGCTTGCTGGGCATATCGAATGCCCAAAATTCGCAGCGTTTGTTGCCTTGTAGGCCGGTGGAGACAACGACCCACGCGCTCTTCTTATCGGGCGCCACCTGCAGGCCGGACATCGCGGCGGGTGCCGGTCCAATGGGAGCGTACTCCATCTTCCTCGTCGCGAGATCGAACTTCGCGATACCAAACAGCCGGTTGTGCACCACTGGATCGGAGGAGTTGAACACGGTGACGCGTTCGCCGGGTTGATCGATGCTATCGAGCAGTCCGCCGAAGCCGATCGCTTCCATGCCAGGAAGTTCGGGCTTAGCGAGGTCAATGCGGTCCACCACTTTAAAGTCTTCGGAGTTCAGTACCACCACGGCTTCGCGGAACTGATAGAGGAACTTACCGTCCGGAGAGATGTCGAATCCGCCGTTGCGGCCGCCACCGCCACCGGCTACGGCATTCTCGTCTTCCTTGGAGACTTCAATCGCTTTGACGATCTTGCCCTGCTCCAAATCAATCACGGTGTAGCGGGGCTTGCTGATTTCAAAACGGTCCACACCTTTGGTGATCTCCGTCGTGATGGTATAGAACAGCTTATCGTTCGCATCGGCAACGCCACCATTGAAGCGATAGCGGCGAGGGCCGTTGTTCAATACGAGGTGGCGAAGTACCTTATGTGTCGCCACGTCAACCACTTCAAGACCAGCGTGATCATTGGTGGTGACGTAGATCTTCTTTTTATCCTGAGAGAGCCGGATGCTGGTGGGCAGGCCTGTCTCCAGCATGATTCGATCAACCACCTTGCCTTGCGCTTCGTCAAAGACAAGCAGCGAGTTGGGATACGCTCCAAAAAACAGCGTGCCCGCGCTTAGGTTCGCGCCAAGCGCGAAGGTGAGTCCAAGGAAAGTTGATCGAATCCACTTCTTCATAGGTCTACTCGCTCCACTGAAATAAGCTACTCAAGAGACGTTTGTCAGGCCACATTCGGCGGCGGTCTATGGGAAGACCAGGTCGAGGTTGCGCCAATCTTTGGTTGCCGTCGCGCACTTGCTGGCCCAATCCGGATAGTTGTTGAGGTGATCCGGAACCTGTGCGGGCCAGAAGCAGGTGACGTAACAATCGTAGATGTCGCGTTCCACGGGCTGGCAAAGACCTGCAGTTCCACCGGCAGAATCCACTTCCCAGCCGGGCGAGAACGATAGCGCGCATCCCATGGGGAAGTGCGGCCGTTGCTGCGGCGCGGGATTGTTTCGATTCTGGAGCGCCTCCACCTCTAGCGTGGGGTCCGGCGCGGGCGCGCTGATGATTTCGTCAATGCGGCGTGCCTTCCGGTTGACGGGTCGCAGATGCTTCATAGAGCTTTCCTTTCGGCAAACGTTTCCAAGAAATTGGGGTTCTGTGCGTGCAAGGTTCCGAAGATGCGGAGACAGGTGTCTGTCCAATCGCGGATCCAGTCGCAGTAGTGTAAATTCGGGTGGCCGGTGTTGCCGTAGCGGACGTAGGCCTCGTGGTGGCATCCGCCAGCGCACAATGGGCGCGCCCAGCAGGTACTGCATTCGTATTTGTTGTTGACGTGGCCGCGCGTCAGGAACTCCTGCTGCTTCTCGCGGTCTATTCCCGTCTTAATATTGCCGAGCGCATGCGTATCGGAATCGACGAAGCGATGACAGGGTGCGATGTCGCCGGACGGGCCAACGCCCATCAGTCCGAGCCCGGCGCCACAGGGCTGCGACTTATTTACGCCCTGGTAAAGCTCAGCGATCGTATCACTGACGTTGGTGAAGCCGTGCATTTCGCCGCGAAGCGCGAACTCCAAATACTCGTCGGCGAGTTGCTTGAACTGCCCGAGCACCGTATCCATGCCGGCATCCTGAATTGAGTACAACTGGTTCGGCGTAGACGTGACCGGAGCAAAGCCAACTTCATGGAAGCCCATGTCTTCCTTGAGGTGCCGGTAAATGCGGATAACGTCGGTGACATTGGAAGTGAGCGTGACACGTGCGACGATGGGTCGCGTTCTATGGCCTGCGATCAGAGCCTTCACGCGCGGCGCGATCATGTCATAGCTGCCCATGCCGTTCGAAAAAACACGTAGTTTGTCGTGCAGTTCTTTCGGGCCATCCATGCTGACGGTGACGCCGATGCGGTTCTCCGAAAGGAATTCGATGATCTGCGGCGTGATCAACGTCGCGTTCGTCGTGAGGCTGTAGTCGATGGACTTGCCGAACTCCGCGGCACGCTGGTTTGCATACTCCACCACTTGTTTAAGCAGTGGAAAATTCATCAGCGTTTCGCCGCCGAAGAAGGTAATGTGAACCGTGCGGCGGCCGGCCGATTGCTCCATCAGGAAATCAACGGAGGCCATGGCGGTCTCCATTTCCATAAACTTCGGCTTGCCGTCCGGCGTGGCCACTTTGTCGGCGCCAAATTCGTAGCAGTATTGGCAAGACAAATTGCACTGATTGGTGAGGTTCATCACCAGCGTTTGCATCGGAAATACGGCGGGTGCTTCCTGAACGGGCTCCGGCTTAAAGCCCGCGGCGAGGAGCGTGCGCGAGCCGAGCAATTCCGCGAGCAGCTCCTCGGCGTTGCCGATGCTCATACCTTTGTCCGTCAAATTGTCGATGAGATCATCGTGGGACGCTTCGCCGGCCGCCAAGCGGTCGATGATCGTTCCCGCGAACTCGTCAACTTCGAAGATCGCGCCTGCCGGAACCAGATAGAGAAACCTGCGGCCACGGCCCTCGAACTCGTGATACTCACCCGCGCGATAGGTACGTGTTGCTTCCGCAATCATCACGGCGCCACCTCCGGCTGATCCCAGCGAATGTAGGACGGCACGGTGACCACCAGGTATGACTTTCCACTGATTGCCTTCCCGTCCTTGTCCTTTTCGTTCTTAGCGGTGGCCACGACCCATACATCGCCGTAGTTATTCCGCGAAAACTTGCGTTGTGGATTCGGGCCATCGAGCGACGGGGTGAAAAATCCGTCGTTGCTCAGCGAACCGATGAACTCCTTGTCATCGTCGCCGTAAACCGCCAGGAATTCTTCCATGGAGAAAGAGGCGTCGATCACCCCGAGTTCCACATCGTCGGCAGTATGGAGCTTGCCATCGGCCCCACGTTGGTAGCCGATCGCTTCAAACTGCTGATAGCCCTTTGGGTGAACATCGCTGCCCAGGCGGGCGATGGTCGATTCGGGCACCACCTGCAGGTAATCCACTCGATCGTAGACAGCAACAGCACCTGGTAGCACCGCGCGTCGGAAGGCTACATCCCGCTTGCCGGGAACCGCGTTGGCGGCAACATCCACATCCGCGACCAATTCCGTGGCCGAGTGAGAGACCAGCGCTTTTACTTTGATGCCGGAGCCGAAGTCGAGATCGGCCGCGGCCGCGTCCGCAGGTATGTTTTCTCCAACCAACTTCACGCGCTGACTGGTCGAGCCGGACTTGATAGAAGAACGGTCCGCCGTTATCAACATTGGATCCGCAGTGATACGAGTCAGCTTCACGTCCACGCCAAACTCTTGATATTCACCCCAAAACCAGCGGCCTTCCGCGTAAGCTTGATCGGGCGAAATCCAAAGCGCTTCCCGCATTTCGCGATTCAGATCATAAGGTGAGGTGTTGGCCGGAACCGCCGCGGCTTTCGATCGGCCGCGCCACGCGTAGCCCGCGTACACCAAGCCACTGCCCGTGCGCTCCAGCTTGGATCCGTCCTTGAGCGACTGCATCTTAATGCGCGTCGTGAATTCGTCTTCGGCTGCGCCCTGCGCAATCACCATCTCCCCGACGTACTTGCCTTTGCCGGTCACGTGAGCTGCAATCGCCCAACGGCCCACCAATTTCGGGGCGCGCATCCGGGCCTGCCAGTTCGCCCATTCCGGAGAATGCAGTCCGTACGATTTGCCGAGGAAATCAAGCGTATCTTCCACCGGCAGTTTGGCATTCGCCGCGGGAGCTGCAGCGCCCGGCGCCGGATTCGGTGCGCCGGCGCGGCGGAACGCCACATCCGCCTGCGCATAGAACGCAACGTGCATATTGGTCAATAGCTTCCAGTCATCGCGCGTGCGGCGCCACTGGAAAGCTTTACCAAGCGCATGACACGTCATGCAGGTACCACGCACGGTTTCATTTGGAATTTCTTCGTCGCGGAGGCGATGCTCCGGCATGTACATCACGGGCTTCGCCTCTTCAGGCGCAAGGCCGTGGTAGGTGCTGAGGTATTTGAGAATAGACCGCGCTTCGGTGGGCTCCAGCTTGACGCCGTTCAAACGCACCATGCGCTTGATCGCTTCTTCCCAGCCTTCGGGCGTCGCGCGCACATAAGAGATGCGCGTCAGGTTCCCTTTGTCATCTTTGCGATGGCAGGTTCCACATTTGGAGACGACGAGCGCATCGGAAACCGGAATGCCTTCGTCCGCGGCTGACTTTGCTGCATCCTGCGCGAAGGCAGCGGGAGCCGAGATCGCAACAGCGATGGCCGCGGCGGTGAGGACGTGGCGAAATCTACCCCGTCGCGCCGTTTTACGGCTGATTTCTTCCGTGGTCCGATGAGAGTGTATTGCGAAATTTTGGAGAGAATGCACGCTTCGCGTCCGCCTGTCGTAGAGTCGCACCGGCGATATGCGGACGAACGATGTTCGCGAAAAACCGGCAGAATACTGATGTTTTGAATTTCGTCCGACAGTGGACGCGGGTGCCGCAGGGCAGATCGTTTATGCGCGACGTGCGCAGAAACAATTGTTGATATCTATTTTTAGCATTGAATTCGTAAAATGTCAATAAAATCGAGGCTTTTTGTGGGCTTCCCTGATGTCTAGCCAGCGCTGCGCGTCTTAGACAACCCCCTCCACCTCAACAACTTGGATTGTGTATAATCTGGATGGCTGCGCCATGTACGCGCGACTTCTTGCACTCGTCGGCATGCTCTATGTGAGCGTCTCAACTGGCCAAGCTCAGTTGCTTGGAACCGGAGAGGTATCCGTGTACCTAAAGGCACATGGCGATCACTCCCCTTCCGCAATGAGTGAGATGAAAGCCGAGATGGACAAGTTGATGCGTTCGGTTGGCGTAACCTTGCATTGGAAGGACTCCGTCAAGGATCTGGGCTCGACGCACGCCGAGCTGGTTGTACTGGAACTGCGCGGCACCTGCGATGCGCCGCGCCGGGTCCCGACCGGGCCGCGTCTCCAGAATCTGACGTCGCTGGCCTCCACCGCTGTATCTGACGGCCGCATTCTGCCATTCAGTTGGCTGGATTGCGCAGCGCTTAGCCGTTTCATTGGCGGATCGATTGCCGATCTTCCCGCACCTCAGCGAGATTTCACGTACGGTCGCGCGATGGCGCGCCTGGCGGCGCATGAGTTTTATCACATCCTTGGCAGGCAGAGCGAACATGCACAGACCGGTATCGCCAAGGCTCAATTCGCCGAGGTTGATCTGCTCACCGATCACCTGGAGTTTGAGGAAACCGTCATTGCCCGCGATCGCCGGTCGCACAAGGTGGAACAGATTGCTCCCGGCGTCGAAATCGACCTCGGCAACGAAAAATAGTCTCCTGGGGCTTTTCGTAGTTTGATTCTTCCGATACACTAAAGCTGGCCGCGTTGTCATTTGCCCCGCCCGCAGCTTACCCCGTCGTTGAAATCTCTGATTTGAAGACGAAGGAGAAGTGTATGTTTGCCAGGGCTGCCGCCATTGTTGGCCTGATTTCCTTTTCTACGTTAACCGCCGCTGATTTGGGCAGTTTCGCGCCGGGGCGCGGCTTGCCGTTCACCGTAGATGCCTCTGAAGATGTAAGTGCCCGTTTTGCGGGTGCGCCCCGTATTCATTCGTTCGCCTGGGGCCAGTGGGAGGGAAAGTGGATCTTTATCGGCGGCAGAACATCCGGTTATCACGGGGTGGGCGGCAGCGAGGTGGATTTTCCGCGGGCAACGGCAAACTCCCGCATCTGGGTGGTGGATCCGACAGGCAACGGCCCGGCCCGCACGTTTAGCATCCCACTTGAGGACCTGCCGGAGTCGTTGGCAACTGTCAAAGATCAATGGGCGTCCAGCAACCCTGCATTCTTTCAGGATGGCGAGTCGTTGTACATCGCCGGCGGCTATGGCCGGAACTCAGCCGGCTCGTGGGTCACGTACCCGGTGCTCTCCTCGGTTCGTTTGCCGCAACTTGTGGATGCGGTGGTAGAGCACCGCGGATCGGCATCCGCGGCAATTCATTATACGGAGAGCCCACTGGTGCAGGTTACAGGTGGGGAAATGCTGAAACTTGGAGACGCCTTTTACGTAATCGGCGGCCACGTCTTCATGGGCACTTACAGTGAGTTTGAAGCCTCCGGAGAAAGGAACACGGCGGAAGCATCACAAAAATACACCGGCGAAATTCGCAAGATTCGCATTCAGCAGGGCGGGGGGGGTGAGGTTTCTGTCCAATTGATTCAGGCATTTGCCGATTCCGAGTTCGCCCGGCGCGACCTGAACGTTGCTTACAGAATTCTTCCGGACGGTCACACGGTGGGAGCGGCTGCTTATGGCGGGGTTTTCACGAAAGATCAGCTTGGATTTACGAAGCCCGTCTATTGGGATGCGGCAACTGCTCCGGCCGCCGATAAGCACTTCGATCAAACGATGAGCGGCTACACGTGCGCGCACCTCCAGTTGTTCGATTCCGATTCCCACGCAATGTACACCACGTTTTTTGGAGGCATCAGCCGTTGGACGTGGAACTATGCGCAGCAGAAAGCGGAACCCGCTCCCATGATTGGCGATCAGCATCAACCGCTCTACTTCGATGGCCTCACTTGGATCGATCACATTACGACGCTTGCGGTTACGGGTTCGTCATCGCAGGAAATGGTACAAAGCGGGACCCGCATGCCGGGCTATATCGGTTCGAACACCGTGTTTCTTCCAGTTACTGGACTTCCCAAAGTGCAGCCGGAGGTCGACGTCTACGACTTGAAAGCTTTGCGAGGGAAACGTGTGCTGGTCGGTTATCTGTTTGGCGGCATTCGCGCCTATCCGAAGGAGTTTCCGTATAGGGATGATTCGAAAACGTATCGATCCGGCAACGTGCCAACCAAGGCAAGCGACCTGATCGTTCCGGTGTATGTTATGGTTCCGGCGAAGTAGTCATCGCGCTCGCGACAAGCGTCCGGCGGACAGCTTCGATCTTTTCCCTCCCGCGAAAGTCATCTCTGACCGCGGGCTCACATGCTTTAATCACGAAGCCACACATGTTGGCGACCGCAAAGCTGATTCCATTTAAGTTACGCTCGCGCGTCATTCCTGGAAGATCCCGCGGAAAGCCCGACGCGTAGAAGACACCTTCCGCTGCTTGGTCCACATAGCGGAACCGTTCACGCGGACAATCCCAATCGAGCCCAACACTGATCGTGCCGGGCAGCGAACCTGGATAGCAGAGATCGTCGCCGGCCTGGCGTGCGGCAACCAGCAATACACCCTCTTCACAAGCGCGAGCGATGGTTTCCTGAAAGCGAGCGCGTTGCGCGGGATTGCGGGTGCCAAGGCTGAGGTTGATTACATCCATGCGCTCAGCTATGGCCCAATCGATTGCATTAAACAACGCATCGGTGGTGGTCCGGAGGGAGGTCTGGAATAGGCGGACGGCGAAGTAGTCCGCGTCTGGAGCTTTCTCTTGAATCGCGGCGGTAACTGCAGTGCCGTGGCCAAGGTAATCGGAATGGTCGCCAGGTTCCGGTTGACTGTTTTCTCCGATGACGATGCCCCCCGCCAAACCGCAAATGTGCGGGTGCCGAGGATTGACTCCACTATCAATCACCGCCACCCGCACACTACGGCTAAAGCCGCCATCACTCGGCAGCAGACTTGGTGCCGAAATTTCGGACGGATGGGCCATTGGCCCTACCGCCCCGCAACTGTAATCAACTGCGTTGTCGAATCCTTGTTCAGATACACCATCTTTTTCGCCTGCAGCGTCTTGGCATCGTAGATCTCGATGGTAGAGCCGCCGCCGAACAGATAGAGCATGGAGCCATCACTGCTCATCGCCGGGCGGAAGTTGATACGCGGAACCACGGATTCCGTTTTGATCACCTTCTGCTGATTGATGTCCCAGACCCACCATTGCGTTTCACGGTTAGCGCCCGGGCGGGTCACCATCAGCGAATAGCCCAGTTTGCGGTCCGGAGAGAGCATGAACCCGACCATCGGGAAGGCCGGTCCGATGGGAGCATACTCCACCTTCTTCGTCGCCAGATTCAATTTGCCGAGGCCCAGTGTCTCTTTATGCACAATGGGATCCACCGAGGTGAATACCGTGGTGACCGTGCCCGGCTCGTCGTTGGGATCGTCGGCGGCTTGCAGACGGTAAGGCGATGCGCCGGGATACTCGGGCTTCGCCAGCGGAATGCGATCCACTTCCTTCAGATCGGCGAGATTGAAGGAAACGATGTCCTCATCGAACACATACAGGAGTTTGCCGTCCGGAGAAACCTTATAGGTGGCTCCGAAACCAAAGCCCGAATCGTAGCCCTTCGGGAATGGAATCGACTTGGCGATTTTCTTTTCCTGCAAGTCGATCGTCACAAACTGTGGCGGATCGATACGGTATTGGTCGATCTCCTTCACCGTCACCTGAATGCCGGTATAGAGATAACGGCCGCTCGGATCAACGGCGATGCCGGAAAAGCTACGGCCGCCGGCATTACGCAACATGCGAGGGCTGGTGCGGGGATCCGCCAGCGAGAAACTGCTGATCACTTTCCGCGCCACGAGGTCCACCGTCTCCACTTGCATTTTCGTGGTGATGAGGTGGAGCTTGGTGCCGTCGGTTGAGAGAACCACGGTACGCGGAATACCGCCCAACTGAATCTCGGCGGCGATATCGCCCGAATCCTCTTTAATCGCCAACAGCTTGGAATCCAAGGTGCCAATGTACATCAGCCCCTTCATACTCGCGGGCACCGCCGCGAGAGCGGATGCCGATAGACCAAGCGCCAATAACGCCGCCATCAGCCATCGTTTCAATAAATGTGTCTTCTTCATACACTTCTCCCGTATGCAATTTCGAATGAGCTAAATTGGCCGCAGACGGAGCGGTGTTTACGGATAGACGACGTCGACGTTGCGCCAGTCGTTGACCGCGGCGCCGCACTTGCTCGTCCAATCCGGATTGTTGCTGACGTGATCAGGCACCTGCGCCGGCCACGCACAGCCGAGGTAGCAATCAAACAGATCGCGTTCGACAGGTTGGCAAAGACCGGCAGTGCCGCCGGAGACATCGACTTCCCAACCGGGGTTAAAGCTGATGGTGCAACCGAGCGGATAGTAAACGCGGCCCGGCTTGGGTTTCGACTTGCTTTGCAGCGCTTCGACATCCCCTTCTTGTGCGGAGACTTCGGCAATGCGGGCCTGCTCCAGCTTGCGTGCTTTGCGATTGATGGCTTGTAGCGAGTTCATGTTTTCCTTGTCTAATCGGGACGGAGTCTTTTCTGGAAATTAAAATGTTCTTCGGTGACCGGCGCGTAAGCAACCGCGCCGGAAGAATTGTCGTTCGTATCGCCGTAGATGAGCGCGCGACGAAGCGCAAAAATTATTCATCGAAACGCTCCAGGAACCTCGGGTTCTTGAGAGTGATTTCGCCGTAGATCTGCAGACAGGTGTCGATCCATCCGCGGACGCGATCGCATTGATGCAGATTGGAGGCATGTGTGTCGCCGTAGTGAATGTAGGACTCGTGATAGCAGCCACCGCCGCACACCGGGCGCACCCAGCACTCATGGCAATCGGGCCGCGAACCAACGTGATGATCTTCGAGGAACTCGCGCCGCGCCTTGTGATCGACGCCGTCTCCCATGACATTGCCCATCTGCGCCACCGGAGCATCCACGAAGCGGTGACAGATGGCGACGTCGCCTGCGGTTCCAACGCCAAGCATTCCCAAGCCAGCGCCGCATGTGTAGGCCTTGCTGATGCCCTGGTGCAGCTCTTTCACGGTGTCGCTCGCATTGGTGAAGTAATGCTGTCCGCCGCGCAGCGCGTAGTCGCGATATTCCCAGGCGAGTTCCGCGAACTGCTCGAGCACATCGTCCATCTGCTGCCCACCGATGTGATACAAGCGATCAGTGTTGGCGGTTGCCGGCGAGAAGCCGACGCCCTGAAAACCGATCTCTTGGGTGAGGTGTTCATAGATGCGGCGCACGTGGCGGACGCCGCTGCTCAGAGTGACGCGCGCCCCGATCGAATTCGTCTTGTGCCGCGCCAGCAGCATCTTGATCTTCGGAACGATGATGTCGTAGCTGCCCTTGCCGTTGTGGAAGACGCGCATCTTATCGTGCAGTTCGCGGTCTCCGTCCATACTCACGGTGACTCCGAAACGATTCGCCGCCAGAAAGTCGACAATCTCTTCGGTCAGCAGCGTCGCATTCGTCGTCAGGCTGTAGTCGACTACCTTCCCCAAGTCGGCGGCCTTGCGATTCGCGTAATCGACGGTCGACTTCATCACCGGATAATTCAGCAGCGTTTCGCCGCCGAAAAAAGTGACGTGTACTTTCGGCCGGTCGCCGGCCTCGCGGAACAGCGTGTCGATGGAAGCGTTGGCGATCTCCTCGCTCATGTACTTCGGCTTGCCCGAGGTTTGCGCGATCTTGTCGCCGCTGTACTCGTAACAGTATCCGCACGAGAGATTGCATTGATTCGTCGTATTCAGAACGATCCGCTGCAGTGGGAAATCCTGCTCGGGTAGCGCGGGGAAAGTCTTCTTACTTTCCCCGGCGCTGACCACATCGCAAGATTCCATATCGCGAAGCGTCGCCTCGATCTCGTTCGCCGTATAGCCGCGCGGGGCTAGAACTTCCGCGAGCTCTTCCCGGGTGAGGGGCGCGCTCAACAGAAGGTCAAAGACCTCCTTTGAGAGCCCCTCCAGGTTGAAGATCGCTCCACTTGGAACCAAGTAGACGAATCCCTTGCCTCCCGCTTGAAACGTATGGTGTTCGGCAGGGCGATACGCAGCTGTAATCGGCTCCGCGGCCGTCATTGTGCCACCTCCGGCTGATCGTACATCGTGTAATCGGGAACCGTAACAACAAGATAGGACTTCGCCTTGAACTTGGTGCCATCGGGAGCCTGGTACGACGCCGCCACCCAAACGTCACCGAAGTTGTTCACGCCGAAGTTATTCGCCTGCTTCTTGCGCTGTTGATTTGGACCTTCCACGTTCGGCGTGAAGAAGCCGCTGTCGTCGATGTTGCCGACGAACTTCGTGTCGTCATCGTCAGGTGTCGAGAAGAATTCTTCGAGCGTCCATTGCGCCTGTACCGGACCCAGCGCCACGTCGTCATCGGTATGAAGCTTGCCGTCCGGACCCGCCGCCCACGCTAGCGCTTCGTATTGTGCGTAGTTTTTCGGATACTTCAGGCCGCCCAGGCGCGAGATCTGTGCATCCGGACCCACTTCGATGTAGCCGATTTTGTCGTAAACCGCGAAGGCGCCGACCGCTGTCGACTTGCCGAGTACGAGATCGCGATAGCCAACCGCCAAACCTTTGGCGACATCCACTTCCACCGTGGCGAGCGTGGGAGTTGCACTGACAACTTTCGAAACCGTAATGCCTTTGCCAAAATCCACGTCCGTTGCTTTCAGGCCGCCGAGGTTCGCACCGAAAATCTTCACGGTTGCCTTCGACGGCGATTGCAGGCCAGAGATATCGGTGCCCAAGGCCGTCGGTTCGCTGCCCATCCGGCTCAGATGCACATCGATGCCGAGTTCACCAAAGCTGCTCCAGAAGAAACGGCCATCAATGCTGTTGCCGTCGCGGGAAACCATCATCGCTTCGCGCCATTCCGTTGGGGTTGCCGCTGCGGTCAACGCAGGAGCTGCGTTGGGCGTCGTGCTTTCGCGTCCGCGCCAGTTGTAGCCGGTATAGACGATGCTGCGGCCTGTCGTTTTCACGGTGTTGCCCGTGGTTGCGTAGGTCATCTCCACCGCTGTGGTAAATTGATCTTCCGCCGCACCCTGGGTGATGGTCATCTTGCCGAAGATCTTACCCTTGCTCAGCTCTTCACCGGTCAGCAGCCAGGTACCCACCAGTTTCGGGGTCTTCATCGCTGCTTTCCACGACGTCCACTCCGGGGTGATCAACGGCTGATTAGCAGCCAGCCAATCGACGGCACTCTCAGCGGGGAATTTCGCGTCTCCGGCCGGCGTCGCGCGGGGCTGCTCAAACTGAATGCCGCCAGCGGCGTTGGTAATCATGCGTTGCGCGGCCATATCCACCGGCACGGCCTTCGCTTTCGCTGGCTTCAAAATATTCATCGCGCTCGGAAACAAGCCAAGGTGCATGTTGATCAGCTTGTCGTAATCGTCTTTCGTGCGGCGTTGCGAAAGCACGCGGCCGATGTTGTGGCATGTATTGCAGGTCTTCTGTAGCACGGGAGCCGGAACGTAATCTTCCTGATAGCCCACCGTCCGGTGCTCCACTTCCCAGAAGCCGCTCTTCATTTCTTCCGGGGCCAAACCGTTGTTTGCACTTAGGTACTTCAGGACGTCCCGGATTTCGGCAGGAGTGGCCGTAAGTCCATTGATGCGGATCATGCGTTTGATCGCCTGCTCCCACACCTCGGGGCTGGTCCGCATATAGGAAAGCCGCCGCATCATGCCGCTGGAATCGCGCTGGTGGCAGCCGCCACACTTGCGGATCACAGTGGGATCGTCAATCGGAATCCCCTGCGGCGCACTTTGCGCAAACAATCCGGCGGCGCCGAACAAGAATAGTGCGGTAGTGCCTGCCCATTTCGTAAGTGACATCATGTTATCCCTCGTCAAAATCGGAATCCTCGCCAAGGCGAAATCTGAAATGCACAATGCCCCTGGGGCGGTGCACGCAATCAAGCAACTGGGTGATTGGTCCAGACGGGGACCGAAGAATTGGCGCTCCGCAAAACTATGCCGAGTGCCGACGGGAACAACGTACGAGGACATAACCTCGTGGCCAAAATGGTAACATCCGCTCCAATTGAAGTCAACGATAATCCGGCGGAATTTTTGCTTTCCGCAATCGCTGATTGTCTAGGACGCGGCTTTCAACTCAAACCCATTCAACTGATACCGGTACGCCGAAAATTCGGCGCTGCGGCGGGCGCACCAGGCGATTCCCTCCTCCAGCGCCTCGGCCTCTCCATCCCACCATCGCCCACCGTTGCCCGACCGGTAATATGCCAGACATAGCTTCAGGTGGCGGTCAAATCCCGCCGTCAGCCGGGCCTCGTAATGGTTCAACAGCTCGGTAACATCGCCGCCTTCTCTTGCCGAACGAATGACGGCAGTGGCGAGCACGGCTTCCCGCACCGCGTGTGCCGTACCGTCGCCGCAGATCGGATCAAACCCCATCGCTGCCGTTCCACAGGCGAGCCATCCTGGCCCACCCAGAGGCGAAACGATTCGAGGGTGCGAAGCAAACTCGCCCAATTGGCTCCCTAACCCCATGATTTGCGGACGAATCAGACGGCTTTGCGGCAATAATTCCTTGGGAGATTCACCCACGGAAAGCAACCAGCCGGAGCCCACGGCGTTAGGGATTAAGAACAGCCAGCCGTATTCCAAAGATTCAATCCAGCACGCCGAGGAATCGGCTTCCGGTCGCAGCACCACCTTCACTGCCGACGCCGTGCGCGTGCCAAAACGATGTTCCGCTGCGGTTGCCGGCAGGGGGCGGGTGGAAAGGATGCTCCAATCCGCCTTCGCGCTGCTATCTTCGCTCGCGGTTCCCGCTCCCAGGCACCGCAATAGTTTTTCTTCGGAAAGCACGATGCCCGAGTGCGCCAGCACCTTCGGCTCAACGGACCCGCCAGAGGCGTCGTTGCCCCACGAAACAATCCGCTTCGTAATCCTGTGCGAGCCGTAGAACATCTCCGACTCTTCAAAAACTCCCTGCATCATGGAGACAGCCGCGTCGCTCAGCATCAACACCGGCACGCGGGGCCGTTCCGTCAATTGCAGTGAAATCTGTACTCCGGCTTTACGGAGAAGGTGGGCGCTGCAGGCTACTGCAGCGCCTCCACCCCGGATGACCACACCTTTTGTCATCTCAGTTCTCCTTCTTTCAGCTTCCCTTGACTGGAAAAGGACTAGAAGCTGATGCGAGCAGTCACCTGCACCGAGCGCGCACCGCCCGATTCCTGGTTCTGCACGTTGGTGATGGTGCCAAACGGCGCCGTGTTGTAGTTCAGATTCGGCGTCGTATAGTTCGGGTGATTCAAGGCGTTCGAAGCTGCTGCACCCAGTTGCAAACGGATGCCCTCAGTGATGCTGAACGTCTTGTACAGCGAGAGCGACATGGCCTGGGTTCCCGGTCCAGTGACCGAACCCACCGGCGAGGTGGCGATACGGCCGATGTTATTGGCCGGGATCGCATACGCCGCTTTGTTGATCCAGTTGGTGATGCTCTGGTTGGCCGGAGCTAACGACTGACCAGCGATCCAATCCGCGCGGCCGTTGCCGGTCACGTTCGGGAAGTTGTTACCCGCCGGATCCGCACCCGGGGCCACTACCGTCATGAATGGGCCAGTCTGGAAGAGCATTACGCCCGAGACCTGCCAACCGCCGATGATTTGATCGGCGATCTTGCTCTTGTTGAAGAACATGCCCTTCTTGCCGAACGGCAGTTCGTATAGGAACGTGGTCTGGAAGCGTTGACGGCGCGTGAAGGCAACGTTACCGTAGTCGGCGTCAACGTTATAGCTGTCCGTGGACACGCCGCCCGCCTGTGTGGCGAACGCCGTCGGGTTGAAGCCCTGTCCGTTCGACAGGTTCCTGGCGAACGCATAGTTGGCGGAGAACTGCAGGCCATGCGACATCCTCTTGTTGCCGGAAATCGTGATCGCGTGATAGTTGCTCCGAGCGCCCGTCGTATTCTGCGAGATGTTGTTCCAGATTGGGAACGGCGAGAACGACTTCGCGGCAGCGAAGCCGACGGTGTTCGCGGCAATCTGAGCCAGATTCTTCGTATAGCCGAGGTTCGCGCCGTGGTTGCCGTCATAGGTGACACGGACACCCGTGCCGAAGCCGAGGTCGCGCTCCACGGTCAGACTCCACTGCTGCACGTACGGATCGCGGTAGTTGACATCGCCAGAGAGCTGGAAGCTCTGAGATCCCGGTTGCGCGAGATTGGCCGGGAACGGATACGGCATCTGCAAGACTGGCTGGCCGTTGACCAGCGAGTTCGTGTAGCTGCCCACGCTGCTCGCTTCCACCGCCCAGCCTGCGCTGGTCAGAGTGCCAAGCATCGCTTCGATGAAGCGGCCGTAACCGCCCCGGATTACCGTCTTGTCATTAGGACGCCACGCAAAACCGATTCGAGGCGCGAAGCTGGTCTTCTGCGAACGATGGAGCTGTTGCGGGATACCTGCCTGCGTCGCACTCATGATCGGCGTTGGCAAGATGGACGCCGCAAACGTTGGATGGATCTGATTCATACCGGCATCTGGAACCGCGACCGCGCCGCGAACGCCCACACCATTTACGACGGAATAATAGTCGGGCAGGAATACCGCGAGGTTCGCGAGTCTATCGGTGAATGGAGGATGATATTCCCAGCGCAACCCATAGTTGATGGTCAAGCGAGGACTGATCTTCCAATCGTCCTGCGCGTAGAACGCGTAGTGGATGGAGCGGCCATTCGAATCCGGATTGATCACGCTCGTGACCTGTGCGCGATCCGGAACGCCGAGCAGGAACGCGGCGTAGGGGTTGCCGATGACGGAGTTCGTGATGGAGCCGTTATAGGTGTAAGCACCCACTCGGGTCGTGGCGAACACGTTATTGAAATAAGCCGACAACTGGCGGATATCGGCACCAAACTTGTACGTGTGCGAGCCGGCGTTGATGCTGACGTTATCCAGCAACTGAATCGTCTTCGAGCGGCTGATGGAGCTGGCCGCAGTCTGCGTGTTCTGGAAGCCGTTGATCACGAAGTTCGGTGTCGCGCTGCCGCCCGGAGCATCGGGAACAGCAACGCCAATTTTCTTCACCAGATCAGCGGCATTGGCGTCAGTGGATGTCAGAATGTAGACATCGCTGAGTCCCATGCGAAGCTCGTTGACGATGCGAGGAGTAACAACAAAATTGTGCGCGGCAGCAATCGTAACGTCGCGCTCAGGCTGATACGCGGCGCCAGCCGCGGTCGTCACTGCCTGCGCCGAAGTCGGCGGAGAGACCACATCGCGATCCTTGTATGTGAGTCGGACAAACGCCGTTTGGCGGGCGCTGATGTTTTGATCCATGCGCAAATCACCCTGGTGGCTGGTGATAGGCACGGGCAGGTTCAGTGCATAGTTGTTCGCAATCGCATTCGGTGCCCCGGTGTTCGGCAGCGGGAACAGATACTGCAGTGCGTTCAAGGCGATGGGGGAAATACGGTTCAACGGAATCTGGTTGTTAGCAAACGGAACGCCGGTCAACGGATCCTTAATGGTGCCCGAATAGGCGGATAGGTCGCCGTTGCGGAGCGCAACCGAAGGAACGCTCTGATTGATGAACTGTTGGCGCGGAAGCTTTAGAGCCTCGTAGCTGGCGAAGAAGAATGTTTTGTCCTTAATCACCGGGCCGCCAACGAAGCCGCCGTAGTTGTTCATGATGGTCTTGCTTCGCGCGGCGGCAAATGGGTTCCGCGCGTTCAGAGACGTGTTTTGGAGGTTTTCATACAAACCGCCATGGAAGGAGTTGCTGCCACTCTTCGAAACCGTAGTGATGTCGCTGACGCCGCCGAATTCAGCCGCGTTGTTGATTTCACTCACTCGGATTTCGGCGATTGTTCCGAAGGATGGGAACAGTTCCGCAGCGGCCGCGTTGGTGCGTACGCTCATGGTGCTGATGCCGTCTACCGTCACCGAAAGCATGGACGGCTTCGAACCGGCCACCGAAAGGCCGCCCGAGTTATCCACCTGCACACCGGCCTGCGTGGTCAGCGTCGAAATCGGGCTGGTGGAGCCAGCCGCGCGCGATCCAATCGCCACCGGCAGATCCAACAACTCGCGGCCGGACCTCGTTTCCGCGATGCTCGATACTTCGGTCGTGATCACCGCTTCGCTCGAAGCGCTCACGTTCACTGTTTCCGCCTGTTGCGCGACACCCAGAGCTCCGTCAATGCGGACCGTCTGGCGCGCTGTCAGGGTTAGATTCGGGAAATTGGCAACCTGGAAACCCGGCGCCTCCATGGTTAGTTTGTACATGCCCGCGTCAATGTTGATGAGCACGTAATTGCCGTCTTTGTCGGTAATCGTGGTGCGTGTTGCGGACGTACCGGTGTTCGTCAAGGTAACGACGCAATCCGGCACAATCGCGCCGGAGGAGTCTTTTACCGTACCCACGAACGATCCGAACGTGGACTGCGCAACCGCAGTGGACAAGAACAGTAAGGCCATCAGTGTGACGGCACAGATTGTGGAAATTCCTCGTCCGAACCAGCGAAGGAAAGCTTCTGGCCTGCCCGTTGGAGCGGCCGCTGGTACGGACCTATTTATTTTGCAATGGGATAACATCATTCAGACACCTCACCCGTTAGTAGCGATTTTGAAAATCTGCCCATGCGCGTGACCCAGGCGATCGGCAGAAAAATATTGGTGTAGCTGCCCAGACAGTAGGGCTGAAGAATCGGCGGGAACGAAAGCCGTGTCCCCTGAAAACTGGTCAGGAGACGAACGAGATTCCTAACGGTAACATCCAAACCGGGGGGTGTCTAATTCAACTTCGTTATCGAGTCCATAAGGCACCAGATGAATCGATCTAACTTAATGCTACATAATGGGATAACGGCTGCTATCAGAAGATGCCGGGGCTATTTTCTCCGAAAGAGCCGCTTCACTTCCGGCCCGAACTCGCGCAATAGATTGAACGCGCTGCTGGTTCCCAGTTGCACGCCCACCCCTCGGAAGACGTCAGAGACACGGTCCTCCGGCTGCCAGAGATCCGCGGTGAACTCCGCCCCCACCATGGCGCCCAGCCGGGTGACGTGCGGCGTTCGGCGGCCATTCCGGTTATAGGTGACGAAGTTCGCGGCAAGCGCGTAGGCGAAACGCGGGAGGAAAGCGGATTTCCGGCTTGGAATGTAGCGCACCTCGTGCTGAAGAAGTGCCGCTCCTAGCGCCTGGTAGCTTTCTTGCACGGCGAACCGTCCAGCGCGGTCCGCGAACCGCTGCCCAAAGCCCTCCATGCCCTGACCCCACTCCGGCGGCTCGTTAGTGAGTTGCGCACCGAGCGCGGCCCCCGCCGAACGACCGAGCGACATCGGACTCCAATAGGCGTTTTTGAGGTACAGGTGCCAGCGCTCCTTGCCTGTCAATGGCTGGTAGGGAGAGGTGCCGGCTGCAGTCGAACCGAGGGCACTGTTGTCTGTAGGATCGTGCGTTTGGCCGTCGGAGTCGGAGGAACTACTGGTTCCAGCCTCGGCCTGTTCCTTGAATTCATTTGGAGCCGCGGTTACCCGCGGTGCCACCACCAGCAAGGAAACCAACACAAGGATGGGAGTTGCGATACGGGAGTACATGCACCTTCTTTGATGGTACCGATTCGTTCCACGATCTTTTGTTTCCCCTCAGACGAACAACCGTTCGCGTGCCGCTGCGGAGATGGCAATGACGGCCGGGTGCTTGAGTTTGCGTTCCACCGAGATCGCATAAAACCGTTCCGACACATCCTCCAGACGGCCCATGACCTGCACGCCATAGTGATCCTCAATTTCCTGCTCGATGGCAGAAGGCCCGGGGAAAACCCCAACGCCCGCCTGGCCGAAGGTCTTGAGAAGAGCACTGTCCTTGAACTCTCCGGCGATGTTTGGGCGAAGGTTATGTGATTCAAACCATTGATCCAAAGAACGTCGAAGGCTGCTGCCGTCAATGGGAAGAAGTAAAGGTGCGCCGTCCAGCGACTTCGGGAAATTCTTTGCATACTTCTTCGCCAACGCTGGCGCGGCAAACAGGGTCACTCCGCACTCCCCCAGTAAGTGGTTGAATGCTTTGATGCGCACCAGTGGCGAAACTGGGGCGTCGGAAAGAACCACATCCAGGCGATGTTCGGCGAGATCGGCCAACAGCCGTTCCGTCGTGTCTTCGTAGCAGATCAACTGCACTGGTTCCGGCATCGATAACGCCGCGCGCAAAATTCGATAGGCGATCAATTTTGGGACGAAATCCGCGATGCCGACCATCAACTTCGCGGGACGTCCACGTGGGTGCCCCTTGAGCACGTCCTGTAATTCCCGCCCGAGGCCAAAGATCTCCTCCGCATAGCGGTACACCACCTGCCCCACCTCCGTCAGCGCCAGGCCTCGCCCCGCTCTGCGGAAGAGTTTCTCACCCAAGGAGTCTTCCAATTGCCGCAATTGGCCGCTGATCGTTGGCTGCGCCAGAAGCAATTTGTCACACGCCTTCGCGATGCTCCCTTCCTTCGCGACAGTCCAAAAATAGAGAAGGTGATGGTAGTTCAGCCATTCCATGCGCGCGGGCCTCCAACCCTCACTATACATCGCCTATTTCGATGAATACAGGTGGATCTTTCTATTTGCCGATGCCGGCCAATGCCGCGAGAATGGAAGCAGGTGAGTAAGCGGCCTACCGGCCATTGGGTTGTCGGATAGAGATATGCGAGTCCAAGTCCAAGCACGCGGCATCGAACGAGACTCCGAACTTGTAGGCTTCGTTCAGAGACGCGCGCAGTTCGCACTTGGACGCTTTTCAGGCTTCGTCCAAAGCGTCTCCGTGCGTTTGTGGGAAGACCCGGAGCCACCGGCTCAATGCGGTTGCGATGTTCGTGTCCTTTGTGGTTTCCAGACGCCGCTAAAAGTTCGGGCCCAGCATAACTCCTACTCCGCCGCCGTGATCGACGCGCTTGACCGCGCCGAACGCGCGGTGTCCCGGCACTGGTATGCGCTGCGCGATCCCTCCCATTCGGCACCGCCTTCCGCCGTTCCTTTTGGAGATTAGCCTGTGCGATTACACCCCGTTTGATCCCGGCCGGTACTCAACCCGCGTGCCAACGCACCGCCGGTTACACTGAAAGCGGGGCGCGAATGCAACTGCTCCAGTGGGCCGGGTTCCTGATGTTTTGCGGTGAGCTTTTGGCAGCCGACGAGTTCGGTGTTGCCCGCGAACGGATGGTTCGTGAACAAATTGAGGCCCGGGGCGTGCGCAGCTCCGCAGTCCTCGATGCCATTCGTGCTACACCGCGGCATCTGTTCCTTCCACCAGGCATCCAGGACTCCGCGTACCGTGACCGCGCAATCCCTATCGGCTATGGTCAGACCATGTCGCAACCCTACGTCGTCGCTCTGATGACGGAGTTGCTCGATGTGCGGAAGATGGATCGCGTACTCGAGATCGGAACGGGTTCCGGCTACCAAGCGGCCGTGCTCGCACGACTGGCGAAAGAGGTTTACACGATTGAAATCGTACCCGAGCTGGCCGCCGAATCAGCCACAAGTTTCCGGCGTCTAAATTACGCCAATATTTTTCCCCGACACGGTGATGGCTATCGCGGCTGGCCGGAGAAGGCCCCTTTTGATCGAATCCTTCTCACTGCCGCCCCTCCGGAAATCCCGACAGAACTGATCGGACAACTTGCAGCTCACGGCAAACTAGTGGCACCAGAAGGACTTAGGGACCAGCAGCGCATCGTGGTCGTGGAAAAGCTCGCGGATGGCTCGGTTGTTCGCAAGCCTGGAATACCTGTCCGGTTTGTCCCAATGGTGCGTGAGCCCGCCCGTTCACCAAAACCGTAAATAGCAAAGAAGGGACGCGTTTATCGGCAATTTATCTGCCATTGCGTACTCTGGATGCGGATATGAACGCATTCTTACGGCTATCGGTGTTCGTGGCCACGGTTCCATTGGTCGGGCAAGACATGTTGTCGATCGATGAGGCCGTTCGGCGGGCGTTGGCGAATCATCCGCTTTTGGCCGCCCAGACGGAGCGGATCGCTGCCGCGGGTGGTTTTGTTCAACAGGCTCGTTTGCGACCCAACCCCACCATTTACCTGCAGAGCGAGAACTGGAGTATCACGGGTGCGGACCCAATTCATACGTCGGTGAACTCTGACCAGTTCGGCTACTTCATGCAGACGATTGAGACCGGCAATAAGCGTCAGCGCCGCGTCGAAGCCAGTCAACAGGTGAAGAAACTAACGGAACTCGAGAAAGAACTGCTGGAAAAGCAGATTGGCTTTCGTGTGAAGCAAGCCTATTGGGCCGCCGTAGGCGCGGAACGGGTCAGGCAGTTGTGGGTGGAGCAACAAGAGAACTTCCGGCAAACGATTGAGTATCACGAAGTCCGTGTCAACGAGGGGGCGATTGCCGAATCGGAGTTACTGCGCGTGCGCCTGGAGGCGGACCGGTTTTCGGTAGCCGCCGCGGCAGCCGAGTTGGAGGCAGAGCGGTCGCGGATCTACCTTCTGAAGGAGATGGGAGAGTTCGAGATCCGGCCCATCACTCTCATCACACCGCTGGAGATGGCTCCGGTGCCGTTGATACCGGATCTGGCTATCGCGCTGGAGCAACGCGCGGAGGCGAAGATCGCGCGCCAGGGTATTGAGGTAGCGGCGGCGAATTTAAAAGTGCAGCGGTCCTTGGCGCGCCCAAACATCGACGCAGGATTCGGATTCAAGCGCAATCTTGGATACAGCACGATGCTCTTCACAACGCAGTTTGGCCTGCCCATCAACGACAAGAACCAAGGCAATATTCAAGCCGCACTCAGTGAAGAAAAGGCCGCTAGAGCGTCTCTTCTTGCCGCCGAGAGCGTGGTTCGCGCCGAACTCCGCACCGCGGAGCGCGAATTGGAGAGTAGACGCAGCCAGTTACAGAACCTGTTGGCCACCTCACGGCAGCGAGCTACCGAATCGGCCACCATCGCTAACGCCGCTTATCGCGAAGGTGGAGCTGATCTCCTGCGGCTTTTGGACGCACAGCGCGTCCGCATCGATCTGGAAGTTTTGAACGCCACAACATTAATGGAATACCGGCAGAGCATTGTCGCGCTGGAGACAGCGATGGGGGTGAATCCGTGAAAACGTTATCTTTTGTCTTTCTTGCCATCGCACTGGCCGGCTGTTCCAAACAAGCCGCACCGGAAAAGGCGGCGGCGCCTGCAACGCCCGCCGCGGATACGAACATCGTTGTGATGTCCCCTGAGGTGCAGAAAGAGTCGAACGTCGGGACTACCGTGCTTTCGGCGAAACCGCTTCCCGAGGTGGTCCGCTCGACGGGCCGGTTGACCAACGACGAGAACCGCACTTGGCGCGTCGGCTCCATCGCCGAGGGTCGGATTGAGAAGGTTTTCGCCAACGTCGGCGACATTGTAAAAGCCGATCAGATCCTGGCCCGCATGCACAGTCACGATATTCATGAATCGCGCGCCGAGTTCATGAAAGCAACCGCGGAACTCGCCCGGCGAAAGGGTCTGGTGGATTACTCCACGAAGGTCCGCGATCGTGCGAAGCGTTTGTACGACCTAAAGGCCGGTTCCCTGGAGCAACTGGAACGAACCGAAACAGATCTTCGCAACGCGCAGACCGACGTCAAGAATGCCGAGGTGGAAGTGGAGCGCGCGCGCAGCCACATCACTGAGGTGCTGGGACTGGAACTGGATGCGGACGGACGCGCCCCAAGCGACGAAGAAGATTTAATCCCGGTTCGAGCGCCGTCGGCCGGCGTCGTCCTCACCCGCAATGTGACGCCCGGCACCGTGGTCACGCCTTCCACTGATCAATTCCTGATCAGCGATCTCGGACGCCTGTGGGCTATCGCCGAGGTTAGTGAGGAGTACTTGGGCAAGTTGCGAGTCGGCATGCCCGTGCGTGTGTTCGTGCAAGCCTATGGCGCCGAGCCGTTCAATGGTCGCATCGGCAAGATCGGGGATGTTCTGGATCCGGCAACGCGCACTGTCAAAGTCCGGGTGGAGTTGACCAATGTGAAGGGCCGCCTGAAACCTGAAATGTACGCAACAACAGAGATCGAATTGGGTAGCACCAGCCCTGTAATTACGGTTCCAGCGGAAGCGGTGCAGGAAATTCGCGGCCAATCGTCGGTGTTTGTGAAAGTAGCTCCGGACCGCTTTGAGGTTCGGCCGGTGCAAACCTCGAACTCGCTGGCCCATCACGATGTGGAGATTAGCGGCAACATTAAGCCGGGTGAAGAGATAGTCACTTCTGCCGCCTTCATTATGAAGTCGGAGTTCCTCAAGGCCATGCTGGCCGAGGGCGAGTAACCGGAGGCATTCATGCTGAACAAAATCATCCGGTTTCATATCGAGAACCGAGGTCTGGTACTGCTGGGCCTGGCGCTGGTGATCGGCGCGGGCGTGTGGGCGATGCTGCGGACACCGATTGACGCCTTCCCGGATCTGACCAACAACCAGGTGACGATCATCACGGAATGTCCCGGCATGGCTCCTGCGGAAGTGGAACAACTGGTCAGCTATCCCATGGAAGTCGGCTTGATGGGCATCCCGAAAACGGAGGGAATCCGCTCGATATCGAAGTTGAATCTCTCGATTGTCACCCTGGTGCTGGATGACTCGGTGCCCACGTATTTTGCGCGCCAGTTGGTGAACGAGAGATTGCAAGAGGTCCGCTCCCGGCTGCCGCAAGGCCTGGAGCCTCGCCTGGGTCCCGTTGCGACGGCATTTGGTGAAGTCTACCGTTACACGATCGATGGCGGCGGCCTTTCCGCGATGGATTTGAAAACTCTTCATGAGTGGCAGGTGAAGAACCAGCTCCGTACTGTTCCTGGAATTAACGAAGTGAACACATGGGGCGGCGAAACCAAACAGTACGTTGTGGAGGTGACGCCCTCCCGCTTGCAGGCTTATGGCTTGACCCTGCGCGACGTGTTTTCCCGCTTACAGGAAAACAACGCGAACTTCGGCGGAGGCTTCATTGAACATGCGTCGCAGCAGTATGCACTGCACGGCATCGGGCGCGGACAGACTCCCGCGGATTTAGAGAACGTTGTCCTCGAATCCCGCAAAGGCACGCCTGTACTGGTGCGCGATGTGGCGAGGGTCTCCGTGGGTGCGATGCAACGCCAGGGCGCCACGCTACATGACGGAAAAGGAGAAACAGTTTCCGGCATCGTCATCATGTTGAAAGGCGAAAACGGAAAGCAGGTCATCGAACGCGCGAAAGCAAAGCTCGCGTCGATCATTCTTCCCGCAGGCGTCAAGATCAAAGCCTTCTACGATCAATCGGACGTCATCGACCGCACCATCGCCACGGTGAAGAGCAATCTGGTAGAAGGCGGCGTGCTGGTGATGGTGATCCTATTGCTGTTCCTTGGTAATATTCGCGCGGCATTGATTGTCGCGGCCGTGATTCCGTTGTCGATGCTGGTGGCCTTCATCGGCATGAATGTTTTCGGCATCAGCGCCAACCTGATGAGTCTGGGCGCGATCGACTTCGGCATGATTGTCGACGGCGCGGTGGTTATGATGGAAAACTCCATGCGGCGTTTGCACAAACCCCGGGGAGATGGCAAATTCCACGCCGAAGAGGAAATCACGCTGAGCGCAATGGAAGTGGGACGCCCCATTGTGTTCGCGGTGGCGATCATCATTGCGGTGTATTTGCCTATCTTCTTCCTGGAGGGACTGGAGGGCCGCATGTTCCGGCCCATGGCGATTACTGTGTGCTCCGCTTTGGTCGGCGCTCTCATCTTCGCTCTTACCGTGGTTCCAGCCGCCATGGCGTTCTCCTTCCGCAAGGGAGTCAAGGAACATTCCGAACACTGGTTCGATAACATCCGAAACGCTTATGTCCGGTTGTTGCAGGCGTTGCTGAGGAGGCCGATCGCTACCGTGGCGGTGGCCGTCAGCCTCATCGTCGTGAGTGTTGGCTCGCTCGCCTGGATCGGCACTGAGTTCATGCCGACGCTTGACGAAGGGTCCATTCTGATCGAGACCCGCAAATTGCCCGGCATCTCGCTATCCGATTCCATTGCGCTGAGCACGCGCGTGGAAAAGACGATTCGATCGTTCGATGAAGTGACCGGCGTTGTTACCTTGCTTGGGCGGCCTGACTTTGCTACCGAAGCGATGGGCATTTATCTTGCGGACGAGTACATTGGCTTAAAGCCGCGCGATCAGTGGAAGAACGCGAAGACGAAGGAAGAGCTGATCGAGCACATGGCGCAGGCGCTCAGCAAGATTCCCGGGGTCTCCTACAACTTCACGCAGCCAATGGCAATGCGTTTGGATGAGACCATTTCCGGCATCAAGGGCGATGTGGCCCTTAAGATCTTCGGTGAAGACCAAAAAGTATTGGAGCGGCTTGCCGAACAGACGTTGAAAGTGGTGTCTTCGGTGCCAGGAGCCGCTGACGCGCAAATGGAGATCACCTCGGGCATCGGCGAGTTACAGGCGCAGGTAAACCGCGCCGAACTCGCACGTTACGGTTTGAATGTTTCCGATGTCCGGGAGGTGATCGAAACCGCGGTGGGCGGCAGGGTGATCAATGACATGATTGAAGGCCAGCGCCGGTTTGCCATTGTGCTTCGTCTGCCCGCCTCCTACCGGCAGGATCCCGAAAGTTTGCGCGAGATTCTGGTTTCGGCTCCGAACGGGGAACGCGTTCGCCTCGGCCAGCTGGCCAAGATCGAAGTGGTCCCGGGACCCGAGTTGATTTCCCGCGAGAACGGCCAGCGCCGAATCGTGGTGCAAACGAACGTTCGCGGACGGGACCTCGGTGGATTTGTCACCGACGCCCGGACGAGAATGCAAGGCGCCGTGCAGTTGCCGCCCGGCTATTCGATGGAATGGGGCGGTCAGTTTGAGAATCAGGAACGCGCGACGAAACGCCTGATGATCGTACTGCCGATGGCGTTGTTGATCATCTTCGGCCTGCTATTCGCCACGTTCCATTCAGTGAAACAATCGCTGTTGATTCTGCTCAACGTGCCGTTTGCGCTTGTCGGCGGCATCGCGGCGCTATGGCTGCGTGGGTTAAATCTAAACCTTTCTGCTTCCATCGGCTTTATCGCACTGTTCGGCGTTGCGGTCCTCAACGGCATCGTGATGGTGAGCTGCATCAACTTGCTTCGCGAACAGAATGTCCCCTTGAGGGAGGCTGTATTGGAGGGCGCCGCAACGCGCCTGCGGCCCGTGTTGATGACCGCTTTGGTGGCAAGCCTTGGCTTTGTGCCCATGGCGGTGGCCACGTCCGCTGGCGCGGAAGTGCAGCGGCCGCTCGCTACCGTGGTCATCGGTGGACTGGTGACATCCACGTTATTGACATTATTGGTACTGCCCGTTGTTTATCCCTGGTTCTCAGGAACCATCTATCGTCATCAGCCAGAAGAGCAAGCGGAAAAGGCGCCGGAGTTGGCCTTGGTGCACGACTGAGGCACGGCGAAATGGTTTGTTGCAGAATGAATACGCAGGGGCCATTCATGCGAATTCTGCTGGTCGAAGATGAATTGGACGCAGCCGCGATCCTGGCGAAAGGCTTGCGAGAGCAAGCATACGCCGTGGATATCGCCGGCGATGGAAGCGAGGCGATTGAGAAGGCGTCGTTCAGCGATTACGATATCGTCATCCTCGACATCATGCTCCCGGACATCGACGGGCTGGAAGTCTGCCGCCGCTTGCGGAAGTCCGGGCTAAAGGTTCCAGTGCTGCTGCTGACCGCGCGGATTCAGGTGAATGATCGCATCGTGGGCCTCGATAGCGGCGCCGATGATTACCTCACCAAACCGTTTCATTTTGGGGAATTGCTGGCTCGCATTCGCGCCCTGCTTCGTCGCGGACCCGAACTTCGAAGCGCGACTCTGTCAGTCGGCGATCTCACCATTGACACCCGTGCCCATCAGGTGAAGCGAGGGAATTCTACGATTCCACTGACCAGCAAGGAATACGCTCTGTTAGAATATCTGGCTTTGCACAAAGGTGAAGTGGTGGGCCGAGCGGAGATCGCCGAGCACGTTTGGGAAGAGACGTACGATCCATTTTCGAATCTGATTGAGGTCTACATACAGCGATTGCGCAGGAAGCTGGAATCGGGCAGCCTGATCCGCTTGTTGCATACACGCCGCGGCGAAGGTTACGTTCTTTCGGCGGAGCCCGAGGTTCATGCGCAAGTCTAGAGAGGATCATGTTTAGATCGGTTCGCTTCCGGCTTACAGTTTGGTATGTCGGCATCCTGGCTCTGGTGCTCATTGGATTGAGCGCCGGAGTCTACGCGCGCCTTTCGCACGATGCCTACACAAAGCTGGATAGCGATCTCGACGCCGCCATCACCGTGCTGGAACAATCCGTGCGGCACGAGTTCGTCGAACATGGACGGAAGGAACCCGCTGAAGCGTCCTTGCGATTAGTAATGGATATGGTCTACCGCAATTCATTTCCTGCGGGAGCGGCCGCCATATATGAGGGTTCCCGTTTGGTTGTGGCAAAACCCGGCGCAAGCGGAGTGGTTCCCACCGTACCGGCGGAGCACCCCGAAACAACTACATATAAGAACACGGGGAGCGCGGATTCGCCCTGGCGTCTGGCGTACCGGACCATGCCCTTTGGAAACAAGGCGATGTACACCCTGGTCGCGGAATCAAGCTTGCTTCCGGTGCTCGAAGACCTTCGCAGTCTCCGCCGGGCCTTCTATCTGGCGATCCCGCTGGCCCTGGCGGCAGCCGCGATTGCGGGATACTTGCTGGCACGCAAGAGTCTCGCCCCGGTTGTCGCTATGTCATCCACGGTGAACCAGATCAGCTCAAAAAATTTGAATAGGCGAGTTGGAGGAGCCGAGGCACGGGACGAACTGGGGACACTCGCCGCAACCTTCAACCAGCTCCTGGACCGTATTGAGCAATCCTTCGAAAATCAGAAGCAGTTCATGGCCGATTCGTCGCATGAATTACGCACCCCACTTTACGTCGCACATTCCTTAGCTGAAGTGACGCTCGGCTCCAAGGATCGCCCGGTGGAGGAGTACCGCGACGCGCTGGCAACCATCGATGAGCAACTCATGCGCCTGTCCCGCATCGTTGAGGACATGTTTACCTTGGCGTTGGCCGATACAGGTGCCTACAGGCCGGAGATCGCGGATTTTTATCTGGATGAAGTGGTGACGGAGACGATCCGCGCGGCACGCGTCCTGGGGGAACGAAAACACATCTCGGTTTCCGCATCTGCTCTTCCCGAGTTTCCCTATCGCGGCGATGAAGGCCTGATCCGCCAGTTGCTGCTGTTGCTGTTAGACAACGCCGTAAAATACACGCCGGAATTCGGCAGCATTCAAGTCCGGTTCGATGACCTCGATGCAACGCATTTGCGGATCGATATTCATAATACTGGCGATCCGATTCCCGAAGAGCACCGGCAGCACATCTTTGACCGTTTCTACCGGTTGAACAAGAAACGGTCCCGGTCCACAGGCGGCGGAAGCGGCGGCGCGGGACTCGGATTGGCGATTGCCCGCTGGATCACCGAACTGCACGGCGGCACACTGACCCTCACCGAGTCCGGCCCGAACGGCAACGTCTTTCGAGTCGCTCTACCAAAAGTACCCACGCCCGTAACGCAGCCTGCTTGAAATCAGGCTTCCATCAGAATCGAACCGAGGTTCGATACCCGCTCTTGCCCCTTGCGCGGATGTAGTGGACCCACCACGTGATAATTGAATTGGTCACCGGCTGCCACTCTTTTGTGCAGGGCAAACACCTTGGTCTTGCCGGTGGAGCGGTTTGTGGTGATGAAACGGTCGAAGGGGTCGCACAAAAAGTAGACTTCAAACTCGTTTTTGCGATCCTCGGACTTCCACTGCACCCCGCCGCTTTTCGTGATGGACAGGTGGATTGTTTCCGGGATCGAACCGTCTTTGGCGATCATAATTTCGATGGGCTTTTTTCGCGATCTTGCTTTCGTGGCATGCTTTTTCGCGGCCTTCTTTTTGGTTGCCATACGGAACTCCTTTGCTAAGAAATCCTGGCGCGACAACGGCCCGGTGAAGTGAACCGGACCGGCCCACCAAGCTTACTGCACGTAATCGTCCATCACAAAGGGTTGATTTATTTGGAGAAACTCCGGCGGCGACACAGTGCCGATCATTCGCCGTTGTGCGAAAGCGCGCACTGGTTCTGCAAACTTCGCGCTGCTACTAGTTTCTTGGCCGTTCAGACAAGCTTTACCGTTAACCTCCCGGACTGATAGAATCGCCGCAGTTGTCGTATTCTGCCGGAGGCAATCCTGTTGGCTGGATTCCCTGGCCGCGGCAAGCGAAGGAACCCCCTTGAGCTCCCATGGATTGAATCAGATGCCGCCCGAGCAGGCCACTAACTCGCTCGACCGGGCATTTTGGGTTCTGGACGCCATAGGGAATGCTCCCGGCGGCTTGAGCAACGCCGAGTTGAGTAAAGAGCTCAAGATCCCGAAGAGCACCTGCTCTTTCATTCTGAGCCACCTGGAACGCGCCGGGTACGTGAAGCGGCTCCCGACGCGCCGGTATTGCGTCGGACTGCGCGCGCTCCTCTTGGCAAACTACGCTTTGCGTGAAATTGGATTTCGCGCCAGTGCGGAGTCCGCGCTCCACAAGTTGTCTAAGGAGACCAACCTGCTCGCCAGTCTATGCGTTCTCGAAGGCAACCATGTCCTGCTGATTGATCGCGTCGAAAGTCCGAAGGTACTGGCGAGCCTCACGGAGAATTTGCCGACGGTCGCCTACAGTTACCCTTTCACCCGCGCCGCCCGCGACGTGGGCGCGGTCGTGCCGATACATGCGTCATCGCTTGGACGCGTTTTGCTGGCCGCACTTCCGACAGAGCGGCGACGCGCAATTTTGAATTCAGTTCCGCTGGTGCAGATCACACCGGAAACCGTGGTCTCCATCGAAGAATTGCTCCTGGAGTTGGACCTAGTGAAGGAACAAAGATATTCCATCACCGATCAGCAGATCCATATCACCGGCCGCGGCCTCGCCGTGCCGATCCTGGACCGGGATGGAATTGTCCGTGCCTCCGTGGGAATCGCCGGCAGCCGCGACGAAACCGTTTGGGATGACATGGAGAGTCTCTTGAAAAAGTTGCGGCTTGCCGCGCGATCCATCAGCCAAACATTGATTTAATCACTCGCCGCGAACGTTTCGCTGCATTTTCCATTCTGCCGACGAAATAAACGTGACGCATTTAACCGAGCCGCCGCCGTTGGATCTGGAGTGAATTAGCATGGCGACAGACTGGGACTCGCTTTTGACGCAAGGGATCCGCCTGTTCAATAAAGGCGAGTTCTTTCGCTGCCACGAGGTGCTCGAAGAAGCTTGGAAAGTGGAGCGTGGTCCACTCCGCGTGTTTCTTCAAGCCCTCATCCACATTGCGGTGGGCTTCTATCACTATCAACGGGGGAACGCGGTCGGCGCCGTCCGGCAACTCGCCAAGGCCGTCGGGAAGCTTGAGGCAAGCCTGCCGCGCTTTGCCGGCGTGGACACTTCAAGCTTGAACAGAGATGTATGCTCGGCAGTTCTGTTGATTCAGGCTGGAACTCCCTTGCCTTCCTATCCGCAGATCAGGAGCGATTCGGACGGCAGCAGCGAGGATCAGGCCACGGGGCCTTGATGGCTTCGCTGGCAGACATCGCTCCAAAACTCGCGCCCTGGATGGCGGCGCGGATCGCAGCGATCAGGTCGAGTGTGTTGGAGCGCTTCCGACGCGCTCCATGTCACCCGGACACGGAGCGCGCGCATTGCAACGGCGTTCATAGAGGAACTGCTGAGGCGTGAGCGCTATTTGTCCTTTTTGGCTCCAGTCGCCTCGGGCTCGAAGGAGCGGAAGTAGGTGTTATCCGTCGGGACGCAACGGTCTTCCACGATTCCAGACCAACCGGCGACCGAGGCGGCTTCTTTCGGAATTAGGCCCCACACCTTGGTGCTCGAATGCCACGGCTTCGTATAGTTCACTGGATCAGTAAGCGTCATGTCCAAGCGCATCCGGTTCCGGGTCGGCCGCGAGTAGCGTTCTTCCAGCACCGCTTTGTCGCTGACCGGATAACCGTAAGCATCCACCCACTGACGATCGTCAAAGCCCACAGTGGTCACCACCAACGTGTCGCCTTCCCACTTGCCCACCGAGTAGCCGTTAAAGCGCGGCAAATAGTCCTCAACCTTCGGAAGTCCGCGGCCGTCAGTCCAGATTTCGCGGTTATCCCAGAACCATTCGAACCGTTGAATGATGATTTCGCCCGTCTGTACAACCTGCATCGGCGGATTGCCTCCGGAGAACGTCACCAGCCGCATCAGCCCCAGCGGTTCACACCGTTCCTCAGGATCGTTCGAGAGCGACGCCTGCACGGCCCGGCGGTAGCCGACAGGAATATCGGCACGCTCCAGAGCCTCTTTGCTACCGGCGACGTAGCCCTTTGTGGGTCTATTCGCCAGGAACTTCTTTTCGCCCTCCGGCGTCATCGGCGGCACATCGCCGAAGAAACCGTAGGAAGGACGCGAATTGTCACGGCATTCCGGGCACGGCGGCTGGCCGAATTGAGCAGCCGGATTGCGCGCCCACAGCCCATTAAAGTCGTGCTTATCGTACGGGCGCGTGTCTTTGTCGGAAACCGGATATGTCTTCATCACATCATTCCCGGTCGATCTTGGAGCAGCGGCACGCCCCTGCTGAGCGGCAGCATTCTGCACCAGTAAAAACGCGGGAACCGCAGTAAGGGCAAACACCTGCAAGGTGCGTTGATGGATATTCATGTTTCGCTCCTATTTTGCGTCCTGTGTCTTCGGCTGATAGCCTTCCGGCACTCCGTCCATATCAACCGCCTGGAACGGGGTGTCGCGCTCACTGCAAATCAGTTCGCCCTTCTCGCTTTCAATCAGCTGCACGTAGGCCAAGTGTCCGCCGGAAAGCGAGGTGGCAAGGTAAACCTTTACTCGTGTTCCTGGTTGCAAGGCCGTCATGCTGCGGCTCTTCGTCCATCCCACGCGCGCCAATCGCGACGGATTGTTCGCCATTTCACCCGCCCAATGCTCCACCTTTCCGTCTTTGTCCGTCCGGGAGAACTTGATGGCAGGATGCGGATTGATATAGTTGAACTCCTCCACCTTGGCCCAGGTTGTCCACATGTGAGCCGTATCGAAGGAAAGACCCTGACCATGGTGCCCCCAAAGAGTACTAGCAGCCAGAAGCCATCCAGCAGTTGACAAGAGCGACAGTTTGAAAATTTGCATGGGGAGAGTTTACTCCCAGAGGATGCCCGTGTCAATCGGCCCGGCCAATGTGGTGAACGGATGAGGCCGAACGTAAAAGGATCCAGCCGGGGGGAGGCAAAGCAGCTCAGGCGCAGTGAAAACGCCTGGACAGCCAAAGCAATCCAAGCGTCACGCGCCATTTTCACGAATACCAGGGGGTAACGGACGGGCGGGAAAAGACTGGAGCCACCCGCCAGGATTGAACTGGCGACCTGCTGATTACGAATCAGCCGCTCTACCAACTGAGCTAGGGTGGCTCTGCGTTCAGAATATCATATGCGAAGGCCTTTTTCCCTCTGTGGGAGGATGGTACCTGGCGCGAAAGGTCACATTTTTGGTCGTTCGGGTGTTCCCGGTGGACCGTCGCCTTCAGATTCGGCGTTGTCCTGTCGATAGAATATCCGAGGCTTGAGCGGAGTCGGGATGACCGGTTGCATTTGTTGCAAACAAAAGTCCTTGGTCGAAACTGCTTGAGAACACTTGAGAACCAAGAGTGCTTGAATGATGAATTCCTCTTCGCACGGCTCGCCGTCATTAGTAGATCGCGAAGCGGCGTTGGTGCGCGTGGGCGGCGACAAAGAACTGCTGCACGAAATCGCGCAGATCTTTCTCGAAGATTACCCGAAATCGTTGGCTGATCTGCGGGACGCCGGGACACGTGGCGACGCCAATCGCGTGGAGCGAACGGCGCACGGACTCAAAGGCGCTGCGGCGAACTTCGGCGCGCAACCGGTTGTGGATGCCGCGCTTACGCTCGAGAAGATGGGCCGCCAGCACGATTTGAGCGGATTCACTGCCGCCCTCGGGGCCCTGGAACGAACACTCTCTCAGTTCAAACACGAACTCGAAGAACTGTAGTCACCGGCTCGTCGGCAATACACACCTCTGGTCCGAAAATGGTTCTCGGACTAGTGTGCTCAGGCACTGCTCCTGCTATCATTGAGGTTCACCCCGATGTCTTCTCCTACGCAGGTGGTTTGCGCCTATAGTCCGGATTCTGACGACGCCTTCATGTTTTATGCGATCGCGACCAAGAAAATCCGGTCCAATATGTTGGAGTTTCGCCATATCCTTTCCGATATTCAAACTCTAAATCAAAGGGCGCGTGAGGGTGAGTATGACCTCACGGCGGTTTCCTACGCTGCTTACCCCTATATTGCCGATAAGTACCGGCTGATGGCCGCGGGTTCGAGCATCGGCGATGGTTACGGGCCGATGGTGGTCACCGCGCGTCCTTCCTCGGTAGACGAAATCAAGGGAAAGCGCATCGCTGTTCCCGGTAAATTGACGAGTTCCTACCTTGCGTTGCGCCTGATGCAGCCGGATTTCGAAGCGGTGGAGACGCCATTCGATAAGATCCTGGACGTGGTGCGCGAGGGCAAAGTGGATGCGGGCCTAATCATTCACGAAGCGCAATTGACGTACGCCAAAGCCGGCTTCTATAACATTGTCGACCTGGGGCGTTGGTTCAAAGAAAAATATCAGCTGCCGCTGCCGTTGGGAGCGAATGTGTTGAAGCGCAGCCTCAGCCCTGAGGTTTCTTCGGAATGCTGCCGCATGATGCGCGAGAGCATTCAATACGGGCTCGATCACCGCGAAGAAGGTTTGAATTACGCACTGCAATTTGCGCGCGACATGGAAGTTCCTCTCGCCGAGAAATTCATCGGCATGTACGTGAACCATTACACGCTCGATTGCGGCGACGTGATCCCCAAGGCCGCGCAAAAGCTGCTCGACTTGGGGTACGAAGCCGGTTTGATCCCGGTGCGCGTCGAAGCGGAATTCGTTCGGTAAGCGCACGTTCCCGTTGCCGCTCAAGCGGTCTTCGCACAAAAACCATACCTGACAAGGGGCGCCCGATAAGGGTGCCCTATTTGTTTTTGGGAAACAAACATTGCAGGCCGGGTGTGGCTGCGGTGAAATAGAAGCATGCGACGGACATCTGGGTTCCGGAGCGGGACCACATTGGCTGGGTCCTTTCTCTCCACATCTCTTTTTTGCTGGATGACGTTATGCGCGCTAACGTTTGCACCGCACCTGCATGCGCAAGACGGTGACCCGAAGCAGCGCGCTAAAGCTGTGCGCGACTTGGCGAAACAGGGTGACGACTCAGTTCCCAAAATTGCCGCCTACATTACGGATCCCGATATTGGTGTGCGCGTTGAGGCAACCAAAGCGTTGGTCGAGATCGGCGGGCCCAAGACGCTCGATGGATTGATTCGTGCCGCCGGCGATAACGACCCCGAGGTGCAGATCCGCGCAACCGATGGCATCGTCAACGTGTATCTGCCGGGTTACGTGAAGAACGGATTGAGCGGAACACTTTCACGCGCCGGCAGTTCGGTGAAGGGCAGGTTCACCGACACCAACGATCAGATTATCGACGCCTTCGTACAAGTACGGCCGGAGGCGATCACGGCGCTGGGCAAACTGGCTCGCGGTGGCAACGGAATGGATTCGCGGGCGAACGCGGCGCGCGCGGTGGGCGTGCTACGTGGGCGCGCGGCGCTGCCGGATTTGATTGACGCGCTACATTCGAAAGACGACAAACTGATGTATGAATCGCTGGTGGCCGTGCAAAAGATTGGCGACCCCAGCGCGGCTCCGCGCATCGCGTTTTTGCTCAAGGATCTGGAGGAGCGCATTCAAATTCAGGCGCTCGAAACCACGGGGCTTCTCAAGAACAAAGAGGCCGCGAAAGATGTGCGCGATGCTTTGGAACACGCACGCACCGTGAAGATCCGCCGCGCAGCTCTAGGCGCGCTGGCGCTGATTGCCGATCCGGCCGACCGCGCGTTGCTTGCGGCGAACATCAAAGACAAAGACGATGGCGTCCGCGCGGCCGCCGCCGAGGGATTGGGCCGCATCGGCAACTCGGTTGACCGTGACGCGGTGATGCAGGCTTATAACAGCGAGCGCGGCATGAGTCCTCGGCTTGCCGCTGCCTACGCGATGGTGTCACTGGGCGAGCGCGACATCGGCCGCTACAGCCCGCTGCGGTATCTGGTGAATTCGCTCAATCAGAGGAGTTGGAGGGGCGTGGCAATTGCGTACGTGATTGAACTGGCTCGCAGCGCCGATGTCCGCAAGTCGATTTACGCCATGCTCGTGGAGTCATCGAAGGACGAGAAAATTCAGCTCAGCATTGTACTGGCGGCGTCGGGAGACAAAGATAGTGAGTCGGTGCTCGAAGGGCTTTCGCGCGATGCGGATCCGGATGTTGCGGCCGAGGGCATTCGCGGACTGAGGACACTACGGGCGCGCCTGCGATAAACGGCTCGCGATTCTGGTCGGCGAAGACCGGTTCATCCCCTCCGCTACCGTCGGGGTTCGTTGCGTCTCGTAACTTCTAACTCCCTCTGTTCTTTCAGGAACGCGTTCCTTTGTCGCCACTATCGGTAGACGACGACCGGCTATTGTTTCGAAACAGCTCACGACTTGAATCTTTCAATCCTCTTTGCGGGAGGTGTTCACCCTGCGTCGAGCGGTGTCTAGAACACCCGAGCTTTGGTGGCCGGTACTGTGCAAGACCAACACCCGGCTTCTTGCCTATAACGTACATGGTGGTTCTGCGGACAGGTTTGGAGTTTTTCGGGATGTTGTGGTGACTGAGGGGGATTTTTGTTTTTGCGGAGTTGTATTGGATCTTTTTGCATTGCGCCGGGACGACGCCCGGCGCGCGGAGGCGAAGCTCCGCCCCACTTTGCTCAGGAATTGCGGCGAGGGTACGGGTTGAGCGGGAAGAGCGACGGGCGTCGAGAGAGTCCCGACGCGGCCATTCGCGTAAGCTACTGAATCGAATGGGAAAATGACCGCGAACTGGGCGCAAGGGGTGAAAAAAGAGAAAAGCCGCATCCACCCAATGTGGGCGCATGCGGCTTTTAAAATGTGAACAGCGAGGTTCCCGGGGGGAACTACTTCGCTTTCTTCTGCTTCTGCTGACCGACGCGGACTTTGAACTGCTTCTGGATGGCGTCATTGTGTGCCTTCCAGTCAAAGCGCTGCGAGGCTTCCGACAAATACTTGTTCACGTCGATGTCCTTCGGCAACACAGCCATCAGGCTGGCCGACATCGTTCCGTCCGGGCTCGTGATCCGGTAACGCTTCACATTCGGGATAGACATAACATTTTTAGGGTAGCACGGAAGGGGGAGGCTTTGTTGGGTGAGCTATGTTGGGGGAGCTGGAGTCCACCCACCAGGCTGCCGATGGAGTGCGTATGCGATTGGTTTTAGGCTTTCTTTGCGCTTTTTCCATGGCTTTTGCCCAGGACGCCGGTTCGATTGTGGGCAGGTGGCGGTCAGCGGAGACCTCTAAAGGTGGCATCGGGGCCATGTATGACTTTGGGGCCGACGGCACGGTCCAATTCAGCCCTGGGGCGATTGTTTCGTCGCCGTATCGGGTGGCGGGCAACCAACTGACCGTGGGCAGCTCGGAGCCGCTGGCGTTTACGCTCCAATTTGAAGGCGACAACCGGATGCGGATGACGGCGTTTGGAACCACGGAGGTGCTGAATAGGTTGGGCACGAAGCCGAACGGCGCGAGTCCACTGACCGGCGAATGGACCACGACTCGGGATATGGACGGCAACAAGGTGCTGGTGCATTGGATTTTCGGCGCGGACTCCAATGCGCTGATGATGATTCGCTTCAAAACGGATGCCGGGACGTACACGCTCCAGAACGGACGTTTGGTGGCCCGGTTTGGGGGCCAAGTGGGCCTGGATGGGCCGGTGGTGTTCGGCAACGGAACGGTGGAGATCCACCGGAGTGGCGGGCGGGTGACGAAGTTGGTACGGTACTGAGGCGCATTTGGCCGATCTCCTGTTTTCGCTGGCAGGTAGTCTCGCTATACTGAAGTTCTCCCCCGGCTGTGGCGCGAGTTTTTACTGGCGCTCAAGCAGTTGCTATGGCCAATCCGTTCGTTCATCTTCATAACCACACCGATTACTCGCTGCTCGATGGGGCTTGCGAAATTTCGCAGTTGATGAAGATCGCCATGGAGCAGAAGATGCCCGCGGTGGCGATGACGGATCACGGGAATTTGTTTGGCGCGGTGGAGTTCTATAACGCGGCGAAGGCGAGCGGCGTTCATCCGGTTATCGGCTGCGAGGTTTATGTGGCGCAGCAGGGCCACAAGAACCGGAGCGACACGAACCGCTACAACCACCTGGTGCTGTTGTGCGAAAACCAGGAGGGGTACCGAAACCTCATCAATCTGGTTTCCACGGGATACCTGGACGGCTTCTATTACAAACCGCGCATCGATAAGGACCTGCTGGCGCGGCATTCGAAGGGCCTGATCGCGCTTTCCGCCTGCCTGCGCGGCGATATCAACGAAACGTTGATGCAGGACCGCTACGAGGACGCCCGGCGCATCGCCTACGAATACACCGACATGTTCGGGGCGAAGAACTTCTTCCTCGAACTGCAGGATCATGGCCTGGAGCAGGACGGCAAAGTGATGCCGCTGGTGCACCGGCTTTCGGCCGATACCGGCATTCCGCTGGTGGCCACCAACGATTCGCACTACCTGCGCAAATCCGACGCGCGCGCGCATGAAATCATGCTGTGCATTCAGACGGGCAAGACGATGTCCGACCTGAACCGCATGCGGTTTGAGCAGGAGGCGTTCTACCTGAAGACGCGTGAAGAGATGATGACGCTCTTCGGCGAGGTGGAACATGCGTTGGACCGCACCTGGGATATCGCCCAACGCTGCCAGTTGAAGCTGGAGCCGGTGCCGGAGCCCTTCCCCAAGTTCCCGATTCCGCCCGAGCACACCACCGACACGTTCTTTGAATACGTGGCTCGGCAGGGTTTCGAAAAACGCCGAGTGCGCCTGGAAGCATTGGCCAAGCAGGGCATGCTGAAGCACGATCTCGCCGAGTACTGCGAGCGCCTAGACCGCGAGATCAAAACGATTCAGCAGATGAAGTTTTCGGGCTACTTCCTGATTGTGTGGGACTTCATCCGCTACGCGAAGCAGCACGGGATACCGGTGGGTCCGGGGCGCGGATCGGCCGCGGGCAGTTTGGTCAGCTACGCGATGGAGATCACGGACATCGATCCGCTGGCCTACGGATTGCTGTTTGAGCGGTTCCTCAATCCCGAACGTATTTCGATGCCTGATATCGACATCGATTTCTGCACACGCGGGCGCGGCGAGGTGATTCAGTACGTCACCGAGAAGTACGGACGTGAACAAGTCGCCCAGATCATCACGTTCGGCACGCTGGGCGCGCGCGCGGCGATCAAGGACGTTGGCCGTGCGCTCGACATGGGTTTTGCGGATGTGAATCGGGTGACGAGTTTGATCCCCGGCATGCCGCTCAACATCAAGTTGAAGCAGGCGCGGGAGATGGAACCGCAGATCGACGATCTGGCCCGCAGAGATCCGAAGGTCAAGGAAGTTTTGGAAGTGGCCGAGCGCCTGGAGGGCATGGCGCGCAACGCGAGCGTCCATGCGGCGGGCGTGGTGATTTCACCGGCGCCGCTCAAGGAACTGGTTCCGCTTTACAAGACGAACAAGGACGAAATTGTCACGCAGTACGACATGGTGGGCCTGGAGAAACTGGGCCTGCTCAAGATGGACTTCCTTGGGCTGACGACGCTCACCATCATCACCGATGCGCTGAAGCTGATCGAAAAGTACCGCGGTGTGAAGCTCGCGGTGGAAGATATTCCGATTGACGATCAGAAAACGTACCGCGAGATTTTCAGCAAGGCGTATACATCGGGCGTGTTCCAGTTTGAATCGGCGGGCATGCGCGACATTTTGCGGCGCTATCAGCCGGATCGCGTGGAAGATCTGATCGCGTTGAACGCGCTGTACCGTCCGGGTCCGATGGACATGATCGACGACTTCATCGACCGGAAGCACGGCCGCAAGGAAGTCGCCTACGATCTGGCCGAGATGAAGGAGGTTTTGGAAGAAACCTACGGCGTCATGGTGTACCAGGAACAGGTGATGCA
Organism: Bryobacteraceae bacterium; assembly: GCA_040081455.1. Classification (GTDB taxonomy): domain Bacteria; phylum Acidobacteriota; class Terriglobia; order Bryobacterales; family Bryobacteraceae; genus Palsa-187. Next base: position 108,969 of record JBEBGM010000001.1, read on the forward strand.
GATCTCCAACCGCATCGGCGGCTACTCGCTGGGCGATGCCGACCTGCTACGCCGCGCGATGGGTAAAAAGAAGGTCGAGGAGATGGCCAAGCAGCGCGCCCGGTTCGTGGACGGCGCCAAGCAACGCGGCCACAATCCGAAGAAGGCGGAAAAAGTCTTCGACCAGATGGAGAAGTTCGCGGGCTACGGCTTTAACAAGTCGCACTCGGCCGCGTATGCGTATCTGGCGTACGTGACGGCGTATTTGAAGGCACATTATCCAACGGAGTTCATGTCCGCGCTGCTGACGTCGGAAACCGGCAACACCACGAAGGTGGTGAAGTACATCAACGAGTGCCGCGACATGAGCATCAAGGTGCTGCCGCCGAACGTGGACACGTCGGATTTCCACTTCACGCCGGACGCCGATAGCATTCGCTTCGGCTTGGGAGCCATCAAGAACGTGGGCGCGAATGCGGTGGAATCAATCGCGCAAGCGCGCGCGGAAAAGGGTCCGTTTACTTCGCTCTATGATTTCTGCGAACGTGTGGATCTGGGCGCCGTCAATCGCCGCATGATTGAAAGCTTCATCAAAGCGGGCGCGATGGATTCGCTGGAAGGCACGCGCGCGCAGTTGATGGCGGTGATCGATGGCGCGATGGAAGCGGGCGCACGCACGCAAAAGGATCGCGAAAGCGGCCAATCCGGCTTGTTCGCGACGCTAATCGCCGAGGCACCTGCAGGTAGCCATCCGTTGCCGAAGGTGCCCGATTGGACGCCGCGCGATAAGCTGGCGGGCGAAAAGGAGTTGCTCGGCTTCTACATCACGGGACATCCGCTGGATGAGTACATCGACAAAGCAACGGAGCTGGCCACGCATCGCACCTCAAACCTGGAAGGTTTGAATAAAGGGACAGAAGTGGCGTTGTGCGGGATTCTCAATGCGGTGGCGCGGCGGCGCACAAAAGAAGGCAAGCCGTGGGCGTCGATGCAGATCGAGGATCTGGAAGGCTCGGTGGAGGCGATGGTGTTCTCGACGCAGTTTGAGCGCCTGAATGCGTCTCTGGTGGAAGACAAAGCGGTGCTGGTGCGCGGCTTGGTACTGCCGGAGGAAAACGCTCCGCCGAAGATTTCGGTGCAGGATGTGGTGCCGCTCGAAAACGCGCGCGTGAATCTGCCCTCGCTGATCGCAATCAAGATTCCGATGAACGGCGCGGACCCATCTTCGCGCGCCGCCGAACTTCAAAAGCTGTTTACAAGCAAGCCTGGAGAAACCGAGGTCCGGTTGCGGCTTGAAAAGGCGCGCGACTTCTCGGTTATCCTGGATATTGCAGCGAAGGTTCGTCCGGATAAGGAGTTCAAAGCCGAAGTAGCCCGCATTTGCGGCTCTGAGGCGATGGAGGTCCTGGCCGGTTAGCGAGCGGCGTTTCGTCCGATGAGGGCGGGGCGCGCTGTACCTCCCCGGGCATGTGCCGCGGGGTTTCATCATGGCTGATTCCCCGACTCCGGCTCCTTCCAATCCCGCCTGGGAGAGAGTTTTACTTGCGCGGCATCCGAAGCGTCCGCATGCGCTCGATTATATCCAGCGTCTGTTCACCGATTTCCACGAACTGCACGGCGACCGCCTGTTTTCCGACGATCATGCGATTGTCGGCGGCATGGCATGGTTCGACGAAAAGCCGGTAATGGTGATTGGCCAGCAGAAGGGCCGCGACACGAAGCAAAAGGTTTTGCGCAACTGGGGCATGCCGCGTCCGGAAGGCTATCGCAAGGCGATGCGCCTGATGGAGATGGCGGCGAAGTTTTCACGTCCCATCATTACGTTGGTGGACACGCCGGGAGCGTATCCGGGCATTGACGCCGAAGAGCGCGGGCAGGCCGAGGCGATCGCCTGGAACTTGCGTGAAATGGCCCGGTTGGGCGTGCCAGTGATTGTCGTGATCATCGGCGAAGGCGGCAGCGGCGGGGCGTTGGGCGTGGCTGTGGGGAACCGGATCTACATGATGGAGAATTCGGTCTATAGCGTGATTTCCCCGGAAAGCTGCGCCGCGATTATTTATCGCGATTCGGGACGCGCAGCGGATGCGGCAGCGGCGCTGAAGATGACGGCGCAGGATCTGGTCCGCCTGCAGTTGGTGGACGGCACCGTTCCCGAGCCGGGCGATGGCGCGCACACCGATCCCGACGGTTCGGCCGAGAATCTGCGGGTGGTGCTGCAAAAGGCGTTGGCGGAACTGAGCGGCAAGAGCGCGAAGGAATTGATTGATGAGCGGTATGAGAAGTTCCGCCGCATGGGATCGTTCTTCACGGAATCGGCCGCAGTGGGGCGTTAAAGGAAGGCTGACGAGTCGCGAATGAAGAAACCTGTTCTGCTTGGCATCTTGTTCGTTGTTGTGATCCTGGGCGTGATCATTTATTCCTCGATGAGCATGGCGGGGCATCGCGTGGAAGTTTGCATCACCTTTAACGGGCAATCAAACTGCAAGACGGCATCGGGGTCCACGGAAGAGTATGCGCGGCGCACCGCGACATCGAACGCGTGCGCGGCGTTGGCGTCGGGAGTCACCGATTCTATGGCCTGCGAACGTACTGAGCCGGACAAAGTTACGCTACTGAAGTAGCGCGATTGCAAATCGCGCGCAGGTTTCAAACCTGCCCCACAATTATTTGCAGTAGGGCGATGGAATTCGGCGGCGTTTTTCCGGTGGAGTCCTTTTCCCGTTCCGCATAAACTTTGGTCATGCAATCGACGCTACCAATGACCACAACCATCGCAACGGAATGGCCGCATGGGGCGCCATCCGAGAAGGAAATGCTGCGGGCATTCCTTGCGGGCGACGCATCGTATACGGGTGTTTTCTACACAGGAGTTCGCACAACAGGCATTTTCTGCCTGCCCACGTGCAGTGCGCGGAAGCCGCTGCCGCACAATGTCGAATTCTTCCCTAGTGTCAAAGCGGCGATGTTTGCGGGCTATCGGGCGTGCAAACGATGCAAGCCTACGGAGCTGGCCGCTCCTGAGTGGGTGGCGAAGCTTCTTGCCGAAGTGGAGCGGCGCGGTGGCGAGCGCATTCGCGAATCGGCGTTGAAGGAAATGGGCCTGGAGGCATCGAAGGTCCGTCGCTATTTTCAGCGCGAATACGGCATGACGTTTCAGGCTTACTGCCGCGCGCGCCGCTTGGGGCAGGCTTTCGAGCACATCCGCAAAGGCGCGGAGATTGACGACGCTGTGTTTGCTTCCGGCTTCGAATCGCACAGCGGATTTCGCGAAGCGTTCGGCAAGGTGTTTGGGACGGCGCCAGGCCGGGTGAAATCGGGTGTTGCCGAAAATGCCACGTGCATTCACCTTGCATGGATCGAAACGCCGCTCGGCCCGATGGTCGCTGGCTCTGTTGACGAGAAGATCTGCCTGCTGGAATTTACGGATCGCAGAATGATCGAAGCCCAGTTCCGCAAACTGCGCGGACATTTTCGGTTGCCGATGATTCCGGGCGACACGCCTGTTCTGCGGACGTTGCGGACGGAGATCCAGGAGTATTTCGAAGGGAAGCGAACGGAGTTCACGCCGCCGCTGGCGTACCGTGGCACCGAATTCGAAGAGACAGTGTGGAAACAGCTGCTGCGGATTCCAACGGGTGAGACGCGGTCGTATCAGGATATTGCCAGGGAGTTGGGAAATCCAAAGGGTTCACGCGCCGTGGGTCGGGCGAATGGGATGAACCGTCTTGCGATTCTGATCCCTTGCCACCGCGTGGTAAACCAGAATGGCGACTTAGGCGGCTACGGCGGCGGTTTGTGGCGGAAGAGGATTTTATTGGATTTGGAGCGGAAGTCGAGAGGGGCGTCCTAGGCCGGGGGGGTGTTTCGTTTTCCCAGGCACCGCCTTGCACGCGCCTGCGATTGCCGAGGGTTCGCGATGCGGCACACAGGAGTGTGTGCGCTACATCCGTACGCCGAATAAACAGGGCCCAAACAAATACACCTCTCCTGTACGGAGAGGTGCTGGCTAAAAACCTTGGGAAACAAGTCCACGCCGGATGTTGGCGCGAGGGAACTTTCGAGCTTAGGCAGCCTTCTGGACTTTGTTGCTCTTAATGCAGTTGGTGCACGCGCGAATATGCTTGGCAGCGCCGTTCACCACGGCACGCACGTTCTGCAAGTTCACGTTCCAGCGCCGCTTCGTTAGATTGTGGGCATGGCTCACACGATTACCGAACTGCGGGCCGCGGCCACAAAGATCACACACCTTCGCCATCTGAGGACACTCCTGGTACTGTTTTACTGATTCCCAGTCTACCATATTCGCCCAGTCAGTGGGATAATCGGGGCGGAGATTTTGCCATCGGCACGCCGTCCAAAGCGATGACACACCGTTACATCGACGAAACGTCGGTGGCGGAACGCTACCTGGAAAACAGGCTCGCCCCCGGGGAACGTCAGGAGTTTGAAGCGCACCTCAAGGGCTGCGACGAGTGCGCCGATCGCGTGCAACTGGCCCGGTTGTTCCTGCAGCAACAGGCGTTGCATCCGGAAGTTGTTGCTCCAGCAATAGAACCCAGGGCACTGGCACCGTCCCGGCCGATGGGCAAATACTCCATGTTGATTGACGCGGACCGCGATCCGATCATTCCCATTTCTCCGCCGGAAGTGCAGCCCGTGCTGGCCACAACGGCGGCGCTCCCCTGGACGGCGCGGTTTGTGGCGCAGTTCCGGCCCTGGCAACTCGTGGTGATTTTGGCGATCGCGGCGGCCTTACTGCTCTTGATGCCGAGCTGGTATTTTCTGAAGGAACTCGCGCGATTGCGCGGCGGTCGGTAGAAAAGGCTCACAAACAAGAGCATTTAGCGGCTGGCGCTGGTGACGCCCGGACGGCGTTCCTGACGTTTGGGGGCGATGGCGGCCAGTTGTTCTTCAAGCAACCGCTCGCGCGTCCGGTCGGCGATCAGGCAGTGATGGCCCACGAAGCGCATCTTGTGATCGTGCACGGACACCAACAGGAGTTCGAGTCCGGCATAGGTGCCGTCCATGCGCTTACCGAGCACGTCCAGATTGCACTTTCCAAGCAACAGCATCTGGCTGAAGGCTTCCTGAATGCGAGGCCGGTCCTGCTGCGCGAACATCTCGAACCAGTCCTTACCAATCAGCTCACGCTGCAATGCGCCTAGCGTGGAGGCAAACGACGCATTGATCGTCCGGATGGTGCCATCGGCGCGGATCCAGGCCACACCGCTTTGAACGTGCTCGATGGCGACGGTCTTTGAGTACAGTTCGTCGCTGAGCGGCGTCTGGCGGGCCAGCACGCGGCGCAATGCGATGACGAGAAGAACCGACAAGCCCAGCAGGTAGAACCACAACTCCGGGCTCCGGAACGTCATCTTCTCCGGAGTGGCTGCGTCGGATGCAAGGATGAAAGCGATCGTGAGTTTCACCACTGATACTATCGGCATCAGTGGCGGTAATAAGTAGGGTGGGTCCTGGATTACTAGGACTAACCCCCTCGCCTGCGGGTGACGGGTTGGAACAGACTATATTTCAACAATTTACAGGAAACCAGAGGCCGGATTCAGTGGTTGAACAGGGGTAAGTCCGTCCCGTCGGGGGCGATGAGGCGGTTGATCCAGACCACCGGCATACCTTCCTTCATGGGGTAACCGTAGATGGTGACGGCGTCTCCGGGCTTCAGCGTGTTTTTGTTCCAGCCGCCGCGGCGCAGGATGTTGGGGGCTTGCAGTTCCCCAAGCCAATGCACCGGTTGGCCGTTCGCGTCCGGGACGTCGAATTGAAGCATGGCATGCGGATTGGCGAACTGGAGAAAGGTGACGGTGCCCTTCAACGTCACGTTTCTGTTCGGATCAAACTGAGCGGCGCCGTGGTGGGCGTGCGCCGGCGCAGGGGCAAGGATCGTCAGAAGATACGCGGCTGTGGAGAAGATGGCAAACCGGAAGCCGCGGTGCACTAGATGACTCCCCAGGCCGTGGCGCTTTGGACAAAGAATCCATCCGTCATGCCGGCGATGTAATCGCAAACCTGGCGGTGCAGAGGCTGTCCGGCGGATTCTTCGCGATAGGCCGCCGGCAAGGAATCGGGATGCTCCATCAGGTATTTGAAGACGTTTGCGATTTGGGCGGCGGAGCGGGCGCGGTTGGCCACCAGATCGCGCGACTCGTAAACGCTACGACGAAGGAGAGTTTTAAGTTCCCGGGCACCCTTCGCGGTTTCCGGCGTGAAGCGCACGACGCGCTCCGGATGCGCCCTTACCGCATCGATGTTCTCGAGACTGCCAGCGGTTTCGTACGTTCCCTGCACCAGCCCGGAGACCAGCCAATTGATGAGAGCCCGCACCACTTCATGCATCAGCACCCGATCCGAGGCCCCGGGGTATTGGTGCACCAGGATGTCTTCGAACTCGCGGAAGCTTTCCACGGATTCGCGGGCTTCTTCAAAGGTCACCAGGCCGGCGAAGTAGCCGTCATCCAGGTCGGCCGTATCGTAGGCGATCTCGTCGCATAGGTCGATCAGTTGCGCTTCGATGGGAGACTTTTGTCCCGGAAGATATTCGTCGAGCTCGGGAATCTCGCGCGGCGCAAAGTCGCGGGAGTGTTTGGCGATTCCTTCGCGAACCTCGAAAGTGAGATTGAGTCCCGGGAAACGCGCGTAGCGGTTTTCAAAGGTCTCGACGATGCGTAGAGCCTGCAGGTTGTGATCGAATCGAGCGCCGTAGGGACGCATCAGACGATCCAGTTGTTCTTCGCCGGAATGCCCGAAGGGAGGATGGCCGATATCGTGAGCCAAGGCGAGCGCCTCGGTGAGATCTTCATCCAGGCCGAGGGTGGAAGCAACGGTACGTGCGATCTGCGACACCTCAATGGTGTGCGTCAGGCGATTGCGAAAGTGATCGGAGATGCCTGTGGTGAAGACTTGGGTCTTGTTTTCCAGGCGGCGGAAGGCACGGGCGTGCACGATGCGGTCACGGTCGCGTTGAAAATCGTTGCGGTAGGTGTGGGCAGGTTCAGGATAGCGGCGGCCCAGGGCGCGCTCCAACGGAAACCGGAGATGCGCCAGGGAGAGGCCGTGCCCGAAACCTGGAGAGTTCACTGCTTGCCAGCGTTTTCGATTTCCGTATAGGCCTGCGACGCGGCTCCGCTCACGGGAACGCGCTGTGAGGTGCGGAGCTTGTCGAGTGTCTTAAGCGCTTCGGTCTTGTTGCTAGAGGCCAGAATGCGAGCCAGCGCAATGCTGGCCTGTTCTTTGGAGACCGTCTCGGTTGGATTGTTGACGGCATCCTGCAAGAGTTTTTGTGCGTCAGCGTTCTTGCCCTGCGATTCGTACACCTGCGCCAGGGCGAGACGCGCAAGCGAGGCGAATTCTTTGGGCGCGTCATCAACAACTGCTTTATATTGCTTTTCCGCCGCAGCGAAATTGCCCTTGGTGGTCGCATCGGCAGCCAGCGCCATGGCGGCGATTGCACCTTCACCACTGCCAGCGTACTTGGCGGCCAAGTCCGTGTAGGCCTTCACCAGCGCGTTGTCCTTTTCTTGCTGCGAGGCAAAGTGCAATCCACCCGGAGGGGCTTGATCGGGTCCAACCGTGGCTTCCGCCGTGTGGAGCGCGTTCGCCAGCGCCTGTTGGCGAACACCCTTTTGGTGATCCATGTAGAAGTAGGCGCCTAAGGCGACGATAAGGACGGCGAGGGCAAGCGATCCGTAACGGACCACTAAGGCTTTGTGTGCGCCCGTCCACTCAAAAACGTCGACCATCTCTTCGGCGAACTTGTCAGTCTTCAGATCTTTACGGGTTTGACGATCCACGGGAAAACTCCAGGAAACAGATGAGATTTTAGGATAACACGGGTGGCGGTTATGGCTCGATACGGAACTTGGCGCGCGCCTCGGCGGTCTTGGCCGCGGTTTTGTCGTTCATCAGGATCACCAGCGTATAGGTACCTAACGGGACGTTGGGGTCCAGATTCAAACTGACAGCGCCGGGGACGTAGCGCTGCGGGTAAAAGGACTCGCTGGAGTCCTCGGCGGCGGTGGGTTGCGCGAACACCTGTTGCCCGTCCTCCTTTTCAATGGCCAAGCCGTATTCGACCGAGTAGTGATTCTTGGCGGCGTACTGAAATCCGGTGATCTCAAAGCGCGCCCATAATACCTGACCCGGGTGATAGACAGCGGGATTCAGTCCGGTTCCGTCCTGGTCGGTGGGCAGAAGGCGGAGATTCCGGGCCACGAGTTCCTTGCCCGGTTCGACATCGCGGCCACGGACCCCAATGTCGAGGCGCGAAGTCAGTTCGGTTCCGCCCACTTCGTCTTTGGCGTGTACGGTTACCGTGTAGGTGCCTCCGGGAGCAAAGGGAGGGATGACGAACTCCCAGACGAACTTAGGGCGCCAGTCTTTGTCCTGGGTGAAGATCTGTTGCTCGAGGCGGCCGGCGGCGCGTGGGGCCAGCGGCACGCCCGATCCGTCCGCGGCTTCCACCTGCCAGGAAAGCTTCACGGATTTTTGTTCGTCCGCGGTGCCCGCGATGGCGTAGCCTGCAAAGCGGCAGCTGAGATAGACGCGTTCGCCTGGAAGAAAAACGTGTGATTGCGGAAGGATGGGTCCGTCTTCGAATTGATGGACGGCGATCCGCTCCACCGTGAGGGCGGCGCGGCAAGGCGCTGCGAACAGAGCCAGACTGGCGAACAGGGCCAGTGCGGATGCAAGGCCCGTTACTGTTGCTGCCCAGGCGCGGGGGAGGTGATGGAGGTATCTGTATCCATGCGGAGAGGAATTTCCACCCATACATTTTTCTCCGTTCCCAGTTCGCCGCCATCCGTCAGCCGCAGCCGGTATGAGGTGAGCGGCACATCAAACACCACATTACCTTGACGGGTTTCCGCAGGCTGAATAGTACGGAGCATTCCAAACCAACGCTCCACACCCCCTCCGTCCTGCAGTTCGGCGAATTCCTTCCCGCCTGTTCCTTCCAGCGTCAGGAAAGGCATGGAGACTTCCTTACCTCCGCTATTGGTGGCGGAAAGGGTAATGACCAGGTACCGGTTTTCCGGTGTGCGGAGCTGGAACATATCGCCTAACTGCGTTCGCCAAACCGTTTGCACCACGTTGTAAACCATGGGTCCCGCAACAATGCGTTCGCCCATTTGATAGTTGATTTGGGTGGAAGTCTGCTTCTTGCAGCCAGTGACCGTTAGAACCGCAACAGCCGAAAACAGAAGAAGTAGTGAGGGCAGCGGTCCGCGTTTCATCATGTTAAACCAACACTTTATCGGGAATCGCCCATAAAGGCAACTTGAGAAATCACTGGGGCAGTGCGGCCGCCGGCAGGAAGGTCCCCCTTGGCCCCACGGCCGTTTCCGCGTCTGAGCGCCATGCGTTTGGTATTCGCGATTCGAAAGTATGCACGCCATTTCGCCGTCGCGCGTCATATATAGGGAAAGGACCCCAAGCGGCACACGTGTCGCTAATGGTATCAATAAGTTACACGCAGTTTTATGGCCGAATGGACACTTAAGTACGCGGACACCCGAGGGGAGATCCACCAGATGGTGGCGGAGGCAGGCTCGGAAAAAGAGCTGCGGGACCGCTACACGCAGCAGGGATTCCTTGTTTACTCGGTAAAGCCACGCTCGGAACTGGCCGGAATCACTTCCGGTCTGCGTCCTTCCGCGAAGAAGCTGGACATTGAAAAATTCCTTATCTTCAATCAGCAATTCGTCACCCTGATCCGGGCGGGACTGCCGATTTTGCAGGCGCTGGACCTTTTGGCCGATCGTCTCACCGACGCCAAGCTCTCCACGATCATCAGCAATGTCCGCCAGGAGGTTCGCCACGGCGCTTTGCTTTCCGACGCATTTGCGCGGCAGCAAGCGGTTCCGGCGATTTATGTAACGACCGTACTTGCCGGCGAGCGAAGCGGCTCGCTGGCAGAGGTGCTGGAGCGTTTCATCAGCTATCAGAAGCTGGCACTTTCCGTAAGGAAAAAGCTTCTGGTGTCGTTGATGTATCCGGCACTGCTGGTCGCTCTGGTCATTTGCCTGGTGGTCTTCCTGATTACCTATGTGGTCCCGAACTTTGCGCAGCTCTATTCCAGCATGCAGGCGCAGTTGCCCAGGCCCACGTTGATTTTGATTGCCATTGGCACTACGGCGCGTAGCTACGTGTTAATTGGCTTCGCGGCGTTGGTCGCCGGCGTACTGGCGCTCCGGGCCTGGCTTCAAACCAAGAGCGGGAGGGAGGCATTCGATCGATTGCTCCTCAAGCTGCCCCTCGCCGGCGAAGTGTGGCTCAAATATCAGGTCGCGCAATTTGCGCGCGTGCTTTCCACGCTTTTGATTGGCGGCATTCCGTTAATGCAGGCACTGGATACGGCGTCGGAGTCGCTGGGCACCGAAGTGCTAAAACGCGTGTTGGCCAACGCCGCTAAGATGGTAAGAGAGGGTCAGTCGTTATCGGGTTCGTTGCGCAGCGTGGGCATTTTCCCCAGTCTTTCCATCGACATGATTGAAGTGGGCGAATCCACGGGTGCGCTACCGGCAATGCTGGGAAGCGTCGCCGAATTCTACGAAGAGGACGTTGCCACGCAGGCGACGGCGGCGCTGAGTTTGATTGAACCCATCATCATGATTGTGATGGGCGTGTTTGTGGCGTTCGTTTTGATTTCGCTGTACCTTCCGATCTTTTCGCTATCAGATACGATCCGTTCCTAGGCCATGGCAACCACCGAGCAAATCCTTCCACGAGATCCGGCCCAGGAAATCGCGCAGGCTCGCGCGCTGGCGGAGCGTTACTATCACGAGTTCGTCAATCTCACCGAAGTCCGCATCGATCACGATTTGTTCCATTCGATCCCAGTGGATTTGATGTTCCGCTACAATTTTGTGCCCATTCAGGCGCACGGCGGAACACTCGAAATCGCACTGGCCGATCCGCGCAACCTGAGCTTGATCGACGAACTCGCGGTGCTACTGGGCAAAAAGCTTCGGGTGAAAGTGGCCACGCTGTCGCAGATCTCCGATCTATTGAAGAAGACCGAGCAATCGCAGCGCGTGCTGGAAGAAGTGACGGAAGGCTTCACGCTCGATGTGGTGGGCGATGAAGAGAACCCGGATGAAACGCTTTCGATCGACCGGCTGGCCGCGGGCGACAACGACATCGCACCGGTAATCAAACTGGTGGACACCACTATCTTCAACGCGCTCGAACGCCGCGCAAGCGACATTCACATTGAAACGCGCGATCAAGAAGTGGCGATTAAGTACCGCATCGACGGTGTGTTGCATTACGCTATGCCGCCGATAGCCAAGGACTGGCACTCCACCATCATTTCGCGCATTAAAGTCATGAGCGAGTTGGACATCGCAGAGCGCCGCGTCCCACAGGACGGCCGTTTCCGTGTCCGCTACAAGAACCGCCTGATCGATTTCCGTGTCTCGATCATGCCGACGATCTACGGAGAAGACTCCGTGCTTCGCGTGCTCGATAAAGAATCGATGAGCGAAAAGTTTTCAAAGCTTTCGCTTGACGTGGTTGGGTTCTCGGACGCCGATCTGAGCAAGTTCCGCCGCTACATCAAGGAACCCTACGGGATGGTGCTGGTCACCGGCCCCACGGGCTCCGGTAAAACAACGACGCTCTATGCGGCACTGAGTGAGATCAAGAACGACGAGGACAAGATCATCACGATTGAGGATCCTGTCGAATACCAGATCAAAGGCATCACGCAGATTCCGGTCAACGAGAAGAAGGGCCTGACGTTTGCTCGCGGTCTACGCTCCATTCTGCGCCACGATCCCGACAAAATCATGGTGGGCGAAATCCGTGACCAGGAGACGGCACAGATTGCGATTAACTCCGCGCTCACGGGGCACTTGGTGTTCACCACGGTGCACGCGAACAATGTGCTCGACGTGCTGGGCCGCTTCCTGAACATGGGCGTGGAGCCGTATAACTTCGTCTCCGCGTTGAACTGCATACTGGCGCAGCGCCTGGTGCGTGTAATCTGCGAGCACTGTAAGCGGCCGGTGAAGGCGTCCGACGAGGAACTGCGCGAGAGCGGACTGGATCCGGCGCTGTGGCGCGACGTCGTTTTCTACGAGGGCGCGGGATGTTTTGAATGCGGCGGCACCGGATACCGCGGCCGTAGCGCAATTCACGAATTGTTGAACCTTTCCGAAGTGATTCGCGAAATGATTTTGAACCGCCGCCCGGCTTCGGAGATCCGCCGTGTGGCGCGAGAAGAAGGCATGACGTTCCTGCGCGATTCGGCGCTGGCCAAGGCGAAGGAAGGCGTGACAACGTTACGCGAGATCAATAAGGTGACGTTCATCGAAGGGTAAGGATCCTAAGGACCACCATCCAAGGACAAACACGGCGCATGTCATTCCTCGATTCCATTTCGCAATTCGTCAAAGACCCGCCGCCGGGCTACGTCTTTGAGTTTTCCGAGGCCGGTATCGCGTACGCACGTCCCTCGGCAAGCGGCGAAAGGGAGATCGGTTTCGCGGCGCTCGATCCCGGCACGTTGGTGCCTTCGCCGGTGGCCGATAATCTCCTGCGCACCGAAGCCGTTTCTTCCACACTGGCGCGCATCGCGCCCGCCGTCGTGGCTACCAAACGGCGTCGCGCCGCTGTCATTCTCCCGGATTGGGCCGCGCGCGTCAGCGTGCTCGATTTCGATTCGTTCCCCTCGTCGCCCGCCGAGCAGATTTCGCTTATCAAGTTCCGTCTGAAGAAGACGCTGCCGTTTGACGTCGAATCCGCCGCGGTCAGCTACTTTGTTCAGCCCAAGCCGGTTGCCGCAAATACGGACGGCGGCAAGATTGACGTGGTGACGGTCACCGTGGCGCTCGAAGTACTGGCCCGCTACGAGGCATTGTTCCGCGCGCAGAATTTCCATGCCGGTGACATCACCACCTCGGGACTGGCATCGCTTGAACTGGTGCGGGATACCGAAGCCGTGATCGTCGCCAAACTGACGGGCCGCGCACTCACGGTGATGGTGGTGGCCGGCGGCATTCTGAAGCTCTATCGCTGCGTGGAGTTGGACGAAGTGAACGAGGAAGAAATCCTGCAGGTGTTACGCCCCACCGTCGCCTACGTGGAAGATGAACTTGGCGCCGCCACTCGCAGAATCGTCGCGACTGGGTTTTCCCTGAACGGCGAACTGCCTATGAAGAAAGAATCGCTCCGCAGCCGCTTAGGGCCGCCGAATCCGCATAATGCGGGGCTGCTCGGGTATTTGGAAGGAGCGGAGAGCTAAACGTGCGCATCCCCATCAATCTTGCGACAGAGCCGTTCCGCAGAGACCGGCCCCTGCAAGCCGCTTTCATGGCGGGCTCAGGGGTGCTTGCCATCGCGCTTGCCGTGTTTGTTTACATGATCGTGAGCGGGGCGGGGCGTGTGAGCGACACGCGGACATCGGTGGGCGATCTGATAAATCAAGCTCGTCAGCTTGCGGCCGAGCAGGCGAAGTTCGACGCTATCCTGAGGCAACCCGCCAACGCATCGGTGCTGGAACGCAGCGTCCTGTTGAACACGTTGGTGGATCGCAAGTCCGTCAGTTGGACGAAGATCTTTGCCGATCTGGAAGATGTGATGCCAGCGAATGTCCGATTGATCCAGGTCCGCCTGCCGCAGATCGATTCGCAGAATCAGGTGCTGCTCGACATGATTGTGGGCGCGCAAAGCCCCACGCCCGTCATTGAATTCCTGAAGAAGTTGCAGGAATCGCCGCGCTTTGGGCCCGCGAGCGTCCATAATTCGGTGCCGCCCACCGACAACGATCCTCTGTACCGCTATCGAGTGAGTGTGAGTTATGCTCAGAAACTTTAAATCGGGCGGAACCGGCGGCGCGGCCACGGCGATGAGCCGCGCGACAAACACTTGGCGAAGTGTGTTGATTGCACTGGTGGTGCTCAACGTGGTTGCCGCGGGATTTCTACTCTTCCCTCCTGGCGGTTCGGCGGACGACCTGGAGATGCAGCAAACGAATTTGCGCGCGCAGGTAGGCGCGGCGAAGATGCGGCTGGAACAAACCAAGGCGCATGCCGCGGCCGTTGAGAAAGGCCGCATGCAGGGCGATGAATTTCTGTCCAACTATTTCCTGGAGCGCCGTACGGCTTACTCCACTCTGTTGAGCGAACTTGTTTCGGCAGCGGAACAGTCAAAGATCACGCCCAAAGAACATGCCTATTCCACCGAACCTGTCGAAGGCTCCGATGCGCTCAGCATGATGACGATCACCGCAAACTACGAAGGCAAGTATGAAAATCTGATGCGCTTCGTGCACCAGATTGACCGCTCGCCGCGTCTGTTGATCATCGAAGGATTGAACGCCGCGCCGCAACAGGGCTCGGGGGTGTTGAACGTCAGCATGAAGATCGAGACGTTTGTCCGGGAGGATGGCAGCGAGCAATGAACCTACTCCCCACACAGCTTGGCGCGGAGCCGAAAAAGGTTGGAATCCTCATCGGGTTGCTCGTTCTCGGCGGCGTCGCCTATTACGTCAACCAGGACAGCGGCATTCCGGAGCAGGCTCAAGTATCGGCTCCGGCAGCAGGAACCCCGGCGCCACGGCCGTTGCCAACAGCGCCATCGGCAGTGGGCGGCGCGCGTGCCATCGACGCATTGACGCCGATGCCTTCGGGCCGTGCTCCGCGTCGCGGGGAGACGTCGATTCAGGATTTCAAGCCGACTCTGAAGCTGACGGAAGGCACCGATGTCAGCCGCATCGATCCCGAACTGCACCTCGACTTGATCGCCAAGCTTCGTGGCATCGACATGGAAGGCGGGGGCCGAAGCTTGTTCGATTTCGGGGCGCCGCCCAAGCCGAAGACACCGCCGGTTCCCGCTGTCGCTCCGGTGAGGCCAACCAATCCAAATCCCATTGCGTTGACGCCGCAACCGGACGCTCCACCGCCCGCTGCGGTGAAACCGCCGCCGCCGCAGATCCCCTTGAAGTTTTACGGCTACGTGAACGGCGCCAGGGGCGGCTCGCGCCAGGCACTGTTCCTCGAAGGTGACGATATTTACGTCGCGGGTGAGAACGATACTATTCACAACCGTTATAAAGTGCTCCGCATCGGGATCAATTCCGCGGTTGTCGAAGACACCTCGAACAAGAATCAGCAGACGCTGCCGCTAGTGGAGGAATTGGCCGGATGAGTGTGCGCTGCGCCATTCCGGTGCGCGGCCAACGCGCTGGGCGGGACCAACGCGGTTTCGCGCTGCTGGTTGTGTTTTTGCTCGCCGCCGCCGTGGCATTGTCGTTGTACTCGGAAATGCCGCGCGTCGGATTTGAAACCGCACGCGCACGCGAGCAGCTCCTGATGGATCGCGGCAACCAGTTCAAACGCGCCATTGAAGTATTCTACGCGGTGAACAAGAAATTCCCGGCGACACTCGATGAGCTGGAAAAATCTACTGACAAGCGCTTCCTCCGCCGCCGCTACAAAGATCCGATGACGGGCAAAGACGAGTGGCGATTGATCCACACCAACGGATCGTTCCTCACGGATTCGCTGGTCAAGAAGCCGCCTGCTCAGAACGCGCGGAACGGACAGCCCGTGAATCAAGGCGTTGGCGCCGGTCCACTTGGCGGGAATTCGATGAACGCGGCAGGCGCGGTGTTTGGGAACAATGCCAACACTGCGGGCAGTGTCGATCCCAACAACCCCAACGGGCAGCAAGCTATTCAGCGCAATATCGCGGCACAACGCCGCCCCAGCGACGTGACGCCGCGGCCACAGGCTTTCGACCAGGGAGCGCCGCCACCCCAGGATCCCAGCGCGCAGATGTTCCCCGGGTTCCCACAACCGGTATTCAATGCCAATGACCCCAGCACGTGGCCTCCCATCGCCCTCGCGCCGGCCGGTCAGCAGCAGATTCCCGGCGTGCCGCAGAACTTCCAGCCGGGCCAGCCCGGCAATCCCTATGGCGGACAAGGAAACCAATATGCTGGTCAAGGTGGGTTTCGGACCATAGCGCCCGGCTTCGCGAATCAGGGAAACAGTCCCGGCTTTCCGAGTCAAGGCGGCAACTCCGTGACGATCCCGGGGTTCGGCGGAACACCCCAGATCAATGTGCAGCAGAACGCGCCGCTCGGAAACGACAGCATGAACAGCAATATTGGAGCGCCGCTCGGCGGACCCCTTAGCGGCCCCGCTACTGGCCAGGACAACTCATCCGGATTCGGAGAGCAGAACAACATCCCCGGCCAATTTCCCGGCTTTGGCGGCCAGAATCCGCAGGCGAATCCTTTCACGCCAAGCAGCCCTCTCGATCAGCAGGCCTCTGACCTCGCCCAGCAACAAATGAACCAGGAGATGTTGATGCAGAATCCGGCGGGAACCACACCGGGATTCAATAATCCCGGATTTAGCCAGCTCAACAACCAAAACAGCTTCAATAACCAGGCGAGCATGGGTGGACAGATGATTCCCGGTGGGAACCAAGCACAGGGTGGTACCGGCGGTACGGTGATCCCTGGTTTCGGAGCCCCAGGAACTGCGTCCAATGGCCGGGCTACGGATGCGCTGTCAGGTATAAACAACGTTTTGAGCGGGCAGAATGTGAACGGGCTTCAAAGCGGCAATGCCACCTCACCCGGCATCGCTGGGGTCGCGAGCAAATTCGAAGGACCCAGCATCAAGAGCTACGGGGAACGTTTGAAATACCAGGAATGGGAGTTTGTCTTTGATCCGGCCGCAAACCAGCCAGCAGGGCAACAGCAGAACCGCAATCCGCTCGGAAACAACAACCCGCTGGGGAATCAGAATCCGAATGGCGGCGCGGGAGCACCAAACCCATTCGGCAATAGCGGCGGGCTTGACGGGAACCCGGGTGGATCCCAGCAGCAGCCGAATCCTTTGGGCGGGCAGGCTCCTCAAGGCAACACACCGTCGCCTTTCCAGAGCATGTTTGGGCCCAGCCGCTAGCGGTTGCGAAAGACGGCTAATTGCCGCGCGTCCAATCGCGCCGCAGCATCCCGAAAATCATCAGATCGTGGCAATCGCCGTTGACGAAGTGCGCTTCGCGGAGTGTCGCTTCGTGCGCAAAACCAAGCCGCTTCGGCACCGCCGCGCTCTTTGCATTCGCCTTCGCGCAGCGGATCTCGACGCGATGCAGATCCAAACCTTCGAATAAGTGCGTCACCAGCGCGCGGCACGCATCGGTGACAACGCCCCGGCCTTCAAACTCGCGGGCCAGCCAATAGCCCAATTCCACTTTGCGATTCAGCCAATCGATATTGTGCGTGCCCACCGTGCCCGCCAACAAGGGCCCTTTCCAAATACCGGCTGCGAGCCCACGGTTACTCGCGAACTGTTCCAGCGACGAACGGATGAACGCAAGCGAATCATCCGGCGTCTTGGTCGCGTCCACCCACGCGAGCCACGTTCGCAGGTGCATGCGTTCGCGGTCCACCACGGCGAACATCTCTTCCGCATGGCGCTCTTCCAATAAGCGGAGTTCAAAGCCGTCGCGCAGGGGTTTGGAGAACATGCGATGCTCAGCGGTTTGCGTAGTTGCTTGCGTAGAACTTCTGATACTCGCCGGATTTGACGTGCGCAATCCATTCGGGATTCGAACGGTACCAGTCTATGGTCGCTTGCAAGCCGTCTTCAAAAACTATCTGCGCACTCCAGCCTGTCTGGCGCATCAGCTTTTCGCTCGAAAGCGCGTACCGGCGGTCGTGACCCGGGCGATCCTTCACCGTCTGCATCAACGACTCCGGCTTACTCACTGCCGTGAGGATCTTCTTCACTACATCGATGTTCGGCAGCGCGCGGCTGCCGCCGATGTTATAGACCTCGCCCTCGCGTCCGCGCTCAATCACCGATAAAATCGCGCGGCAGTGATCATCCACATACAGCCAGTCGCGGATCTGCATGCCGTCACCATAGATCGGCAGCGGCTTGTCTTCGATCGCGTTCGAGATCATCAATGGAATCAGCTTTTCGGGAAACTGATACGGCCCGTAGTTGTTCGAGGCGCGCGTCACCAGCACCGGCATGTGATAGGTGGCGAAATAGGAAAGCGCCAGCAAGTCCGAGCCGGCTTTCGATGCCGAATAGGGGCTCGACGGCCGCAGCGTGTCAGTCTCCACAGCGTCGTGCGGCGGGTCGATGCTGCCGTAAACTTCATCCGTCGAGACATGCAAAAAGCGCGGCGTTTTGCTCGCCCGCGCGGCTTCAAGCAGCGTAAACGTCCCGCGCACATTTGTTTCAATCACGGGAGCCGGTGAAAGAATGCTGCGATCGACATGCGATTCGGCCGCGAAGTTGACGATGACGTCCGGCTTCACCTCGGCCACAAGATCATTCACCAGCTTCGTGTCGCAGATATCGCCGTGCACGAAACGGTAGCGCGGATCGGCCTCAACGGGCCGCAAATTTTCCAGGTTTCCCGCGTAAGTGAGCTTATCGAGATTGACGACCTGAGCCGCCCGGCCGCCGGGATTCTGTAACAGCATGCGCACGAACGCGCTGCCGATGAATCCCGCGCCCCCGGTAACTAAGAATTTCATTTGTGTTGGAGTTCCCAATCGTAATCAATGGAAGGATCGTTATAGGCAATGCGGCCTTCGTCCTTCGGATTGTAGAGCTGGTTGGTCACATACACCAGCATCCCAGCGTGCTCGCCAATCACTTTATAGCCGTGCCCGACGCCCGGCGGAATCAGGATCTGCCACGGTTTCAGCGCCCCGGTGTAAAGCGTGTTCTTCCGGCCAAAGGTGGGCGAATCCGGCCGGAAGTCCACCAAAACCACTTGGAACACGCCCTGCGCGGGCACCCAAACATCGGTCTGAAAACGATGGAAGTGAAACGCCTTGATCGTTCCCGGATAACTCAATGCAGCGGAGATTTGCGTTGTGGCGGGAGCGAAATCGGCAACCAAACCCTGCTGCAGGCGCGCGACTTCGAGGAAATAGCCGCGGTCGTCCGGCCAAAGATCGTAGGCCTGAACGCTCACTCCCGCGATGAGGTCAGCCGATTGCGGCGTGCGGATGATGCTCCCGATGCCCGGCGTGCAAGTGGGAGTGGATATCTGCACAGCTTCGACGGCGGGTGTGGTCATGATGGCTTGTTTACAAGCTTAGCGCGGAACCGCACCCGCTACCATTGCGCAGAGATGGAGGAAGCCGACTAAACGCGCCAGTTGTCCGGGCGCCAAGTCTTGATGCTTTCTTTGATCTGCTTCTGGTTCAGGTTGCCCGCCAGGGTCTTTTCCACCAGCCCGGGAATCTCCGCATCAGAGGCAAACCGCAGGGCGATCAACTGGCCTTCGGTCAATTCCCCAATTCGCACGCGCGTTGTTTCCGGCAGCAACTGGCTCAGCCGCAAGCGCTCTTCGAGGCGAATCACACGATCCTGCACCTTCAGCGAGTAGGTACGCGTCCGGAACCAGATCACCGCGAGCCACAAGGCCCCGAACACTCTGCCGCCGTTCCACCAGGTGACTTCCTCAATCAGCTGATAAATCGACGCGCCCAGGAAAAATAGGACGCCGACAAATAGAAAGACGTGATAGAGAGGGTCATACCGAGCGTGATTGCTCAAGTTTTGCTCATTGCTTTGGGACATATGCCTTGGCCTCCGATATTTGCCTCGGGCGTCTCGTGACGCCGGGCGGTGGAATGGTCTTGGCGTGATAATAAGACAAACCGCATCATATGGTCAATCGCCAATTTGTTCTCGCGTCGCGCCCGGACGGAATGTTGCAGGAATCGAACTTCCGGCTGGTCGAAACACCTATTCCCGCGGTAGGTGAGGGTGAGTTTCTAGCTCGCGCGCTATATCTCTCCGTGGACCCGTACATGCGCGGCCGCCTGAACGCCGTCCGGAGCTACGCTCCCTATGTCGAAATCGGCCAAGTGATGGTCGGCGGAGGCGTTGCCGAGGTGATCGAGTCTAAGCATCCGCAATTTCACGCCGGGGACATCGTGAACCTTCCGATGGGCTGGCAGGAATACGCCGTATCGAACGGAACGGGCGCACGCAAGGTAGACGCAAGCGTTGCCCCCGTTTCGACTGCCGTCGGCGTGCTCGGCATGCCGGGCCTGACTGCATATTTTGGGTTGTTGGATGTGTGCAGCGTGAAAGCCGGCGACACGGTGGTTGTATCTGGCGCGGCAGGCGCCGTTGGTTCCACTGTTGGCCAAATCGCCAAAATTAAGGGAGCGCGAGCTATTGGCATCGCCGGGGGCAAAGCGAAGATCGAATACATCCTGAACGAGTGCGGCTTCGACGCCGCGATCGATTACAAATCGACGTCGGATTACGGGGCCGCATTGCGTGAGGTTTGCCCCGGCCGCGTCGATGTTTATTTCGATAACGTCGGCGGGCCCATTGCGGATGCGGTGCTCGGGTACTTGAATGCTTTTGCCAGAATCGCGATCTGCGGGCAAATCTCGGGAGCAAACGACGCCAAGCCCGCCACGGGCCCTCGCATGTTCCGGCACCTGTTGGTCGCCCGCGCCCGAATGCAAGGATTTCTCGTTTTCGATTTTGAGTCCCGGTATGCCGAGGCCCTCGCCCAGCTCACCGAGTGGGTACGTGACGGTAAATTGAAGTACCACGAGGACATCGTCGAAGGGTTCGAGAACTTGCCGCGCGCCTTGATTGGCCTGTTTACCGGCGAAAATATCGGCAAGCGAGTGGTGAGAGTAGCAGCAAGCCGCTAAACGCGTACACGACTGGAACGCGCATCACAGTCGCGACGCCTGCAGCTCCCATCATTGCCGCAAGTTGAGCGACCGATGCGAACGACGACGCCACCGCCGCGACACGTCCGCGTATCTCAGCCGGCGCTGTGACCTGCAGTAAGGTGGCAGAAGATGTCATCGCCGCGGCTGCGCTTGCGCCAATCAATACAAATGCCGGATATACAATCGCCGGAATGGGAACGGCCGCAAGCGCAAGTATCGCGATGCCCACAATGCTCAGTCCGGCATGCAACCACGTCTCCGGTTGTAAGGCGCGTCCCCAGTGAGTCAGCAAGAGGGACCCGGCCAACGTTCCAGCCGCGAGTAGTGTCCCCAGCGTTCCATACGTGGATGGCCCACTGCGCAAACTGTCGCGCACGAAGACAGGGAGCATTCCCGAAAAGCAGCCTGTGGCGAACACCGCGATCGTCATTGAGATAAGCGCGCTTCTTGTCGGAGCGATTTCCAGCATGTCGCGGAAGCTGCCAGTGAAGGGTTCTCGATTGGTCATCCCTCGCCGATGCGCGCCTGTGACAACAGACTGTTTCACAAACGCACATACCAGGGCGGCCGATACAAGAAAGCTCGCGGAGTCCGCGGCGTAACAGGTCCATTCAAATCCGGAAGCGACAAGAGCGCCCGCCATCACCGGGCTTGCCACTCGCGCGAAATGCGCCGATTGCTGCAGGCGTGCGTTGGCGCGCAGCAGGCCTTCGGACGGGACTAGGCTGGGAATGGTCGAGGCAAGCGCGGGTGTAAAGAATGCTGACGAGCACCCGACGGCAAAGGAGAGAATGCAGAACTGTGGCAGATTTTGCGCGAACACCAGCGCTGCGATGAGAAGGGCGCGCATTAGATCCGCGGCTATCATGGTTCGGCGCGCACCGTAGCGGTCCGTGGCTATGCTGGCAAGGGGCCCGAGAATGACGCGCGGCAGCAAACCGGCGATCAAAACGGCGCTCGCATCGCGGGCCGTACCGTGCATTCTGAAAATAACCGTCGCCTGCACGGCGTAGTTGGCCAGGGAATCCCCCAACTGACTGATCGATTGCGCTAGCCAGAGGCAGCGAAAGGCGCGCTTTTCCACGACCGCATGTTAGGACCGTTGCGGGAACGAGCGAGCCAATTTGATCGCGAAGTAATTGTTTTAAGAGGGCTATTCGTCCGCGCTGCCGCCGTCATCGGCGCCACGGCCATCCGGGCTTCCATCGACGCCGGAATCAGCGCCGGGGCGGACACGGCAGATGCCGCGTTTGCTGGAACGCACAAAAGCCGCGATTTCTCGTACAGAGTCATACGAGAATTCCGTGTCCAAACGAGCCAGCGCGTCTTCCTTTCGCAGGGTGGAACGGAACAGGATTTTATACGCCGCACGAATGGCCGCGATCTCTTCCCTGGCGAACCCCGAGCGCCGCAGGCCCACCAGATTGATGCCGCGCGGCTGAATCTTATAGCCCATGTAGGTGAAGAACGGCGGACAATCGAGATTGACGCGCGACATGCCGCCGATCATCGCCAGACGCCCGATCTTCGAAAACTGGTGCACGGCGACACCGCCCGATACAAATGCCTGATCGCCCACTTCGACGTGTCCGGCAATTAGCGCGCAACTGGCAATCACCGCACGGCTGCCCACTCGGCAGTTATGCGCGATGTGGCCCGACGTCATGATGTAATTCTCGTCGCCGAGGACCGTCTCCGATTCCGGCTTAGTGCCGCGCGAAATCGTGTAGTGCTCGCGAATGATGTTGCCGTTGCCGATGCGCAGGTAGCTGCGGTCACCCTTGAAGTTCTTGTCGAGCGGATCAGTACCAAGCACAGTGCCTGCTGAAATCTCGTTGCGCTCACCCATTGTGGTCCAGCGTTTTACCCACACGTAGGGTTCAAGCTTCGAGCCGGCTCCGATGACGACATCCTGCTCCACCATCGCGTATTCGCCAATCACCACCCGGGGACCAATCACGGCATCGGGATGCACCCGGGCGGTAGGGGCAATTTGCGCGGAAGGGTCGATAGGCATGTTGGAATTATCGGAATAGAACTGGCGTCAGGATACCATCAGCAGGGTCGCGTACAACATCACCCACAGCAATCCAAGGAAGTGCCAGTAATACGCAGTGATGTCCACCGTTTCGCGCCTCCGCACCGGCTTCAGCAGCACATAAAAAAGACCGGCAATACCGCCGACCAGATGAAGCGCATGCAAGCCGGTGAAGATGTAAAACAGCGCGCTGTGAGGATTCTCGATCATGTAGGCGCCTTGCGCCACCAGATCGCGCCACGCCGTAACCTGGCAAGCGATGAAACCGCAGCCCATGGCTGTGGTGAGTGTCAGCAGCCGGAACGCGGTGGGCCGTTCGCCGCGCCGGAAGTAGCGCCGGCCAACCTCGAAGGTAACGCTGCTGGCGAGTATGAGCGCGGTGCTCCACCAAAGGATGGGAGGCAGAGCGATGGGCTCCCAGTGATCCTGTGATTGAGCTCGAAAGATGTAAACCGCAACCAGGCCCGCGAACAGAGCAAAAATCGACGCGCACGCAAGCAGCATGCCCAGCTTATACAAACCGGGAACGGGTTGGTTCGGGTCTTCAATCGACGCAGGCAGAACGACGACGTGTTCGGTCTTGTCGGCCCTGTCGCTGATAATGCGGGACATACGTATTTCCGGCGGACATCCCTATTTTACGCCTGGTGGGTACGCGGTTAGGGAGCCCCGCCGGCCCGGGCGCGTTGGATGCGGCGCTGGCGATAGCGCGCCAGTTGGATGGTGATTTTATGGATCAGGGATTTCGGCGTCACTTTGAGGAAATTCGCGATGAAGCGGTAACGCCAGTTCGGGATGACGAAAACGTCGCCCCGGTCAAATCCCGCCAGCGATGCCCGCACCACGTAATCCGCCTTCAGCCAGAACGAAGGCGGAACGGATCGCCGGTCCATCTTCATCACGTCGTGGAATTCGGAATAAGTAAAGCCAGGGCAAAGCGCTTGCGCGCGGATGATGGAGCCGCTGGTACCTAACTCGAGCGCGAGGCCTTCCGTGAAGCTTGCCATCCAGGCTTTGCTCGCGCAGTAGCTGACATTTGAAGGCGATTGCCCGAAGCTCGCGATGGAGGCAACGTTGATGATGCCGCAGGGTTTCTCCGGCAGCTTGCCCGCGGCCTCGCGCGCCGTTAGGTTCTTCAATGCGGCGTGCGTCAAGGTGGATGCCGCAAGCACGTGCAGCTTGTTCATCCGCTGCTGTGATTCCAGTTCGGTTTGCGGGAATAGCCCGAGTGTCCCGAAACCTGCATTGTTCACCAGCACCGCGAGATTCGGCGCATGGCGCAGGCGTTCGGCGACCCGTTCGCACTCCGCCTCCGCCACAAGATCCGCTGCCAGGACTTCAGTCGGAGTATTGAGTTCGGCGGCGAAGGCGTTTAGTTTGTCCTCGCGCCGCGCAATCAAAAGGAGGGCATAGCCGCGCGCAGCCAGCTGCCGCGCAAACTCCGCCCCAATGCCGCTCGATGCGCCCGTGATCACGGCCAACGGGCGTTCAGGCATGTCCGCTCTGCTCCAGCACCGCTTCTTCGTCCCCGGTTTGATCGAACCGATTACCGCGCGCGGCCCATTCGGCGCCGGCCAGGATCAACATTGAGGAAAGGAATCCCAAAAGAATGAGCGTCACCGAATACTGAAACACACCATACTCCCGAGCCAATTTTTGCTGAAATCCCGGCCACACAAGAGATGTGAGGTATTTCAGGGCTTCCATCAGAATGCCGATGATGATGGCCGCCGGCAGCACGCGCTTCATGGGTGGGCGGCCATTGGGAAGATAGCGGTAAATCAAAAACAAGACGAGCACCGTGAGCGGAATCGCCGCCGCTTTGAAGAACATGGCGGAGAACAGCCGCATGCCTCCGCCAACGAAGTTCTGAAACCATCCTGGCGGAAGGCCGTCGGCGCTAAAGGAATCCTGATTCAGCTCCGCCAACATCAGCGACAGAATCGCCAACCCGCCGCAAACAAAGATCAAACCCAGGCTGACGATCTGATTGTGGACAAAGCTCCGGTTCTTGCGGATACCCCAAACGTGGTTCAAGGCGACTTCAAGCGGTTCAAAGATTCCATTCGCCGTGAACAGCAACAAAAGTATGGAGACAAGTTGGATGCTTCCCTGCCGCTGCGGCAAGTTGCGCGTCACGAACTGGGTTAGCGAGTCCGGGAAATAATCCTGCAGCGCCAGCGTGATGGCACCCACAACCGCGCGTTCGCTAAAGAACAGGCGTGAAACCGACATCATGACAATCAGGAACGGAAAAAACGACAGCAGGACGTTGGCGGCCACCGAGAAAGCATAGACATGCACCTCCGTCTGCATCCAGTAACGGAGCGTGGGCATGACCGCTTGGGCAAGACGCCGCATTTTCTCAGAGTAGACCAGTTTTCCACAATGCGTGTTCCGATACGGGACGAAACTCTCGGTCTGCTGTGTTTTCTGTACGCCGAACAGCCGAAGAACAGGTCGATTGGCGTTTTTGCTCGATGGTACTAAAGCTGCTGCGGTAAAATGACGTTTTCCTCTTAGTATTAGTACTCATCACCCACTATGAATGTCGCTATTATCGGAACCGGCTACGTTGGACTGACCACGGGAGCCTGCCTGGCCTTTATGGGCCATAAAGTAACCTGCGTCGATGCAGACGAGCGCAAAGTGCAAGCGCTGGTGGAAGGAAAGATTCCCTTCTATGAGCCGTACATGGAAGAGTTGGTCGCCGACGCCCGTGAAAACTTGAAGTTCACGACGTCTTACGCGGAAGCGATTCCTGGCGCGCAAGTTGTGTTTATCGCTGTGGGCACGCCGCCGGGAAAGAACGGTGCGCCGGATCTGCGCTATCTTGAAGCCGCCGCGCGCGGCATCGGCGAACACGTCGGAGATCAGTTTCTGGTTGTGGTGAATAAATCCACCGTGCCGATCGGAAGCGGCAACTGGGTGGAAGCTTTGGTACGCGATGCGTACGAGAAGAAGCACGCCAAGAAAGCGAATGGCGCTTTTGCCGTGGCATCGAACCCGGAGTTCTTGCGCGAAGGCTCGGCGATTCTGGACAGCCTGTATCCAGACCGCGTGGTCATCGGCGCGGATCAACAGCGAACATCCGAAGTTCTGTATTCGCTCTACCGCCCGATTCTCGATCAAACCTTTAAAGCGCCCAGTTACATGCCCCGGCCCGATGGTCTGGGAGCGGTGCCGTTGATTTCCGCCGATCTCGCATCGGCTGAGTTAATCAAGTACGCCGCTAATGCGTTCCTTGCGCTCAAGATCAGCTACATCAACGAGATCGGCCAGCTTGCGGAGAAGGTGGGCGCGGATATCGGCCAGGTGGCCAAGGGCATCGGCCTCGACGCGCGTATCGGCATGCGATTCCTGCAGGCCGGCATCGGTTGGGGCGGCTCGTGCTTCGGCAAAGATACAGCAGCGTTAGCGGCAACGGCCAGCGAGTACGGATTGGACGCACAGATTGTCAAAGCCGCGCGCGACGTGAATGCACGCCAGCGCGACCGCGTCGTCGAAAAGCTGCTGGGCGAGTTGAAGATCCTCAAGGGCCGCACGATTGGCTTGCTTGGCTTGGCGTTTAAGCCGCACACGGACGACTTGCGCGAAGCGCCGGCGCTTGACATCGCGCGGCAATTGCTGGACCGCGGCGCGCGCGTGAAGGTGCACGATCCGGTGGCGATGGAGCGCTTCAAGAGGGAACATGCGGGTCTGGATGTGACCTGCGTCGCGACGGCCGACGAAGTGGCCGAGGACGCCGACGCCGTGGTGTTGGTCACGGAGTGGCCAGAGTATCGCGAATTGCACTGGGACAAAATCAAACCCCGTATGCGCGGAGCCGTCGTGCTCGACGGACGCAACCTGCTGGATCGCGCCGCACTGACACGCGCGGGATTTAAGGTCCTGGGGCTCGCGGGTTAAAGCGCGAAGCTGCTACATCGCGATTGCCGGACACTTTTCTGTTTCAATGGAAGCAGTGTCCGATTCGCCAGAAAAAC
The DNA here is from genome assembly GCA_040081455.1 of Bryobacteraceae bacterium. GTDB lineage: Bacteria > Acidobacteriota > Terriglobia > Bryobacterales > Bryobacteraceae > Palsa-187. The sequence goes on from JBEBGM010000001.1 coordinate 135,679, forward strand.
CATTTCACGAACCGCGCGGCGTCGCACTGAACCGCATTTACACGAAGCGCGGCGATGCTGGCGAAACCAGTCTTGTGGGCGGCCAGCGCGTCCGCAAAGACGCCGCTCGCATTGAAGCCTACGGCACCGTCGATGAGTTGAACGCCTGCCTTGGCGTCGCGGCCCTCTCTTGCGGAGAGCACGCGGGCGCGGACACGTTAGCACCGCTCGGCGCGATTCTGCTGCGGGTCCAGCACGAACTATTCAACCTGGGCTCCATTCTTGCAACCGAACCGGAGGACGTTCACCCCAAGCAACCACGGGTGACCGGCGCGGAGATTGAACAGCTCGAAAAAGAAATCGATACGATGAACGAAGTGCTCGCGCCGCTTCGGAGCTTTGTGCTCCCCGGTGGGACGCGTTTGAGCGCCGAATTGCACGTCGCACGCACCGTGTGCCGCCGCGCCGAGCGTTTGCTTGTGTCTCTTGCTCGCGAGGCGTCCGTGCCTTCTGAAGCCATCCAGTATCTGAACCGTCTGAGTGACGCGCTTTTTGTCTGGAGCCGTTGGGTGAATCACGTCCTGGGCGCGCCGGAAGTACTCTGGCAACCGAATCAATCGGCCTCAGGCCACCAGGGTCGTTAGTTCCCGCGCGTCTCGAAGAGCTACGCTGCGGAGACGGAATAGACGGACGGCAAGTTCTCCGCGACCGTGTGCCAGGTATCGCCGCCGTCGTTCGTTCCGTAAACCGTGCCCCCCTGCGTGCCGAAATACACGCCTGCGGGCGATTGCGCATCCGACGTCATGGCTTCCCTCAGAACGGTCACATGGGCGTCTTTTTGCGGCAATCCGCGCTTGAGAAATTTCCACGTCTTGCCGCCGTCACGGCTGCGGGCGACGCTGAGCGCGCCGCCGATATTGCAGCGGTACTCGGGGCCTTGAATCGGAACGGTGAACAGCGTCGAATTTTCCGCGGCCGGCACGGCCAAAGCAAAACCGAATCGTGTGGGCAAGCCTTTCGTGATATCGGTCCACTTCTTGCCGGTGAGTTTGCCGCGGTACACACCGCAGTGATTCTGCTGATACAGCGTATCGGGATTGTTGGGATGTGCCAGCAGTTTGTGGACGCATTGGCCGACGTCGGGATACTTGTCCGGCATGAAATCCGCGCGCACGCCGCCGTTGTAGGGTTCCCACGTTTCGCCGTTATCGAGTGAGCGGAACGCGCCGGCCGCCGAGATCGCCACCACGATACGCCCGCCGCCCAGGCATTGAATCGAATGCAGACACATGCCGCCGGCGCCGGGGTTCCAGCGGTCACGCGTCGGGTGCAGCGTCAGCGAATTCACTTGCTCCCACGTCGCACCCCAGTCTTTGCTGCGAAACAGTGCACCGGGATCGGCACCCAGCCAGACTTCGCCCGGGGCGTCGGCAGGACCGGGTTCTATGTGCCACAGGCGTTTGATCGACTGATCCGGCACGCCGCGTAGTTCGATGCCCTTGTCGGAAACTTTCCATGTCTTTCCGCCATCGGCGCTGACGTGCAGATGCGCGCCGAACCAGTTGTTGTTGACCGTCGCATAGACTCGCTTGGGGTCGCGTGGATCAGCGACAACGTGATTGATTTCGTTGCCCGCGTGATAAGGACCGTCGAGCTTCCAATTCTGCCGGTCTTTGCTGCGAGCTGCGAATGCGCCTTTGCGCGTTCCAATCCATAACGTGGTTGCCATGCGGGTACTATATCGTGCTGGAAGACCGCTTGGGCGTCCGGTGGGACTTCCGTAAGCTACTTCCCGTGAAACTAAGCCGGTGCGCTGCGAATTCGCTTCTTCGCTGCCGGTTTTGCGGCTGGCTTTGCGGCGCGTTTCCGCAGGCGGGCCTCACGCTTCCGGAGATCATCGGTATCGTCCATACCAATCGCCTGCAGCGTGAATTCAAGCGCCCGTGCATAATCTTTCGCGTCGTGTTCGAAGTGCTTGGCCAGCTCTTCGCACGCACGCACTTGATACGGATTCTTCGATCCGGCCAGATCGTTCCAGATCGCAAGCGCGGCATTGCCGCATTCGAGCTTCCGCTCCACCGCGGCCAAATCCCACAGCGTGCGGAACAGGATTTCATCCCGCAGATTCAGATCGAGCGCCCGGCGGAACAATGTGCGCGCCTGTTCCATCTCGCCCGCTTCGCGAAGCCACCGGCCCAGCGCCGCGAGTTCGGTGCCGTGCTTCAACGGCGCGTTTACCGGGTCGAGAAACGCATACGGCACGATGCCGGTGAGGCAGGCGAGCGTCAGAATATCGATCGCGTTGTGATGAAACACCGGCAGCAGTCGAGCCATCTCTCCAGTGCGGACATATTCGAAATAGATGTAGGGGATCAGTGCGCCGGGCACGTCGCCTTGGCGCTCAAAGCCAAGAATTTGACTCTCGAGATCGATCAAACGGCAACTGTCGAAGCGAAGTTTCCACAAACGGCGAGCCCCATAAAGGAGGTCGAGATGTTCGAAGCGTGAGAACGGCGGCTTTGATCGGTTCATGCGGAACCGCGTCTCAAGCAGCGGCTGATCGAACGTACGGCCGTTGTAAGTAATCAGCACACGGAACGGTTCTAAATGCCGGCTGAGCGAATCGAGCAAACTTGCCTCTTCGCCGTAATCGCGCATGAAAAACTGGCGGACGCGAAAACCTTCCGGCGTGATGCGCCCAACGCCAACCAGAAACGCGCACGTGCCGGTGCCTCCGGCGAGCCCTGTTGTTTCGGTGTCGAGAAACGCCCACTCCTGCGGGGGAACGTGATCGATGGCGCCGTTCGAAAGGGATTTGAGCAGTCCCGGCGGCAGCTCCGCCAGCGATCCGATGTCTGCGCTGCCGTGGCGTTTGTGGCGCGCGTAGAGCGTTTCCGTTTCGTAGTGCTTCCCGTAAGCGGTTTCCACCTCTTCGCCAGGCAGCCATTCTTCTACATGCACCTGAGCGCTCTGCAGTCGCTGCGCGAGCGGATCGAAAATGCGCTCGGCCGCCGACAGTGAGGACCGCCGTTTGGCGGATTCCGGCGGTTTTTCGAACTTGCCGGAGTTCTCGCGCGCAAAGCCGGGGAGCGAACGTTCCTCCAGCGCGCGCGCCACGCGCTGGCGAAGTGCTTCCAGCTGTTCCTGCAGTTCACTCATTCCATTTGCGTGTATGCGCTAAGCCGCTCATTCACCGCTCGTTTGCAGATTAGCAGTTTTCGAGTCGTACTCCTCATCGGAAACCGAGGAGCCGCTCCATTTCGCCGCTGTGGTGGCCTCCGGAGCGATAAAACATTTTGGCATGAAATTGTGGAATCGCGGAAACCTGCGAAAAATCGCATGTTTTTCGCATTTTTCCCTTTACACCGAAGCGAACGATACCGTATGATGCATTAGGAAACGCGTGCCTGGCGCGCTTTTCGCGCTGTGGACGGCTGGAAATCGGGCGATTCGGCGTAGGGCTGATCCGCAAATCACGGTTCCGGAACCAAACACGCGGAGTGACGGTTGGACGCAAGAATGTACATTCGGGAAATCCGCTTCAGCAAGCGGGAGTCGTAGAAGAAAGGAATCACAATGGCAAAATTGACGCAGTCGCAGTTTATCAAGACCTTGGCCGCGAAGGTCGGTGTGGCCAACAAGGTCGCCAAACAGTTCGCCGAGGAATATTCCGCTCTGGCGATCGCCGAAACCAAGAAGAACGGTGTTGCCGTTCTGCCCGGCATCGGCCGCTTGGTGCGCGTGGACCGCAAGGCTCGTTTGGGCCGCAACCCCGCCACCGGCCAGGCGATCAAGATCCCGGCCAAGAAGGTCGTGAAATTCCGCGTGGCGAAGGCCGTGAAAGACGCCATCGTTCCGCCGAAGAAAAAATAGTTTGGCGGCGTAACCACGCTTCCAAAACGGAACTTGTAAAAAGGAAAACCCCGCGCGGTGCGTAACCGTCGCGGGGTTCGTTATTTTTGAAAAAACCGATTGAGACCCGCCCGTACTGCCGGCGGAGCCAGGAAGCCCTACGCCTGCTTCTTTTCGTCGGGGGGTGCTTCAGGCGTGCCCTTCAAAGAGTCTTTGAAGTTGCGGATGCCTTCACCTAAGCCCTTGGCCACTTCGGGGATTTTCTTGCCGCCAAATAACAGCACGGCTACCACGAGGATCACCAGCAGCTCAGGCAAGCCGATGGAACGTAACATACGGCCTCCTTCTAGAGTCAGCTTTAGCATATCGTGGATTTATGAAACCGCGCAAGGCGGGCCGATCAAAGAAAAGCCCGCCGAAAGCCATCCTGAACAGCAACACCGTGGTCTTTGACCAGGCGAAAGAAGTGCGCGCCATCGCCCGCGAGCGCCTGGGTATCGTCAAAGCCGCCAAGGTCATGTTGCCCAAAACCGAGCGCAAAAAGCCCAAGCACAAGAAGAAGATCGAGGGAAATGAGTAGGCGAAGTTTGTACGGCATGCTACAAGGGGAGAAATGGCCTTCGTAAAGCTCGCAACCCTCAAGGACGTGCCCGTAGGGTCCGCGGTCCATATTCCGAACGGCGAAGGAGCCGTCGCGATCTGCAACGTCGGTGGCAGTCTTCACGCGATGGATGGGATTTGCCCACACTCTTGGGGTCCGCTCGGACATGGCGCGCTGCATGGCACCACGCTAGTCTGTCCGTTTCACTCCTGGGGCTTCGATTGCACCACCGGCCAGAGCGACGTGGACGATCACCTCAAGCTCGCGACTTACCCCGTGAAACTGGAAGGCGACGACATCCTCGTGGACGTGCCCTAAACGATCATGCCGGAACTTCCTGAGGTCGAAACCGTCGTCCGTTCGCTGGCCCGGCACCTGCCCGGCCGCAAAATTCTTGCGGCGGAGTTTCATTCCAAGCACGTCACCCCCGGCGATCGCAAAGCTTTGGCCGCTCACATGGCCGGTCGCACGATAGAAGGCATCCGCCGACGCGGGAAGTACATTTACATCACGCTCGATCAAGGGGCGTTCTCCGCGCATCTCGGCATGACGGGAAAACTGTTACTCGACGCACCCATCGGAAAGCACGCATACGGAATTTTCTCGCTCGATGACGGCGTCCTCGTCTACGACGACCCCCGCCAGTTCGGCAGCATCGAATGGGACCCGGCGCTCGAAGAAAAATTGGGGCCGGAGCCTTTGGAGATCAGCGCCGAGGAGTTCATTGCGCGCCTGATAAAGCGCACGACAAAGATGAAAGCGCTACTGCTCGATCAAAGCTTCATCGCGGGCGTCGGCAACATCTATGCGGACGAGATTCTCTACGCCGCGGGCGTGCATCCGCTGGCGATTGCCGCAAAGGTCAGCAAGCAGAAAGCCGCACTAGTACATCAAGCCATGCGCGAAATACTTGCGCTGGCGATTGAGCACCGCGGTTCGTCGATCTCCGATTACGTGGACGCCGAAGGCAACCGCGGCGGCTTCCAGCTTCTGCACAACGCCTACGGCCGCGAGGGCGAACCGTGCATGCGCTGCTTCGGCAAGATCCGCAAAATTTTAGTGGCCCAGCGTGGGACACACTACTGCCCGAAGTGCCAGAAGCGTTAACTCAGTAGAGAGAGAATCGCGCTGCGCCGGAGTTAAGAACTCTTCGGCCGTCCGCCGAAAGGCCGCTTGGGACCGCGAGGCCCTGCGCCCGTTTTCTTGCCACCGAAGCCAGCTTTACCGCCAAACGCAGGTTTGCCGCCGGGCTTTCCGCCAAAGCGTGGCTTATCGCCAAACCCCGACTTGTCACCAAAGCCCGACTTGGCCCCGAAACCTGACTTCGCACCAAAGCCCGGCTTTGAGCCAAAGCTAGATTTAGAACCGAAACTCGATTTTGAGCCAAACCCGGGCTTTCCACCGGGCCGGCCGGACTTCGGTCCACTGGGACGCCGGTCGTCGTCGCGGGAGTCCGAACCACGATATCCTCGACGGTCATCTCCACCGCCGGGTCCGCCACGGTCATCGCGAAATCCACCGGGTCCACGGAATCCACCGGGCTTTCCACTGCCAGGACGGCCGCCGAATTTTGGACCACCAAATTTTCCGCCACCCGGACGCCCTCCACTCGGGCGGCCTTCACTGCTGCGCCCGCCGCTCGGGCGGCCATAGCCACCTCGCCCACCGCTGGGGCGCTCTTCGCTGGAACCGCCTTCGCTCGAACGCCCACGATAGGGGCGGTCACCGGAGCGATCATCACCGTAACGTCCGCCACTAGGACGGCCTCCGCCCGTGCGCGGGCCGTCAAATCGTCCACCCGAGCGTCCACCTTCGGGAGCTCCTCGGAACGGCCTGGCGCCAGCCGCCGGACGAAATGAAGAAGGCTTTCTTTCGCTCCGCTCTTCGCTCTCGGGCCGATACGGCCGCACCGCTTTCACCGGACGCTCTTCTTCAATTGCGGGAACAAGAGCCTTAGGCTCGGCTTCGATCTCCTGCGGCTCTGCGATTTCTTCCGCAGGGACTTCCTTGCGCGCCATCGGCGGAACAAGCGCAGAGCGCTTGCCTTCCGCACGCACACCTTCCTGGCGGCGAGCCTCGCGGAATACTTCCGTCCTTGGACCTTCCGGGCGCACGCCCTCGGGACGCAAGCTTTCCGGACTGACCTCGCGGCCTTCGCGGCGCGCGGCTTTCGCAGCTGCCTTCGCTTCCGCTTCGGCATCAATGCGGACCTGATGCACCTGCTGGCGGATATTGGCGATCTCGTCGGCAACCTCCACCACGGCCTTCATCATCTTGACGTCATGCACACGCACCATGTGCGCGCCGTGCATGATCGCCGCAACCACCGCGGCAGCTGTCGCGAAATCGGTTTCGAGCAGCGTTTCTTTCGCCAGGAACTGTTTGCGCGAAGGGCCTACCATCATGGGCAGCTCCAACTTCATCAGCTCGTCGAGCAGCGCCAGGATTTCCGAATTCTGTTCCTTGCGTTTGCCAAAGCCGAGACCCGGGTCAATTACAATGCGCTTGCGATCCACACCGGCGCGTGTCGCTCGATGCACACATGCATCGAGTTCCGCCGCGACGGTCTGCACCGGATTGCTGATGGGAGGCAATTTCGCCCACGATTCCGGCGTGCCCCGCATGTGGTTCAAGATGAGGCCGGCGTCGCCTTGCGCGGCTTTCGCCGCCAGTTCCGCATCGAAGGTAAGACCGCTTGGATCGTTGATGATATCCACACCCAGATCCAGGGCCTTTTCGGCGATACCGGATTTGTAGGTATCCACGGAAATGGGAACGGTGAGCTTATTGCGCAGTCGCTTCAGGACGGGAACCAGACGGCGAAGCTCTTCGGCTTCGGAAATACGCTCGGAGCCGGGGCGTGTCGATTCCGCGCCGATGTCAATGATATCCGCGCCTTGTTCCTCTAATTCAATCGCGCGCGCAAAGGCGCGATCGGGATCGTCAAACTTGCCTCCATCGGAAAAGGAATCCGGAGTAACGTTCAAAATGCCAACAATGAGTGTCCGCTGGCCCAGCGGCAACATCTTGTCGCGCACTTTCCATTCGTAATGCTTTCTTGCCATGAGTCTCTTCCACGATAGCGCACGGCGCGGCCAAACACTCGAAAAATGGTGTTTTGGGAATTTTCGCTGCCCAATAGCGCCCGCCCCGGCTTTCACGTCACAATAGGAAATTCATGGTGGAAACAATTGAATGGAAAGACGGTGCGGCCGGTGAATCCGGCAGCGTCGTGATGATTGATCAGCGCAAGCTCCCCCGGCAGGAAGTATTCGTGGAATGCCACAACTACCTGGAAGTGGCGGAGGCCATTAAATCCATGGTGATCCGTGGCGCTCCGGCCATCGGCGTGGCGGCGGCCATGGGGGTGGCTCTGGGCGTGCAACGCGGCGCGGATTTCGAAACCGTATGCGCGACGCTTGCTGCCACTCGTCCCACCGCCGTGAACCTGTTCTGGGGCATCGAGCGCATGAAGCGCGTGCACGAGGCCAACGCAGCCAAACCAAGCGGCAAGCTTGCGAGCGCGTTGATCGAAGAAGCCAAGCAGATTCGCCTCGAAGACATCGCCATCTGCCGCGCCATCGGCCAACATGGGGGGACGCTGGTTCCCGACGGCAAAACCGTGCTCACGCATTGCAACGCCGGCGCATTGGCGACGGCAGGTTACGGCACGGCGCTCGGAGTGATCCGCGCGGCCATAGAATCCGGCAAGAAAATTGACGTTTTCGCCGATGAGACGCGCCCGTTTCTGCAAGGCGCTCGCCTGACGGCATGGGAGCTCCAACAGGACGGCATCCCCACCACGCTGATCACCGATAACATGGCGGGTCACTTTCTGAAATCCGGCCGCATCGGCTGCGTGGTGGTTGGCGCGGACCGAATCGCGTCGAACGGCGACGTCGCAAATAAGATCGGAACGTATTCGGTGGCCGTTCTCGCCAAAGAAAACGGCGTGCCGTTCTTCGTCGCCGCGCCGGTATCTACGTTCGACTTAACGCTCGATTCCGGGGACCAGATCCCGATTGAGCAGCGCTCGCGCGACGAAGTCACCAACATGTTCGGAGTGCCGATCGCACCCGAGGACATTGACGTGCAGAACCCCGCGTTCGACGTGACGCCCTCACGCTACGTCACGGCGATCATTTGCGAACACGGAGTGGCGAAAGCGCCGTACAAGGAATCGTTGGCGGAACTGGCGGCGAAGGCTCGTTAAGAAGCGTTTTGTTTTTCGTCGGCGATTTGCCATTCCATCTCTTTGACTCCGGTTTCCGCCCGAAGCACTTCGTCGAGCGCGGCCTGTAGCGCCGCAACGCGGTCTTCCGTCCGAATGGTCTTCAGGAATTTGCAAACTGTTGGCGTGTGAGGCTCGATGAAGCAGAGAAACTGGTCGGCATCGCCATCCTGGTGGCCGCAGCCGATCCATAGCGGAAACTCCGCGTTGACGATCGGGACGGTCCAGCCCCAATCTTCGGCGAAAGGCTCGTCGCTTGCAAACCCGCGTGTCCGCAGCTTTTCGGCGAGAAACTCCGCGAGACGCTTTCCCCACAAACCTGGATTCACTTCCTCTTCTTCCCCTGGGTAAGGCGGAAACAGATCACTGCGAAAGGCGACCGCTGTGGGGACCATATCTGCTCCTGTTCACCGGGTCCGTACACGGACCATGGCGTTATTATCGTTCATGGAAAGCCGCCACGGTCGCGTTGGAAAATCTGCCGGGTGATGACCGCGATCGGCGGGACAGTGTTAGCTTGAAGAAATGCGCAGATCCTCCCTACTTTTCGCCGCCGTGCTGGCGATATTTACCGCATCCTTGCTGACCGCGCAGGGGGCGAACGCAACGGGCCTCTCCGGCCGGCGCGCCCCTAGCTTTTCGCTGCCGGATTCGGCGTTCCTGCAGCATGACGTACTCGACTATCGGGGCAAGTGGCTTTTGCTCGACTTCATGCGCACCGACTGCCCGCACTGCAAAGCTCTCTCGCAGTTGCTCGAGAAGAAAAGGGCCAGTTGGGGAACGCGCGTCGCCGTGCTCTCGGTCGTCATTTCGCCGCCGGATAATCAGGCGACCGTTGCGAAGTATATCGCCGAAACCAAGATCACCAACCCCATGGTTTTCGACTCCGGCCAGGTTGCGCTTTCCTACTTCAAGGCCACACCCGCAAGGCCCGCCTTCGATACGCCGCACTTGTTTGCGATCAACCCGCAAGGTATGATCGTCCGGGATTGGGCCCAATTGCAAGCGGAGGACCCGGGATTCTCCGCTGAATTGGATGCCGTGATCTCGGGAGCCAGCAAGAAGAAGAAATAGCTGCGCTGCCCGGCCGGAACCAAGGGAGGCTGCCGTGAGTTTCCGTTCGCGCATCGTCGGCGTCGTGGCATGTTCGTGTGGCTTGTGGTTGAATCCGGCGGCGCTTGCGGCCGACACGCCGGCTCCCCACGAGCGAAACGCGCAGCCAAGCTTTCATCAACCCGTCGAAGACTTCTTCCAACTCCCCGCTGGCCGCAAGTGGGGTCAGGTTCCCACCGCGCATATCGATGCAAAGAGCCACATCTGGGCCGTGGACCGCTGCGGCTCATCGGATTGCATCGGCAAGCCCGGCGTCAATCCAATCGTCGAGTTCGATCCAAGCGGCAAGCTCGTGCGTCAGTTCGGCGCGGGCCTGTTCGTACGCCCGCACGGTATTTTCATCGATAGAGACGGCAACATTTGGGTCACCGACGAGCAAGCCAAGGACAACAAAGGCTATCAGGTAATCAAGTTCACGCCGGAGGGCAAGGAGTTGATGCGTCTCGGTACTCCAGGCGTTGGCGGAGAGACGCCTGCCACATTCAGCCATCCCTCCGATGTCGCAATCGCCCGCAACGGCGACATCTTTGTTGCCGATGGCCACGGCAGCGACGATTCGAACGCACGTATCGTGAAGTTTTCGAAGGACGGAAAGTTTTTGAAGACGTGGGGCAGGAAGGGAACAGGGCCCAGCGAATTCAACGCGCCGCATTCGCTCGCCTTCGATTCGAAGGGCCGCCTGTTCGTCGCCGACCGGGGCAACAATCGCATTCAGATCTTCAGCCAGGACGGCAAACTTCTGGATCAATGGAAACAGTTCGGCCGTCCGACAGGCATCTACATTGATGCGGGCGATACGCTATACGTCGCTGATTCCGATTCCGACGCGCAGCGCAATCCCGGCTGGAAGCAGGGCATTCGCATCGGTAGCGCCAAGAACGGCAAGGTGCGCGAGTTTATCCCCTACACGGGGCCGGAGCCCGTGGTGGGCGCCAACAGCACGTTTGCCGAAGGTGTCACTGCCGATCGCTTCGGCAACGTGTACGCGGCGGATGTCGCAGGACGTACGCTGATCAAGTACGTTCACAAATGACATTCCGCACCTTGCGCAATCGCACCCCTACGGCACGAAAACGGGAATCGACGTGAACGCGCCCGCCGAGGTGAAACGCAAACCGAGCAAGCTAATTTGACCAATCGACGGAGTGGAGAATTCGAGCGTCCCGCGCTTGTTCGCCGTCGCCGCAAATCGATCGGTCAGAACAAACGAGGTGTGGCCGTTTGCGGGCACATTCAACGAACTGGTCCCCAACGAATTCCCCAGGTCATCCCGCATGGTGACCGTTACGTTCACCACTTGGGCGGAAGGGTTCGTCGCAGCAAGTCCACTGACCAGACCTGACGTGTTGTCGAAGGGAAGCACGAACGTATTGGAACTGCGGTCCTCCAGGGGAACCACGGCTTCCTGGCCGTTCGCGGTGGTTCCGAAAATGATGTAGCCACTCACCTGGCCCACGCCCGTTAGCCGCACCGATCCAACCAATTGAGTCGACGGCAAACCCTGACTCTCCATCACCAACATTCCATTGGCGGGAATAACGCGATTGAGCGAAGAGGTGAATGTGGACGATCCTGTTTGCGGGAACGTCAACGAAACCGATAGCGGGGACCCGTTATCGCCACGGAACGAAAGTGTTGCCTGTGCGGTGCTACCACCGGTGTTCACCAAGACAATGGTGCTTTTCACGCCGCCTCCGGAAGCAAAGTGGCTGAGCGTGCCGCCGCCCGACGTCCCGCTGGGAAGTACGGGAATCGTTGTGAACGCACCCGACGGCGCAAAGCGCAAGCCGAGCACGCTGATCCGGCCTCCCGTGGGCGTGACGAACTCGACGGTTCCGCGCCGGTTCGCGGTTGCGGAATAACGGGACGTCAGCACGAAAGAATCGTGTCCGAGTCCCGCCAGATTCAAGGTTGCACCACCAATGAGATTGCCGTTGTCGTCGCGAAGAACGACTGACACGGCGGCAGCGGCGGAATTCATGTTGGAAACCGCTACACCCGTCACCAAGCTGCTGGTGTTGTCGAAGGGCAGGAAATACGAATTGGCGATGCGCTTTTCCAGAGGCACGATCGCTTCCTGTCCCGTCGTCGTGACACGGAATAGCGAGTATCCGGAGACAGGTTGATCGCCCGTCAATCGAGCGCTGCCAACGGTCTGTGCGCTGTCGGGATTCGTGGTATCCACCAGCAGCATAGAGTAGGACGGAATCGTGCGGTCTAACAACGACATCCCGGACGATTCTCCGGTTTGCGGCAACGTCACGGGCACGGTCAGTGAGCTGCCGTCTTCGCTCAAAAATCGCAGTTGATTCCGAACGGGACTGGACGTGGTGTTCAGCAAACCGATTGAACTGACAACACCACCACCGGCTGCTATGTGCGGGAGTGAGCCAAGCAACGGATCCACAGTCGGACCGGCTTGCCGCACAATCACCGCCTGGGTACTCACCGTTTGCGAGCTGTCCGAAGCCCAAATGGTAACTGTATTGCTGCCGACCGCCAATGGTATGTTCGCAATCACAAAATTCGAAGCAGAACCAGCAGCGGAACCTGCGTCGCCGTTTGAAGTGCCCCAGGTAAGGTTAATGGATCCCGTGCCTCCCGATGCGGAACCGGTCAAGGTCACCGAAGAAGCTGCGGTTGAGGTCGGCGGGGAATTGAGTTTCACCGTTAAAGCCGTGGGTGGCGGTGGCCCTGGCGATACGCCCGTAGACGCGTACAGGGCCTGGACCGAGGTTATGTCCAGCGAGGCAAGAACGCTGACCGGATGGTAATAGGGATACATAACCGCGGAGGGGTCGTCTGAATGCTCCAGCCCGAGCGCATGGCCCAACTCGTGCAACGCCACGCTGAATAAATCCGTGTCCGAACCAATTCGCCACGTCTCGGCGTCATCAAAGTGCATGTCGCCGGCCCGCGATTCGCTGTTCGGTGGCGCCGGGTAAAAGGTGTGCGCCAGAACCCCTCCCTTTCCATCGAAGACGTTGCTGTCGCCGTGGGAACCGGTGGCAAACAACACTGTGACCGTACGGGAGGCCGTCGCGCTTGCCGCCGGAGACCAGGTGACTTGGATGTAATTGGACCACTCCGACATGGCGCGCAGAATTTCCGATTGTTGCGCCGACACACCCAGTTGAGCGGTATTTGCCTGGAAAAAATAGCCGAGCGTAGCGGCACCCAAGCCAGGGCCATCCCAGCCATCACCTTGGGTTGCAATTAACTGCGCGACCCCTCCGTTCTCCGTAAGGGCTGCGGAATAAGCAGCCGAGGGTTTCCCATCGGCTAGCGCGTCAGACGCGGGAAAAACGTAGGAAACATCGTCGAGCGCCGAGATCCTGGCCGTCATCTGATCCCCTCGGTCCGCAGGCAAGCGAATCAACAAGTGATGGGCAAGCAGATCCGGGTGATCATGAACTTCCACGCCAAGATTCACCAAATCCGCGCGGCCGCGAATCATGTCCGCATCCGGATGAAACTCAACGATAAAAAACCCACGGCGGGTGGAGGCATGGCGGGCAGTGATCAGGGGACTGACTTTGTCGCGCGGTTCCAGGCGGGATTGCCACTGCAACCCAAGACCGCGTAGATTGGTCCGCCGTTCGAGCGAAACAAGTAGACCATTTTCCGGCACATCGCCCAATACGTGTACTCCACGGGCTTCCAGTTCCATAGCGAGTTGCCGCGTAGGTGGCGAATTAAACTCAAGGATCAGGTGGCCGCGGCCCGTCGGCGCGGGGTTATCAACTTCGCTCAACTCGCGATCCGCCGTTGGCGCGGAGGCAGGCGGGGTGAACCGCCGTGTCTTGAAGTGCAACGTATATTGCGCGGACGCCAGTCCCGGCAACAGGGTGCTGGCGAAAATCCAAAGAACTAAATGACGCTTCACATATGCCTCATCGTAATTATCGGCGAATCCGGCGGAAACGGGCAATCCACTGGCAAGCCAATTCTTACCGCACGCCGGTACTAAAGGGGTCCCCTTAACCTGCCGATGGGATTTTCGTGCAGGCAGCACAGGTTTCCCCAGAATTAGCAGATGCGGCAGATGTACTAAGCGACCAGTTACGCGAGCACCTTCAGCGGCTTGCGTTGCTACTGGAGCCGCGCGCGGATGCAATCGAGCGCCGCTTCCTCAGCCGTCTGCGTCAGATGGAGTTTGAGCCAAAGCAGCGCTCCGCGCTCGCGGCCATCACTCCTGGCGCGGCGGCACGTGTGCTCGCCAGCGGCAGATCGCTGCCCCATTTCATTGAACAGGTGGAATATAACGGCCGCAGGCTTGCCAAATTGAACCTGCCGCCGAACGGAATTTTGGAGGCCTTGCAGGAATACGATCGACTGCTGACGCCGCTTCTCGATTCCGTTGCCCGCGAAGAATACGCGAATTTCCAGTGGGTGCGGGAACAGCTCCATTTTTGCGTCACATTGACACTCAATAACGCTTATTATCAGGTCCGCGAAGCCGAAACACAGGCATTTTACGAGCTTTTCCGAATCGAGCTGGAATCGCACAATCTGGAGCAACTGCTCCGTCGCTTCCTGGCCGCCCTGGTGCATGTCTGCCATGCCGACGCCGGGCGCCTGTATATGTTGAGCGAGGACAGCGAGGCCTGGATGCTCAAGGCCGGCGCGCCCACCATGGCGGATATCGCCATTCCGAACCGCCCTGGATTGGTCAAAAAGCTGTCGAAGCCGCGTTACATGAACGGCGATGCCCGCCACAGTGATGTGTTGCTCGACGCCAATTGGCAAAAGCAGTACGCCTCGTGCTGGTCGATTCCTTTGGCCATTGATCAACGTACGGCCGGCGTGATGCAGTTCGCGTTTGCGAAGCCTTATGAATGGCTTCCGCGCGAGCAGGAACTGCTGGCTGCTGCGGCCGAACGCTGCCTGATGGCCGCCGAGAAGGCGCGGTTGATCGAAGACTTGGCGCAGCGTGAAGAGCAGGTGCGCCGCCTGGCCGAGCACATGTTGCATGTGGAAGAAATGGAGCGCCGCCGCATTAGCCGCGAGCTCCATGACGAAGCAGGGCAGAGTTTGCTCTGCATCCGCCTGCAAATGGAGCTGATTGAACAGGCGCTCCCCGAAAGCGAGCGGGAATCCCGGGCCAAATTGAGCGAAGCGCGCGATTTGACGGAACGCACGATTCTTGAAATGCGCCGCCTTATTTCCGCCCTGAGCCCCGCGGTCCTGGAGCAATTGGGCCTGGGTGCGGCACTGCGGCAGTTGATCAATCGTTTCGGACGGCTGCACACAAACTGCCGGGTAAAACTTCACATTTCGAAGATGGGGCGCCTCCCGCAGCAGACCGAGGTAATCACCTATCGCCTAGTGCAGGAATGCTTTAACAACATTGGCAAACACTCTAAGGCGACCGTCGTAAACATTTCCGTGTCTTCGACCGATGGACATCTGAGGCTGATCGTTGAAGACAACGGCGTCGGCTTCGACGTGGACGCGGCCTTCGAGAAGCGCGACTCCTTTGGAATGTCAGGGATGCGCGAACGAGTGGCCCTTCTGGGCGGGAACTTCCAGGTGGAAAGCCGGATGACGGGCCCTAAGACAGGTACAAAGATTTTCATCGAACTGCCGATAGCTAAGTAGTAAGGGCTCGTAAGCGGTTTGTAGGTAGAAAAACGGAAACGGAGAAAGTCGGGCAATATGGCTAAAATTCGAATCATGCTGGCGGACGATCATACACTGTTTCGCCAAGGTATCCGTACGCTGATCACGGCGGAAGCCGACATGGAAGTGGTCGGCGAAGCGGCCAATGGCAGCGATGCGGTGGATAAAGCCAACGAAGTCCGCCCGGATGTTGTGCTGATGGATATCGGCATGCCCGGCCTGAGCAGCTTCGAGGCCACGCGCCAGATCAAAAAGAACCGCCCCGAGACCAAGGTGCTCTTCCTCACGATGTACGACGACGAAGACTATCTCGTCGAAGGCATGGAGGTGGGCGCGAGCGGCTACGTCCTAAAGGACAGCCCGAGCAATCAGCTTGTGGCGGCGGTCCGCGACATCTGCCGCGGCGGCAGCTACCTCAGCCCGCGTATGCTCTCGCAGCTTGTCGACGATTTCCGCAGCCGCATCAAGAGCGCCAACCGTCTGCCGCGCTTCGCCACGCTCACCACGCGCGAGCGTGAAGTGCTGAAGATGCTGGCAGAAGGCAACTCGGTGAAAGAAATCGCCTGCGATCTGAACCTCAGCGTCAAGACCGTGGAAGCGCATAAGTTCAACCTGATGCGCAAACTGGACATCCACAACAAGGCGCAGTTGGTGCAGTACGCCATCCAGAAAAAGATCATCAAGATTCCAAACATGGTCTAAACCATACGGGGTCTGTGCCCACCGGCAACAACCCTCCGGAACCGAACCATTTAGATTACGCCTAGCTGTAAACTTCTTGGGCCTCCTGCAAAAGGGGGCCCTTTTTGTTGCTTTGGGACGATCCGGACCGCGGTGGCAAAATGGAAGCAGGAGTTCGCGATGCACTTTTCCATGCGCACGGCTGCGCTTCTTTCCCTTTCGCTGGCGACGGCTTTTGGCCAAACACAGCACCATGACATACATGACGCGCAATCCGTACAGCATTCCGATCACATGGAGCACCACTTCGATCCCAAGGAATCGGCCAAGAGCTTTGACGATCCCGCGCGTGACCAGTGGCAGATGCCGGATCGGGTGATCGCGGCACTTGGTCTGAAGAAGGGACAGAGCATCGCCGATCTCGGCGCAGGCACCGGCTACTTTTCCGTGCGTCTGGCGAGGTCCGCGGCAGCACCCAAGGTGTTTTCCGCCGACATTGAGCGCGCCATGGTTACTTACCTCCGCGAGCGCGCGGCGAAAGAAAACCTCAAGAACATGACCGCCGTGCAGGCGAGTGCCGAATCACCCAACCTGCCGGAGCCCGTCGACATCGTGCTCATCGTCGACACCTATCACCACATCGGCAACCGCGAAGCCTACTTCCTCAACGTGGCCCAGTCCCTCAAACCCGGCGGCCGCGTCGCCATCATCGACTTCAAACCCGACTATCCCGACGGGCCTCCCAAGGAATTCCGTTTTCCCAAGGAAAAATTCCAATCGGAGATGGCCAAAGCCGGATACAAACTGGCTGCCGAGCACAATTTCCTGCCCCGGCAACAGTTCTTAATTTTCGAAAAAGCCAAGTAGCGGCCGACTAAACACATTACCGGGTATGGTGGCATGGTTTGAGTATGGCAACCACGAAGGTCACGTTTACCCTTGACGAGGCCACGATCGCTCAACTCGACGACGCGGCGGCGCGTCTCCGCAAGCCGAAGTGCGAAATCGTTCGCGAGGCAATCCATGACGATAACCTGCACATCGGCCGAATGAGCGATGCCGAGCGGGTCCACAACCTTCGTGTTCTGGACGAATTGCTGCCAACGATTCGGCTACGCCGTCAAGCGGAGACAACCAAGGAATTGGCGGAGATCCGCGAGGCGCGGCGACAAGTGGTCGGAGACACTCGCATTGATCATCCTCGATACGTCAGTTCTCGTGAGTTGTTTCACGGGCCGCGGAGTCCGTGCCCATGCTCCGCAAACTTCTCGATCAGGGCGAGCGTATGGTGTTACCCTCACTTGTTCTCTAGGAGTGGCTTCGCGGACCGCGCTTACCACCGGAGCTCAATCTGCAGGAGGCGCTATTTCCCATCAGAAGAAGCGCTGGTTTTCGGGGCCGTGGAAGCTTGGATAGCGGCAAACGTTTACCGGTCCGTCCGCCGGGCCGCGAAATCGATATCGCGATGCCGCGTTCGCCCTCGCTCGCGGAGTGCCTCTGTGGACACACCATCCCAAAGATTTCATGGACATCCTCAATTTGATCCTGGTGGGCGCCTCATAGCGGGCAGAGTACTCACTCCCGTCTCAGGTGCTCGAATCAGTACTTGTAGTTCACAATCAGGTGCGCCACGTTCGAGGTTCCCGTCCCCCACATGCCGCGCGTGTAGAACGGATCGAGCGGGTCCGGGTTCTTCACGATGATGTCAAAGCGCCCAGCCTCGCGCAGCGTTTCGGCATCGAGCAACAGGAGCAGTTCCTTTGAATTCACGGCCTGGAACGGTACGGGCCTTCCATTGAAATACACCACGGATTTTTTCACAAAGTTGAAGCCTGTGATTTTCACAGTTGCCGTTTGCCCCTGGGTGACGATGATAGGCTCCATTGTTTCAATGGCCGGTTGTGGGGAGAGCTGTGGATCAGGCATCCCGGCGCCTTCAGCCTCGCGCTGCGGCCCGCCTTCGCCGCCGACACTCGCTTTCTTCATCGTTATTGCCCACGGTAATCCTTCGACGCTCACGGTGCGCGCCGCGACGTTGGCGAACGGGCTTGTGTAGTTGGCGTGATAGCCCAACTCGACGATCTTGCCGTCCTGAATTACGGTATTGATCTTCCGAAGATTCCGAATATCCTGCAGCGGATTGGCGTCCACCAGAATTACGTCGGCTAGCTTTCCTGGTTCCACCGTGCCCAGTTCGTTCTGCTTGTCCAGCATCTCGGCCGCGTATTTGGTCGAGCCCTGGATGATCTGCATCGGCGTCAATCCCGCCTCCGCCATCACTTCCATCTCCTGGTGCATATCGACTCCAGGCACCCAGGCATCGTTCGTGTTGCCGGAAACCACCAGGCGGCCGCCCGCTTCCACGAACATTTTGTGGAAGCGCATGGCGTTCTCATAACCCTTCACCCGACGCGCGCGCACCTCGCCTTTGTCGATGCGCGAATAGCTGGCCACCGCTGAACGCGCGGCCTCGGGCGGATAGTAGGCAAGGAGCTCCGGATTATTGAAGAATGCCTTGGCTTCCGCGGCAAAGCGGTCCCAATCCTTGGGATAGCCGGGGAAATTGATCATGAACGTCGGCACAAGCATGACGTGGTGATCCACTAGAATCTTGATCAACTCGCGCGCTTTTGCGTCGTCCATTTCGGCATAGCGGTCTAACTCGTTGCGATCGTCGCGGCCCTGTTTGAACTTGCTGGGATCCTTGGTGACGGCGATACCCACGCCCGCGGAATGCGGCAGCGCCCTGGCGCCCAACATCGCGGCGTCCTTCGGAAACAGCACCGGCCCGTAGGCGCGCGCGTAGATCGGCACACCGCTCTTCTTTGCCTCATCGAACGCGGCCACATAGAAATCCATCGGCAGCGCGCCATCGTAGGTGAGGATATAGTCGGCCCCCGCCTTTGCCCACGCGCGAACCAGTTGCCGCGTTTCTTCAGCCGATTTCGGAACCCGCGTGTGCGTCAGGGGATTTTCGAGTCCCGTCGACACCTGGGCGTTGGGATTCACACTCAAGCGCGAAACACCCGTGAAAGCGCGCGGACCACGGGTCTTGCCGTGAATGACGGCGTCACGATACGGAACGGCCGTTTCGCCGGTGGTGCCCACATCCACTGTGGACGTGATTCCGTAGTTCAGCATCCCTTCACCGAGATACCAGCTGTAGGAGTTTTGCGAGTCGAATAGGCCTGGCAGGATGTATTTTCCGTCGGCGCGAATAATCCACGCATTCGCCGGATACTGCCCCTGTCCTTTGCGGGAAACGCTCGTGATCTTGTTGCCTTGAATGACCACCACGGCGTCGGCGACGGGTGTTCCGCCGTTTCCGTCAATCAGCGTGCCGCCCTCAATCACAATCGTGCGGGGTGTCTGCGCGGACAGCATTTGCCCGAACGGTACGCACAGGAAGAATATTGCCCAGTAGGCGCGAAAAGAGAAAAACATTTTTGGCATGAAGTGATTACGGTGGAGATTGTAGCAGAACTTTTTAAGCCAGCGGCGCGGGATTCCCCCCGTCCGGATCATGGGCATACACTGGAGTCAGCGTATGAAAAAATTCCTGCTCGGATTTCTAGCCGGATTGCTGTTTGTCGGCCTCGCCTTCGTCATCCTGGTTTTTGCGGCGATTCGATTGGGTGGGCCGAAGAAACCTACGGTAGCGGAAAACTCGATGCTCGTGATTCATCTCGAAGGCGATTTGCCCGAGCAGACGCCGGTCGAGTTCAACCTCGCATTTCTCGATAACCAGCAACCCATGACGGTTGCCGAGATGTGGAAGGTGCTCCGCAACGCCGCCGCCGATTCACGGATCAAAGGCGTGCTGCTCGAACCCCGCGACCTCTCCGTCGGTTGGGCAAAGCTCGAAGAGCTTCGTGCCGAAATCGTGACCTTCAAGAAATCCGGCAAGCCCGTCTACGCCTATCTTCGCGGGGCCGGGACGCGCGAATATTACGTCGCCAGCGCCGCCGACCGCATTTACATGTCGCCCGAAGATGAACTGGACGTAAAGGGCCTCCGCGCCGAGTTGACCTACGTCAAAGGCACGCTCGATAAGCTGGGCGTGCAAATGGAGTTCGAACACGTCGGCAAATACAAAGACGCGCCGGATATGTTCACGAAAAACGGACCCAGCCCGGAAACGCTCGAAGTCATCAACCTTTTGCTCGATCAGTTCTACGGCGATTTCGTGAACGCCGTAGCCGACGGACGCAAGAAGCAGGCGGGCGACGTGAAAGCACTGATCGATAGCGGACCGTTTGTCGGTCAGGAGACGGTGAAGGCCGGATTGGTTGACGCGCTCAATTACGAGGAAGAGGTCGTCAGCCAGCTCAAAGACAAGATCAAATCCGGGGACAATCGCATCGGTGAACGCGAATACGGGCGCGTTCCCGCGCCAGAAGGCGTGGAAGGTCCCACACGTATCGCGCTGTTGGTTGGTCAAGGCGACATCACGCGCGGCGGTACAAACGACGGACCATCGAGTGATGGCATCACCACCAGCGGCATGATCAAGCGGATCCGCCAGGTTCGCGACGATGCCTCCATCAAAGCCGTCATCCTGCGTATTGATTCACCCGGCGGCGACGGCATTGCATCCGATGACATTTTGCATGAGGTCAAGCTCCTCAGCCAGAAGAAGCCCACTGTGGTCTCGATGTCCGACCTGGCGGCTTCCGGCGGTTACTTTATCGCGATGACCGGCGATCCGGTGGTCGCTTACAAGAACACGGAAACCGGCTCCATCGGGGTGTTCTTTGGCAAAGTGAACCTGCGCGGACTGTACGACAAGGTCGGCATCAGCAAGACAATTCTCAAGCGTGGCCAGTTTGCCGATATCGACACGACATACGCGCCATTGAACGACACGCAGCGCGCCAAACTCCGCGTGGAAATTGAGGAATTCTACAAAGGCTTCGTACAGCGCGTTGCCGATGGCCGCAAGCGCAAGTACGGCGAAGTGGAACCGCTCGCCCAGGGCCGCGTGTGGACCGGCGCGCAAGCGAAGCAGAACGGCTTGGTGGACGAAATCGGCGGCCTCGATCGCGCCATCGAAATCGTCAAGCAGAAGGCCAAGATCCCGGCGGCCGACAAAACAACGCTGGTTGCCTATCCGCCGCGCCGCAGTTTGTTTGAGCTGCTGATGGACCGCGGTTCGGAATCCATCTCGTTCGATTCCATGCTGTCCGCCGTGGAATCACGCTGGATTGATTCGCGTCTCGATCCGCAGATCAAAGATGCGCTCAGCGACTTGCCGTCGCGTTCCCTAGCCGAGGGTGGAATCCTCCGGCTGATGCCCTACAAGATCCGCGTTCAGTGAGGAGTCCAGCGAGGCGCTCGCCGTCGATTCTGCCTTCGCCGCAGTTGCGCCGGCTTTCTTGCGGCAGCCGTTCCATTCCTCACAAACAACGATCGAGTTGGCGGGGTTGTTCACCGAATACTTCAATCCGGCGGGGCCAATCACCAGTTCCAAATTCTCCGGAAGCTGATCGCGAACCGCCGAAATATCCTGCGAAGTCTCATACTGAACGCCGCGCGCAAGATAAGCATAAAATAGCGTATTTTCAGTAACTTCCGTGATTTCAGCGTCGCCCAGACGGCCCGTGCGGTGCAGCATCAGGCGCCGCTTCTTCTCCCGCGAATCCGGCGTGCCCCTCACCTGCCGCACAATCACGACGGCGAGCGCCATCAAACCAACCGCCAGGATGCCGAGAAGAGTAAGTTGTAGGCCAGCGCTCATGGGTGTACGTTCGCGAGGGAGGGGCTCCGGCGGATCTCCGCCGTCAGGCAATTATAGCAACCCAGGAGCCCGTAATCGATTATAATGAAAGAGCTTCGTTACGCTCCGTAGTGTACGAAGACGACGTAACCCTACATGCTGAATCCTGCCTATCTGCTTGCAAGCAGTTTGATGCCCGCCTCCGCCAGCCGTCTGGTTGACAGCCTGCTGGATGACACCTTCACCGATATCTACCGGCTGCAGCCGTTTGACTACGCGATCCTGGTGCCGTACTTTGCTGTGTTGATCGTGCTTTCTTTCTACGGCCTGCACCGCTATCACGTCATTCGCGAATACTGGAAGTTCAAAGACAAGATGCCGAAAGAAGCGCCGACTCGCTTCGAAACGCTTCCGCGCGTCACCATTCAGCTACCGATTTACAACGAGCAATACGTCGTCGAACAGTTGCTGGAAGAAACCAGCAAGATGGATTACCCGCGCGAACTGCTGCAAATTCAGGTTCTGGACGATTCCACCGACGAAACGCACCCCTACACCGAAGCGCTGGTTGCCGAATACCGCGCCAACGGCGTGCCCATCGAATACATTCACCGCACCAATCGCCACGGCTTTAAGGCCGGCGCTCTCGAAAACGGCCTGAAAACGGCCACCGGCGAGTTCGTCGCCATCTTCGACGCCGACTTCCTTCCGCCCACCGACTTTCTGATGAAGACGGTGCACTACTTCGCTGATGCGAAGGTCGGCATGGTGCAGACGCGTTGGGGCTACACCAACCGCCACTACAACATCCTTACCGAAGTGCAAGCGATGCTGCTCGATGGCCACTTCGTGCTGGAGCATGTCGCCCGTTTCGGCGGCGGCAAGTTCTTCAACTTCAATGGAACCGCTGGCATCATGCGCAAGTCGATGATCGCCGACGCAGGCGGTTGGGAGCATGACACGCTCACCGAAGATTCCGATCTCAGCTACCGTTGCCAGCTGAAGGGCTGGCAGTTCGTCTACGTGCCGTCGATTGAGTGCAAGTCGGAACTGCCTGTGGAAACCTACAGCTTCCAGGTGCAGCAATCGCGCTGGGCCAAGGGCCTGACGCAGGTGGCGATTAAGCTGCTCCGCAAGATTCTGAAGTCGGATCTGCCGTTCAAGGTGAAGGCCGAAGCGTTCTTCCACCTGACGCCGAATATCTCTTACCCGCTGATGATCATCATGAGCGCGCTGATGCTGCCGGTGATGATTGTCCGTTTCTACATGGGCTGGTTCCAGATGGTGGTGATCGATCTTCCGCTGATCGTCGCTTCGTTCTGGTCTGTATCCGCGTTCTACGTCGTCGCGCACCGCGAGCTGTTCCCGCAAACGTGGAAGCGCGCGTTTCTGTTCCTGCCGGCCCTGATGGCCGCGGGCGTGGCGCTCACCATCATCAACGCGAAAGCGGTGTTAGAAGCTCTGTTCGGTTACCAGACTGCGTTTGCCCGCACCGCGAAGTATGCGATTGCCGGTAGCCAAAAGGTAAAAATCCAGAACGTAGCGTATCGCCGCCGCAGCGGCTGGCTCCCGTACGCCGAGCTGGCCCTGGGCACGGCATTCCTGCTGATCGCCTTCTATGCCGCGGAATCGTTCAACTACCTTGCGATCCCGTTCCTGTCGCTGTTCATCGGCGGCTATTACTGGGCTGGCTTCTCCACCCTGTATCAGGAATACCAAGGCAAGCTCGCATGGCAGCGCGCCCGCGCGTTGGCTGAGTCCGCGCAGCAAGCCGAAGCGTAATCGAATTGAGATTGGATGAACAAAAGGGCGCGCGACTTTCCTGGTCGTGCGCCTCTTTCTGTTTTAGCTCTTCAACTCCGCGATCGTCGCCCCCGTGCCGCCCTGCTCCGGGGGCGCCGGATAGAATCGCGCCACATGCGGATTGCGTGAGAGCAGCTCCGCAACGGCCTTCTTCAGAACACCAAACCCATGCCCGTGCACGATGCGCACCTGTGCCACTTCGGCGAGCGCGGCGCTATCCAGAAACTTGTCGACGTTGTCGCAGGCCTCTTCGGCACGCTGGCCTAATAGATTGATCTCACGATACGACACCGCGAACGACGGCCCTTGCCGCTCGGCTTGCTGGAACGTTACATTCAACCGCGCCTTCGCCGGCCCGGCCGCCGTCGTCAGCACTTCTTCAATATCCGAAGACGACACCTGCATCTTAAGGAACCCAGCCTCCACTTCGATCAAGCCGTTCGCGTGCAGCTTGCGCACCGTTGCCGGTTGACGGATATTCTTCAAACGCACGCGCGCACCTTCTTCAAGCTTCGCCCGCAACGGCGCGGATGCGGATTTCGCGGGAGCGGGCGAGAGTTCCTCCACCGCCGCTTCCATCGTCTCGCGATACTCACGGCTGGTCTTCGCAATCTTCGCGCGGGCCTTTTGACTCAAATCCGAAATCGTTTCCTGCGCCCGTTGTTCGAACTGTGCCGAAAGCTCCGCCGCGCGGCGTTCGAGTTCAGCGATCTTCGCCGCGTACTTCTTCGCCCAGGTTTGCTCGAGCGATTGTTCACGCGCAGCCACTGTGCGTTCGCGGTCGGCCACCGCTCGCCGCTCGGCTTCCAGCGCATCCATCTTGCGGTGCATCTCTGCAAGGAACACCGCGATATCACGCTCCGTCGTCGTCATGCGAGCGCGAGCGTCTTCAATGAGCGCGGCATCAAGTCCTAACCGGCTTGCGATATCAAGGCCGGCCGATTTCCCCGGCGCGCCCAATCGCAGCACATACGTTGGTTCCAGCGTCGCTTCATCAAAACCCATCGAGCCGTTGCGAACACCCGTCGTCGACGCTCCATACAGCTTCAGCGCCAACAAGTGCGTGGAGGCAACCGTAAACGCCCCGCGCCTGCGGAATGCATCGAGCACCGCCACGCCCAGCGCACCGCCTTCCTCCGGGTCCGTCGCGCGGCCCAACTCGTCGATCAGAATCAGCGAATCCGGCGTGGCCCGCTCAAACATGCCGCGAATGGTCGCGATGTGCGCGGAGAACGTGCTGAGGCTTTCCTGAATCGACTGATGATCGCCAATATCGGTCAATACTTCATCGAACAACGGAAACTCGGCCTCATCGGCAGGAACGGGCAGCCCTGCGTGCGCCATCAGCGCCAGCAGCCCAGCCGTTTTCAGCGCCACCGTCTTGCCCCCCGTGTTCGGACCGCTAATCAGCAGCGTTCGCTGATCATGATCCAAATCAAATGTAATCGGTACCACGCACTTTCGCTGCCGTTTCAAGATGTCCTGCAACAGCGGGTGCCGTGCCGAACGCAAAATCATCTTACGATTTTCATCGGGCGAAAGACGCGGCACCACGCATTGAAATTCGTATGAAAATTCGGCTTTCGCGAAAATCAACTCGAGCCGCCCCAACGCCGCCACGCACGATGAAATCTCCGCCGAGTGCTCCCGCAGCATAGATGTGAACTCGCGTAAAATGCGATGCACCTCGCGCAACTCTTCCTCGGCAAGACGAACCAGTTCATTGTTGAGCTCGATCGTTTCCAGCGGCTCCACAAACAGAGTGTGTCCGCTGCCGCTCGCGCCATGGATCACGCCGTCCACTCTTCGCTCGCGTCCCGTCACCACAGGCACTACAAAGCGATCATTGCGGATAGTAACGAAATCTTCCTGCAGTGTGCCGTCTTCGTGATGCGCGCGCAGGAAGCGTTCGAGCGAGCGTTGAATCGACTGCCTCTGCTTCTCGATCTCGCGCCGCAAGCGTCCCAGCGCTACACTCGCGTGATCTGCCAGCGTTCCATCAGGAAGTATCTTGCCGCTCAAATCCTGCGCGATCTCTCGGAGATCCGCAATCATCGAGGCATGCGCGGCCAGCCGCGGGAAACGATCGCCCACGCCAAGCAGTGCCGTGCGGGCGTCCGCGGCAACATCCAATAATTTCGACAACTCGAAAATTTCCAGAGCATCGAGCGTCGCGCCTTCAATACGGATGCGGGCAACGATGCGCGACGGATCTGGCAGATCGCCAAAGTTGATGCGCGTCGCGGTGGTGCGCCCGATTTGCTGCGCGCGTGTGGCGGCCTCAAAGTACGTGCATGCCTCGCGCGCGTCATCGAGAGCATTTTGAATCGCGGCGCGATCGCTCGATGGCTGCATGCGCTCCAGCTCTGCCCGGCCAAGCGAACCACGCACGTAGCGTCCGATTAAAACGCGTAGTTCATCAAACTCGAGTGTTGCGTCGGTATGCATTTAGCGCCGCTTCGGCTGATTCCTCTCGGCGTGGGCGCGCTCAATCGCTTCAATGGTTCCCGCCGTCACTTTGTATTCGCGAATCTTGTCGCACGGCACCCACTCGATGCGGCTCACATCGGTGTCCGGATTGGGAGCGCCACCCGTGACGCGGCAAACGTAATCCACCAGCACGTAGTGATATTCGGCCTTGCCCTCGGCGTCGCGCATGATGCGCTCGAAGATGTCGAAGCGGTAGAGGATCTCTACCACCAGTCCCGTTTCTTCCAGAACCTCGCGCCGGACGCCGTCTTCGAGCAGTTCACCCGTTTCCAGCAACCCTCCGGGCAGCGACCACCAGCCCTTCAGCGGCTCGCCCGCGCGCTCCACCAATAAAACGGAATCCTTACCACCGGCGTTCGAAAAAATGATCGCTCCCACGCCCAGAAGCGGATGTTGCGGATATCTACGGCTAATACTGCAACGCTCCCTTCACTCCTAGACGGGTGCGAAAGACTCCGGTAGGCGTTGTCATGTAGAGCGTTTCCATGTCGGGATCGCCAAACGCAAGATTCGTGGGGCGCTCGGCCAGATCCACTTCACCCAGCAGTTTCCCGCCCCCGCGCTCCGCCGGATTCGCATACACGAACACCGAGCGCGCCGCCACGTATAAATTCCCATTCACATCCGTGCGCAGTCCGTCGGGCACTCCGGGAATTTTCTCCACCACGACGCGTTCATTCGTAGCGCTACCCTTCCCGTCCAGATCGTATGAACGCACCACGCGCGCGTCGGAATCGGAAACATACAGCGTGCGTCCGTTGGGCGAGAGCGTAATGCCGTTCGGACGAGTCTTCCATTTCGCCACCGCTTCCACTTCTCCTTTAGGCGTCACGTGAAAGATGCCGTAGTAGTCCATTTCCCGCTCGTCTTGTTGGGAGCCAAATGCCGGATCGGTGAAGTACACTTGCCCATCGCGCCGCACGACAATGTCATTCGGAGCATTGAATCGCTTGCCCTCAAATTTCGCGGCCAGCACTTCGACACCATTCTTCCCCGTGCGCGTCACGCGCCGCTGACGGAACTCGCACCGGTACAGGCGTCCATCTTTGTCGTAGGTTTGGCCATACGACCCGCCGTTCGCAGGACCCGCTTCCACATCGCCCGTCCCCGGCACAAACTTGCGCAATCGGTCGACGGGAACGTCGCTATAAAGCATGTAGCCGTCCCAAGACCACACCGGCCCATCGGCGTAATGAAGGTCTTTTGCCAAACGCTGCACTTCGATGTGGTCGAAGCTCTGCCCAAACGCACGGCCGGGCATCAACGCACCTCCCAGCACCAACGCACCGCAGATTTGGAGTGGAACTACCCTCACGATACAAACTATATCGCACCCGCGGGAATTCACTTTGGCGGCAAAGTGTTTCTATTCCGCGGGCGGTTGTTTGAGCGCCGTAAGTTCTTTGTGGGCAACATACGTCGTTTCAATCGGCGTATCGTCCATGGAGCGAACGCGCAGTACGATCTGGTAGTAACGAGGAAGGCTTCCGTCCTTTTTCTTCATTCGCGCCACCAGCATCTTCGCCAGCACCGGATCGGTGAACGCCTCAACGCCCGCGGTTACATCCGAAACGTGGCTGCCCGACATGTACAACACATCGCCCTTTCCATTCACGCCCGGCGCATGCGTGATCAACGCGTGGGTTTCGCGCGAACTGCGGCCATTTGTTGTCGATTCCGAAGGCGGATCGGCGAAGAGTTCGGGTTCTCCGGATGCTGGACGGATGTTGCGAATCCCGCCTGCTTCCGGAGTCAGTTGCAATTCCACGGGAAGCGCACGCAGCAAGCGTGTCGCGGTTCCACCCAGATATACAACATTGCCCATCGCTACTTCGGGCATCGAAAGCGCATCACTGCCCGTAACATACACGTTCGGAATGTGATCGGAGAGGAACTGGCCCAACAAAAACGCGCCGTTCGCGGTCGCAAGCCCCGTCATGCTATTCGCGCGACTGCCATCGCCCCCTTCCGTTGCAAGACACACGACTAAGGGACGATCGGAACCAAGCAGCGGCTCCCACAGCTCCTGCAATTCCGTGGTCCATGTGGGCGGCACGATGGAAACGCTCTTTTGCACCTCGCGCAGCCGCAACCCAAAATACGTGGCAAACGCGACAGCGGCAATCAGCAACGCCGCCAGCACTAGTTCCACTTTGTAGGAAGGCGCCGGAATCTGCGTGATGACATGAACCGGCGGCTCGGGCTCCGGTACCGCAGGCCTCGGCTCGAAAGTGACTTTGAAGGCGCCTTTGGGAAGATCGACAATGATCGGGTCGTCGGCGCCTTCGGTGCGGTAATACTCGGCAAGCTTTTGCCGGAGTCGCGCCATGTGCATGCGCACTACGGATTCCTGCCGCGGATCGTACGAAGCAGGCTTTTGGAATACATCCAGCCCAACCGTGTATTCCTTCAACTGATCGGCTTCACCCGAAAGTGACTTGTCCGCTAAATAGCTGAGTAGATTGCGGTGGACCTCGGACGTCCGGAAAGTTTTGCTCTCCAGAATGCGCCGAACCTGGCCAAGATTCGTTTCGGTCTCCACAAGCATCCGAACTAGATCATATCACGTGCTTTTCATGACGGATAAGTTATTCAAAGACAAGATGTTGATCGCCCGAGCTAAGCCTTCTGCAGGGGCCAGAACTGGAAAAACTCCGCGTAGAAGATCAGGAACGGAAATGTCACGCTCAATAGCGCCGATGCCAGCCACACTTCCGCATCGTAGCCCGGGCCACCCGCCGGAAGCGGTGCCGTCACCACCGGCATCATAGCCCGGTAGAACGCCGCCAGCACCTGTCCGAATACGACCACCGCGAGTGCGTTCGCTACACCTTTCATGGGTCCCTTGAGTTTGGCGAACAGCGACCCCTGCATCATGTTCTGCACAACAATGGTTCCAAAGACGAAGGGAACCGGCACGCGCACCATAAACTGCATCGGATCCATGCCGAACCCGCGGACGCCGATGTTATAGATGATGGCGGCAAGCACAAAGCAACAAATCGTCCACACCAGGCCCAACACGGGCTGCTTCATCACACTGGGAAAATTGGTCAGCGGCCAAAGGTCGAAGTTTACGATCAGAAACATGGAAGCAAGCAGCGTTAAATAGAATGCCAACGCATTCCACGCGGGCACCAGTCCATGCGGATCCAACTGAGGCACATACACCGGAGCCCCTTGCATAAATCCGTAATCGAAAACAAAACGGAAAATGATGTAGTTGACGATATAAGCAGCCGCCAGCGTGACCAGTCCCGCGGCCAACGGATTCCGGATCACCGCGGTGAACGGCCAACCGCCCCAGACGATGCAAAACCAGAACGTGATGATCACCGAGACGATCGTGCACATCGCAAGCATCGGCGTCGGCGGCCCAATCGCCGCGCCAGCAAACTGGAAGTAGAGATAAGCGACGATCGCAGCAACCACCGCGTTCACCCCCAGCAAGAGAACGCCCTTCACCGGCTGCTTCTGATTTCCCGCAAACTCCGGCACGCCGCATCTCCACAAAACCGCCGTCACGATTTGAATTGGAATGATGCACAACAGCAGGTATGCCACCCATCCTGCAAACAACGGGAAATCAAATAGCGAGATAAATCCCAGCGAGACAGCCATCACCAAAATCGTGGCGATGATCCCAGCCAAAGGTTGTTTCATGCGTCCGTCGATGATATTGGGTCTTCGATTGATATGTCAAGGATGGCCTGCGCGCGCTGGATTCACCGTCAGGCAGGATCCACCATTTACTAAAATAGTTGCCGAACGGAGCCGGCACACTACGTATGAGCAACGAACTGCACAACCGCGGCATCGCCAAGATGGCGGAACTGGATAAAGAAACCTGCGATCGCCTCATCGAGACGCTGCAATCCGTCGCGCCAGATTTCACAAAATATGTCGTGGAGTTCGCCTTTGGCGACGTACTCAACCGCCCCGGACTCGACGTGAAGACCCGTGAGTTATGCACCGTCTCCGCGCTGAGCGCAATGGCCACCGCTCCCTCTCAATTGCGCTTCCACATCGGCGCCGCCCGCAACGTGGGCTGCACGCGGGAAGAGGTGCTGGAGGCGATTATCCAGATGGTGTTGTACGCAGGCTTCCCCGCGGCGCTGAACGCGCTCTGCGCGGCAAAAGAAGTTTTTGAGAAAGAGACCTCCACCCTTTAGCCCGCTGTTCCTGCGGGCGTGCGGAGGTTCTGGCCAGGTTGAGGCGGGAGACTAAAACGCCTGGCTATTGCTGATGCCGTTGGCTTCGAGAACCACCTGCATCTTTTCGAGCGCCGCCTTGTGAATCTGCGACACGCGGCTTTCGTTGATGCCCAGAATGCCGCCGATTTCCTTCATCGTCATTTCGCCCGTGTAGTAAAGCGAAACCACTTTCTGGTAGCGCTCCGGCAATGTCTTCATCGCAACACCCAATACACTGCGCAGTTGTTCGCGCGCGCAAATGGAATCGGGATGCATTTCCGGCTTGCTCGGGAAATCCGGCGCCGGAAGGTCTTCGTTTTCGTTGGCGCGCGTCGAGGCCGAGATTAGGCCGACGTTGCGGAGGTCAAGCATCATCGAACGCCACCGCTCCTGATCGACGCCCAGCTTTGCGGCGACTTCGGCTTCCGTGGGATTGCGCTGCAGCGTCGAAGACAATTCGCGCGTCGCGGCTTCCACCTGCTTGTGTCGCCGGCGCATATCGCGCGACGCCCAATCCAGCTGCCGGAGGCTGTCGAGAATGGCTCCCTTGATGCGGTGCTTGGCGTAGCTTGAAAACGCTACTTGCTTATCCGGATTGTACTTGGTGGCCGCGTCGAACAAGCCCAGGATGCCGGCGTGCACCAGATCGTCCAGATCCACGTGCACCGGGAGATTCTCATGAACGCGCACAGCAATCGCCTTCACCAGGGGAAGGTGTTCCAGCACCACGCGATCGCGGCGTTCGTTGCGGGAGGCCTGCGCAATGGAAGTGGTTTTCTCTTTCTTCGAAACCCGGGACATGACCTGCTGACTCTCGGCAGGAACCATCTCGGTGACCTGGGCTTGCGCCCGAGCCGAACCCTCGGCGTGCAAAGTAGCGCTGCTAGTGACCGGCTTGATCGGAGTGACCCGCTTCCGTGCCGTTTTCTTCGCGACCGTCGCCGGCATCGGCTTCACCAGCGCGCGGACTTGGGCCGTCGCTGTTGCCGTCGCTGCTGCACTGTTCATTTTGAGGATCATTTTGAGTCTCTCCTGGGGCCCTCTGCTGGGCTCTCATTACGCCTTATCGGGCTGGCCGCGAGTTGTTCCCGCTCTGCCATTTCCACCGACGCCCGTATAAAGGCACGCCCTAGACCATCCCGTGTTTCCAACCCGGGAAAGACTTTAGGAGGCTCAAGAAAGTTTTTTTGTGGGTGGTTAAGTGCTGTTTTATCTGCGATGTAGAGACATGAGACCGGACATGAAATAGAGGTGACCAGGGCTTCGACCTGCACCCCCTCCCATGCTCGAATACCGTTTTGGAACCGCATTTCCACTGCTTAATCCCATAACGGAACAGAAGAGACACTTTCGGGACTCGAAAACGTTTACAACTGTCCGGTTATTAGCAGGTTAAGGCGGGTAGAGGGGGTTCGTATCTCGACGAATCACCTTAGAGAGGGTGGTAAAGCTTCTCAGGGTAGGGGTATGGCGTCCTTAGTTCCTGGAGTCCTTCAGTACCGCAAGCAAGGTTTTGACAGCGAGTCCACCGAGGAAAATCCACGTGGCGAGGCGGATATTGCCGTCGAGCGTGAGTCCCGCAAGGAGAGCTAAGACCAAGTAAATCAACATCCCAGCGGCGTAGCGATGCTTATCGAGCGGCGCTTTGG
Source organism: Bryobacteraceae bacterium (assembly GCA_040081455.1). Lineage (GTDB taxonomy): Bacteria > Acidobacteriota > Terriglobia > Bryobacterales > Bryobacteraceae > Palsa-187. Next base: position 167,609 of record JBEBGM010000001.1, read on the forward strand.
CGTGGTGAGGTGCGGAATCGGAAGCTACGATGTCCTCGGTGTTGGGGGGAATGCTACGGTTGGTCTCATCCGGTTCGCTATTGGGGGACATTATAGGTGAAAGCCAATTGTAGACGGATCTCGTTGCCTTGGAAAGTCGAAGGCAGTGGCGGGAATGGGTTCGCGGCGCTGATACCGGCTACGGCAGCCCGGTCAAACGCCGCGGTTCCCGAGGATTCCGCGATAACCAGTTTGGGAATGCTGCCACGTTTGTCGATGATGAATTGGACCAGAACACGCCCTTTTCGACCCTGTCGGGCGAGGTCGGGAATGATGGCCAACCAGTTAGAACGAACTGTCGCAAGTACTTGTAAAAGATAGGGTTTAAAATCCACACCCTTGGGATCGCTCAGCAATTGCAGGTTACTTCGGGAGGGACCGGCAGCGGTGGCAGAACCAAGCGAGGGCAGCGCGTCGTCGAGGTCGCTCACGAAGGCTCCGGAAGAGCCGCTCGACAGCCGGGCGGCTTCTTCCGCCAGATTCTTCGGCAATCTCAATGCCGGATTGGGATTCGGGTTTGGCGAAGCAACGGCACCACCGGAACCGACTCGCTCAAAAGCCAGTTTGGGCTTTTCCGGTGGCGTGGGCTGCGGCGAGACTTGTGGCGGCACGGCCTGCACCTGCGTTGGCCGTCCGGCAGCCGGGGGTGCAGCGGTCTCGGGTACTTCAATCCTCGGGACCTCGACACGAGCTTGTTCGGCTCGGGGCGCCTCCACTTTGGGAGGCGGAGGCGCGGCCACACCCGCCACTGGTGGAGGTAAGGGCACGGGTTGTCGGAACGCCGGAGCCTGTGGAACGGGCGAAGGGGGCGCCGAGCTCCGCACGTCCAGCGTTTTGGTGATCTTGCCGCGATTGGGATCGCGCTGCGTCAGTTCTTTGGGAATATACAACGGGACGGACCGCCGAATGTCGGCGGCAAACAGGGGTGTCTCTCGAATCGGAACGTGATCGGGCAGCAGCGACACGCCCACTAACGCCAGCAAGTGGAACAGGAAAGATCCGGCAGCGGATAAGGCAATCCGGCGAGGCTCCAGTGGCTCGCGCCACTCGCGCAACAGGTTCAGTTCGAGATCGCCTGGAGGCGTCGGCATCTCTCCTCAGCTACCCAACGGCTTGGTTGGAATTCGGTTCTTCCCGCACAACACTCGCACATACGAAAGACGGATGATAGCGCGGGGAGGTTAGCTCACATGCCTGCGAAGCGATATCCCCGAGCAATGGGAGACTCAATCCCTGCCGACTTAAAGACCACCCAACGAATGGCTTACCAGCTTCGCGTGCTCCTCGATTCTATCAAGGATAGATGTGGCCACTTCGAGCGCCGCCAGCGCTTGAACGCCGGTAACCACCGGCGGCGTGCGATGCACGATGCTATGGAAAAAGTCTTCCAGTTCCAAACGAAGCGGTTCGTCTTTTGGTGCTGTCAGAGGGGCGAAATCGATCGCCATCGGAGGGTTCACGCGGAAGCGGACCGCATCCTGACGGCTATAGTCGAGCGAAATGTATTCGTGCGGTTGGAACAGGCGCAGTTTTCGCACGCGCTCCGTGGATACGCGGCTGGCCGTCAGATTCGCGATGCATCCGCTCGGGAACTGCAGGCGGACGTTGGCGATATCCACCTTCTGCGAAAGAATGCGGATACCCGCGGCGCGAACCTCGTCGGGCATTTCGCCGGTGAGCGCCAGAACAATATCGATATCGTGAATCATCAAATCGAGCACAACATCGACGTCCAGGCTTCGCGGCGAAAACTCGCTCATACGATGAATTTCGAAGAAAAGCGGCTTGCTGATGGCGGGCTTTAGCGCAATCACCGCGGGATTGAAGCGTTCCAGATGCCCCACCTGCAGGATGCGCCCGTTGCGGGCGGCAGTTTCGGTTAGCGCGCGGCCGGCCTCCACGGTATGCGCGATGGGTTTTTCAATCAACACGTCGAGCCCACGTTCCATCAGCGCACAGCCGATTTCGGAGTGCGTAATCGTAGGCGTCGCGACCACCGCAGCGTCGGAGTTGTCCATCAATTCCGCGAGCGACGAAAACAGGCGGCAACCGTGCGCCTTCTGGGCGTCTTCGGCGCGTTGCGGGTTCGGATCGAGAACGCCGGAAAGCTCTGCGTGTTCCGACTGATGAGTCACGCGGACGTGATTGCGGCCAAACGCCCCCGCCCCGATGACGGCGACCCTGGGCTTTGGAAGATTCGGCGTGGGATTTGTGGTTTCTTGGACTGTGCTCAACTAGGCTCTCAATTCCGCGGGCTAACTCGTACCCAGCAGGGATTCCAGCTCCGGGGTGCGCGGGTGTTCGGCGCGCAATTCGATTATGGCGAACTGCAGGTCGCGACTATCGGAGGAAGCATCCACCAGCGGCTTTTCCGATTGCGAATCGAGGACGACGGTGAATGGCTCGCTGGAAGGTTCCGGCAAACGAACCCGCAGCTCGAATTGATCGCCGTGTACATCGATTTCAGCCGTTGCGGCCGCGATGCTCATGCGCACTTTTCCAGCAGGAGCGTTCTCTGGACGCCATCCGCGTAGAATCATTGACGCCACCGGAGCAAGGGGCTGGACCTCAATCTCGGCGTGCGACGTCGCCCAACGGTCCGGATAATATCCACTCCGTCTTGCCCCTGGCAAAGCATAGCCGGTGAGCGGTGCCGTGGCTTGTTGGAGCAACTGCGCGATCATCGCATTCTTCGAAACGATCTGCGCGCTCACCTCCAATTCACGCTTGTGATAGAAACCGATCCAGTGATCCCGGCGCATGATCAACTCCTGGATCGTCCTGGCGTCGCTTTCCGTCAGTGTGTGGCCGGCCTGAATCTGTTTTGGCAAAGGCCTCTGGACATAGAACGTGCCGTGTGGCGGAGCAATTTCCCCGGCCGGGCGCGTTTTTGTGTAGAGGTAGATCGAGATTGATTTCCGCGAGAGATGGCGCTGCTCGGTGGGTAATTCGATGCGCGGGAAACCATGCCAGGAAATTTCATTCGTCTCAAACATGACGGCACGATTAAAGAGCGGATCGTAGGCTTGGATCTCATTGTGTTCGGAGTCGCGGGGATTCGAATGAATCTCAATCGCGCCGCCCCACTCGGTTTTCCATCCCTTGTTCAGGTAGACGATTAAATTCAAACGGCGGTGCAGCCCTTGGCCCTCGTCGTAGTTGAAATCGACGTGGACATCCAAGTCCTGTCCGTGGAGGTTTTCGTGTGTCCCGCCGCCGTACATCTTAGGATCCAGGATCAACTCCGGAATACCAGACAAGCGGCTGACCAGTTCAAGGAACGGCTGGCTGCCAATGATCGCGTACAGGCGTTGATAAGCCGGACTGATCTCGCGAATCCTTGTGTTGACGGCTTTGCCACGCACTTCGCCCAGCTCATTCAGCGCCAGCTTAGGATCGAAGCTCGGAAATTGCTCAAGGAGCTGCTCGGCGAACGCAGGTTCAAAGAAGTCATCGATCATCCAATGCTTGAATGGCTTGGCACTGACAAACGCCTGGCGGTAGTGGTCCGCTTCGGCCAACACCTTGGCGGAAATGCCTTCCACGGTCTGTTCGGTGGCGGCAGTTCGGGTGGAATCGTTCATGGGTATAGCTCTTTCGGCACCGGGCCAAGATCCGGTCAAGTACTCCCTCGTTCAAGGATACTCTAACGGAATCAACGAGAACCGCCGAAATTAGGACGTTGCCTTATTCCTTCACAAGACGGTGGTCTACTCTCCGCGACTTAGGCTGGGCGACGGTGTTTGTCGCGTTCTCGCTGCCCGTTTTCGGGCAGCACTACAACTTCAAATTTTACGGTGAAGACGAGGGCTTAAAGAACCTCGCCGTGCAGACGGTACTGCAAGATAATGCAGGGTTTATCTGGGCCGGTACGCAAAACGGCTTATATCGGTACGACGGCAGCCGCTTCTCGATGTTCACCAAGCGGGAAGGGCTGCCTGGCACTCGGATTGAGTCCTTGTATGAGACCGCGGACGGCACTCTGTGGGTGAGCACCGATCAGGGCTTGGCGCGCCGGGAGTTGGAAAAATTCGTCACGGTTCCGATTCGTCCAGCGGGGGGCATCAACGGGCGGCAGGCAATCGCGTCAGACGCATCCGGCAAGCTGTACCTGGCGACGGAGAGCGGTTTAGTGATGGGCGTTCCATCGGCGAAAGGATGGAGGTTCAGCGCGTTACCAGACCCCAAGAGTGTCGCTCGCCCGGCATTCAGCGCGTACACCGACGTTACTGGAGCGATTTGGTACGGCTGCGGGATGAGTCTGTGCACGCGGCAGGGCAATACGAGCAGCGATGTCGGCGGGGAGATGGGCCTGCCCGATGATCGCTGGGAGGCGATAGCAGGCGACATCGACGGGAACCTCTGGGTTCGCAGCAGCACCTCGCTGTATTACCGTTCATCCAAAGCAGCGCGCTTTACGGCGATCAATGGTGTGCCGGAATCAAAGAATACTTATCCCGCGCTGGCGCTCGATGCCGTGGGGCATCTGTTGGTGCCCACCAATCGCGGCCTGGCGCGGCAAACGAACTCCGGCTGGGAGATTGTGGATGCCGAACAAGGGCTGACCACCAACGACATTTCTTCCGTCATTCGGGACCGCGAGGGGTCGATTTGGATTGGCCTGCTTGGCTCCGGCCTGACGCGCTGGCTAGGCTACAACGAGTGGCAAAACTGGACGTCGCATGATGGCTTGAGCCGGGAATCGATTTGGTCGGTGGTGCGCGATGGCGCAGGCCGTGTTTGGGTGGGTACGCAGTTCGGATTGAATTACGCGGAAGCATCGGACTTGCAGGGTGACAGGACAAGCAAGAGCATCTGGAAGCCGGCAAAGGCAGATGGCCTGGAAATGGTGCGCGCCCTGGCGATGAATCCAGATGGAAGTTTGTGGATTGGCGGCGAGCCCGGTGGGTTGCGTCAATTGCAGCCTCGCACCGGACAAGTGCGCATCGTCAAGGAATCCGATGGGGCCGTGGCTACGGGCGTGCGTTCGCTGCTTGTGGACCACGAAGGACGGTTATGGGTGGCCGCTCAGTCGGGACTTTATCGCTCAGCAGGGTCCGTTCCCTTTGGGAGGCCGGTCCATCTGGAGCGTATGGTGCCGGATGGAACGCAGAACTTCGAGGCGTTTTCGAAGGTAATCGAAGATCGCAAAGGGCAGATTTGGGTAGCGGGCGACCTTGGGCTTGCACGCTACGCGGCGGGGGGTTGGGCCCGGTTCAAGGATCGCGACGGCTTGAAATCGAATCAAGTGGCGCACATTGCCGAGGAATCCGATGGCTCGTTGTGGATTGGTTACCGCGATGCGCTCGGCCTTTCGGTTTTGACGTTCGAGAAAGAAAAGCCGCGCGTGGCACATGTGACTACGGCGAACGGGCTGCATTCCGACAAGACTGTATTTTTGGGCTTTGATTCGATGGGCCGTTTGTGGAATGGCACAGATCATGGCGTGGACCTCTTCGATCATGGAGCATGGCTCCACTATGGCCGCCCGGATGGCTTGATTTGGGACGATTGCAACAGCAACGCGTTTTTTGCGGAGCCTGGTGGCCGGGTGTGGGTGGGGACAAGCCGCGGCCTGTCGCGATTTCAGCCTCCGGCATCGCCTCCTCCAAATATCCCGCCGCCCGTTGTTTTCACCATGATTCGATTGGGAGACAAGGCGCTCCCGCAGAATCATCGGGTCCCCTTCGCCCAGAACTCGCTGCGGGTCCGCTTTGCCGCGTTGACGTATGTTCAGGAGACTGCGGTCCTGTTCCGCTATCGATTACTGAACAGCTCGCGGGATTGGCTTGAGACGACAGAGCCGGAACTGAATTACCTGAAACTCCCGCCGGGCGATTACACGCTGGAAGTGGAAGCCCGCAATGCGCTAGGAACCTGGAGCGCGACACCTGCGCGCCTGCAGTTCGAGGTGTTGACGCCATGGTGGTTATCGTGGTGGTTCCGGGTGCTGGGCGGCGTTCTGGCCATCGGCATGGTTCGACTTTTCTGGACACGCCGGACGTACCGGTTGGAGGATGAGCGCCTACGTTTGGAGCAGGCGGTGGTGGAGCGTACGCGGCAGCTATCGCAGGAAAAGCAGCGCGTCATTGAAGAAAAGTCGCGTACTGAGCATGAGAACGCGATCGTGCAACGCCAGAATCGCGAGATCGAACGGCTCCTCAAAGAAGCGCAGCAGTCCAACAAGTTCAAGAGCGAATTTCTCGCCAATATGAGCCATGAAATTCGCACGCCAATGAACGGCGTGATTGGCATGACGGATCTCGCTCTGGGAACCGAGTTGACCACCGAACAACGGGAATACCTGGAGCTTTCGCGGCTCTCGGCGGTTTCCCTGCTGGAACTGCTGAACGATATTCTGGACTTCTCGAAGATTGAGGCTGGACGCCTGGATTTGAATCCGATCGAATTCTCCCTGCGCGAGTGCATTGCCGATACGGCCAAGATGCTGCGTCTGGCGGCCGAGAGCAAGAAGTTGTATCTCGATGTGAAGATCGATGAGGGGATTCCGGATCACTTGATTGGAGACCCGCACCGGCTGCGGCAGGTGCTGACGAATTTGCTGGGCAACGCGATCAAGTTCACCGATAGCGGCGGTGTGAGCGTCCGGGCAGCGATGAGTTCCGCGAACGGCAGCGATCTGATGATCCGCTTCTCGGTGCACGATACCGGCATCGGCATTCCGCCGGAACAGCAAAAAGTGGTCTTCGAAGCCTTCCGGCAGGCGGATGGTTCCACGACGCGCAAATACGGCGGGACGGGGCTTGGTTTGGCGATCTGCGCCCGGTTGGTGGAAATGATGGGCGGAGCGATTCGCGTGGAGAGCGAGCCCGGCAAAGGCAGTGCCTTTGTCTTCACCGCCCGCTTCCAACAAGCTCCCGTGAATGAACCCGCCAAGCCGATTGACGGCCTCAGTCTGCAGAATATGCTGGCGGTGGTCGGCAATGCCAGATGGAAGATGCGCGGCGGACTGTCCGTTCTGCTGGCGGAGGATAATGCCGTTAATCAGCGACTGGTTTCCCGATTGCTTGAGAAGCGCGGACACAGCATCACCATCGCGAACTCCGGCCGCGAGGCGTTGGAACATGTGGAGAAACAGCAATTCGACGTCATTTTGATGGACGTCCAAATGCCCGACATGGACGGCTTAGAAGCAACAGCTGCGATTCGAGAAATGGAAAAGGCGAGTGGAACGTATACGCCGATCATTGCGCTGACCGCGCATACGATGAAGGGGGACCGCGAGCGGTGTCTGGCCGCGGGCATGGACAACTTCATCAACAAACCCATTGACGCAGCGAAGTTTATTGAAGTGCTGGAATCGACGGTGCCGCCGGGGAGCCGCGAGCCAGTGGTGGGAACGCCGGAACCGAATCTGGAAGCGATTCCGGTCCCGGCGGATGAGTCTCTCTAAGTGCTTCCTGGCAACTACTTCTTGCCAGCGGCCTGCGCCATCATTTCCTGCATCTGACGGGTCAGGTGCGGGGTGATGCCAAGCAAGCGTTCCACCAGCATCAACTGGCCGCGGTGGTGCATTTCGTGCTCCTTCATGCTGATGAGCATGTCAAAGCGTTTGCGCGCGGGCGCACCGGGGTGCGGCATCTCGACCGACTCGGCAAGGAAACCTTCATCGAGACCTTCAAGATAGGCGCCGACTTTCTCGCCTTCCTCGGTCAACAAAGCGACGATCTCCGCTTTCGTGCGGGGCTTGGCAGCTTCTGCGCCCATGGCGGCAAAAGCGGCCATGAAGTCGAAACCAGCGAGGGTTTTGAGCTTCTGCTGGTGAATCTGCATCTGCAAACCAGTGGAAAGCGCGATGTGAACCAAAGCTTCTCCGACGGTGCGAACGCCCGGGGCAGGAGAGAAACCGTACTTGTCTTCAGGGATTTCCTGCGCGATCTGAATGGTGTTCTTGCGGACAGTGCGGAAGCTGGCCGCCATGTCCTTTGATCCGTAATAAGTCATGCGAATAGTTTACCTCGCGGGCTGTAAACGTCGCGGTCAGTGGCTTGGGGATGACGCTGGCCCACGCCGCTTTCGCTCAGGTGGAGGGAGAACCAGTAGCGTGCGCTGTCGCATCCGCCGAGGACACGATTCTCCGTAAGCTGGCGTGGTACCGTTCGGGAGGCGAACGGTCAGAGCGGCAGTGGAATGACGTTGCCGGAATTGTGCGCGGACAAGGTGACCGGCTGGATAGGGCCTTATCTAAGGAGATGGGCACCCACCTTAAATATCTTGGAACTTCTGGAGCGGTTGCTGAATACGTAGAAACAAGCGTGCTGGCTTTCTCCACCCTGCTAAAATCGAAGTTTCCCCATGGAAATCGATAAAGTATATGAACCCCAGCGGTTTGAGCCGCATTGGGCTGAGTGGTGGGTTACGAATCAGACGTTCCGAGCAGACGCTCGTCCGGGCGAACCGTATTTCTCGCTCGCCATTCCGCCGCCGAACGTCACTGGCTCCTTGCATATGGGCCACATGTTCGAGCATTCGATCATCGACGCCCAGATCCGCTGGCGGCGGATGAAACGCGAGAACGGTAAGGCGGTCAACGTTTTGTGGCTGCCGGGCACCGATCACGCCGGCATAGCTACGCAGATCATGGTGGAGCGCCAACTGGCCGAAGAGGGCCTGAGCAAACGTGACCTGGGCCGGGAGGCATTCGAAGCCCGCGTGTGGAAGTGGAAGGAGCAGTACGGCGGTCGCATCGTCGAACAGATGAAGCGCGCCGGCGCCAGTTGCGATTGGTCGCGTGAGCGCTTTACGCTCGACCCCGGCCTCTCCCGTGCCGTGCGCGAGGCGTTTGTCCGCCTTTACGAAAAAGGCCTGATTTACCAGGGCGATTACATTGTCAACTGGTGCCCGCGCTGTCAAACCGCGCTTTCCGATCTCGAAGTAGAGCACGAGGAGACAGAAGGCAGCCTCTGGCACATCCGTTATCCCGTCGAAGGGATGGATGAAGTAATCGTGGTTGCCACCACGCGTCCGGAGACGATGCTGGGCGATACGGCCGTGGCTATCAATCCGCTGGACCCGCGCGCCCGGCGGTTGCATGCGGCTTCGCTCAAGTTGCCGTTGACCGATCGCCTGATTCCGATTGTGCTCGACACGATGGCCGATCCCCAGTTCGGTTCTGGCGCGGTGAAGATTACACCGGCGCATGATCCAAACGACTTTGAAGCGGGTAAGCGCCACGACCTCCCGATGATTCAGGTGATCGGCGAGGACGCGAAGATGACGGCTGAGGCGGGCAAGTACGCCGGACTCGATCGCTACGCGGCTCGCAAGAGAGTGGTGGCGGATCTCGAAGCTTTGGGTCTGCTCGAAAAGATCGAGAAGTACAAGTTGAACGTCGGCAAGTGCCATCGCTGCAAGACGGTGGTGGAGCCGCTGGTCTCGAAGCAGTGGTGGATGAAGATGAAACCGCTGGCCGAGCCAGCCATCGAGGCTGTCGAAAAGGGCGACATCACATTTGTTCCGGCGAATTGGAAAAAGACATACGACGAGTGGATGTACAACATCCGCGATTGGTGCGTTTCGCGCCAACTCTGGTGGGGCCACCGCATTCCGGCCTGGCATTGCGCCGATTGCAAAGGTGTCACGGTTTCGCGCGAAGACGCGACGGTTTGTTCGAAGTGCGGATCGAAGAACATCCAGCAGGAAACCGACGTGCTGGACACGTGGTTTTCAAGCGGCCTGTGGCCGTTTTCGACGCTCGGCTGGCCGGACAAGACGGCGGATCTGGCCGCATTCTATCCGACCACGCTACTAGTGACCGGATTCGACATCATCTTCTTCTGGGCCGCTCGCATGATCATGTTCGGCATTGAGATGATGCGCGAGCCGGGCATGGAGATCAAGGACGCGGTGCCGTTCCGGGAAATCCACATCCATGGGCTGGTGCGCGACGCAGAACGCCAGAAAATGTCGAAGACCAAGGGGAACGTTGTTGATCCCCTGGTGGTCAACGAAAAATACGGCACGGATGCTGTGCGCTTCGGCCTGCTAGTGGCCGCAGCTCCCGGCAATGACATCGCGCTAAGCGAAGAGGTGATCGCGCGCGGACGCAACTTCGCCAATAAGATTTGGAACGCATCGCGGCTGCTGTTCAGCAAGGAAAAAGGCGCGGCATCACGGACGTCGCTGGCGGATCGCTGGATTGGCGCGCGCTTGAACGCGGCGGCGAAGAAGGCCAACGAAGCCTTCGAGCTTCACCGTTATCACGAGGCCGCCGACGCGGTGTGGACATTCTTCTGGGACGAGTTCTGCGATTGGTACCTGGAGCTGAAGAAGGCCGATACCGATTGGGGATTCGCGTATGAAGTTCATGAGAAGGCCCTGTTGTTGCTCCATCCGCTGATGCCGTTCTTGACGGAAGAGCTTTGGCACCGCCGCGGGCACGAGACGTCGATTTCCCTGGAGGCGTATCCGCAAGTGGACGCATCGCTTGAGGACGTTGAAGCAGAGCGCGAGATGAAGCTGCTGCAGGATGTGGTGACACAGATTCGCGGCATCCGCGCCGATCACAAGATTGATCGCAAGGAAAAGCTGGCGGGCGTGCTGACCGTGGCGGGATCGGCTCCGGCGGCGATGATCGAGCTGTTGGGTAACGTGTCACTCGAAGTGAAAGCGGGCACGGGTCCGGGCTTCGACCTCAAATTGAATTTGCCCGAGGCCGCCGGTCCATCGGAAGAGCAGCTTGACCGTCTCCGTAAAGACAACGAGCAGCTCGAAAAAGTGATCGCTAATTCGAAGCGCCAGCTTGAGAACGAAGCTTTTGTCAGCAAGGCCCCGGCGAAGGTGATTGACGGTATGCGGACCAAACTCGCTGAGTACGAAGCGCAGTACGCCAAGAACAAAGCCGCGCTCGGCGAGTAGGATAAGGCGGACCCGTGATGTCGATGGATCTTGATTGGGTCCGCGCCAGTCTGCCTTACCGGCGTGTCGATTGGTTTTCTTCGATTGATTCTACAATGACCGAGGCCGCGCGACTCGCTGCGGAAGGTGCGTCTTCAGGGACCATTGTTGGCGCGGATGAGCAGACGCAGGGCATTGGCAGACACGGGCATTCGTGGCACTCCGAACCGGGTGCGGGGCTGTACGTTTCCTTCGTTTTGCGATTGCCGCTGGGCGCCGACGCGATTCCGCTGATTATGCTTTCGCTCGGCATCGCCGCGCGCGATGCGATTGCGGAGGTTTCCGGGCTCGCTCCCGATCTCCGCTGGCCGAACGACGTTTTGCTGAACGGTAAAAAGTGCGCGGGGATACTGGCGGCGAAGGAAGGCGATGCCATCATCGCGGGCATTGGGATCAACGTGGGCCATTGCGGATTTCCGCCGGATATCGCCGCGCTCGCGACTGCGATCGCCATGGAAGGCGCGCTGGTTTCGCGCGAGGCCGTGTTGGTGGCGCTCGCCAAGCGCGTGGATGACGTGATCGAAATTCTAAAGACGAAGGGTTCGGATGCCGTTTGTGGGCTGTTCGCGCAGGCGTCGAGCTACGTCAGCGGGCGCCGCGTGCGCGTCGATCAGGGCGATAAGGTGATTGAAGGCGTCACGCGCGGATTGGATGCCTTCGGCTTCCTCATTGTCCGGCAGGATAATGGAAAAGATGTGACGATCCTCGCCGGCGGCGTGCGGCCGGCGTAGGCGAAAACAGCCATGGCCCAGATGCAGACCAGTCCGAAGGAGATCACCGGCCACGGCGCGCCGGTGCCGTTTCTGCTTCGTGAGTGCGGACCCGAAGACGGCGACGCACTGGCACTGCTTGGCGCGGCGACATTTCTCGAAACTTATGCGGGCGTGCTGCCGAAAGACGCGATTCTCGCGCACTGCCGCAAGCATCATTACGCCGACCGCTACCGTGAGTGGATGGCGGAACCGGATGTCCACATCGCGATTGTGGAAGTAAATGACGCTCCGGTGGGCTACGCGGTGGTGTGTCCGGTGGATTCTTCGATTGCCGCGCAGCCGGGCGATATCGAGCTACGGCGCATTTATCTGCTGCACCGGTTCCATCGCGCGGGCATGGGACAAGCGTTGATGGATTGGGCTTTGGAGAAAACAACCGAGCTTGGTTTCCGGAGGCTGGTGTTGGGCGTTTATCCTGGGAACACGCCTGCGATCCGGTTTTATAAGCGCATTGGGTTCAACGAAATTGGCGAGCGCCGCTTTCAAGTGGGCGAGCTGCTCTTTGTCGATCCAGTTCTGGCGAAAGAAGTGGGCGGCGGAAACAAGACGGAATAGCTCATGCTGCTGGCACTCGACGTAGGCAACACGAATATCACGATCGGCGCATTTGAAGGCTCCGCGCTGACCGGCCGCTGGAGGCTGCGGACCATCCGCGAGCAGACGCCCGACGAGTGGGGCATCCTGATGCGGAATTTGTTTTCGCTTTCTGCGCTCGACTTAAGCAAGGTGGATGGCGTGGTGATCTCGAGTGTTGTTCCCGCAGTCGATCAACCGCTTTCGGCGATGTGCGATCGCTATTTCCAGCGCGAACCGATGTTCATCACACACACCACCGATATTGGGCTGGTGAATCGTTACGACAATCCGCGCGAAGTGGGAGCGGATCGCTTAGTGAATGCAGTTGCCGGATTTCGCAGATACGGCGGCCCGTGCGTTGTTGTGGATCTTGGCACCACCATCAACTTCGACGTAGTTTCGCACGATGGCGCGTTTCTCGGCGGCTTAATCGCGCCGGGCATTGGGATGTCGATCAGCGGTTTGTTTTCGAAAACCGCGCGGCTGCCGATGGTGGATTTTCGCTCGCCGGAAAAGGTGGTCGGCGGAAACACGGTGGGTAGCATTCAATCGGGCCTGTATCACGGCTTTCTCGGATTGATTGACGGCATTGTGGAAAAGGTGATCGCCGAGCTGGGTCCGGATACGAAGGCCATCGCCACGGGCGGGCAAGGCAAGCTGATTGTGGAGGGCTCGCGTCTGGTGAAGATCTACGACGAGGAGCTGACCCTTGAAGGCCTGCGCCTGATCTGGGAACGCAACCGCAAGGGTTAGTTCGCGAATTCGCCGAACGCATGAACTACTTCAACTATTTCACGGAAGTGGAGGATCATTTCCAGCGCGTGCGCGGCACGGGTTTGTTTTTGCTTTCGCCGCTCGATTGGGCGCTGATTGAGGCGTGGAAGAATGCCGGTATTCCGCTAGAAGCGGTGTTGCGCGGTATTGACGCGGCGTTTTCGAAGTGGCGCTCGCGGCCCGCGAAGGCTCGCACGCAGATGGTGAATTCCATCGCCTATTGTGCGCAGGCAATTTCGTCGGAAGCGCAGGCTATCGCCAACGGTACTCCGGCGAACGCCGCCAAAGATAACGCTCCGCCATTCTCGATCGACGAGGTGCGTGAATTCCTCAGACGCAATGCCGATGCCGTACGCAAAGCCGGTGTTGAAGATGTTGCCGCCTCGCTTGAGGCATTGGACGTCGACGCTCTGTACAACGATCTGGAACAACTGGAGCAGCGCCTTACAGCGCTTGAGGAAAAGTTGGTCGCCCGGCTGAAAGCCAACGCCAGTGACGATGCATTGTTCGAGGCCCGGCGTGCGCTCGATCATGAGTTAAAACCGTATCGCGGCAAGATGAGCGCGGATCAGTTGGTCATGCTCGAAAAACAATTTCTGGAGCGCAAGCTACTCGCTTCTTCCGGCTTGCCTCGCCTGAGCCTGTTCTATTTGCACACGTAAGCACTTAAATCCAGCTGCGCGCGGCATAATAGACGATCTTTACGGTTTCTTCCACCAGTTCCAGGAAAACGCCCCAGCGGTGGCGCCAATCACTGAAGCGCTTAATAGCGTCGGGGAATGGCCGCGGACGCATTTCAACGCCTGCCTTTGCGAAAGCACGGCTAGCGCGCCACATGTGATAGTCGCTGGTCAGCAGCACATAGGGGCCCGGCACCTTCTTCAGTACCTCTGCCGTGAACAGAGCGTTTTCGCGCGTGCTGTGCGATCCGGTTTCGAGGAAGACGACGCCCTTTGGAATCCCTTCGGCTTCCAGGAATGTTTGCATCGGCCGAGTGATCGCGGCGTTGCCGCTGACAATAATTTTGCGCACACCGCCTTCGCGCCAAATGCGGAGCGCATAAACGCTGCGCCAGTAAGACGACTCGCCGATCACGTCATCGCCCACGAAATCGGCTCCCAACACAACGAGCACCGGCCCCTGCGGATCATTCCACTCGCCTGCCAGCATCCGTGCGTACCAGCGGGGTGGTGCAACCGTGACCAAGAGCACCAGGAGACCCGTGGCGATCAGCAGTGTGCGAAAGAGGCGGGTGAGCCGAGCAAACATCCACTGTCAACTATAACGTTTGCCGCTGCTTCAGCACCGCCGAGTGACGCGGATATCGCCGAGCGCATTACACTGAAAGTTCACCCACCGTTTTGCCTTGCGGCACACCCGCCTCAGCATGCACGGCGCGTGACGTTCGAAAAGGAGACATACAATCGCGATGAAAATGACGGTCCCGCTGCTCGATTTGCAGGCGCAGTTCACTCCAATGCGGGAAGAAGTGTTGCACGAGGTCACGCGCGTCATCGATTCGCAGCGGTTCATTCTTGGGCCGGATGTGGAGGCGCTGGAAAAGGACATTGCTCCTTACTGCGGTGCGAAGTATGCGATCGGCTGTGCCAATGGAACGGACGCATTATTTTTGGCACTGCTTGCCCACGGCATCGGCCACGGCGATCCGGTGATCACTACGCCGTATACGTTCTTTGCCACTGCGGGCGCTATCTCCCGCATCGGAGCGCGGCCGGTGTTTGTCGATATCGATCCGAAAACATTCAACCTGGACGCGAATCAGCTGGAAATTGTGCTGCGTGCAAATCCCGAGGCGAAAGCGATCCTGCCCGTACATCTCTATGGCGGCGCCGCGGATATGGACCCCATCTGCAAGCTTGCGACTGAACGCGGCATTCCGGTGATTGAAGACGCGGCGCAGGCGATTGGCTCAGAATACAAGGGCCGGCGCGTTGGTTCCATCGGTTCGATTGGGTGCTTTAGCTTTTTCCCAAGCAAGAACCTGGGCGGTTTTGGCGATGGCGGCCTGCTGACCAC
Organism: Bryobacteraceae bacterium; assembly: GCA_040081455.1. GTDB lineage: Bacteria > Acidobacteriota > Terriglobia > Bryobacterales > Bryobacteraceae > Palsa-187. The sequence continues at coordinate 182,725 of JBEBGM010000001.1, forward strand.
AAATGACAAGGCACTGGCGGACAAGTTGATGGCGTTGCGGGTCCACGGGACCACCGGTGTCTATATGCACGAGTGGGTGGGCATCAATTCGCGCCTGGATGCGTTGCAAGCAGCCGTCTTGCGGATCAAGCTCCGCCATCTCGATGCCTGGAGCGAGGGCCGCCGCCGCAATGCTGAGTTGTACCGGGAACTCCTTGAAGACGCTCCGGTGCAAACGCCGGTGCCAGTCGGGTATCAGACGCGCCACATCTACAATCAGTTCATCATCCGCGTGGAAAATCGCGACAACCTAAAGAGCTACCTGGGTGAGCAGGGTATTGGTACGGCGGTCTACTATCCACTCCCGCTTCACTTGCAGAACTGCTTCTCGTACCTCGGTTATCGGGCAGGAGATTTCCCGGAGAGCGAGAAGGCTTCGAAGGAGACGCTGGCGCTGCCGATTTTCGCCGAACTGACGCGCGAGCAGATCGAGTACGTCAGCCAGGCAATCCGCACGTTCTACCAATAGGAACAGCGCTGCGGGTTTCCCTTCCTTCGAGCCGTCCACCATCTGCTACCCTTTGGGCAGGGAGGCCATTGGCCGTCTCTCGCGCGAATGCTGCGCGACGAAGGAGAATACCGATGAAGATGTCGCGAATTTTCAGTCTGATCGTATTGGCGGGAGCCTTGGGGCTATCGGCATCGGCCGCGGAAGTGAAGGGCATATTGACGGACCGGCTGTGTGCAGCGAAGATCGCCACCGGCGGTCAGGCCGCTGCAAAAGCCCACGAGCGCTCCTGCGCAATGACGCCTCCGTGTGAACAAAGCGGCTACGGTGTATTCACGGCCGATAACCGTTTTCTGTGGTTTAACGGCACGGGCAATACGAAGGCGATCGAAGCGCTGAAAGCATCGACGAAGAAGGACAATCTAACGGTGACGGTGATCGGCGCGATCAAAGGCCAAACGCTTGAGGTCGCTGACTTAAAGCTGGACTAGATTTAGCGCAACGCTTTTTATCCCCGAGGCCCCGCCATTGCAGGCGGCGCTTTCGGGGATTCGCTTTTTGGGACCATCCACACCGATGTGCTAGATTCGAAAGTTGCCCGCTCTTTTCTTCCCCGTTACGATCTTTTTGAGCGCCTTCCTGCTCTTTCAGGTGCAGCCGATCCTGGGCCGCTTTGTTTTGCCGGTTTTTGGCGGAGGCCCGGCCGTCTGGACAAGCTGCATGCTGTTCTTTCAAACCGTGTTGCTCGCCGGCTACGCGTATGCGCACTGGGTGGGTAGCCGGAAGAATCCCCGGACACAGACGTGGATTCACCTGGGAGTGTTGGCAGTATCCTGTGCGTTTCTGCCCATCACGCCGACCATGAACGCGTGGCGGAGTGCCGGTTCCGGCGATCCGACGGGACAAATTCTTTTCATGCTGGCGCTGGCCGTCGGAGGACCGTATCTTGTGCTCTCCTCGACCGCTCCCTTGCTGCAGCGCTGGTTTCACGTTACGCGGCCGGATGATTCGCCGTGGGGATTGTACGCGCTCTCAAACGCAGGGTCGTTCCTCGCACTGCTGAGCTATCCATTTTTGATTGAACCGATGCTGCGTCTGCGGACACAGACGCTGGTGTGGTCCATCCTTTTTGTGGTGTTCGCGGCACTGTGCGCCTGGGTGGCGTGGAATGTGGGGAAGACCGCGACGGCCGCGGCGGCTGAATCGCGCGCAAGCACCGAAGACGACGAAGCACCCAGGACCGTGGACATCGTTTTATGGATTGCGCTGGCCGCATGCGCTTCAGTTGTGCTGTTGGGGACGACGAATCAGGTGTCGCAGGAAGTGGCGGTGATTCCATTCTTATGGGTGGCACCGCTTGCGCTGTATCTGCTTTCCTTTGTGCTGACCTTCGCCAGCGGGCACTGGTATCCGCGCACGGCCGTTGCGATTCTCGCGGGGATCCTCGCTCCGGTCAGCTGCGCCGTGCTTACGGCCAGTGTTGCCGTTCCGATTCTTCTGCAGTTGCTCACGTACCTGGGCACGTTGTTTGTCCTGTGTATGCTCTGCCACGGAGAGTTGGTTCGCCTGCGGCCGACGGAAAAGCACCTGACGATGTTCTATTTGGCCGTCTCCTTCGGCGGAGCGCTCGGTGGAGGACTTGCGGCGTTGGCCGCGCCACGGATTTTCTCTGATTACGTGGAGTTTCCGCTTTCACTCGCACTTGCGTGTTTGCTTGGGGTCCTCTGCTGGCTGCGCGCCGGTGCGCTTCGGGAATGGACCAGCCGCAATTTTGCGGTGCGCATTCCCATGATGGCGATGCTTTTGGGGGCGGCTACTTCACTTGCCTCCGGCGCGTTGTCCCAATCGCCGGGCATCGATCACCGGCGCAATTTTTACGGCGTCCTGCGAGTCTCTGAGCGAACCGTGGATTATCACACGCAGCGCCTGCTCACGCATGGGCGCACACAACACGGCACGCAGTTCATGGACGGTGAAAACAAGAATCGGGCGACGACGTATTATGGGTCACACAGCGGCGTTGCTATCGGCATCACCTCGCTCCCAAGGCCGCGGAGGGTGGCCGTGGTCGGCCTGGGCGCGGGAACCATCGCCGCGTGGGGCCGCGAGGGCGACAACTACACGTTCTATGAAATCAATCCGGATGTGGAGGCTATTGCCCGCCAGTGGTTCACCTACCTGCAGGACTCCAAGGCAATGACAAGCGTCGTTCTGGGCGATGCCCGCATTGAGCTGCGGCGCGAGTTGGAGTCAGGCCGCAAACACGATTACGATTTCATCGCGGTCGATGCGTTCTCGAGCGACTCCATTCCGATTCATCTGCTCACGTCGGAAGCAGGCGACCTCTACCGGGAGCGCTTGGCGCCAGGCGGAATCCTGGCGCTCCACATTTCCAACCGTTCGATAAACCTGGAACCGGTGACGCGCGGCTTGGCGAAACACCTAGGATGGCACGCTCGCATGATGATTTCCCTGCCGGACCTAAAGACCGGGGAGAGCGGTTCCCGTTGGGTTCTCATGACCGAGAAGCGCGAAAACTTTGAGGACACTAACATTCGCGACACCATCCTTGGCTGGAGCAGCCCCTCTCAGCCGGTTGTCACCTGGACGGATGATTTCTCTAGCCTCTGGCCGCTGATTCGTTAACGGTTTTTCGCTCCCGCAAACCGCTACAATCGTGAATTCATGCGCATTGGTGTCGACGCGGGAGGCACGTTCACGGATTTCGTCGCGGTTCACGACGACGGGCGCATGGAGACGTTCAAGCTGCGGTCGAATCCGCAGTCACCGGCAAGCGTGATCCTCGAAGGGCTACGCCGCATTGCGCCCAAGGCCGACGTAGTTCACGGCTCCACCGTTGCGACTAACGCGCTGCTGGAACGCAAAGGCGCGCGCACGGCTTTCGTCACCACGGCTGGATTTGAAGATGTTCTCGAAATCGGCCGGCAGAACCGCATGGCGCTGTATGATCTGACGCCACCTCCCAAGCGGGTGCCTGTGGAACGGGCGTTGCGATTTGGCGTCGCCGAGCGGATGCACTTCGATGGGGTGGTTGCGAAACAACCAACATCAACGGAGTTAAAGAGGCTCGCCGCACGATTACGGGCGAAGCGCGTGGAATCCGTCGCCATTTGTTTTCTGCACGCGTATCGGAATCCTGCCAATGAACGCGCCGTAGCAACCGCGCTATCTGAAGAACTGGGCGCTTCCGTTTATGTCTGTGCCTCGAACGAAATCAGCCCGGAGTTCCGCGAGTATGAGCGTAGCTCCACCACTTTCGTGAACGCTTATGTGGGCCCTTTGATGGAGCGCTATTTGAAAGAGCTCGCGTCCTCGCGCAGCTACCGGATCTCCATCATGCAATCGAATGGGGGATTTCTTTCGTCTAAAGAAGCCAGCCGCCATGCGGTTCGTACGGTTCTTTCGGGACCGGCGGGTGGCGTGGTGGGTGCCGTGGAGACGTCCCGCCGCAGTGGCTTTAATCGAGTCCTTGGGTTTGACATGGGAGGCACATCCACCGACGTTTGCCTGGCCGATGGAGCGACGAGAGAAGCGACCGAATCGATCCTTGACGGCCTTCCGATTCGCGTTCCGATGCTGGATATCCAAACCGTTGGCGCGGGTGGTGGATCGATTGCGCGTGTCGATTCCGGCGGTTTGCTGCGTGTGGGACCTGAGAGTGCGGGCGCGGATCCTGGTCCGGCGTGTTACGGCGTGGGGACGGAGGCGACCGTTACCGATGCGCACGTGGTGCTGGGCCGGATATCCGCCGAGCAGTTGCTGGGCGGCGCGATGCATATTGACGTGGGGCGCTCTGGCACGGCAGTGGATCGCATTGCGCGCGAGTTGAAACTCGATAGAGTCCGTGCGGCTGCAGGTATCATTCGCGTCGCCAATGCCAATATGGAGCGGGCGATTCGCGCGGTTTCTGTCGAACGCGGCTATGACCCGCGCGACTTCGCGTTGGTGGCTTTCGGCGGCGGCGGTGGATTGCATGCTTGCGAGATCGCCGGCGAGTTGGGCATCCGCACAGTGATTGTGCCCGGGAACGCAGGGGTGCTTTCGGCTTTGGGAATGCTCCTGGCCGACGGAGTGCGCGATTATGCCGCGGGTGTTTTGGGGTGTGTGGATCTGGCGGGCGCTTTTGACAGGTTGCTTTCCCGGGCGCGGCGGGAATCGCCCGGCGCGGCGTTGGAATCGAGCGCGGATCTGCGTTACCAGGGGCAGAGCTACGAATTGAACGTGCCGTGGAATCCGCGGAATCCGGCAGCGGCGTTTCATCGGGAGCATGCGATGTTGTATGGCTATTCGACTCCGGAGCGCGAGGTGGAGATCGTCACGATTCGCGTCCGCGCGCGGCGAACATTCCCGAAACCCAAACTACAGAGGGAGAAGCGACGGGCGGGAACAATCGACATGCGGCGCGTGTGGGCAGGGTCGTCGTGGAAGGAAGTGCCGACAGTGCATCGCAAGCAGGTCAGCGAACGGGCAGCAGCTGGACCAGCGCTGGTGCTGGACTATGGTTCAACAACTCTGGTTGGCGATGGATGGAGTTATCGTGTCGATACGGCAGGGAATCTGGTGATTGATTGGGGCGATGATTGCACTCGCCGGGGGTGATTCAGTCTCCTATCTCCTGACTTCAGTCTCCTTTGTTTTCCGGAATGCGTTCCTTTGTCGCCACTATCGGCAGACGACGACCGGTGGGCCCTTTCTGAAACCTGCCGCACAACGGACTTACGCCTATGCGCAAGCAGGCGAAACAGCTCACTACTTGAATCTTCCATTGCTCGATGTTGTGGAGACGACGGCAGTTTTTTGTTTTGCGGGACGGTGATGGAGCTTCTTGTATTACACCGGGACGAAGCCCGGCGTGCGGAGGCGAAGCTCCGCCACCCCTGTCTTTCACGGATAGCGGCCGGGGACTGGGTTGGTTGGGACTGGCACCGGGTGTCGAGAGGAGTCTCGATGCGGCACGCAGGGTGCGTGCGCCACCTTAGACTTTGGTGGCGACTTGGGTCCGCGGAGGAGTTAACTGAGCCTCTTCGAGACGCTTGGCTTCCTGCCAGGTGAAGATCATGCGGTGCACCACTGTCAGGTTGCCGAGTACGGCGATCACCCAGATAACGGGGGCCATGCGAGAAAACAGGGCGCCGATGATCACCAGCACAACGCGTTCCGGGCGTTCCATGAAGCCAACTTTGCAGGTGGGAATGGAGTTTTCCGCGCGGGCACGGGCGTAGCTGATCATCACACAGGCGGTCATGGCAAGCGCGGTCAGCACCACGTAGAACGGACGGTTAATGGAGCCGTACCAAACGAGCAGACCCATGAGCAGCGCGAGATCGGAGTAACGGTCCAGCACGGAATCGAAGAAGCCGCCGAAGCGGGTGACTTGATTGGTTTCGCGGGCAACGCGGCCGTCCACCATGTCGAACAGGCCCGCGCCGATAATCACAAAGCCGGCGCCACGGAATTGCCCGATCGCCAGAAGGTATGCGGCGAAGATATTGATCACCAGTCCGAAGAAGGTGAGGAAGTTCGGATGAATACGGGAGAGTGCAAGACCACGGACGATGAGCCGGATAATCTTGTTACAGCCGAGACCGATCGCGCGAGTAAAGGTCATGGACTAGCTCCCGCTGGCGTTTTGGTGAATCGTGATCAATTCTACGATTTCCATTTCCCGCATGCCACCCGGTATCTGGATTTTGACGGTATCACCAACTTGCTTGCCGAGCAATCCCCGGCCGATTGGGGAGCTGGTTGAGATCATGCCTTTGGAAACGTCCACATCCTCACTGGTCACCAGCTTGTAACGGATCTGCTCGTCTTTATCGATATCCAAAACAACGACGGTGGAGCCCAGGCCGACGCGGTCGTGCGGGATACGCGACATGTCGATCATCGAAAGTTCACGAAGCCGCGCCTGAAGCTGACCAAGTCTTGCGTTTACATAGCCTTGGCGCTCTTTGGCGGCGTGGTATTCGGCATTTTCGCTTAAGTCGCCGTGGGCGCGGGCTTTGAGAATTTCCTTGGGAAGTTCGATCCGCAGCTCGTTTTCGAGCACGTGGATCTCTTCCATAAGCTTCTTTTTTAACGCTTCCATAGTGACGGCTTCCCGCGCTGGCAGGGCACTCGAAATGATGCCTACCCCGCGATTATACCGCGCCCTCACCAACCACAATCGAACTTCGGGTCCGGTTTTGAATAGTACTGTCCAATTTTTGGTTCCCGGACTTCCTCAATTAAGATGCGGTATTGCCGCCATCCTCCGGGTGCGGTTATTCTGTTGTGCATAGGTGGAACATACGGTTCGTGTCTTTGGAAAAGACATTTGACGATCCTTCCTGATCCGGCCGGTGGCTGCGGCGGATGGGGGCGGTTGTACAACGGACTGCGCCAATCAGATCCCGACCAACGAATGAACCGATAGCTATGTCTCGCGACGCAACCACCACAGCCGAATACACAATCGCCGATCAGGAGCGCATGAAGGCGGCGCACCGCTATTTTGACTGGCAAGCTTCGATGGCGAAGGCGCAGCTTGGGCACCGGGTCATTGAAGTTGGCTGCGGGTTGGGGAACTTTACCCGGCACTTGTTGGATCGTGAGCTGATTGTCGGGCTTGACGTTGTTCCCGGCTGTGTGGAGCAATTGCTGGCCCGGTATCCGGAGCGGCGCAACCTGCAGGCGCACTGCATGGATGTTCAAGACAAGAGTTTCCTGGAGTTGGCCGCGCTACGGCCCGATTCCGTGGTTTGCCTGAACGTGCTGGAGCATGTCCGTGATGATTTGATCGCCCTGCAACACATGCATTCCGTACTGCAGCCGGGTGGACGGGCGGTGTTCATTTTGCCGGCCTACGAACAGCTGTTTGGACCCATCGATGAGAATTTAGGCCATTTTCGCCGGTACTCCAAGCCGGGATGGCGGCAACTGGCGGCGCAGGCGGGTTTTCGAGTGAAGGTAATGCGTTACACAAATTCGGTCGGGTTCTTCGGCTGGTGGACAAACGCGAAGATCTTCCGCAAAACCGAGCAATCGGAAGCACAAATTGCCTTCTTCGATTCCTACATCGTGCCGATGATGTCCACGGTGGAGGGTTGGGTGGAGCCTCCGTTTGGACAATCGATATTTTCCGTTCTCGAAAAGGCTCCGGAATGAAAATCTCCATTTTGATTCCGGTCTATAACGAGTTCCGGACTTTACCTGCAGTTGTGGAGCGCGTGCTCGCGGCGCCCTTGCCTGTGGGCTGTGAGAAGGAAATCGTGCTGGTGGACGATGGGTCCACTGACGGCACCTCCGATTTGGTGAAGAAATACGGCGACTCGCCGCTGATTGTCGTACACCAGTCTTTGGTCAACTTCGGGAAGGGCGCGGCGCTGCGCATCGGCATTGCGAAAGCGACGGGCGATGCGTTTCTGGTGCAGGACGGGGATCTTGAGTACGATCCCGCGGAATACATCGACGTGTTGGAACCGATTGTGCGGGGCGAGGCGGAAGTTGTCTACGGTTCGCGCTTCATGCGGGGCGTCAAGGGCATGAAGTGGCGAAATTGGCTGGCCAACAAGATTCTGACCATGATGGCGAATGTACTTTTCGGCGCAGACATCACCGACGAAGCTACCGCCTACAAAGCCTTCACGCGCCGGGCGATCGATTCGATCGACCTCCGGTGCGTCCGGTTCGAGTTTTGTCCGGAGGTCACGGCAAAGATCCGGCGGGTTGGCTATCCGATCTATGAGGTGCCGATTTCGTATAATCCTCGCGGGATTTTGGATGGCAAGAAGATTCGCTGGCAGGATGGATTTGAGGCGTTCTGGACGCTGCTCAAATACCGGATGGCGCCGCTCGAATCGTTTGACCGCCGCGGTGTCAAGCGTGGGCGGGATGCGGCTACGGCCGAATCCTGAAATGCCCGACAGACCATCGGGAAGCGGGGCTTATTTCGTCAGCTCCCGGCGCATATTTTCAAGCGATTGCCGCATGTCGGTTGCGTTTACCCAACGGGAGGGATCGTCCACTGCCTCGGTGGGTTCGGTCTTCGGCGACGTGATTTGCGCAAAAAGAGGCACCAGTTCCGGATCACGCCACCCTCGACGCGCTTCCTCCAGCATGATTTCGATGGCGTGGTCATGGGAGAACGCCGGCTTGTAGGGGCGCGACGTTGTCAGTGCGTCGTAGATATCCGCCACCTGCAGGATGCGGGCCAGCAAAGGGATTTCTTCACCGCGCAAGCGGTCCGGATAGCCCGAGCCATCCCAACGTTCATGATGGCTCCGGATGATGGGCAGGACGGGTGCGAGTGTGCGCATCGGGCGGCAGATCTCTTCGCCCCGGAGGGTGTGCTGCCGCATTGTGTCCCATTCAGTCTCCGTCAGGAAACCGCGCTTGAATAGAATCGAGTCGGGAATGCCCACTTTGCCGATGTCGTGCAAGTAACCGCCGCGATAAAGCGCCAGTAGATCGTGTCGAGGTAAACCGAGCGCGCGGCCCAAGGTGACTCCGTAAGCGGAGAGACGTTCACAATGCGCACCGGTGTATTTATCCCGCTGCTCCACCGATTGCGCCAGCGCGAACAGAATCGTCTCGGCTTCGTCCAAGGAATCGATGAGCGCTTTATTGCGGAGCATGCCGCGCAAACGGGCGCGGACCAAGGATGGATTCAGGGGTTTGACCAGGAATTCGTCGGCACCGGAATCGATGCCGATCACCTCGGTGTCCGTTCCCTGAACGCTTGTGACCATCAGGATGGGAATAAACCGCGTTGCGCGACTGCCCTTCAATCGCGCGCAAAACTCGGTGCCGCTCATTTCCGGCATGATCAGATCGACGATCACCAGATCCACCGTTTCCCGTTCGAGCATGGTAAAGGCATCCGACGGGCGGCTCGCTTCGAGAATTCGATAACCGGAGGTCTTCAGAATCGCCTTGAGAAGATGGCGGTTCAGGTCCATCTCATCCACGATCAGGACGGTAGGTGATTGCGGCTCACTCAGTCCGTCGGGTGGGTGCAGACGAGGGACGGAAGCCAAGGTTAGGTGTGGAGAATTCGCACCTTCCGTGTCTTGCTTCGTGCCGGTCATTGTTCCGCCCGGCAACGTCGTCCATGGTCGCGATGTGGACACTCTAGGGGATCTATCGGTAACTTTGTAAAAAAATATACCCCCCAAAGTGGGGCGTACTAAGGCCCCACCCGCAAGGAACGTTCCTAGCCATAGGGTTCACCGCTGGTATTGGACTCTGTGTTCGCGCTTTTGGGCCGGCGCAAACGCTAAACTGGTAGATTCATGGACATCACAGTTTCTCCGGCCCGCGCGATTGACGGCGTCATTTCGCTGCCTGGCGATAAATCGATTTCGCATCGCTATGGAATGCTTGGCGGTATCGCCGAAGGCGTAACGACGATTCACAACTATTCGACTGGCGCGGATTGCCAATCGACACTGGGGACGATGGTGGCGTTGGGGGCCAAAGTCGAGCGCCAGGACGGCAAGGTGATCATCCACGGCGGCGCGCTCCAGGAACCAAAAGAGCAGTTAGATGCGGGCAATTCGGGTTCGACGATCCGCATGTTGTCTGGAATCCTGGCGGCGCAGCCGTTCACCAGCCGCATTGGCGGTGATGACTCGCTCTCCCGCCGCCCGATGGATCGCATCATGAAGCCGCTGGCCATGATGGGGGCGTCCATTGAGGCGCGCGAAGGCCGCTATCCTCCGCTGACCATTCATGGCCGGCGGCTGAAGGGCATCGACTACACCTTGCCCATGGCCAGCGCCCAAGTGAAGAGCTGCGTCCTGCTGGCAGGACTGTTCGCTGAGGGAGACTCGATTGTCCGCGAACCCATCCGCACGCGCGACCATACGGAGATCGCGTTAAAGGCGTTTGGAGCGGAGATTGAAACCCACAAACAGGTGATTACGCTTACAGCGGGCGCGAAGCTTACCGGGCAGGAATTGGTGGTTCCGGGCGATCTCTCTTCGGCGGCCTTTTTCCTTGCCGCGGCGCTGATGCTTCCAGAGGCTAAGCTCCTCATCCACAATGTTGGTCTGAATCCTACTCGGTCGGCGCTGCTTGATTTCTTGGTTTCGGCGGGCGCCGCGATTAAGGTGATTGACGTTCAGCAGACCGGCGGTGAGTTGATCGGCGACCTCCGCGTGAGCACGTCCAAGATGAAGGGCGGCGTGATTGAAGGCGCGCTGACGGCAGCGCTGATCGATGAGATTCCCTCGCTGGCGGTGTTGTGCGCCACCAGTGACAACGGCTTGACCGTGAAGGATGCCGGTGAACTTCGGGTGAAAGAAACCGACCGCATCGCGACGATCGAGTTGAATCTGAAGCGTATGGGTGTGGAGATAACGAGCACACCGGATGGTTTTACCGTTCCGGGCAGGCAGAAATTCCACGCGGCGGAGATTGAATCGGCCGGCGATCACCGGATCGCGATGGCCTTCGCGGTGGCGGCGCTTTCGGCGGACGGGCCGTGCACCATCAAGGAAGCCGAATCGGCGGGTGTATCTTTCCCCGAATTTTTTAGTACACTGCAGAGCATTGCCAAGAACTAAGCCACATACCTTAGAGCTGCCTAAGCTGTCGGAGGCGGCAGCGTCTTCCGCGCCTGCGTCCGACCTTGCTCTTTCCGGTCTAGTGCACGACCTCAACAACGTTTTCCAAACGCTGATGGAGGCGGCCGATCTTATCTCGGACGACCCTCGTTGGGCCGACGTTTCGGCTGCGATGTTGCGCAGCATTGAGCGCGGCAAGGGTATCAGCGCAAGCCTGCTGACGATGAATCAGCCGCAGGCGACGCTCGACGGCGTGCTACAGAATGCCGTCGCGTTTGTGCTCGATTCCATACATTTCGGCCAAGGCCCCGAGATTCGTTTTCGGTACGACGTGGAAAGCCGCATCAATTTGCGGCGTTCCTATGCCTGGGAACGTGTCTTCATTAATCTCTTCACGAACGCCGTTCGCGCCATGCCCGGCGGTGGCACGATTACGGTCCGGGCGCGCCGCGCGGATCACCGGATTGAGATTTCCGTCAGCGATGAAGGCTCGGGCATCCCGGCCGCTCTGTTACCACGCATCTTCGATCCGCATGTCTCCGAACGCGCCAACGGTGGGCTGGGTTTGCATATCGTAAAGACGATTGTGTGCGAGCACCACGGCGAAGTCAGTGCTCAGAATCGCCCGGACAAGGGTGCGGAATTCGTGATCACGATTCCCGCTGAACGTGGCCTGGCGCGATCGGCCAAGGCATAGGCGGGACGGCCGCCTTCCAGGAAGAGACCGCTATTCGCCTTTCATGATCTCCTGGCAGTCGGTGCAACGCGAATGCGCGGTTGCAAGTGGGCCATGTTCCAGGCGATCGAGCACAACGGCTGCGCATCCCAGGATCGACAGAATAGTGCAGGTAAACAAGAATTCCGGCATAGCGTCTCTAATGGAGCGAGTGTATCGGGCATCAATGTCACAAGCATCGTACGGAAGGTTTATTCTGAGGAGCTTCGTCGTTCCAGGACCTGGGTACGAGGCATAGGTACTTCGGGACTAAGTTGGCGTAAGCATCGCCCTGCCGCGCTGACGGATACAGGAAAATCGTTCATGCTACAAGCATGGGTCCACGGCCGGTTCGATGTTTCGCTCTCGCGTTACTTGCCTCTGCGTTGGTGCGCGCGCAGGCACCGGACGCCGACACGATTGTACGGCGGTCCCTCGATCGGGACTGGACCGACTTCACTACTCAGCGAGACTACGTCTATCAGCAGCGCAGCGAGTTCCGTGACTTTGATCGCTCCGGAATGGTCAAGAACAGGCGCAGCGAGACCAGAGAGATTCAAATTCTCTTCGGGCGCCGCTATGAGCGGAAGATCGCGCGCAATGACCATCCGCTCTCCCCGGTCGAGGAGCGCAAGGAGCAGGAGAAACTGGACCGTGAAGCCGCCAAGCGCAGCCGCGAGACGGCCAACGACCGCGCGCGTTGGGAGAAACAACGCGCGGAAGACCGAGCCTTTGTCCGCGAATTGCCTGATGCGTTTACCTTCCTTCTGACAGGCAGCGAAACCATTAGCGGACAACCTGCGTGGGTGCTCGAAGCCGAGCCGAAGCCCGGATTTCGTCCAAAGCACTCCCGCGCGGATATGTTTAAGAAGGTCCGCGCGAAGATATGGATTGAGCAGGCCACCTATCACTGGGTGAAGATGGAGGCGCTGGTTTTGGACACGCTCTCTTTTGGACTCGGTTTGTTCCGCGTCGCTCCAGGCACCACGATGTTTTTCGAGCAGCTGCGGGTGAACGACGAGATTTGGCTGCCCTCCTCAATCAAGATTCGCGGCGATGCAAGGTTGGCGTTGCTGAAGAAGGTGCGGGCGGAGATGGACCTCACCTACAGCGGCTACCGGAAGTTTCAAGGCGATTCGCGAATTGTCGAGACAGCTCCGTAGGTCGCCTGGTAAACATCGCAACGCGTTTGTAACGAAGTGTTTGGACGAGGAGAAATTTCCTTGCGCGCCTCTAAGTGCTTGCGGCATAGTAAGAACGTGGGTGCGCGACCGTGTGCTGCGCGAACACATTTCTTTATGGGTTCAGGCCATAAATGGCGGACGATCTGTTGTTCCTTACCGAGTTGCTCGGCCTCAAGGTCTACGACCTTAAGGGGCGCAAGCTTGGTGTGGTCCGCGATGCCGCACTTGTCCCGCTGGTCGATCCTGTCCGTGTCGATCGCTATCTGATTGGCGGCGACGGCACGCTGCTGACTGTCCGGCACGACCAGATTAAGTCCATTTCGCTGAACGGGATCTATCTTCGCGATGAAGTCCTGACGCCGTATCACTCCGACGAGTACATGTTGCGGCTGACACGCGACCTGCTGGATCAGCAGATCATCGATGCCCACGGTCGGAAGGTAGTCCGCATCAACGACGTCACGTTTGAACTGCGTGAGGAAAATGGCGCTTCAGTGCTGTGGATCCTGGAAGTGGACATAGGAATCCGCAGTATTTTCCGGCGCCTGCTGCGGGGCATTGTTCCGCGCCGGTGGATCCGCCGACTACAAACACGCATTCCGCCGCATTCTATCCGCTGGGAGTTCTGTAACATCCTGGAACCTGACCCCCAGCGCAGGTTGCGTTTGAATATTTCGAACCGTTTGCTGGAGCACATGCACCCGGCGGATCTGGCTGACATCGTCGAAGAACTGAGTCCGGAGGACCGCGAGGCGATCTTCGAAAACATCGACAGCGAAGTGGCTGCCGACGCCCTTTCCGAAGTGGATCCGGATATTCAGGCGAGCATTCTGGAATCGCTCGAAACCGAGACCGCCGCGGACATTATCGAAGAAATGGCTCCGGACGAAGCGGCCGACGTGCTGGCGGAGCTCGAAGAGGAAACGAGCGAAGAGATTCTCGAAGAGATGGAATCCGAGCCGAAGCACGATGTCGAGGAGTTGCTGGAATTCGACGAAGACACCGCCGGCGGCTTGATGAATACCGAGTACATTGCGCTTCCCGAGGAAGCCACGGTGGCCGATGCGATGGCGGCACTTAAGGCGAGCGAACATCTGGTGGAAACGTTGAATACGCTGTTCCTTATTGATGCCGACGAACACTTAAAGGGGACGGTGCCCATTGGCCGGTTGTTCCTGCATGAAGGCTCGACGCCGCTTGTGGAACTGGTGGCCGATACACAGATCGAGGTGCACGTCGACGAGCGCCAGGATCGTGTTACGGAGCTGTTCGACAAATACAACCTGTTGGCGCTGCCGGTTGTGGATGAAGACAAAAAGCTTGCCGGAGTGATCACGGCGGACGATATCATTTCTGTGTTGCGTCAAAAGTAGCGTTGCAACAGAAGAGCTTCAGGAGACATCCGCTCTGAGCACCAGCGGCACGGAACAGTCCAATCGCGTTTCGAGCGTTCTGCGCGAACGCCCGTTCCGCCTGTTGTGTATTTCGCGCGCGTTTTCCACTCTGGCATTCCAAATTCAAGCCGTCGCCGTTGGCTGGCAGATCTACGCGCTCACCAGTAGTCCATTCCAGCTGGGTATGGTGGGACTGGCGCAATTCCTGCCCATGGTGCTTTTGAATCTGGCTGTGGGCCACTTCGCCGATCGCCATGACCGCCGCAGAATCGTCAGCGTCTGCCAGTTCATCGAAGGAACCGCAGCGGCGGCGCTGGCCATCGGAAGCTTCACCGCACACCTGAGTGCGGCGGCGATTTACACTGCTGTTGCGGTGATCGGCGCTGCACGCGCGTTCGAAGGTCCAACCATGCAGGCGCTCGTCCCCGGGCTTGTGGATGAAGCGATGCTACCGCAGGCGATTGCGCTATCGACGTCGGCGTTTCAAACGGCGTCGATCGCGGGACCGGCCGTCGGTGGATTTCTCTACGCCCTGGGAGTGACGACGCCGTATGCGGTCGCCGCGGCGTTATTCCTTAGCGCCGGATTCTTCAGCGGTGGCGTTCGGGTAGCGCATACCATTCCGCGGAGGGAACCGGCCACGCTGAAGTCGGTTTTCTCAGGGCTTCACTTCATCCGAAGCCGCCCCGCCGTGCTCGGCGCGATTTCGTTGGACCTTTTCGCCGTGCTCCTGGGCGGTGCCACGGCTTTGTTGCCCGTGTTTGCAAAAGAGATTTTGCATACGGGTCCTTGGGGCTTGGGTGTGCTCCGAGCGGCCCCAGCTTTGGGAGCGGTGGCGATGTCGTTCACTCTGGCGCATAAGCCGCTGAAGGGGCGCGCCGGGATGATTATGTTTTGCGCGGTAATGGGCTTTGGCGCGGCTACGATCGTATTCGGATTATCAAGCTCCGTTTATCTGTCTCTGGCGGCACTGTTCGCTTTAGGCGCTTTCGACGTGGTAAGCGTGGTGATCCGCCAATCGCTCGTGCAATTGCAGACGCCGGATGAAATGCGCGGCCGGGTGAGCGCGGTGAATTCGTTGTTCATCGGTACGTCGAACCAGTTGGGGGAATTCGAATCCGGCGTGACGGCGGCTTGGTTCGGAACGGTGCCTGCTGTAGTGATCGGCGGCATCGGCAGTATTGCAGTCGCGGGGTTGTGGATGTTCCTCTTCCCGGATTTGCGCAAGCTGGAGCGGCTGCACAACGGGCACGATTAGCCGCTATTCTTTTTTCGTAAACTTCTCGAACCCTTTCTGGGCATCCTCGGTCATGCGGCCGATGACGTTGAAGTACATGCCTGTTTCCACGGCTTTTTCCAGGGATTGACCGTCGATTTGATACAGAAGGCGCTTGGTCAGGCTGAGCGCTGACGCGGATTTCTGGGCGATTTTGGCGACGTACTCCTCAACGGCGGCATCAAAGCCAGCTTCGGGAAACACGCGGTTGATCAGACCGATCGCTGCGGCGTCGGGAGCCGCGATGGGGTCGCCTGTCGCAAACATCTCGAACATGCGTTTGTCGCTGATGGCGCGCGTGACCAGCGAAGCCACCATCGCAGGGATGTAGCCGATGTTCACTTCGGGGTAGCCGATCTTCGCAGTGTCGGTGGCGAGCGTGAGGTCGCTGGCCGCCGCGATGCCCCCGCCGCCGCCGAGCGCGCGGCCGTGAATGGCGGCAATCACGGGCCTGGGGTGGCGGCGAATCGTGAGAAGGATATCGGCAAGTGCGCGCGCGTCATCCAGATTGTTCATGACGTCTTTGCTGCCGCGGCGGTTGAACTCTTTGAGATCGAATCCGGCGCAGAAGTCCTTGCCTTCGCCGCGAATCAGGACGACGGTAACGTCCGGATCTTTCGCTGCTCGGTCGAGCGCGTCCTGGAGTTGTTCCAGCAACTCGGGCGTGAGCGCGTTGCGCTTTTCGGGCCGGTTTAACGCAATGCGGGCGATCCGGGATTCAATTTTATAAAGAACGAGTTCCATGAGAAGATTCCGCAATCATTGTAACTTGCACCTTAGAGTGGCTTGCGGTGGTAAAGACGTCCTGTCCGGCATTTTGGGCGCCGGCAATGGCCCTGCTGTCAATGGTTGACCGCGTACCAGGCCACCGCCGGGAAAACCGCTGGTATGCTTGTTTTATGACAATTTTCCTCTTTCTGCTTTGCGGGATGCTTGCCTGGGGCCAGCAAGCGGCTTCCGACGATCCCGTGGTGCTCACTGTGGGCGCCGAAAAAATCACGAAATCCCAGTTCGAAAAACTTATCGAGCAAGCGCAACAGCCGGGCCAGGCGAAGCCGGCATTGACGCCCGATGCCCGCCGCCGCTACGCGGAGAATATCGCGGAGCTGAAGATTTTGGCGCAGGAAGCACGGAAACAGAAGATCGATCAGGACGCTGACGTGAAGTTCCAGGTGGGCCTGCGCACGGATCAGATCCTGGCGTACACCCTTTTCCAACAGATCAACGCGAATCTGAAGGCGGATGACGCCGCCCGCAAAAAGTTCTACGAAGATCACAAAAACGAGTGGGAATCGGTTACAGCGAAGCATATCCTCATTCGTTTCAAGGAATCGCCCGCCCCGCTGCGCTCGGGTCAAAAGGAATTGACCGATACCGAAGCGCTAACTAAGGCAAAAGACATTCGCGCGAAGGTTGTGGCCGGTGGTGATTTTACGGCGCTCGCCAAGACGGAATCGGACGACACCGGCTCGGGTGCGCAAGGCGGCGACTTGGGCGATTTCACTCGTGGCCGCATGGTTCCGCAGTTCGAAGAAGCCGCCTTCGCCGCGAAGATCGGCGAAGTGACTGAGCCCGTGAAGACGCAGTTCGGCTACCACCTGATCCTGGTTAGCAAGCACGACAGCAAGAAGTTCGAGGATGTGGCCGCCGAGATTGACGAAAAACTGAAGCCGGAACTGGCCCAGAAAGCCGTCGACGAACTCAAGAAGAGCTTTGCGTTGAGCTTTGACCAGGAGTATTTCGGAAAATAAGCAAGTTCCTCGCCAACATACGCGCTACAGAATAGCCCCGCCGTTTCGGGCGGGGCTGGTCTTCCTACAAATTCATTTCTGCAAACTAGAGGCGCACGATCTTGGGTGAAGTATTGCCCTTGAGCGCATTACGCGTATCGACGATCAATGTGGCGTCGGCGACGATCTTCGCGTAGTCGAACTTCTTGTGATCCGTAACGATGACGACGCAATCGGCAGCGCCAGAACCCGCGATAGGATCAGTCGATTCCATCTCCGGTACGACGCCATCGGATCGCAGCTTTTCGACGAACGGATCGCTGTAAGTCACTTTCGCACCGCGCTTATTGAGCAAATGGATGATGTCGAGCGCCGGGGATTCGCGGACGTCATCAATGTCACGCTTATACGCCACACCCAGAACATGAACCGTGGAGCCCTTGAGCGGCTTGCTGTGATCGTTCAGCGCGTTTTGGATCTTATCCACAACAAAGTGCGGCATGGAGCCATTGATGTATCCGGCGAGCTCAATGAATCGTGCCTCGATGCCCGCCTGCTTGGTCTTCCATGACAGGTAGAACGGATCGATGGGGATGCAGTGTCCGCCCAGACCCGGGCCTGGATAGAACGGCATGAAGCCGAATGGCTTCGTTGCCGCGGCTTCAATCACTTCCCACACATTGATATCCATGCGGTCGCACATCAGCGCGATTTCGTTCACCAAACCGATGTTGATCATGCGGAAGGTGTTTTCGAGCAGCTTCACCATCTCCGCGACGCGTGTGGAGCTGACGGGAACCACGGTGTCGAGCGCCTGACTGTAGAACAACGCTCCCGCTTCGGTGCAAGCCGGCGTGATGCCGCCCACTACTTTCGGAATGTTCTTGGTCTGGAACTTGGCGTTGCCCGGATCGACTCGCTCCGGCGAAAAGCAGAGAAAGAAATCTTCGCCCACTTTGAAGCCGGGCTTTTCGAACATGGGCAGCATGAGTTCATCTGTCGTGCCGGGGTACGTCGTCGATTCGAGAATCATCAGCGTGCCGGCGTGCAGATGCTTGGCGATCTCCTGGCATGCATTGACGATGTAGCTCATGTCCGGGTCCTTGGTCTTACGCAAGGGCGTGGGCACGCAAATATTGATGGTGTCGAGCGAACCTACGGCTGAAAAATCCGTGGTGGCTTTGAGCTTGCCGGATTTCACCAGTGGCGCGAGCGTGCTGGTGGGAATGTCCTGAATATAGGACTCGCCGCGGTTAATGGCATCGGCCTTGGACGGGTCAATGTCGATCCCCGTCACCGAGAAGCCGGCCTGCGCGAATTCGACGGCCAATGGCAGGCCGACGTAGCCAAGCCCCACGACGCCGACGTGGGCTCGCTTCGATTGAATCTTTTCTTTTAGCTGATCAAGGTGGCTCATGAAGTTCGAATTACGCCTTGTAGAAAAATTCCCCGATGACAACCAGTTCCGCGGGGCCGGCCAACAGAATATCTTCGCCTTCCCAACGTAGTTGCAGCGGACCCGCCGGTGTCAGCACTGTAACCGGGCTTTCGACTAAGCCACGCGCATGCGCAGCTGCGGCGGCTCCCGTGGAGCCTGTGCCCGAGCTCATCGTTTCTCCCGCGCCGCGCTCAAAGAATCGGACGTCGAGCGTATGGCGGTCCACCACGCGGATGAAGCTGACGTTTGTTCGATTGGGAAAACGCGGCTGGCGTTCGACCACCGCTCCCACCTGTTGCCAGGGAAAATCAAAATCCGCCGCAAAAATCGCGCACTGCGGATTGCCGACATTTAAGATGACGGCATCACGGCCTTCTACGGTCGCCTGCATGTCTTCGATTTTCGCGCGGCCCATGTTCATCTCAAACAAAAACTCGTTGCCCTTGCGCTCGAGCAAGCGCAGGTACTTGAGGCCCGCGCCGGTCGCAATGTGGACCTCGTTGCCCGCAAGACCCTCGGCGACCAGAAGCGCCGCCGCGCAGCGCGTTCCGTTGCCTGAGATTTCGCTGCGGCTGCCATCGGAGTTCCACAGCTCAATGCCGCCGTTGGCGTCGCCCCCACCTTTGGAGACAAGCATCCATCCATCGGCGCCCGCTCCCGTGTGACGATCGCAAATGGCAACCGAGGCTGCCGCGATATCCGTGAGTCCTTCCGGGAGTTGATGACGCCAGGTAAGCAGAAAGTCGTTGCGCGCCCCGTGGGCTTTCGTAAAGGGAATATTCATTTCGGATTAGGTGTACCGCTCTCGGTATAAGGCGTCCGATGATAAACGTCGATCGGAGGCGCTCCTTTTACGATAATCTGCTTCTTTAGTTCATAGTGCGGGCCGGAGCGATTCGCTCTCACGTTCGTTCGTGAAATTGCACGGTCAAGTTCATCGCCCTGGATGGCGACTGCCCATTCTTCATGCAAAAACATCTCCGGACGGGCTATGGCTGCATCCCACGCCGGGTGATTGCCATCATGCAGCCCCTGACGCAGGGGTATCCCTGCCTCCCGGAGAATGCCGGGAACATCGCCGAATGGATAGATCACGGTGGAGCCAGGGATAAGAAACTGGTTGAGATACGCCGCCGTCTGCTTGGTCCATTCGCGGCGTGATTCGGAGTTCACCAGCGATTCTTTCCAACAGATGGAGAATGCTTCCGGGGTGTTGGCCTTCGTCAGCCAAAGGCCCGCAACGAGCAGAACGGCTGTGGCAGCGAGCACTGGGACCCTGAGCGTACGTGGCAACGGTAGCTTGGGAGCGGCAGTGACAACGGCCCCGGCGGCGAAAGCGGCCAGCGGCAAGGCCGCCAGTGCGTAGCGTGTGTTGTACCAGGAGTGCGGCCAAAGCTCAGGAATGTAGATGGGCGTCCCGCCCGAGTGCATGCTCATCACATAAAAAACCGGCGGCAGGCTGAGCAACAGGATCGGCCACCAGTTCTTGTTGAGCAACGCGGCAATCACGCCGAGGGATCCGGCAAGCAGTAGCGGAACCCCGATCGCCGCTTTCATCGCGGCGAAGTAATAGTGAATGGCGGTGAGCCAATTGTGATCGCCTGGGTACGGCGATGTACCGTGCGCCAGTTGATAGGCGTAGATTGCTTTCGCGGAATAGGGTCCGCTGAAGAATTCGAGGGCGTTGCTGTAATAGAACTGGTTGTGCGCAAGCCAGGAGATAGGCGCAAGGCTTGCGAGGGCGGCGAAGATCAGCGCGTGCCGTTTGTTCCGCGCAACGATCAGGAAATAGGCAGCGACGAAGGGAATGAGGAACCAGCCTTCGTAGCGAGTCAATGAAGCCGCATTCGATGCAATGGCCGCCGCGACGACCGCCTCCATCGATTGCGAATCGCGGAAGACCAGCGTGCTCCACAAAAGCGCGGCCAGAGCCGCTGCGAAGATCGATTCCGTCATGGGTATCGATTGCAGATAAAGCATGTTGGGATTGAGCGCAAACAGCAGCGCCACCGCTATGCCTGCCGCCTGCGAGCCATACGTGCGCAGAGCCGCCGCGTAGAGAAACATGGCGGCGATGACGAAGCATGCCGCGGCGGGGATGGCTCCTGCGACGCCGCTGTGCCACCAATCATCGCGGCCCACAAAGGGAATCATCAACAGGTGCGGCAGAGGGAGCCAGACGGTGCCCAGCTGCTCGGGGCCCGGCGTACGCGAATCGAGCACGCGGCGCGCGATGTTCAAATGTGCTTCGGCATCGCCATAGAACAGCGTGAAACCGTGTTGCGCGACCCAAACCGCCGCGCCCGCGCTGAGAGCGACGAGGATCAGGAAAAGGATCGCCGGATAACGGAACCGCGACGTCGCGAAGGACGTTTCCGATGCGGGCGTAATTGAAGACACGATGTCCATCGCGGAGGAAGGCTCGTGTTTTCAGTATGACTGGTGCGGTGCGCCGTGGGGCGGAATGGAATTCCGCGCGCGATTGGCAATCGCGCAGTGTCTTCCTCCAGCTCCGAAAGGCGGAGTGCCACTCCGCCGCGGATTTCCAATCCGCCCCACGCGCTCAGCCGGGTTTACCTCGCGCCCGTTGGATTGCCCGGACCCTGGCGGATCAGCAGCCATTCTTTAATGCGCCACTTGCCGTCGGCTCCGCGCACCATTTGGCCTTTGTAGACACCGATGGAAACCGCATAAATGCGGCCGTTATCGTTATCGGTGGTCTGGAAAAACGAGCGCGTGGAGGCGGTGTCGCCGGTGATGGTGACATCGGGCGAAATCAGTTCGTGGATGCGGTAGTGCCCCTTGGCGAGAAGATCATCGCGCATCTTCCATTCGTTGACGATCCACCCTTCCAGCGCCTTGCGGCCCGTGAACGCCCCGGTTGCCGGACGCTGCGCCGCGCGTTCCTCGAGAGTCGCGGGAACCGGGCTCCCCGGCGCAGGCGACGGAACACTTAGAAACGTGGCGTCCTCGGTGTAGAGATCGGTGTACTCATGCGTCTCCTTGCCGAAATCGACGGTGTAGGCATAGCCGTACATCACCTTCAGAATGGCGTCTTTGTCCTCAAGCGCCTTAACGCGCTGCTCCATCGCGCGGCGCGCTTGGCCTTGAGCCGATTTAGCGCGAGTGGCTTTGCGAGGTTTGGGGGTCTGCGCAAAGAGGCTGGCGGAAAGCGTGAGAAGTGCAAGGAGTGCGTATTTGCGTGTCACTCCGCGATTCTATCAGCATACGCGTGAACTGCAAGAAAGTCGCCGGGTTCCAGTTGCGGGTAATCCGCGAGTATTTGTTCCTGAGATGCGCTAAGCGCTAAGGCATCTGGCCGCAGTTGGGAGGACAGGAGCTAGAAGCTCGTAAACTTCCGGAACTCCTCAAACCGCGCATCAATGTCTTCGCGCGTCAGGGTGCGGAAGCGTTCTACGCCGAAGCGTTCGCAGCAGAAGCTTCCCATGACGGAGCCGTAGATGACGGCGCGGCTGAGCATGCCGCGGCTGATGTGGTCACCTTCCAGGTCAAAGCCGTGCTCGGCCAGGTAGCCGATGAAGCCGCCCGCAAAGCAATCGCCAGCGCCCGTGGGGTCGAAGACGTCTTCCAGCAAATAGCCCGGCACGATGAAGTAGGAATCCTTGCGGAACAGCATGGCGCCGTATTCGCCGCGCTTGATCACCAGCGTATGCGGACCCATCTCCATAATCTTATTGGCGGCCTTGCGGAGATTGTTTTCGCCGGAGAGCATGCGGGCTTCGCCGTCGTTGATCAACAGGAAATCCCATTCGTGGATGGTCTTGAGCAGTTCATCGCGATAGCTCTGGATCCAGAAGTTCATGGTGTCGCCGCCGGCCAGACGCGGGTGCTTCATCTGGGAGCGGACGCTCTGCTGCAACGCCGGCTGGATGTTGCCCATCAGCAGGTAGCGCGCGGCGCGGTAGCTTTCCGGGAGCTTCGGCTGGAAATCGGCGAAGACGTTCAGATCGGTGGTGAGCGTTTCGCGGTCGTTCATGTCGTCGGTGTATTTGCCCGCCCAGAAGAAGCACTTTCCGGGAACGCGCTCCAGGCCTTCCAGGTCGATACCGCGGCTGGCGAGCAGGTCTTCGTCTTCCGGCGCGAAGTCGTCGCCCACAACGGCGACCAAGCGGGCCTGCGTGAAATAGCTGGCTGCGAGGGAAATGTAGGTGGCGGCGCCGCCGAGCATGCGCTCCACGCGGCCATGGGGGGTTTCTACTCCGTCATAGGCGACGGAACCGACGACGACAAGGGACATTTTCACATTGTAGAAGGTTTTACCTGCCAAATGCCTGTTTGCCGGGCATTTTTAGGCGATTATGGCATCCGTTGACGGCATGCGACCGTATATAAGCAATGACGAATGCCTGGGTTGGGGGGAATCCGACGGCGCTGAGTGGGAGGAAGCCGATAAGATAAGAACGTGAGCGATCGCGTCACCCACATGATGCCGGACCTAATGTTCGTGGCTTTGGTCTCCGTTTGCCAGCTCCTGGGAGCATGGTGGATTCTGCGGGGCGTCGCAAACAGCGCCCGGCCCGCCCTTCGGCGTCTCGTTCAATGGGGCGCCGCAGCGTCCCTCAGTTCGCTCTTTTTCGCTTTTTTCCTTCGTTTTGATGAATTTGCCGCGTATTTCCCGGCTTGGTTGAGCAGTTGGGCTCGGGGACTGATGATCTGCTGGTCGCTTGTGTCAGTGGTTTGGATTGCCGGGTTCGTTGTTCTGCGTTACCTGGGTCAGCGTCCGCCCCTGGGCCAACCGCAGCATGACCCTTCCCGCCGGCACCTGTTGACTTCGGCAGGAACCGTGCTGGTAGCGGCTCCGGTGGCAGCGCTCGGCTATGGGGTTTTTATACAGAGAAAGCAGTTCGCACTCCGGGAACAGAAAATTGTGATTCCCAATCTGCCGCAGGACTTGGATAACCTCCGGTTGGTGCAACTGACGGATATCCACCTGAGTCCTTTTCTGAGTAAGGCGGATCTGGAGCGTGCCGTGGCGATGGCCAACGAAACCAAGGCGCATGTGGCTTTGGTGACCGGGGACTTGATCACGCGCGCGGGTGATCCTTTAGATGATTGCCTGGATGCTCTGCAGAATTTGCGCGCGGACGCCGGTGTTTTCGGCTGCATGGGAAACCATGAGCAGTTTGCTGGAAGCGAGCGGTATACGGAAGTGGAGGGCGCCCGGCGTGGGATGCGTTTCCTGCGCCAAGCGGCACATCCGCTCCGGTTCGGCAGCGCCATAGTGAATCTCGCCGGCGTGGATTATCAGCCTGTCCGGAAGCCCTATCTGGTAGGTGCCGAAAAGCTGACGGCATCGGGCGCGTTGAACATTATGCTCTCGCACAATCCGGATGTGTTTCCAGTTGCCGCGAAGAAAGGCTTTCCGCTGACGATTGGAGGCCACACGCACGGCGGGCAGGTGCGCGTGGAGATTTTGGGCGCCGATTTGAACGTGGCGCGGTTTTATACGCCCTTTGTGGACGGTTTGTATCGGGACGGATCCTCATCCGTCTTTGTTTCTCGCGGCATCGGCACCATCGGCGTTCCGGCCCGTCTGGGAGCGCCTCCGGAGGTGGCGCTGATTCGATTGTGCCGCAGCTGATCCTGAGCGATATTCACGGAAATTTCGATGCCCTCCAGGCGGTTCTGGCCGACGCCGCCGGCCGCTATGACCAGATCCTTTGCCTTGGCGACCTCGTCGGCTACGGGGCAGAGCCCAATGCGGTTATCGATTGGGCCAAAGCGAACACCGCGGCGATTGTCCGGGGCAATCATGATAAGGCGTGTAGCGGGGCGTATTCGCTTGATGACTACAGCATGTCCGCGCGGGCCTCGGCTTCCTGGACGCGGAATGAGTTGACCGCGGAAAACCGTTCCTATCTGCAGCAGCTTCCGCAGGGACCTTTGCCCTATCAGAAAATTGCATTGGTGCACGGTTCGCCCTCCGACGAAGACGAGTATTTGGTTTCCATCGTGGACGTGGCCGTGCAGCGCGGTTTATTGATGGCACCGTTGACGTTCTTCGGACATACACATGTGCAAGGCGGCTTCCTGTTGGGCCCTTCCGGCACAAAGAGGATTGGCGCAGCCGCATCGGTTTTGATGGAACCAGATTACTATTTCTTAATTAATCCGGGTTCCGTGGGGCAACCGCGCGACGGGGATTGGCGAGCGGGCTATGCGTTATACTCGGCTTTAGAGCACACGGTGGATTTTCACCGCGTCGCCTACGACGTCGATCGGGCGGCAGCGAAAATACGCGCGGCTGGCTTGCCTGAGTTCCTCGCAGCCCGTCTCTACGAGGGAAGATGAGCGCTCCACGATGGTAAATGGTCACAAGACGCGTGTTCGGAAGACAGGTTAACGAGTCCGAATGTCCTCACAAGAAGCGGCGAGGCCGATAAACCCCAAGGTAGTCGTCGCCACAACCGTAGCACTCTCCTTCATCAGTTTCTGGCGTGGGGCCTCTATCGTCCTCAGCGATCTGGCTTCGTCCATGTTTTATGCAGGCGGCGCCGCGGAAGCGGCCTTAGGCAAGGCGGCTCCGTGGTTCGTGCTGGCGGTGATGCTGTTCAGCTTCGCGGTGCGTAGCGTATACATGGAAAGCTGCAGCATGTATGTGCGCGGGGGCGTGTACGTGGTGGTGCATGACAGCATGGGGCCGGTGATGGCCAAGCTGTCGGTATCGGCGCTCGTCTTCGACTACATTCTTACCGGCCCAATCAGCGTCGTGAGCGCCGGGCAATATTTAGGTGCTCTTCTCAATGAAATCAGTGAATTAACCCACAGCTCCTACCACATCGACGTGAATCTGTTCGCGGCCGGAATGGGTGTGCTGATCACGCTCTATTTCTGGTGGGAAAACGTCAAAGGCGTGCATGAATCGAGCGGCAAGGCGTTGCGAATCATGCAGATCACCACCGTGATGGTGGGCATTCTGCTGATTTGGTGCCCGATCACATTGCTGGTGAGGGGCACCTGGCCTCTGCCGCCGCCGCCGATACCATCGAATATTCATTTTTCCGAGGTAGCACAAGGCTGGTTTGCAGGCACTTCGTTGTTGCAGTTGTCCTTGGTGGCGGTGATCGTGGCTTTCGGACACTCGCTGCTATCCATGAGCGGCTTTGAGACGCTGGCGCAGGTGTACCGCGAAATTGCGTCGCCGAAGATGAAGAACCTGAAGATAACGGCCAATATCACCTGCTGGTACGCCGTGATCTGTACCGGTTTCGTTTCTCTCTTCGCGGTGATGATTATTCCGGACGACGTCCGGCCGAAATACATAGACAACCTGATCGGTGGACTTTCCATGAACCTGGCCGGGCCCTACGCCAGGCGGCTTGGCTTCCACATCTTCGTCGTGATTGTCGGTGTGTTGATCCTGGCGGGCGCGGCGAACACATCGCTGATCGGCGCAAACGGCGTGATGAATCGAGTGGCCGAGGATGGCGTGCTTCTGCCGTGGTTCCGCAAGCCGCAAAAGCGCTACGGCACCACATACCGCATGATCGGCATCATCGCAATCCTGCAGGTGTTGACGATTGTCGGCAGCCAGGGCGACATGACGATCCTCGCCGAGGCCTACGCGTTCGGCGTGGTCTGGAGCTTCTTCATGAAGGCACTGGGCGTGACTGTGTTGCGCTTCCAGCGGCATGATCAGGAGTACAAAACTCCACTGAACTTCCGGCTGGGTGGGCGTGAGATTCCCGTGGGTCTTGGACTGATCACCATGGTTTTGGGCTTCGTCGCCATCGCGAACCTGATCTCCAAGCAGATTGCCACCAAGTACGGTATCGCATTCACCGTCTTCCTTTTCGTTATCTTTACCATCTCCGAGCAAGTGAATCTGCGGCGGAAACAAACCGAGAAAAAGGGGCTGGAGCAGTTTAACCTGGATCACCGCCCGCAGGTAGATGCCGCCAGTATCCACGCGCGCCAGGGATGCGTGCTGGTAGCGGTTCGCGACAACCGCCGCATGGAGCATCTGAAGCGCGTACTGGAAAAGACCAACCTGCGCCGGCACGACATTGTCGTCATGACCGTGCGCCAAATCACAACAGGCGCCGGTGAATACGATCTCGCCGAAAATCAGCTGTGGGGCGATTACGAAAAAGAACTGTTCAGCAACGTCGTCGAATTGGCCGAAAAAGAAGGCAAACCGGTTGAGTTGCTGGTGGTACCCGCCGTCAATCCTTTTGACGCCATGGCGGATACCGCAAACCGTTTGCGTGCGTCGCGCCTGGTGACGGGCGTTAGCGCCCGTATGACGTCGGAGGAACTGGCGAAGCGCATTGGTCTTGCGTGGGAGCGTTTGCCCGAACCGAGGCATCCGTTTTCACTCGAAATTATCAGCCCGGACCGCCCGTCCATGTTCGTGAACCTGGGTCCGCATCCGCCGCGGTTATGGCCGGAAGATGTCGATTTGCTGCACGACATCTGGTTGAAACTTTCCGAAAGCGATGGCTTGGGCTCCACCTTGCACCACCGCGATGTTGTTGGCGCCGCATTGCGCCGTTTGCAGAAGGATTTGGACGAAGCGGATCACAAGCAGGTTATCGATGACATCAAGCGAGAGATCCGTCACGAGTAGGCCCCTTAACCCGTGTTTCCCACGGTTGCATTAGTTCTTTACACTGGAGAATATGGCTATTAAAGTCGGTATCAACGGATTTGGCCGCATCGGCCGGAATGTGGTTCGTGCGGGGCTGAACAACCCCAACATCGAATTCGTGGCGGTCAATGATCTGACCGACACCGCTACGCTGGTTCACTTGCTAAAGTACGATTCCACGCTGGGCCCGCTTCACGGCGACGTGAAGGCGACCGATGGCGGGATTCTGGTCAACGGCAAACTGATCAAGGTATTTGCCACTAAAGACCCGGCCGAGATTGATTGGCCGAGCGTTGGAGCTCAGGTGGTGGTGGAATCCACTGGCCGCTTCACCGACGGCAAGGACGCCGCCAAGCACCTGCGCGGCAGCGTGAAAAAAGTGATCATTTCGGCGCCCGCCAAGGGCGAAGACGTCACCCTGGTTTTGGGCGTCAACGACGCGGCCTACGACGCGAGCAAGCACAACGTGATCTCCAACGCCTCGTGCACAACCAATTGCCTGGCTCCCGTGGTGAAGGTTTTGCAGGAAAAGTTCGGCATCGAAAAAGGTTCGATGACGACGATCCACAGTTACACTAACGACCAGAACGTGCTCGATTTCCCGCACAAGGATCTGCGGCGCGCGCGCGCGGCTGCGTTGAACATGATTCCGACAACCACAGGCGCCGCGAAGGCAATCGCACTGGTTATGCCCGAGCTGAAGGGCAAACTGGACGGCTACGCGATGCGCGTGCCTACTCCGGATGTCTCCGTGGTGGATCTGGTGGCGATCTTGTCGAAGAACGCGACGGGCGAGGAAGTGAACGCGGCGTTGAAGGAAGCCGCCGAAGGGTCGCTTAAGGGCATCCTTGCGTACACCGAGGACCCGGTGGTTTCCACCGACATGCTTCGCAACCCAAACAGTTCGATTGTCGATGCCCAGTTGACGAAAGTCCTCGGCGGGAATTTGCTGAAGGTTGTTGCCTGGTATGACAACGAATGGGGTTACTCGATGCGCGTGGTAGATCTGATCGAGTTCCTCGCGAAAAAGGGTCTGTAGTTCCGGCTGTGCGGTACCGGGAGGGGTTTGCAGCGAGCAAATCCCTCCTATTTCCTTCCGTTGTCCTCCCTGCAATGTGGTTCCTCCGCTCCAATCCCGCACTCCAGTGATCAGGTGTTCTCCCTAGACGAACATAGGTTATTTCGCCGTTATTCTTGGTGGGGCTTTCCGCCGATAGAGGCTTAGCTCATGTCCGCACCCTTAGCCGGCAAATTTCAAGATCACTACGAAGTCCTCGGTGTTGAACCGAAGGCCGAGCTCGAAATCATCGAGGGTGCGTACGCGGCGCTTGCTCAGAAGTATCAACCCAAGAATCCCGAAACTGGTGATGAGGAAGCCTTCGAAGCGGTCAATCTGGCCTACGAGATTCTTTCAAACCCCGTCCTGCGCAAAGAGTTCGACAAGTTAAAGGGTACGGGCAACGAAGAAGCCGCGCCTCAGTTCGCTGGGCTGGACTTTTTCGTATCCCTGGGACGTGAAGTGTCGCTCCGAATGGCCCTGTTGTGTGTTCTTTATGACCGGCGGCGCTCCAGTCCGTTCCGGCCCAGCCTATCGATGCGCCATCTGGAAATGATGCTCGCTGCCACCAGTGAAGAACTGATCTTTGCGCTTTGGTACCTGAAACAAAGGCACCTGGTCACCTCAGACGATAAAAGCAGCTTACAGATCAGCGTGGAGGGGATGGACTTTCTCGAAGGGAACCGTCCTTCACCGGAACTGGTAATGCCCCTGATCAAGCCGGCGGCGGTCACGACCAGCAAGTATTCGCCTCAGGCGATTTTACACGTGGCCTCATCTCCCGTAGCGGCGCCGGCGGCTGTTCCGTCCGAAGTTCCAGCCGAGCCGCTAGACCAAATTCCTGAAGAGAGGCCCGCGCCGCCGGAAGCAAGCTCGGCACTGAAAGCGTTGCGCGATGCCTTGGCCGGAGCGGCCGGACGCGTGGGCGCCCGATAGGCTCCCAGGCGCATCGTCTAGTCAAACTCACGACCGGCGTATAGCTCATTCACCAGCGCCCGGTGGTTTTCGACAATGCGGCTCTTGCGGAGTTTCATGGTCGGCGTTAATTCGCCCGCCTCAATGGAGAACTCGCGTTCCAGGATCCGGAACTTGCGGATCTGTTCAAAGCCAGGCAGCTCTTTGTTGATCGCCTTGACGGTTTTCTCTACCACTGCGGCAATTTCACCGCTCTTGGGGTCCCCGTTGACGGTGATGAGAGCGGTCACGAACGGGAGTTTGTCGCCGATTAGTAGGACCTGGCTAATTACAGGTTCCCGTTTGAATAAGCCCTCGATGCGCGTTGGATAAATCTTCTTGCCGTTCGAAGAGACGATCACTTCCTTTTTGCGGCCGGTGATGTAGTAATAGCCATCGGCGTCGCATTCGGCGATGTCGCCGGTAGCCAGCCAACCGTCGCGGAAGATGGTTGCCGTTGCGGCGGGATCTTTGTAATAGCCGTCAAAATTCGCCGTGCTGCGGGCCATAAGCTCGCCGTCTTCTTCGATTTTCACTTCCATCCCCGGTAGAAGCGTGCCGATACTGCCTGGCTTGATGCGGTCCGCTGGATTGACCGAAATGACGCCGCCCTCGGTGAGCCCGTAACCTTCGCGCAAAGGGATGCCGATGGCGGCATAGAATTCGGCGAGATCCTTGCTGAGCGGCGCCGAACCCGAAATGGGCGTCTTCAACCGTCCGCCGAGTCTCTCGCGAATTTTGGAGAACATCAGCTTGTCGAAGAATTTGAGCGATGCATTCAGGACAAATGGCACCGGCTTCCGTTCCCGCCGCAAGCGAGCGACCTCAGAGCCGGTTCCGAGCGCCATGTAGAACATCTTTTGCACCAGGACCGGACGCTTGCGAATCTCGGCAAGAATGCTCGAGTACATGCGCTCCCAAACACGCGGCGGTGAAAGGAAAAACGTCGGTTGGACGCGCCGCAACTCATGCGGGAGTTTGGATAGTCCCTCAGAAAACCAAACTGCCGCGCCCGTGTGAATCGGGAGCAGTTGGGCCACCATTCTCTGCGCCATATGCGCCGAAGGCAGAAACGCCACGGTACAATCGTCAGGAGTAAGCGGCAGCACCTTGGGCGTCATGTCCAGATTTGTCACCAGTGCGCGGTGCGAAACCAGACCCATCTTGGGTTCTCCGGTTGCGCCGGAGGTCATGTACAAGATCGCGACCGACGAAGCGTCATATTGCCCGCGGATCCGGTCAAAAGCGGTGGGGTCTTCCGCAAGTTGCTGGCGGCCACGTTCCACCACCTTGTCGAGCGTCAGAAGATCTTCGGTCGCGGCTTCATCCGGGGCAAGCAGGATCCATTGGATGCCATGTGCGGCTTCCCCTAACGCACTGCGCAATCCGCGAAGCGCTTTGGCGTTCTCGACGAACGCTGCGCGTGGTTCAAAGAACCGGATCGCCGACGCTTGATCGGCGAACGGGAGGCTGGTATACAATGCTGCGGCAATTGCCCCGGCGGCCATAATCGCTAGGTCCGCCAGGTAGAATTCTGCGCGGGTCTCCGATTGCAACGCCACCATCGCGCCTTTTTCGATGCCCAACGTACTCAGGCCGACGGCACCCCATTGCACCTGATCGCACACCTCGCTCCAAGTCCAACTATGGTATTGGCCAGCTCCAACGGGTTGATGGAATGCATGCCTTCCGGGATACTTGGACGCGGTTTCTTCGAGCATGGCATACACTGTGCGAGCGGACATGATGTGATTTTAACGTTTCACGAGAACAACTTCTGGTGGAATTCTGGTATTGAATTAAGGACGCGCAAATTGCGCCGGAGGATCGGGTCGGAGAAAACCGCCTCCGCGGGATTAAGGAGATCGAAATGAAGAAGACTCTTGTTGGAGTTATCTTGGGTGCCCTGCTCGTGGTGACGGCAGCCCCCGGATTCGCTCAGGAAGAAAAGAAGAACCGGATCAACGAGCGCAAGGAGAATCAAAAGGAACGCATCGAGAAAGGCAAGGCCGATGGCTCGCTGACCGACCGGGAAGCGCGCCGCCTGGAAGCTCAGGAGGCAGCTCTGGACGCGAAGACCCGCCGGGACCGTAAGGACGGCGGTGGCATGACCGCACAAGAAAAGCGCGCCGCCGAGCGCCGTCAAGACAACATGAGCAAGAAGATTTACGAACAACGCCACGATAAGCAAACAAAATAGAGCCGGATTCCGGGGGGCGGCAGCCGTCGTCCCCCAACCCTCGTTTTTGCCGATTCCCTCCACGGTACCTTCATCCCTCCCGCCCGTCTGTTAGTCTGAAACCATGAAAAAGGCCGCCTCTGCAATCGTTTTGTGTGCCACTTTTGTTTGTGCGCCAGGGTCCTTTGCCCAGACCAAAGTCGCGTCGGTGGAGGGCATTACCGAATACCGCCTGGATAACGGGATGAAGGTGCTGCTGTTCCCGGATTCCTCGAAGCCGAAGGTCACGGTGAATGTGACCTACCTGGTTGGCTCGCGCCACGAGGGATCGGGCGAGACGGGCATGGCGCACTTGCTCGAGCACATGCTCTTTAAAGGGACCACCAAGCGCGAAGGGATCATGCAGGAGTTGGCCAACCACGGCGCCGATTTCAATGGAACCACGTCCTACGACCGTACGAACTACTTTGAAACCGTCACGGCCACCGACGAGAACCTCCGTTGGGCGCTTGAGATGGAAGCCGATCGCATGGTGAACTCCCGAGTTTCCCGCAAAGATCTGGACACCGAAATGACCGTGGTCCGCAATGAGTTTGAGCGTGGAGAGAATAGCGCGGGCCGAGTGCTGGAAGAACGCGTACTTTCGACCGCGTTCCTCTGGCATGGCTACGGGCGCAGCACCATCGGGGCGCGCAGCGATATTGAGAAGGTACCGATCGAGCGCCTCCAGGCCTTCTATCGCAATTACTATCAGCCCGATAACGCCATCTTGATCATTGCGGGCAAATTCGATGAAGCGAAGACGCTGGGCTGGATTAAGGAAACGTTTGGCGCAATCACGAAGCCGTCCCGCACGCTGATTCCCACATACACAGAAGAACCCGTGCAAGACGGCGAACGTGAAGTCACGCTGCAACGCGTCGGCGACAACCAGATTCTCATGACGGCATTTCATACGCCCGCTGGATCGGACATTGATTCCGCGGCGCTGGACGTGTTGAGTTCCATTCTCACCGATCCTCCCTCCGGGCGCCTTTATAAAGCATTGGTGGAAAGCAAGAAAGCGATTTCCGTCGCCGGTGAGAATAACCAGCTTCGCGATCCCGGCTACCTTCTGTTTCGTGCCGAAGTCCGGAAGGAAGGAAACTTGAACGACGTTCACCAAACCATGCAAAGCGTGCTGGAAGGCGTTGTGAAAGAGCCGCCAAACAAAGATGAAGTGGACCGTATCCTGACGCGCCGCAAGAAGGACTTTGAACTGTTCTATAACAATTCCGAGCGTGTTGCCCGGCTGATGAGCGAGTGGGCGTCTATGGGAGATTGGCGCCTGATGTTCCTCGATCGCGATAGAACGGAGAAGGTCACTCCGCAGGATGTGGCACGCGTGGCGAAGGATTATCTGAAGGCGTCGAACCGCACCGTCGGCCGGTTTATCCCCACGGAAATTGAACCGGAACGCACGCAAGTCCGTCCGGCTCCCGACGTGAGCGCTCTGGTCGCCGATTATAAAGGCCGGGCCGCGGTGGAAGAAGGGGAGGCCTTCGATCCCAGTCCAGCCAATATTGATTCGCGCACACAGCGCGTAACCCTTCCAAATGGTTTGAAGCTGGTTCTCCTACCCAAGAAAAGCCGTGGCGGCGCGGTCACTGCCACTGTAGTTCTTCACTACGGAAATGAGAAGAACGTCTTCGGTAAGGGCACTGCCGCGCAGTTTGCCGGTGGAATGTTGATGCGCGGAACGGCCAACTACACGCGCCAGCAACTGCAGGATGCTCTCGACAAACTGAAGGCTCAGATGAATGCCGGTGGTTCGGAAAACGACGCCACACTCAACGTCACTACCGTCCGCGATAGCCTGGCCGCCTCTGTAAAGTTGGCTGCCGAGGTTCTGCGGCGCCCATCCTTCCCGGAAACGGAGTTTGAACAGATGCGACAGGCCTCGCTTGGCCGTGTTGAAAGCAGCTTAAAGGAACCCGGAGCACTGGCACCACAGGCGCTTCGTAAGCACCTCATCCGTTATCCGGCGGGTGACCCGCGCGCAGTGGTGACTTTTGCCGAAGAAATCGACAATTTGAAGAAGGTGACCCTCGCGGATGTCAAAAAGTTTCATAGCGATTTCTATGGAGCGTCGCATGCCGAGGTGGTTGTGGTGGGTGATTTTGATCCCGCTGAGATCCGTAAAGTGGTGGAAGCCGAACTTGGCGATTGGAAGAGTCCGGCCGAGTATCAATTGCTCCTACGCACGCGCGATCAGGTGGACCCTGTTAATCAGATGATTGAAACGCCGGACAAAGCGAACGCTGTCTTCATGGCAGGTTTTACGCTGGCGATGAATGAGGACAATCCCGATTATCCTGCGCTAATGTTCGCCAACCGCATGTTTGGCGATGCGCGAAATCTCAAGAGCCGCCTGTGGCGCCGCATTCGTGAGAAAGAGGGCTTCAGTTACGGCGTGGGCAGTGCGCTTGCTGCCAGCTTGAAATCCGAGTTCACACAGTTCATGGTGCAAGCCACCTGCGTGCCCCAGAATATCCTTAAAGTTGAGGACGCCTTTAAAGACGAATTGGCGAAGCTTCTCCGGGACGGTTTCGACCCGCAGGAAGTCGCTGAGGCAAAAAAAGCATTCCTCGAACAATTGGTGTTGGGCCGTTCGCAGGACGCCACGCTTGCACGCCTGCTTGCACGCAACGCGCAGTTCGATTGGACGATGCAGCGCGATGCGGATCAGGAAGCGAAGGTTGCTTCCCTCACGGTTGCTCAGTTGAACGAAGTGGTGAAGAAGTATCTGAATCCCACATCGATTTCATACTTCAAAGCGGGCGACTTCAAAAAGGCAGGAATCACCCAGTAGCACGTGGGGCGGACGGCCACGTCGCAACCACCGGGTCGCGAAAGGCTGCCAGTCAAGTTAGCCCGCGCCGACTGGGCGGTCCGCCCCTCCATTCGCTTGCTCGCATTACTTGCTCGCGAG
Source organism: Bryobacteraceae bacterium (assembly GCA_040081455.1). Taxonomy (GTDB): domain Bacteria; phylum Acidobacteriota; class Terriglobia; order Bryobacterales; family Bryobacteraceae; genus Palsa-187. The sequence continues at coordinate 217,289 of JBEBGM010000001.1, forward strand.
CGTCGAGTTCTTCGTCACTTCATCCCAGCGCTTCGCCGAAGCGGCGATAATCGTCGCGACGTCCTGCTCGAGGATCAGCCGTTCAGCCACCATTTTGCGCGCGGCGCTCTCCACCTGCTTCAGATACTCGGCGCGGCTTGTATAGCGCTCTTCAATCGACTTGCGTGGATCCTGCGCGCGCTCGCGTTCAGTCTTGGTCGCCGGGAACGGAAGGAAGATGCCGGTCACCGGCAGAATCTCCGTGGGTTCGCCAATTGCTTCGCTGCGGAAGTTCCAGCCTGTGTAGGTAGCGATGGGAACCTGCAATTCCGGCATGCGGATGCCGCCCAATTCGTTGCCGTCCGCATCCACCTTCGAAACCAGGAACGGCATCGGGTGGCTGTTGAGCGGCCCAGGGAGATCGATGCGGTGCGCGCCCTTAATCGTTAGCGGCGAACGCACGCCCGGTAGCTCCGGGAAACGGAGCGTTTCCTGCGGAATCAGTGTGCCTTCATCGAGGCGCGGATAGCGGCTGGCCGGCGGCTCCACGCCTTCGCGTACCCATTTATCGAGCGCGACGAGAAGCGCGCGGTGGGCATACCAGTAGTTGTTGGGATTGGACGGAAGCTGCGCGTTGCCCTTTGAGGGTGGGAAGGCCGCAGGCCCGTGCTGCGTGCTGGCAAAGTGGAAGATGCGAACGTTCGCCGGGATGGGCGCGTCTTTTTTGCCGTCGATGGTCGTGTGAATCAGCGCCGCCGCACGGCCGCCGCCCCAATACTCCGAAGACGAATTCGTGTGGAAGATCTTTGGCATCGTCTCCGGCGTCATCTTCGCGAGAATGCCATCGGACTTGCCCGTCGCCGGGTCCTTCGTCGTCATATCGAGGAACGGGAAGCGCGAGACGGTGTAATAGAACAGGCCGTTCGGCTGCGCCTGACGCGTGTTGAATGGACCGCGCGCGGCGCCCGAGAGGTGATCGATGATGCCGTCGAAGACTTTGCGCCCACGTTCATCGGCGTTGAAGCCGTCGTAAGTAAAGTCGCGAAGCACACGGCCCGTCTGCGAAAGTCCCCAGCCGTAGGCATATTTCGTGCTCACCGGAGCCGAGCTATCGGTCTTGATGAACGTCGCCAGATCGCGGATTGCCGCCATGCCGACGCCAGCCACCACGCTGTGCGTATCGTAGGTGAGCGTGTAATGCTGACCGGCTTTGAAGCCGCCCTTCAGCACCACGTTCGTCGTGGAGGGAACGAGCTTGCCATCCACCATCTTGCCGAACTGCCACTGATCGCGCGGGACTTCGGTTTCGCCCTTCAGGTAGTTCTTCTCCACCGTCATCTTATTTCCCGGGCTGTTGGGATCGACAGGCGGATACGCGTCCGAGCCATAGTGACCCGGATCGTCCAACACATAGTTTTCACCCGAATCGTTCGGCAGCAACGCCACGGTGATCCGCCAGGTCATCGGCTTGCCCTTCGGGTCCACTGGAATCACGCGATCGATGCCGAGCAAACCGCCGGTACGCGGCACGTCGAACTGCCAGCCGACCCAGGCGAGCGTGTAGCCCTGGCTCAGCAGGAAGCCGTCGCCGTAATCGTCCTCGGCCGTGCGGTTGCCGCCGCCCAGTTGTAAATTCTGCAGCACGTTTTTGCGGCCGCGGTTCACAACATCGAGCAACAGCACGCCGTTGCCCTTCGCCCGGTCTTTCGGAGCCAGGATGTAAACATCGGCGCCGAACTCCACGCGGCCCTTGGCATTGCGCGGCGCTTTGTCCACATCAACAATTGCTTTGTTGTGCGCGTTGTTCGGGTCAATCGAAAAATAGACCTTGCCCACCAGCTTTTCGTAAGCGCCGGTAGGGCCAAAAGCCCGCCCGCCGAGAACATCGGCGCGCGAGGCAATTTCAATCTTGGTAACTTCGCCGAAGGACGGCGCGGCCACAATCAGGGCGGCCAAACTTGCGATCAGGGCATGACGGAAACGCATGAGAAAGAAACCTCCGGGGCGATAACCCCACTCAGGGCAATTTTACTTGATTTGTTCATCGCGCTCGATCTTGCCGTCGCGAATATGGATGATTCGATTGGCGTGCCGTGCGATGTCATGTTCGTGAGTGACCAGAATCACCGTATTCCCCTGTTCGTGCAAACGCCCGAATAGAGCCATGATTTCGCTGCCGGTGTGTGTGTCGAGCGCACCCGTGGGCTCGTCGGCCAGGAGAATGGAGGGGCTGTTCACCAGCGCTCGCGCAATGGCGACGCGTTGGCGCTGCCCGCCGGATAGCTCGGCCGGTTTATGCGTCATGCGAGCCCCGAGATCCACGGCCTTCAGCGCATCCTCAGCCCGTTTCCGGCGCTCGGCGCGATTTGCGCCCGCGTAGATCATCGGCAACTCCACGTTATCGAGCGCCGTATTCCGTGACAGTAGATTGAATGTCTGAAAGACGAAGCCGATTTCCTTGTTGCGTACCTTGGCCAGTTGATCGTCACGCATATCGCTGACTAAACCGCCGTTCAGATAGTAATCGCCCGAAGTTGGCGAATCCAGGCAGCCAATGATGTTCATCAGCGTGGACTTGCCGGAGCCCGACGGCCCCATGATGGCCACGTACTCCCCTTTGCGGATCTCCAGATCGATGCCCGAAACCGCGTGGATCTCCTCGCCGCCCATGACGTAGGTTTTCCGCAAGTCATAGGTGCGAATCAGCACACCGTCACGGCGTAACTGCTCGCCGCGTTCCTGTTTATTCTGGAGTGCCTCCGTGGACATGAAAGGTCTGGTTCCATCGTATCGCGCAGACCCGTCTCGCCGCGACGAATCTCGCGGGAGTTAATCCCGGACGTTACCCGCTTTGGCACATCAAGGACGTTTTCGGCCTCAAGGCCGTCCCTGCGGGCCTTCGACCCGACGAACGCACCAAGTACATGGCGTTTGGGCCGGTTGGCTCCGGACAGATCGATTACAAACGCGTGTTCGCGAACGCTTCCCTGGCCGATCTGAAGCACTTTGTTGTGGAGCAGGATAACGCGGCCACCTTTGGCGATTCACTGGCTGCTGCAGAGGTCTCCTACAAGAACCTGGCGAAGATCTTCAGCTAAAGTCCGCACTCTGCTGGGTCCGGGCGTTTCACGGGAAATCGCGCCTTTCCACGTGTCGGAAGCGGCGCGCGCGCCCAATTCGATACCATAGAATTTCACCCATGAAACTGAATAGCTACACCATCACGCAAGGACCCAACCGTGCGCCGGCGCGCGCCATGCTCAAAGCGATCGGCTTCACCGATGAGGACCTCAAAAAGCCGATCATCGGCGTCGCCAACACATGGATTGAAACCATGCCGTGCAATTACAACCTGCGCGAGCTGGCTGAACACGTCAAGGCCGGTATTCGCGCCGCCGGCGGTACGCCGATGGAGTACAACACGGTGGCCATCAGCGACGGCGTCACCATGGGCACTGAAGGCATGAAGGCGTCGCTGGTCAGCCGCGACCTCATCGCCGATTCTATGGAACTGGTGGCTCGCGGCCACATGTTCGACGGCATTGTGGCGCTGGTCGCCTGCGATAAGACGATTCCCGGCGCGGCTATGGCTCTGCTGCGCATGAATATTCCGGGCGTGATCATGTACGGCGGCACCATCATGCCGGGCCATTACAAGGGCCGCGATCTCACCGTGCTTGATGTGTTCGAAGCCGTGGGCGCGAATGCGGCGGGCAAGATGTCCGACGAAGAATTTTTGGCAATCGAAAACGCAGCGTGTCCTGGTGCCGGAGCCTGCGGCGGCCAGTACACGGCGAACACCATGGCCACCGTCATGGAAATGATTGGCCTCTCGCCGATGAATACCGCGTCCGTTCCGCAGGTGGATCCCCGCAAGCATCAAGTGGCTTTCCGCTGCGGCGAAGTGATTATGGACGCCGTCCGCAATGAGCGCCGCGCGCGCACCGTTGCTACTCGCGAAGCGTTTGAAAATGCCATTGCCTCTGTGGCCGCAACCGGCGGCTCGACGAACGCCGTGCTGCACTTGCTCGCTATGGCTCGCGAGGCCGGTGTCGATCTCAAAATCGATGATTTCCAAACCATCAGCCAGCGCACGCCGCTGCTGGTGGACCTGAAGCCCGGCGGCAAGTTCGTTGCCTATGACGTCGATAAGGCCGGTGGCTGGCCCGTGGTGGCCAAGCGCCTGGTGGATGGCGGCTACGCGCACGGTAACACTCTGACAGTGACCGGCAAGACGTTTGCCGAAGAAGCAGGGCAGGCGAAGGAAACCGCGGGACAGGAAGTGATTCACCCGCTCGATAATCCGATCAAGAAGACCGGCGGCCTGGTGATTCTGAAGGGCAACCTCGCTCCGGAGGGCTGCGTGATCAAAGTCGCGGGAACCTCCCGGACCGAACATACGGGTCCGGCTCGTGTGTTCGATCGCGAAGAGGACGCGATGGCTGCGGTCACCGGCGGCAAGATCAACGCCGGCGATGTGCTTGTGATTCGCTATGAAGGTCCGCGCGGCGGCCCCGGTATGCGTGAAATGTTGGGCGTGACGGGCGCGCTCATGGGTGCGGGACTGTCGGAGAACGTCGCCCTGCTGACCGACGGCCGTTTCAGCGGCGCAACGCGCGGCTTCATGGTCGGCCACGTAGCTCCCGAAGCAGCGGCTCGTGGCCCCATTGCCGCGGTCCGCGACGGCGACATCGTCACCATCAACACTCTGACCAGTTCGATCAATGTCGCTCTCACGCCTGAACAGTTCTCGGAACGTATGAAAGACTGGAAGGCCCCGGCTCCGAAGTATACAACCGGCGTGTTCAGCAAATACGTCAAGCTGGTCGGTTCGGCGTCGGAAGGCGCGATCACGGGCTGAGTGTCAGACCAGGACACCAAACAAATGGGGGCAGAGAAATCTGTCCCCTTTTTCTTTGCTTAAAATGGACCATGAACTGGTCCGCCATCCGTCACGAATTTCCCGCGTTGTCCGGTTGGACCTATCTGAACACGGCGACCTTCGGCCAGCTTCCGCGTTCTGCCACCGATGCTGTGGCACGCCACTGGCAGCGTCGTGACGAAACGGCCTGTCGGAATTTTCTCGATTGGTTTGATGATGCCGATCGTTTGCGGCGGTCCCTCGCACGTTTGATTTATGCTTCGCCTGACGACATCGCTTTCACTCCAAGTGCCGCACACGCGCTTGCTCTTGTGGTGAACGGTCTTCGCTTGAGCACGGCCAACCTCGGCGATGCGAACGTGGTGACCCTCGCCGGTGATTTTCCCAATCAGCTCTATCTACCTGATGTTCGGGAAGTACCGTGGGAAAGATTCTTCGAATCGATCAACTCCCAAACGAAGTTGGTTGCCATCAGCGAGGTCAATTACGCCACGGGATTCCGTCCGCCGCTCGGTGAAATTTCCCGCTTCATTGCAAGCCTCCCGAAAGACACCCGCCCGGTTTTATTCGTTGACGGCACCCAGAGCGCCGGTGCTTTGCGATTCAATATTGCTGAAACACCCGTGGATGTTTACGCCGTGCATGCATATAAGTGGTTGATCTCGCCGAACGGTGCGGGTTTTTTCTATATTGCACCTGAGCTGCGCGCGCGGATTACCCCAAGCGTGGTCGGCTGGCGCAGCGATAGAAACTGGCGCAACGTGGACCACCTGAGTCACGGCACGCCTGTGTTCAAAGACTCCGCCGAAAAGTACGAAGGTGGCGGTCTGCCTTCGGCGTTGCTTTATGCAATGGAAGCTTCCGTTCAGTTGATCCAATCCCTCGGCACGGATGCAATTGAAGAACGGGTTCTGTCCCTTGCCGCCGAGATTCGCGCCCGCGTTTCCAAGCTTGGCGCTCGCCTGGAGCAAGACACGGGAATCAATCAGTCCGATTGCCAAATCGTCGCAGCAAGGTTCCCGGACCGCGACGTCTCCGAAATCGCCAAGGCCTTGGCCCAAAAAAGGGTGCTCGTTGCTGCCCGCCACGGTTATCTCCGCATTTCGCCACATTTCTACAACGACGACCGGGACATCGGACGACTGGAACAGGAACTGAAAGCTCTCGTGTAAGCTTCAATCTCCGGTACAAAACAAAAACCCCGTCCACCCGGGCGGGGTTTATACAAGGAGAGGATCAGGCTACAGTCTTAGCTCGCGATTTGCGCGTCGAGCATTTTCTTTACTTCGGGCTTCGGCATCGCGCCTACGCGCTGGTCGACCACCTTGCCGCCCTTGAAGAGCAGCAGCGTCGGGATGCCGCGGATCTGGTAGCGCTGCGCGGTGCCCGGGTTATCGTCCGTGTTCAGTTTGCCGATTTTGGCCTTGCCCAAATATTCGTCGGCAACGGCGTCGATGGTCGGTGCCATCGCGCGGCACGGTCCGCACCAGGGGGCCCAGAAGTCCACCAGCACGGGGACCTCCGAGTTCAAAACCTCCTGATCGAAGGCGCCGTCAGTAAAATTCAGTGTGTTGTCACCAGCCATGATTGCGTATTTGCTCCGGTTTTTATGATGCAAAAACGGGGGCATGGGATGCAACTGAAAGACTGCCAGGCAGGTTCTCTTTAATCCAAGTCAACCTTACGCAACCTAGAATGTGCTTGAAGATATTGATTATGAATGGGTTACTGGCCGCTCTATGCAGTTATGCGATAATCGCGGGCAAATGGAGGCTCCGCTCAAAAGGCAACCCTGGCTTGGATGGGTGGCTGCAGTTTTAGCCGCACTGACGGTTTATTACTACGTTGGATCTTGGCTCATCACCGGCATCATTGCCGCTATCGGAGCGGCTGCTCTCCTCCGCCACTCGCCATCCGATGGAGTATCCAAGGCGTCAAGCTTGCACTGCATCGATTGCGGCGAGCCGATGAACCCCAGCGCGCGCGAGTGTTCTTCCTGCGGCAGTACCCGGTGGACCGTTCAATAGCCGCGCGAGGCCGAGCCTACTTTAACAGGCTCGCGTACAGTTCCTTGTACTTCCCGGCAGCGACGTTCCACGAAAAATCTTTGGCCATTCCGGCCTGAACGCGCGCGTTCCAGCCTTTTTTATCACCCCACTCCTTCAACGCCGATTCCACCGCGCCAAGCAGTGCCTCAGGGGTGAAATCGTGGAACTTGAAGCCGGTTGATTCCTCAACGCTATCTTCCAGACCGCCCGTCGAGCGAACGATCGGCACCGTGCCGTAGCGAAGACTATAGATTTGACTCAGGCCGCACGGTTCATAGCGGCTCGGCATCAGGAACATATCGGAGCCTGCGACAATCCGGTGTGCCAAGCCTTCGTTGTATCCGATATACGCAGCGAATTTGTCGGGATGCTGCTTCGCCAGGCTCCGGAAGAGATCTTCGAAATGCGGCTCCCCGGAACCAAGTGCGATCACCGCAACGTCCATTTGCGCGATTTCATTTGCCACCGCGGCCACCAAGTCGAAACCCTTTTGATTTGCGAAACGGGAGACGATTCCGATCACCGGCCGCTTGTCATTCTCCGGCAATCCGACCTCGTTCAGCAGTGCCCGTTTCACCGCCAGCTTTCCATTGCGGTTCACCGCCGAAAAAGTCTCGGGAATGTAGGTGTCAATCGCCGGATCCCACGATCCATAGTCGGCGCCGTTGAGGATGCCGTGGATTTTGGACGCTCGGGCGCGCAGCAGGCCATCCATGCCGAAGCCAAAATCCGGCGTCTGTATCTCCTTCGCGTAGGTCGGGCTCACCGTCGTGATCGCGTCCGCCCAGACAATGCCTGCCTTCAGGAAGCTGATCTGGCCCCAGAACTCCAGGCCCTCCGTGTGGAACACGGTGCCATCGAAGCCAAGATCATTCAAAGTCGCCCCCGAGAAATTTCCCTGGTAGCCAAGGTTGTGGATTGTCAAAAGCACTTTGCAGCCGGCAAACGTCGGGTCCGCCGCGAACATTTCCTTGAGATACGGCCCTATCAGACCCGCAGGCCAGTCATGCCCGTGAAACACATCGGGCCGGAAAATCTGCCGTGCGATCCCGATCGCCGCCAGATTCAGCACAGCGAAACGAATGTGATTGTCCGGGTAGTCCCATCCACCCTCGCTGTATACCCCGGGCCTTCCGTAAAGCGGAGGGCAATCCACGAACATATAGCGTGCCCCGCCATGCACCACCTGATCGATGCTGACCGTGTAGGAATGCGGACCCGCCACCACTGGCAGCACATGCCAGATCCGTTCGGCATCCGGGACGTGGACCGAGCCATACTTCGGCATCACTACAACCACTTCTTCGCCCTGCTTCGCCAGCGCAGGCGGTAATCCACCAAGGACATCGGCGAGTCCGCCCGTCTTTGCAAACGGAGCAGCCTCCGACGCCACCATTAAGATGCGCGACATAAAAGATGTTTCTGCACTTTGCCCAGCGCGTTGCGCGGGAGTTTATCAATCGCCTCAAAGCGGCGTGGAATCTTAAACGACGCCAGCTTTTCGCGGCAGCGGGCTTCGACGCCCTTGGCATCCGCCGTTGCCCCCTCGCGCCAGACGATGTAGGCGACCGGCACTTCGCCGCGCACGCGATCCGCTTCAGCAACAACCGCCGCTTCGGCAACCTCCGGCTGTTCCATGAGGAACTCTTCGATCTCCCTTGGATAAATGTTGAAGCCGCCAGAAATGATGAGATCGCTCTTGCGTCCAGCGAGCGTAAAGTAGCCATCGGGCGAGCGGAATCCAATGTCGCCGGTCTTGAACCACCCATCGACAAACGCGGCCTTGGTTGCCTCTTCGCGGCGCCAGTAACCCTTAAATACGTTTGGCCCCTTCAGCCACACTTCGCCCGTTTCGCCGTCGGCTAAATCGTTGCCATCCGGCCCAACAATCTTTGCGATCACACCAGGCAGCGGCAATCCGACACTTCCAGGCCGGCGTTCCGCGTCGTACGGGTTCGAGATATTCATCATCGTTTCCGTCATGCCGTAGCGTTCAAGAATCGTGTGCCCGAAAAGATCGCGGAACTCTTCCAGAATCTGCGCGGGGAGCGGAGCCGAACCGCAAACGAAGAGCCGCATCTTCTTGCCGATCGCCTGCGCTTTCTCGCGCGGCGTTTCGAGCAAGCGCACGTACATCGCCGGCACACCGAAGAAAAGCGTCGGCTCGAAATTTTCAAACTGCTCAATCGCCGTGTTGTGATCAAAGCGTTCGAGCAGCCGCATGCGGCATCCGGTCATCAGCCACGAATGCAGCCCGTTGCCGAGCGCATGCACGTGAAACAATGGCGGCGCCAGCAACAAACGATCCGTAGGGACGATCTTCCACGCCTGAATGAGATTGGCGCCGTTCACCGCCAGATTGTTGTGGCTGATCATCGCGCCCTTGGAAACGCCCGTGGTCCCCGACGTATACACCAATGCGGCCGTATCTTCGCCATCAAGCGGTGTTTCCGGAAGATCCGGGCGTTGGGTACCGGCTTCGGCAAGAAGCGCGGGCATTTCGGCAGCAGTAATCAACCCGCGTGGTTCGGCGTCGCTCAGAATGTGCGACATTTCGCGATCGCGGTAAAGAATATTGATCGGTACAAAGATCACGCCCAGCTTGATGCAGGCGAGATACAGGTCGATCATTTCAATGCAGTTGGCGAGATAAACGCAAAGGCGATCGCCCTTCACAAATCCACGCGCCTGCAAGGCCCGCGCCATCCGGTTGCTGCGTGCGTCAATCTCCCCGAATGTGTAGGTGACGCCGTTCCATTCCAGGCCCTCCATTTTCGCGCGAGGCTGGAGCGTCAGGTTAAACCATTGGCGTAGATTCATGGCCGCGAGTGTACTCCCGTTACCGGCTGGAGCGGCAAACGTGGCCGCGGTAGCCCAATATTAGAGAGTACCAAGCGCGGCATTGCCGACGCCTTGCAGAGTTTGCGTGTGGATTCGCTGGCCTAGTCGTTTACATCCACGCTCTCCACAAAACAACTGTAGAAGGCGCGGTCCAGTACATCTTCGTTCAGCTCCATCGGCAAGTCTTCAAAGTGGATGATGTCGATGGCGTGCGAGATCACGTCGCGCGGGTGGCAGCGGCGGAACTTCTTGCCTCCATCGACGTAATGCTTGCCGATAAACGCAGAGGTGATTTCTGGCGGGCAGTATAACTGGCGTGATTCGGCGTACCGTTGAAAAATTGTGCGGAACTCAGGCTCCCGCGGACTGCGGAGGAACATCTTGTATTGAATACGGCGCAGGAACGCTTCGTCTCCTAAGTTGTCGGGCCGCAGGTTGGTGGAAAAGATCAGGAATGCCTCAAACGGGACCGTCATTTTTCCGCCCGCCTGGAAGCTGAGGTAATCGACGTGCCGTTCCATGGGGACAATCCAGCGATTCAAAATCTCCGCCGGGCTTGCTTTCTGACGGCCAAAGTCGTCGATCAGGTAAATGCCATTGTTGGCCTTGAGTTGGAAGGGGGCGTCGTACGTCTTTGAGTGACGGTTGAAGCTGAGATCCAACATATCGAGCGCGAGTTCACCGCCCGTAATGATGAATGGACGGCGGCAACGGAACCAACGGCCGTCATGCGGCAGTTCCGTCGAAAGCGCCGAGAGTATGGACTCTTCATCTTCAATCTTCTGGTGATAAATGGGATCGTAAACCTGGATGATGTTGCCCTGGCATTCAATCGCATAAGGCATGTAAATCGTTTCCGTCGTCACCCGGAACAACGATTCCGCAAGAGCGGTTTTGCCGTTCCCCGGCTGCCCGTAAATGAGGAACGATTTGTTCGAATTCACCGCCGGCCCGATTTGCGCCAGAATGTCTTCTTCCACCACCAGGTGCCGGAACGCTTGCCGAAGGGTTTGCGGGTTCAGCCAGTTTTCCTTCAACCGTTGGCGCCGCACCACTTCCGAATACTGATAGAGAGGTACAGGAGCCGGTCCGGCATATTGATTGTTCTCCAGAAATTCGCGAGCCATGTTTCGACCCGATTCCGTCAGGAAGAAAATACCCGATGAGTTTCCGATGCCGAGCGACTTGCGGACTCCCACATAGTGTTGACGCTTGAAGTTCTCCAGCAGTTCATCAATCAGACTGAACGTAAGCCCCAGCAGACCAGCGATCTCGCGGCCCATGAGCTCCCCGCGGAAATAGAGGAACTTGAGAACCAGTTGTTCCACAATCGCGGGCGGAATGCCGAGGTCTCCGAGTGATTCGGGAACCGGGGGAGTCACTTGCTCCTCAGGTTCAGCTTCCTCGCGCCCACGCCCTTCCGCGGAAGCGATCGCATTATAAAGCGATTGGATCGGATTTGTCTGCGAGACGGGATGATCAACGGCGGGTTTTGGAGGCTCTGGGGTTAATGTTCCAAAGCTCGGGCTGACGAGCCGCGTTTGAAACTGTCCGTCGTCTTCCCCGGTTTCGTACTGTGCCGAATTGAACGGATCGCTAAATGCTCCCACGAAGTGCCTTCCTTGGAGAAGATTTCAGTCTGGCAAACACTAACTTCTTCTATCGGATGTTTCGGAGGCTTCCTTCATGTTTCGATTGCTTCTAGTACTGAGTTCTTTGTTGGTACTATCCACCTCGGTTCTCGCGGCCGACATCGAATTCGTCACTCAGGAGCTTCCCTGGGCCATTGTGGATCGTCCCTATGGTGCCCCTCCCCTCGCAGTGCGTACCAGCGGAGCGTGCCCTCTGGGTGGAGTTGGGTATGCCGTGGTGGCCGGAAATTTGCCCGATGGGATTGAACTTTCCCGGTTGGGCTACTTTTCCGGTACCCCGGTGCGAACCGGTGCCTTTGAGTTCGCTGTCAGGGTTTCGAATGGCTGCACCTGGACGGCGCGCCACTATGTTTTGACGGTGACGGGTGCGCCGATATTGTCCGTCAACCCGGTGAAGCTCTCCTTCACGTGGAACGGCGCAGGCGCTCCGAAGCCGCAGACTTTGCGGGTCTCAGCAACATGGCCGCGCTTCAGTTACTCCGTTTCGAGCAATGCCGCGTGGTTGAGGGGCATTCCCGAGCATGGATTCACGCCCCGCGCCACCTCGGCCATGGCGGAGGATTTCGTTGCCGTTTCCGTGGATGCTCGGGACTTGCGCCCTGGCAAGTATGTAGGTGAGTTCGTTGTTTCGGGCTGGGAGGTGACCAATGCTCCCGTGGTTTACGTGGAACTGCTGGTCAAGGAGAGTTCGGTGGAAGGGACGAAGCAAGGCGCGCCGCAGATCCCAGCGAGAACCGCTACGGGGTTACCTTAATCCACCGGAAACCCCACCAGTGTTTTTCGACACGCACTTTGTTCGCCTCCACGGATCCCGCAGGTGCGGCTTGGAGTGGTGTTGGATAGTTGCGGATGTCTTGCTGGGCAATGATACGGATCACATCTTCACTGATTCCCGCCTGTTTCAGAGCGATTAGGCCATCCACGCTGGTGTCGAATCGTGTTCGGGATGTGCGGATGCGTTCAATGATGAACAGTTCGTCAAATCCCGCTTTTGCGAGGGAGATGACGCTGTCGTTTGTGAGGACGTGACGGGAAAGCGCGGTCACCGTGTACTCCTGAGCCATCACTGGTGTGAGCGTGAGTAGAAAGAGGAGTACGAGCACCATACGTTGTTCTCATCGGTAACTTGATTGCCGATAGTGAGGCCGGATAAATCCGCGCGGTCGATTTTTTGAGAACGGGCATTTCGAAAGGAGCAGGAAAACCTGGTGGGGACGGGCAGATTCGAACTGCCGACCTGTCGCTTAGGAGGCGACCGCTCTATCCAACTGAGCTACGTCCCCGCAGTATCTGCGTTTGATTGTAGCAAGCGCGCCGCGAACCGATGCGTTCGGATCTTTCGGAGTGATTGCGCGCGGCGACTACGCAGACCAGCGCCTTAATCCCTTTTTGCCGATGTCCTTGCGATAATGCATCCCGTCGAAGTGAATTTTCTCCACCGCCGCGTAGGTATTGCGAATTGCAGAAGCGAGATCCGGTCCCGACGAAGTGACGCCTAATACACGACCACCGGATGTTTCGAGTCCGTTCGTTCCCTGCTTCACGCCCGCCTGAAACACCTGCGCGCCACAGGTCTCGATGCCCGTAATCTGATCACCAGTTCGCACGGTTCCGGGGTAGCCCGAGGCCGCCATCACCACACACACCGATGGTTCCGGTTTCCACTGCAAAGTGATTCCGTCCAAACTGCCGCGAACGGCGGTCATGAGTGTTTCGCCAAAGCCGCCGACTAGACGATGCATTAGCGGCTGTGTTTCGGGATCACCCAGGCGCACGTTGAATTCGATGACTTTGGGTCCGTCGGCCGTCATCATTAATCCAGCGTAGAGGAATCCCGTGAAGCCGGTTGCATGGATCGCAGGGTTGATAATCGTTTCCATGACGCGCGAAGAGTCCGCGGCGGTGATGATGCGTCCGTCGCAGTAGGCTCCCATGCCGCCCGTGTTCGGGCCAGTATCATTGTCGAAAATCGTTTTGTGATCCTGTGTGGCCTCAAATGGAATTGCGGTGCGGCCATCGCTAAGGACAATGAAGCTGACTTCCTCGCCGGTGAGAAATTCTTCAATTACGAGTTTCGGGCCAAGTGTGCGAACTGCCGCCTGTGCCTCTTTGAGCGTGTGCGCGATGATGACGCCCTTGCCTGCGGCGAGTCCATCCGCCTTTACAACGACGGGAAGAGAGAATTGGGCAAGCGCATCGAGGGCCGCTTGATCCGATTCCGTGCGGAGGAACCGAGCGGTGGGAATGCCCGTGCGTTGCATAAATTCCTTCGCGTAGATTTTGCTTGCTTCGAGTTTCGCTTGTTCCTGTGTGGGCCCGAAGATCGCGAGTCCTTTGGCGCGGAACTGATCGACGATTCCTGCAGCGAGTGGAACTTCTGGCCCGACAACGGTAAGATCCACAGCCGAGTTTGTCGCGACCGCAAGATAGTCTGTGCTGGCAACGACTCGGCCCACTTGTGCCATTCCCGGATTGCCGGGCGCGCCGATAACTTCGTGACCTTCGCGAGAGAGCCGCCAAGCGATGGCGTGCTCGCGGCCGCCGCTGCCGATAACAAGTATTTTCACGGTGAAACTGCCAGTTTAACGCGTTCCGATAGAATGGTTGAAGAGCCTTTGCTCGAATCGTGGCAAATCGTTATCAAGTGATTGTTGTCGGTGCCGGACACGCTGGCTGTGAAGCCGCGCGCGCCTGTGCGCGTTTGGGCTTGAAGACCGCGATGGTCACGATGAACATCGATCTGATCGCGCAGATGTCCTGCAATCCCGCAATCGGCGGTATTGCAAAGGGCCACATAGTCCGAGAGATCGATGCCCTTGGCGGTGTGATGGGTGAAGTTACGGATGCCGTGGGCATTCAGTTTCGCTTGTTGAACACCAGCCGCGGCCCTGCGGTTTGGTCGCCCCGCGCGCAGTGCGATAAAAAGCAATACCGCCTGAAGATGAAGGAGTTGCTAGAAAAGGAGCCGAATCTTCGCATTTTGCAGGCGGAAGTTGCCGAATTGATGATTTCCGACGGGACTCCGCGCCGGATGCAAGGTGTCCGGTTGCGGGATGGCCGTTGCCTTGAAGCGGATGCCGTGGTGATCACCACGGGAACATTTCTCAACGGCTTGGCCCACATCGGCGAACAAACCTACAGCTGCGGCAGAAGCGGCGAGGCCTCCTCAGACCTGCTCGGCGATCAACTTCGCACCCTGGGACTCTCTTGGACTCGATTAAAAACCGGCACGCCCCCGCGTTTAGATGCCCGCAGTATCGACTGGTCGAGATTCGAGCCTCAATACGGGGACCCGAATCCGACACCGTTTTCTTTTATTACCAATAAGATAGACAGGCAGCAGGTGTGCTGCCATATCACTTACACGACACCTGAGGCCCACTCGGTCTTGAAGGAGAATATCCACCGTTCTCCCCTGTTCAGCGGCCAGATAGAGGGTATCGGCCCAAGGTATTGCCCGTCGATCGAAGATAAAATCGTTAAATTCCCCGATAAATCGCGGCACCAGATTTTCCTGGAACCGGAAGGTTTGGACACAAACGAAATTTACGTAAATGGCATGTCCACCAGCATGCCGATCGACGTGCAGGCTCGCGTAGTCGCTTCCATTCCAGGACTCGAGAATGCGGAGATGATCCGCCCTGGTTACGCCATTGAATATGACGCGATTGATGCCCGGGAGCTCACCCACGCGCTCCAAGTGAAAACAGTGGATGGATTGTTTCTTGCGGGTCAGATCAATGGTACATCCGGTTACGAAGAAGCGGCTTGCCAAGGCCTGGTTGCCGGCCTGAATGCCGCCCTGTGGATTCGTGGTGAAGAACCGCTGATCATCGGCCGAACCGATGGCTATACCGGTATTTTGATCAGCGACCTCGTCTCCAAGGGCACAGATGAGCCTTATCGGATGTTCACCTCGCGAGCGGAGTTCCGCCTCCGCCTCCGGATCGACAACGCCGATGAACGTCTCACCCCGGAGGGCCGTCGTATCGGGTTGGTTACTGATGACCGGTGGGAGCAGTTCCAGGCAAAGCAAGCTCAAAAAGAGATGCTCCGCGCCCATCTAGCGAAGAACCCGACGGCCGCAGCATGGCTGAGGCGGCCGGAGTCCAAGATAACGGCGATGCCGGGATTACCCGCCCACGAGGGTGCCTGGGCCAACGGTGTCCTCGAAACCGTCGAAACAGAAGTAAAGTATTCCGGCTACATAGCGCAGCAGGAACGTCAAATTGAGCAGGTTCGTTCCTCGGATCGACGCAGGATTCCCGTCGAGTTCCAATATTCCAGTATCCCTGGGTTGTCTCGTGAGGTTCGGGAGAAGCTCGAGAAGTATCGCCCGGAAACGCTGGGTCAAGCCGGTCGTATCTCGGGCATCACACCTGCTGCGGTCGCCGTTCTCGAAGTGTACTTGAACGTGAGCCAGTCGTGAGCTTTCGACAGATCTTGGCGACAGAGTTCGCGCCCTTCCGTGTACTTTCCGAGGCGGAGTTGAACGCTCTTCAGGACCACTACGAGTTTTTGCTCCGCTGGAACGAAAAGGTGAATCTGACGAGGATAACGGCCCCGGTTGAAGCCGCTCGCTTTCATTACTGCGAATCCCTCTATCTCGCGTTGCGGCTCCCGCCAGGAGCACTTTCGATCGCGGATGTTGGTTCCGGCCCTGGCTTCCCCGGGTTTCCGATCGCGGTAATCCGCCCAGAGTGTTCCGTAGTCTTGATTGAGTCGGATCAGCGCAAGGCGGTTTTCCTGCGCGAAGCCTCCCGTGGCCTGAAGAACGTGCGTATCCTCTCGCAGCGAGCGGATCGCCTTACCGATCGTTTTGATTGGGTTGTGAGCCGCGCAGTTGCAAGACAGGACGTCCTTCGACTCTCTCTTGCCCCTAAATTGGCTCTCCTGACTGTTGGTGAAGGAGGCACAGTGCTTCCTTGGGGTGAAAACCGCTGTTTGGAGATCGTTTCACGTGAAACGCCAGCATGATGTTTCACGTGGAACATCATGTTTGCAGAAAACATGCTAAGATCGCAACCGTGGGAAAAATCATTGCGATCACCAACCAAAAAGGCGGCGTTGGGAAAACAACCACAGCCATCAATCTTGCGGCATCCTTGGCGGCCAACGACCTCCGCGTCTTAATAGTCGACAGCGATCCTCAGGGAAACGCTACCACGGGCCTCGGTGCCGAGAAATCGGCTGAGACAAAAACTCTTTACGACACACTGATTAACGGAGAGCCACTTTCCTCCGCCATCGTAAAAACGCTCTGTGAAGGACTCGACCTCTTGCCGGCCGACAAGAACCTCGTTGCAGCCAACCTGGACCTCTATGACCTTGAAAACAGGGAACATCGCATGTCGATGCTCCTCAGTTCCGTTCGGGATCAGTACGATTATCTCCTCATAGACTGTCCTCCGGCGTTGGACCTGCTCACGCTGAATGCGATGGTGGCGGCAGACTCCGTACTTGTCCCCATTCAGTGCGAATTCTTTGCTCTCGAAGGCTTGTCCCAACTGATCGACACCGTCGAGCGAATCCGCGAAACCTTCCATCGTCCCCTGCCCCTCGAAGGCATCCTGCTGACGATGTACGACGAACGCACCAGCTTGACTCGTCAGGTTGCCAGTGATTTAAAAGAGTTCTTCGAAAACGACGTACTCGAGACCGTCATCCCTCGAAGCGTCCGCCTCGCGGAGGCACCCAGCTACGGTAAGCCCATTCTTTTGTATGATCCTCGATCCAAGGGAGCGGAGAGCTATATCCGGCTGGCAAAGGAGATTCTGAACAATGAGCAACGCAAACGACAAACAGCGGAAAGCGCTGGGTAGAGGACTCTCGGCACTCCTGCCGAGCAAGCCCCTAGCACAGCCTGCACCAGCACAATCTTCCCCGACTGCGGTGGCGGCCCCTACAACCGCGCCTATCACGGCCCCAACCAGACTCCAAATCGACGAAATTCACCCGAACCCCCTCCAGCCGCGTGTGGTTTTTCAACCGGAGCGCCTGGAAGAACTGGCCGCGTCGATTCGCGCCAACGGGATAATCCAGCCGATCATTGTTCGCAAACAGACGGATGAAACCTACCAATTGGTTGCTGGCGAACGTCGTTGGCGGGCGGCGAAACTCGCAGGATTAACCGATGTTCCTGTCGTGGTCCAGGAGATTGCCGATCCGCAACTGCTCGAAATAGCGCTCGTCGAGAATATCCAGCGGGAAGACCTGAACCCAATGGAAACTGCGCATGCCTACGATCGGCTCTCCCGCGAGCTCGGCCTATCTCAGGAAGAAATCGGCCGCCGGACCGGCAAGGATCGCGCATCGGTGGCCAATATGCTCCGGTTGCTGAAGCTGCCCAAGGAAGTACAGGTTCTCCTCGCCGAGCACCGGCTTGCCATGGGACATGCACGGGCCGTGCTTGGCCTCTCCACGGCAGAACAACAAATCGAGGTTGCCGAAAAGGCCGCCGCCCAGGGACTTTCCGTCCGTCAGGTGGAAGCACTTGTCCAGGAGTTGACTTCGGATCGTCCAAAGTCCGGTTCCGGCCCCAAGCGCGAACAACCACAGGATCCCAATGTACGCGCCGCAGTTGAAGAACTGGAGCGCGCCCTCGGGACACGCGTTCGAATCGTTGAACTGAGCGAACAGCGGGGGCGAATTGAGATTGAGTATTACTCCCAGGCGGAGCTCGACCGCCTCTACCAACACATCATGGGAAGTAACTGAGAAGTGGTGCCGGCGGTAGGAGTTGAACCTACGACCTACGGATTATGAGACCGTCGCTCTAACCACCTGAGCTACACCGGCGCATCTCCAGCGTATGCAGCCAGACCCTCTTCTGTCAAGTAATGAGACTCTCAGGTCTGAAACTCGTTTTGTGGATTCCGCCACCAGTGCACTACAATCTCAAGTAGTGTCCGAGCATGCCGTCGAATTCCGGAACGTCTCGAAAAGCTACCCGATCTACGCGGCGCCGGGCGACCGTCTCAAGGAGCTTGCCACCTTTCAGCGCCGCAGTTTTCACCAGGACTATTGGGCTCTTCGTGACATCACCTTTGACGTCAAACGTGGGGAAACTTTTTGTTTTGTCGGCGAGAATGGTTGCGGCAAAAGCACCCTCCTGCAGATCTGCGCCGGCATTCTGCAGCCCACATCCGGCACCGTGCACGTACAAGGCAGGGTAGCTGCCCTGCTCGAATTGGGAGCCGGTTTCAACCCCGAATTCACCGGCCGCGACAACGTCTACCTCAACGCCACCATTCTCGGCCTGTCCAAGAAGGATATGGACACCCGTTTTCCGGCCATTGCAGAATTCGCCGAAATCGGTAACTTTATCGATCAGCCGGTGAAGACCTACTCTAGCGGCATGATGGTCCGCTTGGCCTTTTCCGTGGCCATTCATGTGGACCCAGAGATTCTACTAGTGGATGAGGCTCTTGCCGTGGGTGATATCTATTTCCGCCAACGCTGCCTCCGCAAAGTCCACGAGCTTCGTTCCCGAGGAGTGACTATCCTTTTCGTCTCTCATTCGGCGTCCGAGGTCAAAGCATTAGGTGACCGCGCCATGTGGCTCGATCACGGCAAACTCATGGCCATCGGCAACACCGACCGCGTCGTTTCGCAATACCTACTCGCCATGGCGCAAAAGGATGCCGACTACCAGCAGCACGAAACCATTCAACACCCACCCACGGCCCACGGCCCCCTTGAGGTTGTCGAGGGCATCCCCAACGTCGATCAGCGTTCGGGAGACGGCCGGGCTGAAATCATCGGCATCGCTGTTTGCACGCTTTCCGGGGAACCCCTCACCACCGTGGCTCCCGATTCGGCCATAGTGGTCCGCGTGAGCGCCCGGGCCAAACGGAATCTCGATCAGCCGATCATCGGCGTTCTATTCCGCAATCAACTTGGACTTGAACTTGCCGGGGTCAATACTACCAACGACGGCACTCCCTTGCCTCCTCTTCTTGAAGGGGAAATTTGCACGGTAGACTTCTACTTGGAGATCCCAACCATTTACACCACCAACCTGTCGTTTTCGCCAGCGATCGCCAACGGGAACCTCGACAAATTCCAGATCTGCGATTTCGTCGAGAATGCCGTCGTCCTCGAAATGATTCAACCACCGGGCCAGATGTACGGACCCTTCCGTTTTCCCTGCCGCATTGAAGTCAACTCCAAGATTGGTTCCGGAGAACCCGCACTGTGACCGAATTCACCGGTGAACGCGTTGTCCCCGGCCAGGTAAACGACGACTTGTGGGCTGAACACATTTCCCGCTACGCCTTTGCCTGCCGCTTTGCCTCTCACAGGGATGTATTAGATGTTGGCTCCGGCACCGGATACGGAACCGCGGAACTGGCGCAATCAGCTCACTCAGTGCAAGGGATCGACGTCTCACCGGACGCCATCTCCTACGCACAATCGAACTACCCGCTCGCCAACATCAAGTTCTTTGAGGCATCCGCGACGAATGTACCCATCGCCGATTCCTCCTTCGATCTGATCACCGCATTCGAAGTGATCGAGCATCTGGAAGATTCGAGGGCGCTACTCAAAGAAGCGAGCCGTCTACTTAGACCCGGCGGGATCTTCCTGGTATCGACGCCGAACAAACTCTACTACACGGAATCCCGTGGCGACCAAGGACCAAATCCTTACCACACACACGAATTCACCTACGCGGAATTCCGAACCGCGCTCGCGGAGTATTTTCCTCAAACCGCCGTTTTCCTACAGAACCGCATGGAGGCGTTTGCTTTCTATCCGCATGCCACGTATCAGCCCGTCGCCGCGGAGATGGCCGGATCACGTGGAACGCCCGACGAAGCTCACTTCTTTCTCGGCATTTGCTCGAACACGACAATGCCGCCTCTAGAGAGCTTTATCTATGTTCCACGCGCGGCCAACGTCCTCAAGGAACGGGAACACCACATCACATTGCTCCGCACAGAACTACAGACCGCGCGCGCCGAGCGCGACCGCATCATCGAAATTCACGATCAGCAAACCAAGCACCTTGAACAACAGAACGAGTGGGCGAAAGATCTAGACCGCCGCCTCAAAGAAAGCGGCAACGAACTGACAGCCGCAGTGAAGGCACTCGACAAAGCGGAAGCGACCGTTATTGAACGTACACACTGGGCGCAACGCCTTGATCGTCAACTGAATCTCGTGAAATCCTCGGGATGGCTCCGCCTTGGCGTCAGGCTAGGCCTCGGACCGAAGATCGATACCGATGTCTGATTCTCCGGCAAAGCGCGCCGCCATTCGCATACTGAAAGGGCTGCCGCTCGCGCTCCTCGCGCCGTTCCTGTTGTTGATCGCCGCGGTGGCGATAATTCTCACGGATCTTGTCGCCAAACTTCTGCCTAAGAAGCTACCTGCATCAAACAAGCCGAATACCTCGGCGGCGAGTATCGTCATCCCCAATTGGAACGGGCGCGACCTGCTCGAAAAGTATCTGCCCTCCGTCGTCACAGCGGCGGAACGCGTACCGGGTAGTGAAGTGATTGTCGTCGATAACGGGTCGTCCGACGGCAGCGCCGAATTTGTTCGCCAAAACTTTCCGCAGGTGAAACTTCTCGCCCTCGCCGAGAACCTCGGCTTCGGCGGCGGATCGAATGCTGGATTCGCGGCGGCCAAACATGACATCGTTGTTCTCCTTAACAGCGACATGCGCGTGGAAGTGGATTTTCTTCCACCACTACTCGCCGGCTTCACCGACGAACTCGTCTTTTCCGTTTCCTGCCAAATCTTCTTTTCCGATTCCAAACGTATCCGCGAAGAAACCGGGCTCACGGAGACCTGGTGGGCACAAGGCGCACTCCGTGTCCGCCATCGCGCCGATGACAAGATCACAGGCCTTTACCCGTGCTCCTACGGCGGCGGCGGCTCTTGCGCCTATGACCGCCGCAAGTTTCATGAAATCGGAGGATTCGACGAATTACTGCGGCCCTTCTATTTGGAAGACACCGACCTCGGCTACCTGGCGTGGAAACGCGGCTGGAAGACGATGTATCAACCGGCCAGCGTCGTTTATCACGAACACCGCGGGACCATCGGGAAGAAATTCTCGCAGCAGTACATTCAAGGCGTCCTCAAGAAGAACTTCCTGCTATTCACGTGGAAGAACATCCATGAGGGGAAGCGTCTGCTTGGCCACTTCGCGTTCACCTGGGCCAGCACCACGATCAATTGGATTTTCGGCGATTCGCCCGAACGTTCCAGCTATGCCGGCATCGCGCGAGCTGTCTGGCAACTGCCTGGGGCCCTGCACTCGAGAACACGGGCGATTCGCATGGCGGCTATTTCGGATACCGAAGCTTTCCGGCGTCCCTTGGGCGGGCACTTCCGCGACACGTTCGATATCATTCCGGCAAACCCAGACCCCCTCCGTGTACTTTTTGTTTCGCCATATCCCATCTGTCCGCCCACCCACGGCGGCGGCGTGTTCATGTATCAAACCGTGAACCGGTTGGCGAAGCTATGCGAACTGCACACCATCGTGATGCTTGATTACGACCATCAGCGCCCGGCGCATGACGAACTCGACCGGCTGTGCGCATCCACGGATTACTTCGTACGCTTGGAGGGGAAGCAGAAGGCGCTGGGATCGATCGAGCCTCACGCGGTCCGCGAATTCAGCAACCACAATGTTGCGTGGTCCATCCATCGCGCCATCTATACGCACAAGATCGATATCGTCCAACTGGAGTACACACCGATGGCGCAATATGCTTTCGGTCTCAGGCGCATTCCCACCATTCTTTTTGAGCACGATGTCTATTTTCAATCCATCGCCCGCCGGTTGCCGTTGATGAAAGGTCTCATCGAGCGTATCGAAGCGCGTTGGGAGTATCTCCGGGCGATCCGCTACGAACTACGCGCGCTGCCCAAGGTGAATCGCGTTCAAGTGTGCAGCCGCGAGAACGGCGATTACTTGCTGTCGTTCCTGCCGCAGTTGAAGGGCCGCATCGACGACGGCTTCCGCGCGGGCATCGACACGTCGCTCTACAACTTCAAAAGCGGCCCGCGGGAACCACTCACCATGCTGTTCCTCGGCAGCTTCCGGCATCCTCCGAATCAAGAAGCTGTAGATTGGTTCGCGCGCCAAGTGTTGCCGCATGTTTTAAGGGAGGAACCAGATGCAAAGCTGATCGTCATTGGCTCCGATCCTCCTCCGCGCCATTCGTTGCCAGGGGCCGACGCCATCCAACTCGTTGGCTTTGTCGATGACATTCGCGACGCACTCGCTCAGTATGCGCTGTTCGTTTGCCCGATCCTCAGCGGCTCCGGAGTTCGCGTGAAACTGCTCGAGGCCTACGCGGCCGGCATCCCCGTGGTGTCCACACGAATCGGGGCCGAAGGACTTGCCGATGTGGATGGCGATATTAGCGCCCTTGCCGATGACCCTCAGGATTTCGCGGGACACGTTGTGGACCTGCTCCGCAATCCGAAAAAAGCGGAGGCGATGGCGGAGCGCGCGCGCCAGTACGTGGTCAGTAAACGCGACATGCAAACCATGACGAAACAAATGCTGGAGTGTTACCGTGACGAAGTTGCCAAGGCACGCGATGCATCGAACTAGGGCACAACGCAAATCGCGCGGTTATTCTAATAGAACACATGCCGATTGAGGTCCGGCACACCGTCGCCGCCATTGTCCCGCACTGGAATCGCCGCGACCTGCTGCCCGAATTTTTCGATAGCCTCAGCAAACAGCAGCGCAAGTTCGACGAAGTGATCGTCGTCGACAACGGATCCTCCGACGATTCCGCGGCGCTTGCCGAGTCCCTCGGCGCCCATGTCCTGAAACTCGAAAAGAATTTGGGTTTCGCCGTCGCCGTGAACCGCGGCATCAACGCCGCCAACAGCGATTGGGTCGCGATCCTCAACAACGATGTCACTCTCGACCCAGCTTGGCTCGATCGGCTGCTCGCCCGCGCAACTGCTGCGAATGTATTCTTCGCCACCGGCAAAACGCTGGATGCCGCCGATCCTACCCGACTTGACGGCACTTATGACGAAATCTCTCGCGGCGCCTGCGCGCTTCGCTGTGGAGCAGGGAGGTACGATCGTCCCTTTTGGAATCGCGAAAGGACGATCCGTTTTGCTCCCATGACTGCCGCCATATTCCGGCGGCAACTCTTCACCGAACTCGGAGGTTTGGATGAAACCTTTGGCTCGTATCTGGAAGACGTCGATTTCGGCATCCGTTGCGCATTGGCGGGAAAACCAGGCCTTTATGTCCCTTCGGCGATCGCTTATCACCGCGGCAGTTCGACCCTGGGCAAGTGGAGTCCAGACACGGTCCGGCACATCGCGCGCAATCAGGTTTTGCTAGCCGCGAAACATTTTCAAGGACAACCGAATCTCCCAATTCTGGCTGGCCAATTGCTCTGGGGATTGGTTGCAGCCAAACACGGCTGCGGCGCGGCGTTTCGGGAAGGCAGGCGAGCAGGGAAGCGGGCGGCGGGTAATCTCCCGCAAATACCTGTGGCCGAACGGCAGCGATTAACCGCCATCATCGCCGAAAGCGAAAAGGAAATCTTTGCCGTACAGCAACAAACGGGACTCGATGACTATTGGAGGGCCTATTCGTGGCTGGCGCGGTAGTCATTGTCACCTACAACTCCGCAGCCGAGATCGGTTCGTGCCTGGACGCCGTTGCACACTATGCTCCCGAATGGCAGGTGGTCGTCGTGGATAACCGTTCAAATGACCAGACCGTTTCCCACGTGAAACAGCGAAACGGGGTGATCCTCATCGAGAATCAGGAAAACCTCGGCTTTGCAGCCGGGGTGAACCAGGGCATCCGCTTCCTGCCTGGCGCCGACCCCATCTTGCTCCTCAATCCCGACGCACGGCTCAAAACCGGCCTCGACCTCATGACCGCTGATTGCCGCCAACACGGTTTGGCCTCCGGGAAACTGGTGGATTCCTCGGGAGCCGCCCAAGCCGGTTTCACAGTCCGGCGCCTCCCTACGGCGGTCGCACTGGTATTCGAGTCATTAGGAATCAATAAGTTATGGCCATCGAACCCGGTCAATCGGCGCTACCGGTGCCTGGATCTGGACCTGAACCAGCCCGCGTTCGTCGAACAACCGGCGGGCGCGCTTCTCATGTTTCGCCGTGACGTTTGGGAAAAACTGGGGGGACTCGACGAGCGTTTTCATCCCGTCTGGTTTGAAGACGTCGATTTCTGCAAGCGAGCCCTGGATGCCGGGAACAGAATTTCCTTTAATCCCGCTGTCACCGTAGAACACGACGGGGGCGGTTCCGTGGGCCAGATGCCAATAGGAAACCGCGCGGTCTTTTGGTATGTTAGCCTTCTAAGATACGCCGCTAAACACTTTACGATGTTGTCATTTCGTACCGTATGCGCGGCAGTGGTGATTGGCTCAATTCCGCGGATTGTGGCGGGGGGGATCCGGGAACGGAGTCTGCAGTCGGTTCGAGCATATGGGAAAGTGATCTGGGTGAGTGTCCGAAGCTTTTTTCAGGCAGACGTGTCTGAAGCGAGCCCGGCACGATAAGGGAAGAATGCGATCGTCAGACAAGGACCTCGTTTCGGTAACGCTGGTTACATATAACAGCGGCCGGTTTATCAAGCGCTGTCTGGAATCCGTCCTCGAGCAGAAGTATCCAAATCTCGAGTTGGTGATCGTCGACAACGCCTCCACCGACGGCACGGTGGACATACTTGAACCCTTCCAGGACCGTTGCCGGATCTACTACAACACGGACAACCTCGGTTTCGCCGCGGCGCAAAATCAAGCGATCGCGCTGGCAAACGGCGATTGGGTTCTCACCCTGAATCCCGACGTCCTGCTGATGCCGAACTTCATTCAGGCACTAGTGGACGCCGCACATGTCGATCCAAAGGTGGGCACTGTCTGCGGCAAACTGCTCTCCATTCGCCCCACCTTCGATCTTCCCGACGAACAACTGGTGGATTCCACCGGCATCTACTTCACACCCACCCTGCGCCATCTTGATCGCGGCAGTCAGGAAGTGGATCGCGGCCACTACGTGAATTTCGAATACGTCTTCGGAGCCACGGCGGCCGCCGCGTTGTACAGCCGGCAGATGATCGATGACATCTCCGTGATGGGCGAATTTTTCGATTCCGACTTCTTTGTCTATCGCGAGGACGCCGACGTTGCCTGGCGCGCGCAGTTGATGGGCTGGCGCTGCATCTACACACCGTCGGCTCGCGGCTATCATGTTCGCAATGTTCTACCTGGAAACCGGCGCGCACTTCCGCCGGAGATCAACATGCATTCCGTGAAGAACCGCTTCCTCATGCGCATCAAGAACATCACGCCGAATGTATACGGACGCAATTGGCTCGCCATCACCGCGCGCGACCTGGTTGTTTTCGCCGCCTGCATTCTCCACGAACACTCGTCCCTCAAAGCATTCGGCTATGTGCTCCGCAACTGGAGGCACTTCAAAGAAAAGCGGAGTGAAATCATGCGCCGCAAACGCGTCACCGACGAATACATGGCCAGTTGGTTCGCCTTTCAGCCCACCAGCCGGCCTGCGGCGAAGCCGAACGCACGCCTCATTGCGCGCGCACGAGCTGCGCGCGGATAAGCGAATACATCCGTGCGGTTCGCAATTGTTGGCACGCGCGGCATCCCCGCTCGATACGGCGGGTTTGAAACCTTCGCAGAGGAACTAGGTACCCGCCTCGCCGCACGCGGCCACCACGTCACCATCTATTGCCGCGAGCGCCACACGGAAGAAACATACAAAGGCGTCCACCTTGTTTACCTTCCCACCATCCGCCATAAATATTTCGACACCATCGCGCACACATGCTTTGCCACACTCCGGTTACTCGGCTCGCGTTATGATGCACTGCTTTACTGCAACGCCGCCAATGCGGTCTTTACGTGGATGCCGCGCGCACTTGGCATGCCGGTTGCATTAAACGTCGATGGCTTGGAACGCAATCGAAAAAAATGGAATGCGCTCGCGAAAACCTGGTACCGCATATCCGAATGGCTGGCCACCTGGATGCCCACCAAAATCGTCACCGACGCCCAAGCCATCGCCGATTACTATCGCGATGAATACCACACCGATTCCGTCATGATTCCCTATGGCGCCGAGCTTGGTCCGGTGCCCACCGATAACGTACTCCACACGCTTGGTCTTGAGCATCAAAAATACTTTCTCTACGTGAGCCGCATGGAGCCGGAAAACAACGGCCTTCTCGTCCGCGAATCATTTGAGAAGGTAAGTACGAATTGCAGACTCGCATTGATCGGCGATGCGCCGTATGCGGCCGACTACATCCGCAAAGTTCGCGACACCAAAGACGCGCGCATCGTGATCCCTGGAGCTATCTACGGCCAGGGCTATCGGGAACTGGGATCGCATTGCTTCGCGTACGTTCACGCGACCGAAGTCGGCGGCACCCACCCCGCGCTCATTGAAGCCATGGGCCGCGGTGCACTCACGCTTTATCTGGATACACCCGAAAATGCGGAGGTGGCTGGCGGTGCGGGTCTCGCGTTCACCCGCGAAACTCTTGCAAATGTCATGCAAACTGTTCTGGCCATGTCCGACGCCGAACGCGACTCATGGAGAGCCAAAGCCGCCGAACGAGTGCGATCCCGTTATAGCTGGGACGCGGTAACCGATCAATACGAGAAACTATTAACAGGGCTCGCCGCGCGGTAGTTCCCCGCTGTTCTGGTAAGCTCCAGGAAGAATCGAACGTCAATGAGAAGTTGGGTGGAAGTTTCCCTGGGCCGCATCCGAGCGAACTTTCGCGCGGTGCGGAATCTGGTCGGCGCTGGCGTTGAAGTGATGCCTGTTGTGAAGGCCGACGCCTATCGCCACGGCGCGATCGAGGTTTCGAGAGCTCTCGTCTCCGAAGGCGCACACTGGCTGGCCGTATCGAACGTAGACGAAGGCATCGCGCTGCGGGACGCCGGCATCCGAGCGCGCATCCTTGTTATGGCGGACTATCTGCCCGAAGATCGCGAAGCGCTATCTGCATTTCACCTAACGCCCGTCATTCACTCACTTGAAGACGTCACCGCCGTTCGAGTTCCCTATCACCTGAAGATCGATTCCGGCATGGGCCGACTTGGCACGCGTGCGCCAGCCGAAGAAATTGTGCGTGTGGTTCTCGCAGCCCGCGCCGCCGGGTCGGGCGAACTCGAAGGTGTGATGACGCACTTTGCGTCTTCAGGCAATTACGACAGTCCACAAACCGCCGAGCAAGTCGCACGATTCGAGGCCATTCTTGCCGCATTGCGCGAAGCCGGAATCGTGCCGCGCTACGTTCATTCATCAGCAACAATTCCTGTCGCCTACAAGCGAACTGAAGCTTGGGGAAACCTCGTTCGTCCGGGCCACGCCATCTATGGCTACATTTCCCCGGCGCGCGGCACGCGTCCGCCCAAAGGAGTTCTGGACGTCGCTCCCGCGCTGACGTGGAAAGCATCCGTCTTGGCAGTGAAAGAAATCGAAGCAGGCGCCCTCGTCGGCTACGGCGGCATTCATCGCACCACCAAGCCAACCCGCATCGCCGTCCTTGCGGCAGGTTATGCCGATGGCATCCCGCATCGCTTAGGCAACAAGGGACAGGTAATCGCGCAAGGAAAACTAGCACCGATCATCGGCGCCGTGTCCATGGATCTCACAACCATCGATGCCAGTGATTGCCCTGACCTTAGGCCAGGCGACGCAGTGAAGCTCTTGGGATCGGAAGGTGACGGTGCGAACCGCGTTTCCATCGATGCCCAACAAATGGCTCGTTGGGCAGGAACCATTTCCTACGCCGTTCTCTGCGGCATTCACGCCAGGGTGAAGCGCCTTTACGTAGACTGATCCGCTACAGCTTCATCATCGCCAGAGCGGCACGTCCCAAGAGACCGTAAGGGTTCGCCAGCGTCTCAATGAACTCGAAGTGGTTGTATCCCTGGCCCACCACCAACTCAACGGGTTTACCCGCTGCGTTCATTGCGGAAGTGAAGTCCCGGCTCTGACGCTGAAACTCCGGCGTATCGAGGCTTGCATACGCGACGGTAACCGGCGTGTGGATGCGATCCAGATGCCGCTGGATACTCAGCGACTCCTCAGTTTCGTCATTAAACCGCACGTAGTCGCGGCGAGAGGAAAGCCGTGCACCTTTCAGATCGTACATGCCGCTCACCATCAGTGCGCCCTTCAACAAATCGGGAGCAAGCCCAAATTCCTTCGTCCAATCCACAATCAGCGCGCATCCCGCCAAATGGGCGCCCGACGAATGCCCAGACAGGTAAACCCGCTTCGCATCTCCACCGAAAGAAGCGGCGTTTCTCCCAACCCAAGCGATCGCTCTGCGCACCTGCGCGGCCATCGTCAGCAAACTTCCGCCCACATCCTGGACTGCAGCAAAATCGGGTATCGCAACGTTCGCGCCGGCCCTTACGTAAGCCTCCGCCAAATACCCGGCGGCCGATGCCGTAGTCGCCCGCCACGCGCCCCCATGAATATGCACCAACACCGGAGCGCCAGCCTTCGACGTTCTATAGATGTCGATCTTCTCTATCGCCGTCGGCCCGTAAGATACGCGCAGTGGATTCCCCAACCGCGCACGAACCACTTCGCTGTTCCTCTGGTTTCTCTCACCAATCTGCGGACCGTTCGTTGCATACGCCGCTTGATCGTAAACTGCGTCCAATTCCACTTGGTCGTAGTCGAGGAACACCTTGGGTCCGTGCTCATGAGGAGGCGGCCCAAGCCTACCCTGCGCGAGCATGCGTTGCACAAATGCTGGCATAGCCAAGGCCGCACCAAGCATGCTTCGGCGTGTTGTTTTTGGAAGATGGCCGCCAGACATTACCGTCCAGCTTATACGTCGAGATTCCGAACGTCCAGCGCGTTGTCTTCGATGAACTTGCGGCGCGCTTCCACATCTTCGCCCATCAGCGTGGTGAAGATCTGATCGCTCTGCACCAGGTCTTCAAGCGACACTTGCAGCAGCGTCCGCGTTTCCGCGTTCATTGTGGTTTCCCACAACTGCTCGGCGTTCATTTCACCCAGGCCCTTGTAGCGCTGGATGTTGACTTCGCGCGTACCTTCGCTCTTCACGTGGTTCAGCATGTCACGCCAACTGCCCAGCGTTTCCCGATGGTTGTCACGAATGACCGTGAACGGCGGATTGTTGAACTTCGCAGCTTGCTTCGAAAGCGCGCGCAAGCGGCGGTACTCAGCAGTCGTCGCCAAATCAATGTTGATCAGGCGCTCCGCGTTGGTGGGATCTTTGAAGGTGACCAGCCATGCCGAATGCTCTTCTTCATTGCGCAGCTCCGTCTCGATCTTGAGCTCCTTCAAAGCTTCGTGCACTGGCCTTAAATTCTTCTGATCGGAGAAATCAGCGCGCGTATCAATCGCGAGGCCAGGGTCCGCAATCACTTCCACGACGCGAGGCTCGCGCAACCGGCGCTCCATGCGTCTCCAGGCGTTTTGCAAATCATCCAACTGCATCAGGTAAGCGCGCAGCTCAGCGCCTTCGAGAACAGTCTTCTTATCCCCGAGTTCCACCTTCAGGTTCTCGGTAGCGCGCCGCAGAATCTCGCGCGTGAATTCCTTGTCGTCTTTAATGTACTTTTCCGACTTCCCGCGCTTGATGCGATAGAGCGGCGGCTGCGCAACGAAGATATTGCCGCGCTTAATCAGCTCCTGCATATGGCGGAAGAAGAACGTCAGCAGCAGCGTGCGGATGTGCGATCCGTCCACGTCGGCGTCCGTCATAATGATGATCTTCCCGTAGCGGAGCCGCGTTACATCGAAATCATCCTTGCCGATGCCCGTGCCAATCGCCGTGATCATCGCCCGGATTTCTTCGTGTCCCAGCATCTTGTCATAGCGGGCCTTCTCCACGTTGAGGATCTTGCCTCGCAACGGAAGAATCGCCTGATAGCGCCGGTCGCGGCCGCCCTTGGCTGTACCGCCTGCCGATTCGCCCTCGACCAGGAACAGTTCACAACGCTCGGGATCGCGCTCCTGGCAATCGGCGAGTTTGCCCGGTAGGCCACCGGAATCCATCGCGCCCTTGCGGCGAGTGAGATCACGAGCCTTGCGCGCGGCCTCACGGGCGCGGGACGCATCAATCGCCTTCGAGACGATCTTTTTCATCACAGATGAGTTCTTATCGAAGAACTCGCCCAGCTTTTCATTCACCAACTGAACGACGTAACCCTGAATATCGGAGTTCAGCTTGCCCTTGGTCTGCCCTTCAAACTGCGGTTGCGGCAGTTTCACGCTCACCACGGCCGTCAACCCTTCACGGACATCATCGCCGGTCAAATTCTCCTTGACGTCTTTGAACAGACCCGCCTGCTGGCCCGCTGCATTGATGGTGCGCGTCAACGCGCTGCGAAAGCCGCTTAGGTGCGTGCCGCCATCCACCGTGTTGATGTTGTTGGCGAAGCTAAAGACGGTTTCGCTGTAGGTGTCGTTGTACTGCAGCGCTACTTCCATCGTGATCTTGCCGTTCGGCAAATCGCGCTCGCCTTCAAAGTAGATTGGCTTATCGTGCAGGGTGCTCTTGCCGCGATTCAGGTGTTTGATGAACTCTTCGATTCCGCCGTTGAACAAAAACTCCGAGGAACGCACCGGATCTTCGCGTTCATCGGTGAGCGTGATCTTCAGACCCTTGTTGAGGAACGCCAATTCGCGAAGTCGGGTTGCCAGCGTGTCGAAGTTAAACTTCGTCACGGTCATGATCGTCGCATCCGGGAGGAAGGTGACCTTGGTTCCGGTCTTGCGGCCTGCCTTACCGGTTTTCTTCAAAGCGGCCTTGGGAATTCCCTTTGAGTACTCCTGCTCCCAAGTCGACGACGCCGTTTCACCCTTGGCTGGACGCCAAATCTCAATTTCAAAGCGTTCCGAGAGCGCATTCACGCAGCTCACGCCAACGCCATGCAGACCGCCGGATACTTTATACGTGTTCGAATCGAACTTGCCCCCGGCGTGCAACTTCGTCAACACAACTTCGGCTGCCGAGACGCCCTCATCCGGGTGCATGTCCACTGGAATGCCGCGGCCGTCATCGATAACGGTTACCGAATCGTCCACGTGGATGATGACATTAACTTCGCTCGCATGACCGGCCAACGCTTCGTCTACCGAGTTATCGACTACCTCATATACCAGGTGATGCAAGCCCGCTTCGCCGGTGGAGCCAATGTACATGGCCGGCCTGAGGCGGACGGCCTCCAGCCCTTCAAGCACTTTAATACTGGAGGAATCGTAGGTGGAACTAGACATCGTTTCCTTTTGGCCTTCTTGGGTCGAATGGACCCTCTACACTGTTTTCACGAACCGCGTCAGATTCGCATCGGCATGATCACATACCGGTAGCTTGCCGATTTCTCACCCGAAGGACGCAGTTCACCGGCGCTGTGCGCGTCTTTGAACAGGAATGTCGCCTGTTCATCGTTAATCGCGCGCAGGAAGTCGAGCAGATATTGAGCGTTGAACCCGATCTCAACCGACGGGCCTTTATACTCGGTCGGAATACTCTCTTCGCTTTCGCCGGTCTCTGATACAGACGAATGAACTTTGATCTCACCGTCGTCGACACGAACACGGACCGCGCGGGAACGTTCATCAGAAAATTGCGATACGCGTTCAATCGAAGCCTTCAACTCATCGCGGCTAACCGACACGGAATTTGGTTGATCCTTTGGCAGCACCCGTTCGTAATCGGGGAAGTTACCCGTCAATTTCCGGGACAGCAATAGACGATCGCCCAGCCTGAAGAACAAATGATTCTCATCACCGGAGAACTGCAGTAACGCAGCCGGATCGGAATCCCCCGCCAGCTTCTGAATCTCCAGCATGGCCTTGCGCGGCAGTAGCGCGCGATACGAGGCGTTCACGCCTTCCAACTCGCCAGTGCTTTCCACCATTGCCAGACGATGCCCATCCGTCGCCACCATCACCAGGCCGCCTTTGCGTAGAACCAGCAAAGCTCCATTGAGTGTGAATCGCGATTCTTCCGAAGAGATGGCAAACACGGTCTTCGAAATCATTCCCGCCAGTACGCCAATCGGAATCTCCGCGAGAACCGCCGGCATCTCCGGCAATTCCGGAAAACTATCACGCGACATTCCAGCGATGCGCGTCTTCGAACGGCCGCTGTTGATATTCGCCCAATTGTTATCGCCGATCTTGATTTGAACATCGCCATCGGAAAGCAGGCGGACGTAATCGAGAAGTCTGCGCGCTGGGATTGTACCCGCTCCGCTCTTCTTCACCTTCGCCGCACACGAGCAGCGAATGCCTAGCTCCAGATCAGTCGCCGTCAGATGAATCCTATCGCCGTCGGCTTCCACCAACACGTTCGACAAGATCGGGATCGTTGTTTTCTTCTCAACAACTCCCTGCGAAAGATTCAGTTCCCGTACTAGATCAGCCCTGCTGACAGTGAATTCCATGAAGATGTCCTTCTTGCGATTCTTTCTCCTGAATCTTCTCTAGAAAATAAACAGAAGTAGAACCGAATTCATAGGGAGTGTTGAAACGTTGATTTCTCCCTAAATTGTAGCAAAAACGAGGGGTTAAAGCCACAACAAGTTGTGGGTAAGGGTGTGTGCCCACGTTGACCGTTTGAATCACCCGGCTTCTTCCACACTTTCTGACACCCTTAGCGACTACCCCAATGTGGAAAACAATAACAAAACTAATGGATTGAATCGATTACGCTGTGAATCAACCTGTTCAAATCCGCATCCTTCTGTCGGAGCTTGTCAATTTTCTGCACGGAGTGCAAAACCGTCGTGTGATGCTTGCCGCCGAACATGCGCCCGATCTCCGGCAACGACGATTGCGTCAACTCCTTAATCAAGTACATGGCAATCTGCCGCGGATAAGCAATATTCTGCGCGTTGGTCTTCTGCTTCAGCTGTCCAGGCTGCAATTGGAACTTGTCCGCAACGGCCCGCAGGACAGAGTCCATCGTTACGCGGCGCTCCTGGCCGGGAATCAGGTACTTGAGAACCTGCTGCGCCATCGCAAGCGTGATGGGCGTACCCGTTACCGATGAATACGCCACCAACTTCACCAGCGCGCCTTCCAGTTCGCGAACATTTGATTTTGTCTTCGTCGCAATGTAAACGCGAACTTCCTCGGGAAGACCGACACCTTCGCTTTCCATCTTCTTGTCGAGGATAGCCATCTTAGTTTCGAGATCCGGTGGCTGGATATCCACCAACAGTCCCCACTCAAAACGAGACCGCAGTCGCTCCACAAGGCCAGGCGTGGCTTTTGGAACCGAATCGCTCGAAATCACAATTTGCTTCTGGTGCTCGTAAAGCTCGTTAAACGTATGGAAAAACTCTTCCTGCGTTCGCTCCTTGCCCGCAAGAATCTGAATGTCATCAATCAAGAGAACATCCGCCGAGCGATAGTGCCGGTGGAACGAAGGCATACGGTCCGAACGGATGCAGTTGATCATCTCGTTCATAAACCGTTCGCCCGAGGTGTACACAATGCGCATCGCCGGGTGCTGCTCCAGCAACGCCGTGCCGATTGCATGCATCAAGTGCGTCTTGCCCATACCAACGCCGCCGTAGATAAACAGCGGGTTGTAACTGCGTGAAGGGCTGTTTGCCACCGCTCTAGCC
Source organism: Bryobacteraceae bacterium (assembly GCA_040081455.1). Taxonomy (GTDB): domain Bacteria; phylum Acidobacteriota; class Terriglobia; order Bryobacterales; family Bryobacteraceae; genus Palsa-187. Next base: position 251,322 of record JBEBGM010000001.1, read on the forward strand.
GCAGCATGTGCAAACTGGTTGCATGATCCCACCACGTAGTTTCCAAACCGGAACTTGGGATTCAACTGACTAATCGGCGAAGCAAACATCGTGTCGCCAGACGAGGCCGCCGTAGACTGCGGTGCGGCGCCACTGCGCAACACATACGCGATGTGATCCACCGGCAGCGTTAACTCGGTAATTACAGTGCGGATGAGATCCGCGTACTCCTGTTCCATCCAATCGCGCGTCACCTGATCGGGGACCGAAACACGAACGGTTTTGCCGTCCACCCCATCCAGTGCCGTACGGGACACCCAATCGTCATAAGCTCGGGTGCTGATCTTCGAAACCAAACGGTTCTTGATCTCATCCCAAGGATTCGCCGATCCTGCCATGCGATCTTCCATAAAAAGAGCTGCTTCCCCCAACCAACCCTCCGAATAGCGACACAATTCCCACAACTTTTCCACACCTTGTGGAAAAGCAAGGTCTGACGCTTGACTTTTGAGGAACTTCTTTCGTCGCGGTCGACGCTGGATGCCTTCGTTTGACCCAGCCTCCCGTCGTTCGCGGATTTACAGCATAGCATAAAAATCCACAGTGCAAGTGTCTCCCAAAAAAAAATTAAAACCTTTGTATACAAACACTTAAAGACAGCAGCCGAACCAATCAAACATTTTGTTTCAGATGCGTTTCCACAAAAATTTTTCTCAGAAAATCTTCCCGTTTGAACTCCCGAAATGGTATGGAACGGTAGCCAGACAGTCAATCGAACCAATGTGGAAAAGCATAGGGACCGGTTCTTCGCACCGTCCTGTTTTCCACTTTTCACCCGCCCACGTTGACACAGAAGCGCACCGGCGCGACAATAGGGGTTAGTCGCTTGCCAGACGCGGGAGTAACTCAGCTGGTAGAGTGCAACCTTGCCAAGGTTGATGTCGCGGGTTCGAATCCCGTCTCCCGCTCCAAATCACGCCAAAGCGAACCCCCGCCCGGCGGTACAAACTGGACCACTTTCATTCTGTTATGCTTGGGTTAGATGTGCACCCATCCTCCGCGCCTGCGGATGACCGGCCGTACTGAGTTTCCACTCCACTCCCCTGTGTTCTGTCCGCATTTCAATCTTTACGCAGAATGAAGTCCACTGTGAGCCAGACTTGTGAGTCACACCCGTGAGTAAAACCAGCGTACCCATATCCCGCGGCATCGAGTCCTTGTTTGGGACCCGTGATGAGAACATTCGTGTGCTCGAAACCGGCCTTGGCGTTCGCACGCGACTACTCAACGATCGCATTGAGATCGAAGGCGAAGACCCGAATATCGAGCGCGCCGCCGGAATCCTGGACGACTACGCCGCGCTGATCAGCGAAGGCGTCGTATTTAATAACGGCGACCTCAACAGCTACCTCCGCATCGTCACCACCGATCCGGACACGACGCTCCGCCGCCTGGTGGATAGCGGCAAACAGCGCAGTTTTGGCAAAAAGCAAATTGCCCCGAAGACGCTTACGCAGCGCCGCTATATTGATGCTATTGAGCGCAACGATCTAGTTTTTGGAATCGGCCCCGCCGGAACCGGCAAAACCTATCTAGCCGTCGCGATGGCCGTGGCCGCGCTTCTTTCGAAACGCGTCAGCCGCATCATTCTCACTCGACCCGCCGTCGAAGCCGGCGAGCGCCTCGGCTTTCTCCCCGGAACGCTGCAGGAAAAAATCGATCCCTATCTCCGCCCACTCTATGACGCACTGCACGACATGATTGAGGCGGAAAAAATCGAAAAGCTCCTTGAGCGCAACACCATCGAAGTCGCGCCGCTCGCCTTCATGCGTGGCCGCACTCTCAATGACAGCTTCATCATCATGGATGAGGCGCAAAACACCACGCCCGAGCAGATGAAGATGATCCTGACCCGCCAGGGTTTCAACTCCAAGATGGTGGTTACCGGCGACGTCACCCAAATCGATCTACCCGGACGTCAGCGCAGCGGCCTTGTGGAGGTCATGGATGTTCTCCGCAACATGGAGGGCATCAGCTTTGTCTATTCCGACGAACGTGACGTCGTCCGCCACAGTCTGGTGCAACGCATCGTCAAAGCGTACGAACGATACAATGAGGCAATCGGAATCCAGAGGCAATTGCCTTTGGCCTTGCCCAATGGAGGAACCACGGAAGCGGTCATGCAAACCAATCCGGACGGTAACCCTCTCACCCCGGAATCACGGGAAGCGCCGCCCGCCAACAGCGAACAGGCTCCTAACGGCAATTGAGCCGAACCTATGTCCACTGACGACATACCATTGCTGTTTCCAACCCCGTTTCGCTACCGGAAAGCCGGGTTGCGGCAGTTTCACGCCGCCGTCAAACGGCGCGTTCTTGGTGGCCGCGGGTTTACCTGCTTGATCACAGGCGACGCTGAACTGAAGCGGCTGAACAAGCGCTTCTTGGGGAAGAATTACGCAACCGATGTGCTTTCCTTCCCCGCGCCATCCGCCATTGGTGAATGCGGCGATTTAGCCATTTCGCTCGATCGCGCCAAGGCGCAGGCAGCCGAACAGCGGCACTCCGTATTTCATGAGCTTTGTGTCCTGATGCTGCATGGAGCGCTGCATTTGGCGGGCTACGACCACGAAACCGATCGCGGCGAGATGCGCAAAATCGAAACCGCATGGAGAAAGCGCCTGGATCTCCCCACGGGACTGATTGAACGAACCGAGGGCGGCTCCGACAAAAAACGATCCCCGCGAAAGAAGAACCCGGCCAAGTGACGCTGCTCATCCTCATCGCCGGCATTCTTCTCGGACTCATCGTCACCGCCGCAACGTGCGCTCAGCTTCTCTATTTGGAATCGCTGCGGGTCCATCCGCGAGAGCTTCCGGCGCTGGAATTTTTCAAGGAAACGCTGCAGGCAAAAATAGGTCTCGATACCGATCAAGGCTCTCTCACGTTTACACTCATCAAACACATCGGCCTAGCCGTGCTTGGCGTCCTGACGCTGGCATTGACCGCACAAAATGCCGATGCTGCCGAGGCGCTCACCGCGGCGATCCTACTGGTCGCCGCATACGCCGTTCTGGGAACCTACGTCATCCCGCAGATCGTCTACAGGAAAACCAACGGCCATGGCCTTGTCGCGCTGGTCACTCTTTATCGTGCACTCGCTTTGGCCATGCGGCCCATCACATGGATCATCGGCTTCATCGAATCCGTCTTCGATCTTGGAGAGAGCAACAAGCCCGAGGATGCGGCGACGCCCGAGGAACATATTGAAGCCCTCATTGCCGCCGGAGAAGAAGAAGGCATCATCGAAAAGGGCGACCGCAAACTCATTCAATCCGTAGTCGCCTTCGGAGATAAAACCGTACGCGAAGTGATGACGCCACGGCCCAAGATTGTTTCGGTACGCGCCGATGCCACACTCGAGGAGCTCCGCGAACTCGCCATCACGGAACAGTACTCGCGCATCCCCGTGTTTGAAGAGAATATTGACCAAGTCATCGGCTTCGTTCACGTTCGCGACATGTTTGAGCGCGAACAGGAAGACCGGAAACTCCATCGCGTGCGCGAGATCATGCGTCCCATCGAGGCCGTCCCCGAATCGAAGCCAGTCAACGACCTCCTGCGGGAAATGCAGGAGAAAGGTTCGCACATGGCCGTCGTTGTGGATGAATACGGATCCACCGCCGGCATCGTCACCATGGAAGACATGGTGGAGGAGATCGTCGGCGAAATTCACGACGAACATGAACCCGAGCGCGATTTCCGCGAGGAACCCGATGGCAGCTACGTCGTCTCCGGCAGTTTCGATGTCGGCCGCCTCGAAAACCTGCTGGACTATCAACCCACCGAAGACACCGAATCCACCACCGTCGGCGGACTGGTCACCGAATGGCTGGGCCACGTCCCCGCGGCGGGAGAAGAAATCGAGCGCGATGGAATCGCCATTCGCGTCCTCTCCGCCAATCATGTCCGCGTCGATCAAGTCCGTGTAGCCAAAGCATCCGCAAAATGAGTCAACAACCAAAGAAGCGCGCAGCCGCAAAGCCGCCATCGCGCCCCAACCGCAAGAGTAAACATCGCGCAGGATTCGTGGCCATTCTGGGCCTCCCGAATGCTGGCAAATCCACACTGCTCAATGCCCTGATGGGAACCAAGCTCGCCATTGTGGCCTCAAAACCGCAAACCACACGTACGTCGATTGAAGGTGTCCTGACGCTGCCCGAGGCGCAGATCGTCTTTGTCGACACACCTGGAATCCATAAGCCCAAAACGCTGTTGAACAAACACATGATGGAATCCGTGCGCGCGGCTGCTGCGGCTCCCGACGTGTGCCTGTTTGTTATCGATGCCCACGCGGCGCTAAATCGTAAGGAAAACGCACCTGCCGTTGAGGAAGAAGACGTCCACGCGCTCGATCTGGCGAAAAAGGCCGGCGTCCCCGTGATTGCCGTCTTCAACAAGATCGATTGGCTTGAGGAAAAGCAAAAGCTCATCCGCCTGATTGAGGCCTATCGCGATCAGTTTGATTTCACCGCCTATGTCCCGATCTCGGCACGCAGAAACGACGGGCTCGATCATCTTCTTAAAGAAGTGATCCAGCATCTTCCCGCAGGTCCTCCCGTTTATGAGGAAGACTATCTAACCGATCAGCCCGAACGTTTCCTAGCCGCCGAGGTGATTCGCGAAAAGATCCTGCACCAAACCACGCAGGAAGTGCCGCACGCCGTCGCCGTCGTCATCGAAGAATGGAAAGAGGAGCTGCGTCCGGGCGCGAAACCAAACGACAATCATCTCCCCATGCTGCGCATCGTGGCGACCATCATCGTGGAAAAACCCGGCCAGAAAGCGATCCTCATCGGCGCGGGTGGCGCGGCTATTAAGAAAACAGGAACGCAGGCCCGTACCGAGCTGGAACGTATGCTTGGCCGCAAAGTCTTTCTCGAACTCCTCGTCAAGGTGCGCCAGGGATGGCGCGAAGACCCCAGCTTCTTCCGCTCCATCGACTGGCGCGGCACGGGAATGTAAGATGTTAAATGTGATGACCCGCCGCTCTTTCGTGTTCGCTTCGATGACGCTCGGCATTCTGCCCGCCGCGGTGATGGCACAAGGCAGCGCCGACGATGATCGCATCTATGACGAAGTACGGCGCAAGCTGGCCGACGACGTCGACGTGAAGGGTGGAGCGATTGAAGTCACCGTCAACAAAGGCGCTATCGTTTTGAAGGGCCGCGTTCGCGACAACAAAGCGAAAGAAAAGGCCGTGCGCATCACCAAGAAAGTAAAAGGCGTCACTACAGTGGAGAATCAACTGAAGCTTTTCAGCGAATAGACGCAAGCAGCCCCGCCATCAGCGCGGGTTCCCCAATAGCGGAGGGCCATGGGGATTCCAACCATCCCGGTTCGTTCGATCAGCGCGGCAATGTGCGCCACGGTGCTTCTGGCAATTTGTTGCTCTATGCTCCCCGCGCAAACCATACCTGCAGCAAAAGCGCCCCGAGGAGTCCTCTATTCCTCGGCAGGCTCTGAACTCACGCGCTACGAAATTGACGCCGTAAACGCGGCGCTCATCAAAAAGGAATCCATCACTCTTCCGGCCGCCGTGCAATACGCTTGGCCCCATCCCTTGCACAAGTACCTCTACGTAACCTGGAGCAACGGTGGAGCCGCCGCCATGCCGCCCGGAGCCACATCAGCCCCCCGCGGAGATCGCCACGGCGCCAGCGTTTTTCGTATTGAGGCGAACGGCGCACTCACGGCCATCGGCAATCCTGTTGCGCTGCCTGCGCGCCCCATCCACAACAGCGTGGATGCCAACGGCACCCATCTACTGGTTGCCTACAACCAACCAAGCAACTTCACCATTCACAGAATCAATCCCGATGGCACCATCGGAGCCGTTGTTCCACAGACCGCGAAAATTGATGCGGGCATCTACGCGCACCAGATTCGCGCGGACGCCTCCGGCAAAACGCTGATCCTGGTCACACGCGGCAACGCAGCGTCCAAAACGCGCCCGGAAGATCGCGGCGCACTGAAAGTGTTTCGCTACACGGATGGCGTTGTCAGCAACGAAGTCTCCGTCGCGCCCAATGGCGGGGAAAATTTCCAACCTCGGCATATCGATTTCCATCCCTCACAGCCGTGGGTCTACGTTTCGCTCGAACGCCAAAGCAAAGTGCAGCTCTATAAACTCGCGAACGGAGCGCTCAGCCCAACCCCGCTCTTTACCAAGGACAGCATCGCTAATCTCCAGCGCAAAACCGAGCGCCAGGACGCAAGCACACTGCACGTTCATCCCAACGGAAACATTCTCTATCAAGGGAACCGATCAGCCGCCCCTGATGGAAAAGGCAACACGAGGGACGGCGGCGGAGAAAACAGCATCGCCGTATACTCGCTCGAAGCGAAAACAGGCGAGCCCACGCGCATCCAGAACATCGACACGCACGGCGGCGAACCGCGCACCTTCGCACTGGATCCAGCGGGCCGCATCCTTGTCGCGGGCAACCAAACCCCCATGCAAACCAGCAGCGGCATCGTTCCCGCAAGCATGGCGGTCTATCGCGTGAAGCCCGACGGCAAGCTCGAATACGTCCGCAAATACGACGTCGATACCAGCAAAGGACCCCAGTTCTGGACGGGAATCGTGGAGCTGCCGTAAATGAACCACCCCACGCGGCGAAACTTTGTTCGCGGCGCCACACACGGCGCCATCGTCGGACTACTAGGAACACACATGGCCAGCGAAATTTCCGCGGCGGACCGCCAGCCCACCGCGCTCCTGCTCGATCCCATCTATAGAAAGCACGATCCAGGCCCTGGCCATCCCGAACAACCCGCGCGCTACGACGCCGTCACGCGCGCCATCGAAGCGACGGGCGTCACGAAGTCGATGACACATGTGCCGGTGCGGATCGCGACGGATGATGAGATCGCGCAGGTTCACGTGCACAAATACATCGAGCTAGCGAAACGGGAAATCGCCTCCGGTGCCAGCTCACTGAGCACGGGTGACACAAACGTTGGCCCCGATTCGCTTGACGTTGCGGTTCGCGCGGTTGGCGGCGTTCTGAATGCGGTCGATGCCGTCGTCACTGGAAAAGCGGCGAACGCCTTTTGCGCTGTGCGCCCGCCGGGCCACCACGCACGTCCCGATCAAGGTATGGGCTTCTGCGTCTTCAACAACATCGCCATCGCTGCTCGCTACGCGCAGAAGAAGCATGGGCTCGCGAAAGTGCTGATCGCCGATTGGGACGTCCACCACGGCAACGGCACGCAAGACACGTTTTATGAAGATGGTTCCGTCTTCTTCATGAGCACTCATCAATCGCCCTGGTATCCCGGCACCGGAGCCGCGAACGAAACCGGAGACGGAAAGGGCACAGGCGCGACGATGAATTTTCCCTTCCGCGCAGGCTCCGGCCGGAAAGAAATCGTAGGCGCTTTTCAGGAGAACTTGCGCCGCGCCGCCGACCAGTTCAAACCTGAACTGGTGATGATCTCCGCAGGCTTCGACTCGCGCCTGGGCGACCCGTTGGGTCAATTCACGCTCTCCGACGAAGACTTCGCGGACTTAACGAAAGTGATGCTCGAAATCGCCGGCACGCACGCGCGAGGGCGGCTGATTTCTGTGCTTGAAGGCGGCTACAGCCTGAGCGGCTTGTCGGCTGCAGTGACTGCGCATTTGAAGGCGCTGGCGAGCTAGGCACCAGCGCCAGCACTGCGTGTTGTGCGAACCGAACCGCCCGCGCGCCATGCAGAAATCGTTAAACGGCGCATCCGGCGCCGCTGCGGGGCGCGTACATCTTCCGGTCGAGAAAATCATTCGCTCCCAGCGGCAAGGGAATGATCGGCGTTTTTCCGCGAACCGGAATCCAACTGCTATGCTCGAATTCGTGAGCGAAAACAATCTCCCTTTGGAAATCAGCCCAATGGACGTGCAGCGCCGCATCGATGCCGGAGAGCCGCTTGTCTTGATCGATGTCCGTGAACGCGACGAATTCGCCATCAATCGAATTTCAGGCGCGGAGCTGATGCCCATGCGCGAAGTCCCCGCCAATCTGCAGGACCTCGAAGCCAAGGCCGAGCAAGCAACGCTCGTCATCTTCTGCCATCATGGCGTCCGCAGCCTGAACGTCGCCCACTGGCTGCGTAAGGAAGGCGTCGCCAACTGCCAAAGCATGGCGGGTGGCATTGACGCCTGGAGCATCACCGTAGACCCCTCCGTACCGCGCTACTGACCCGTTCGATACCCGATTTCCTCACCCCACTTCGCCGTTGACACAAGCTCCGCGTCGAATTCGCAGCGAAGTCATCAGCCATTGATGGTTTCGCAATGCCACGTTCATCATCGATTGCTAGCCTAACCGTCGAGTCCAAACTTTACGGAGGTTGATTCGATGAAAAAACTTACGCGGATGTTGTTTGCCGCAGCCACGCTTGCCGCTCCCGCTCTCTGGGCGGCGGATAACGGAGTCACGTTCATTGGCCGGGGTGAAGTACCGGGCAATATCGCCGACAAATCCGGTCTCACCGGTCAAATCTGCCAGAACCCCGCCGACGGCAGCACCTGCATCGCTAAAACGACGTTCGGCGGATTCGGTTCCGCCCTGACTTACACTGGCTACGGCAACGTGTTTCTGGCGGTGCCGGACCGTGGTCCCTTCGATGGGCGTACGAACCTACCCTACCTCGATCGTTTCCATTTCCTGCGGATGACGGTCGATACCAATATCCTTCCCATCTCCGGCACATTGAACATCAACTGGAAGCTGCTGGATATCGATTTCCTTACGAATGAAGCCCGCCAGAACCTGGTTGGCGATTCCTCGGCTTTCAACACCACGAATCCTCTGCACAATCTGCGTTTCGATCCGGAAGGTGTCGCCATCAGCCGCGATGGCACATTCTTCGTCTCGGATGAATACGGCCCGTTCATCTACGAATTTAGCCGCTCCGGCCGCCTGATCCGCCGCATACCCGTGCCCGCCAAATTCTTGATCGCCAATCCAAACGGAAATTTGGATAGCGCAGGAAATTCCCTGGAACTGTATCCGGCAAACAATACCAGCGGACGCCAAGCCAATCGCGGCATGGAAGGTTTAACCATCACCCCGAACGGCCGCTACCTAATCGGCATCATGCAAAATGCGCTGATTCAGGACCACGGCTTAAACAGCAGCACACCTCCGGGCCGCGTCGGCATGAACAACCGCATTCTGAAGTACGATCTCCGCACCCGCAAGACCCAGGAATACGTCTATACGATGGACGCCGTGAACCAGGGCAGAGGGGTCAATGAGATCCTTGCGGTGAACGATCATGAATTCCTGGTTCTCGAGCGCGACAACCGGACCAACCTAGCCGGTTCCAGCCCGAACTTGAAACGGATTTACAGAATTGACCTCGAAGAATCGGGACTGACGGACGTGTCCAATGTGGCCAGTCTTCCGCAGTTGGGCACGGACCTCGCCGCGGCCAACATCAAAGCCGTCACGAAGACAAAGTTCATCGACCTGTTGGACGCCGATTACAAAGTCAGCGCCACGCAAACCATCAAAGATGTGATTGCCGAGAAGATGGAAGCCTTGGCATGGGGACGGAATCGCAGCAACGGGCATTACGTTCTCTTCGTGGTCAGTGACAACGATCTGAATACTGCGTTGGCCACCCAGATCTACGCGTTTGATATCGATCCAACGGCCGCCAATATCCAGCGCCGCGCGCAGTATCTCCCGGAACCGCTGTTTTACGGCGGCGATGGCGACGATTGGCACCGCGACAGCGATGACTGGGATCGTGACCGCCATGATCGTGATGATGACGATCGGGACAACGACGATCGCGACCGGTAAAATCGGATGAACTGAGGGCGCTTCCCATTTGGAGGCGCCCTCGCCCTTCCTCGTCTCTCTCCTTCATCCACACGCCGCCAACAGCGCAGTCCGTCGAAACCCCAGCACCAAACCACCCGCACAACCAAACAGCAATTGGCCGTTCGGCACCCTCTGTGTTATCCTGCGCTCGCATTTGGAGTAATCCAAATTTGGAGTAATCCATGATCAGAATGAAAACTTCAGCTCTGCTGTTGTCTTGCACTTTTTCGCTGGCGCCCGGCCTATTGCTCGGGCAGGTTCCAAAGCCCATGGAATTTCCGCGGGGCGAGAAGCCTTCTCCGATGATGAGTTTCTTTGTGGCCAGCGAAACCATGGGTGACGGCGGCAATCTTGGCGGGTTGGCCGGTGCCGACGCACATTGCCAGCAGCTCGCAACGGCCGCCGGCGCGGGCAATCGCACCTGGCACGCTTACTTGAGCACGCAGGCGCGGCCCGGCCAACCTGCCGTCAACGCGCGCGACCGCATCGGCAAGGGTCCTTGGTACAACTTTAAAGGCGAAATGATCGCCTCGGATCTCGCGCACCTGCACGGCGATACGCTCGAACTCGCTCATCAGGGGAATAATCTCAATAAGCTCACCGGGTTGACGGAAAAAGGCCAGATCGTACCGGGTCTGTACGATTACTCCGATCCGCGCGACAACGATTGGAACTACGTCAAAAACACACGGTTTTCGTCCCGCCACGAAATGCTCACCGGCACGCAAACCGATGGGACCGCATTTCCCGAGGGTGTCGATTACACCTGCAACAACTGGACCAGCAACAAAAGTCCGGCCCCGGGAGCGGCGGGTGGCAACCTGAATGCCGCCGAGGGCAAGCCGAACGCGCAGATCGGTTTTCCTGACCGCAACGGCGGCGGCAGTGGTTCCTGGAACTCCGCTCACGGAACCCGCGGCTGCGCCCAGGCGGATTTGCCAAAAACCCACGGCATCGGCATGTTCTACTGCTTCGCGACCAACTAACCGTATATGACCAAGTCCCAGATCGCTTTTGTCATCTTCTGCTCCATGATGCTGGCCCCTTCGCTGACGCTGGCTCAGAATTACAATACCCAGGGCGTTACGCCGCCCCCAGGCTCCCAGGTATCCCAGGCCAACATGACCTTTTTTGTCACCAGCGCCGGTATCGGGAAAGGCGGCGATCTAGGCGGACTTGCGGGAGCCGACGCGCAGTGCCAGAAGCTTGCGGCGGCTGTCGGAGCAGGCGGCCACACCTGGCATGCCTATCTCAGCACCCAGGCCCGCCCCGGCCAGCCCGCCGTTAACGCGCGGGACCGCATCGGCACCGGACCCTGGTTCAACTACTCATTCGCGCAGCTCGGTGCACCGCAGAACGCCTTTATTTCGGCTGATCTAGCGGAGCTTCACGGAGACTCGCTCGTCCAGGCACAGCGCGGCAACAATCTATTCAAGCAATCCGCGCGCAATGAGCGTGGAGAGGTCATCCACGGCCCCGGCGACACGCCGCCGATTCAGCACGAAATTCTCACGGGTTCCAAGTGGGACGGCCGCGCCTACACCGATAACGCCGACCACACTTGCAACAACTGGACCAGCAGCTCCACAGGTTCCGCGCGGGTCGGCCATTCCGATCGCATCGGCAACGGCTCGTCCTGGAATTCTTCGAACGAAACGAATTCCTGCAGCCAGGCGGCGTTTGAAAGCAAGGGCGGCGCGGGCCTGTTTTACTGTTTCGCTATCAACTAGCCAAAAACCGGTATGGACGGGCCCCGCGCTACCTCCGCCAGTCCTCAATACCCGTACAGCTTCGCCGGATTGTCCACCAAGATCTTTTTGCGGACCTGAGCGTCCGGAGCCCACACCGGCAATAGGTTCAGCAAACGGCCGTCGTCAATCTGGAGAACCGGATTGAGTTCCGTGGCTTTGCGTCCCTGAGGCGGCGCGGAGTCCGGGTGCGGCCAGTCCGTTCCCCAAACCACCCGATCCGCATTGGCGGCAATCAATGCCTTTGCGTATGGAACCAAATCCTCGTACCCGGGTGAGTTGGTGGACGCTCGATACGCCCCGGAAATCTTGACGTACGCCTTCCCGGCTTTCACCATCTCCACCAACTCGGGAAAGCCAGGCTGCTTCAATCCGGATTTTGACGCGGCCCCGCCGAAGTGATCAAACACCACGGGAACCGGCGACGACATAACAATATCTTTGATCCCCGGAATAATGCTTGCGGCAACATACATCTGCACGTGCCAATTGCGCCGCTTCACACGCTCAATGGCCTCGATCAACCGCTTGCGCCCCAGCGCGGGATCCGTCTGGTTCTGCGTCGCCAGATTGATACGGATGCCCCGCATCCCGGCCTGATGCATGGAATCGAGCTCGCTTTCCGGCGTCTTCTCGTCGATCACCGCCACTCCACGCGCGCCCGGCCCATAGGCCTTCATTCCAAATAGCGACGCCCGATTGTCTGTTCCGTAAATGCTGGGATTCACGATCACCACGCGCTCCATATGCAAAGCTTTGTGGAGCGCCTTCATCTCCGGCGGCAATGCCTCTTCCGGTGTGTACATACGATTCGGCGAAAGCGGGTACACCTTCTGATCCGCAAAGATGTGCGTGTGCGTGTCGCAAGCCCCTGCCGGAATGTCGAAATTCACCTTCGTCGAGGGCTGAGACGCTTTCGCAAACGCTTGTTTATCAAGAAGAAGCGCCCCCACAGCGGCCGCTCCGGCAAGGAGTTCACGTCGGGATATCTGGCTCATGGCAGCGTTCAGTATATTGCGCGGCGGAAAAGGGAGTCAAACACCAACTGCAAGCGGTAGTGGGAAACTCCGCGGCTTCCAGTCGTTTGCCAAATGGAAGTGCCAAGCCGTCGGGTTTGCACTATTATAGAACCAGGGTAGTGTCCACCCCTGCGGCTTGGCCGCATTCGCTCTTTTCAGACACAATTACTTGGAGACACCGATGCCGAACACTAAATTTACGCTCAATGGGAAGCCCGTCACCACCTCCTACGAGCCTGGGATGACATTCTTGGAGGTGCTGCGCGAAGAGTGCGGCGTAACATCGGCAAAAAACGGCTGTTCGCCGGAAGGCGCCTGCGGCTGCTGCGTCGTTTTGGACGGCGGCCGCCCGGTTCTCACCTGCCTCCGCAAGCCGGAAAACATGGAAGGCCATGAAATCACCACGATGGAGGGTCTGGAGGAAGATCTCCGCCGCGTTTTGGGCGACGCGTTCGCCCAGGAAGGCGCCGTGCAGTGCGGTTTCTGTATCCCTGGCATCGTGATGCGCGCCTCGCACCTTGTGGTTGAGGGCAAGGCGACCGATCGCAACGAAATCACCAAGGCCCTCACTGGCCACATCTGCCGCTGCACCGGCTGGCAGCGCATTATCGACGCCATCCAAACCGCAGGCGAAGCCTGGGCCAACGGCCACAAGCTGGTTTCCGACAAGCCCCGCCGCGGTGACTACTTCGGCGAACAGTTCGGTCTGAAGCGCACCACTGAGGCGAAGCCCCAGGGCTCGAACGGCGTCGGTGCCTCGGCGATTCGCTACGGCAGCATCGATCAGGCGCTCGGACAGAAGAAATTCGTTGATGACCTCCGCCTGCCCGGCATGTTGAGCGGCGCTGTGGTTCTCACTGAGCACCCGCGCGCAAAGGTTCTCTCTATCGACACCAGCGAGGCAGGGAAGATGCCCGGCGTGGTTCGCGTCTTCACTGCAAAGGACGTGCCCGGTGGACGTGGCACGGGTCTCGCGGTTCCCGATCTCCCGGTGTTTGTTGCCGTTGGCGAAACAACCTGCTGCATCGGCGACATGTTCGCGCTGGTTGTGGCCGACACCATGTTCCACGCCCGTCAGGCGGCCAAGGCCGTCAAGATTGGCTACGAAGTGCTCGAACCGGTCACCGATGCGGTGGAAGCGCTGAAGCCTGGTTCTCCGCAGGTTCACTGCGAAGGCAACCTGCACGTGCATCCGAACCTCATCGACATCACCGCATTCTCGCGCGGCGATGTGGACGCGGCTCTCGCCTCGGCGACCCATGTGGTCGATCAGGTCTTCCAAACCCAAGCCATTGATCCGCTGTTCCTTGAGCCGGAATCCTGTGTGGCCGTGCCGCAAGGTAAAGGCGTGAAGGTTTACTCGCAGAGTCAAGGCTCCACCTACGATCACGACATGGTGGCGAAGGTTTTGAACATTTCCCCCAACGACGTCGAAGTCGCGCTGTTCTCGAGCGGCGGCTCCTTCGGCGCGAAGGAAGAACTCACCATTCAGGCACAGACCGCGCTCGCCGCGCATGTGCTCGGCAAGCCGGTTCGGACTACGATGACGCGGGCCGAATCCGCCAAGGTCCACCCCAAGCGCCACCCGATGCGCATGCACGTCACCGCCGGTTGCGACGCCGAAGGCCACCTCGTGGCCCTACGCTCGCGCATCATCAGTGATGCGGGCGGTTACGCCGGAACCAGTGCGAAGTGCGCCCTTCGCGCGGCTTGCCACTCGGGCGGTCCTTACAAGATTCCGAACGTCGATATCGAAGCCAAGGCCGTGTTCACCAACAATCCGAACAGCGGCGCCATGCGCGGCTTCGGCAGCAACCAGGCGCAATTCGCCATGGAAGGCATCATCGACATGCTGGCCGAAAAGGTTGGCCTCGATGGCTACGACATGCGCGAGCGCAACGTCCTTCGTCCGGGCGAAGCTTACGTCACCGGTCAGATTATGCGGGACAGCGTCGGTATTCTCCAGACACTGCAGTCGGTGAAGGACGTTTATAAGAACGCCAAGTACGTCGGCATCGGCTGCGGTATCAAGAGCACCGGTCTCGGCAACGGCACGGTAGAAAGCGGCAACGTGAAACTGGTGGTTCTGCCGGGCGGCAAACTCCAGGCGTTCACCGGGCACACCGAAATGGGCCAGGGCTTGTTCACCATCCTGCGCCAGTCGGTGGTGGAAGAAACCGGCATCGCTGCCGACAACATCGATTGCGGATGGAGCGAAGACATGGGCGCCAAGTCGGGCGAAACCTGGGCTTCGCGCGGCGGCACGCTCACCTGCGCCGCGGCCATTGATGCTTGCAAGAAGCTGAACGAAGCGCTCAAGACCAAGAAACTGGAAGATCTCGCCGGCCAGGAGTTCATCGGCGAATACGTCTGCGCCTTCACCACCCGTCCCGGCACTCCGGAAGCCGAAAAGAACCCGACCACGCACCTGACGTTCAGCTACGCGACGCAGGTGGTGATCCTCGACGATAACGGCAAACTGGAGAAAGTGGTTGCCGCGCATGACGTGGGCCGCGCCATCAACCCGATGGCCTGCGCCGGACAGGTGGAAGGCGGCGTTCACATGGGCCTCGGCTACGCTTTGTCGGAAAACTTCACGGCCACCAACGGTATCCCGGATTCACTCAAGATGCGCGATTGCGGCATCCTGCCTGCGAAGGAAACCCCGCACATCGACGCGATCCTCATTGAGGTTCCCGACGAAGTGGGCGGCTACGGCGCCAAGGGCGCGGGCGAAATCGGACTGGTGGCGACGGCCGGCGCGGTTGCCGGTGCTCTGTATAAGTTCGATAAGATCCGCCGCACCAGCATCCCCATGGATGACTCTCCGGCCGCCGCGCCGTTCGTGCCCAAGGGCCGCAAGAAGAAGGAACCGGCCAAAGTCACGGCGTAGTTTCCACAAAACGAGCGAACATTGGGGCGGGAGGCAACTCCCGCCCTTCTTCTTTCAAGCCCGGTTGCCCGGCTCGGCGCAAACAATCGCCGCGCTATACTGAAATTTCCCGCCACCCTGTTCGCGGCACTCACCCCGTCGTTTCTCTGCAAAGCCCGCACTTCCCCGGCCCTGTCTCCGGAATCACACCAAATCAAATGGAGAGAACTATGCGACGGCGTTTCCAGAATTTTCCCGCGATCACTGCTTTGACGATGGCCCTGGCCGGAGCCTCGGCCCTTCCTGTGTGGGCCGCTCCGCAGGCCGCGCAAGAAGCGCAGGAGTTGACGGCGGACCAGAAAGACGCCGCCGCGATCGGCGTCAAGTGGCTGGCCTTGCTCGACAGTGAAAAATACGCGGATAGCTTCGAGAAAGCCGGCAACACCTTCCGCAGCGAAGTGAAACCTGATCAATGGGTGAGCGTGCTGCAGCGGGTCCGCAAACCCATGGGCGCCACGGTTTCCCGCATTCCGGCCAAAGTGGACATGATGAAAAGCATGCGCGGCGCGCCCGACGGCGAGTACGCCGTCATTCACTACACAACCAGCTTCAAGGACAAGAGCATCACCGAACGCCTCACACTCGCCAAGGAAGAAGGTAAGTGGGAGGTCTTCTCCTACGCGATTCACTAAACAGCACGCCCAGCCAGGGCTGGGACCCGCTCTCCAAACACAAAGGGGTGCCGCCCGGTGACTTCTCTTTTGAGAAACCACAGGGCAGCACCCCTTGTCGTGCAAAAGTGCTTTTAGCGGAAACTACTTCGCCGGAGCGGCAGGAGGAGCATTCGGAGCCAGTGCCGGTTGCGGACCGACGATCTCCGTCAGCGCTTCGTACGCCATTTCCTCATCCTTGCTGCCGCCGCCGATGCCGATGGTACCGATCATCTGGCCATCCACCACGATCGGCAAACCGCCGGACGTCGTGAACACGCCGAGAGCATGCCACTTGATCTGCTGCGGGATGTTGGTGGCGATCATGTTCGCGCGCAGGTGCGTGGAATCGCGGGTCACCAAAACGCTCTGGGCCTTGAGCAGCGCGGTTTCAATGTTGATCGGCACCTGTCCGTCCATGCGGTGCGACGCAACAATCTGGCCCGTCGGGGTCAGAATGAAGATGGTGATCGGCATGTTCGCTTTGTTGGCGATGTCGATGCACTTGTCGATGATCTTGCGCGCCGTGTCGGCGTTGATTTCATTCTTGAGCAACGTCTTCTTCGCGGCCTGCTCGGAGATGGTGAACTTGGCCAAATTCTGGGCGGATGCCGTGCCGACAAGGCCAAGCGTCAACGCCGTGGTGATCAGTCCCGTGACAACGGGCTTCTTAAACAAATTCATGTATTCCTCCCTGACTTTCCCGGCCGTCGCCGGTGGACCGGTGTCCCGGTCGATCAGTATAACAGGTCTGGCCAGTTCATTCCTATTCCAAAAGGCACAAAACAAGGCAATTCTGCGCGTTTGCCGCACCCCCAAGGCCCCGGAAACGGACTGCTTCCCCAGGAGTTATGCTAATAGGGACGCAATTGGTTGCCGTGTGCGAAGGCGAACAGCAGGTGGCGGGTTCGCGGGCGCGTTTCCGGGGCAAACGCACTAGGCATTCAGTACTTGAGGAGGCCGGGAAACCCGGTCCGGCGAAACCCGAAGGGAGGATTGTGGAATGGCCTCAGTAAGATTCAACGTAAACGGAAAAGCGCAGACGGTGGACGTGGTCCCCGAGATGCCCCTCCTGTGGGTGCTGCGCGATGTGCTCGGCATGACCGGCACAAAGTTCGGCTGCGGCGCGGCGCTCTGCGGTGCCTGCACGGTACACGTGGAAGGCAACGCCGTGCGTTCCTGCTCCACGCCCGTTCAGAACGTGAGCGGCAAGAACGTGACCACCATCGAAGGGCTTTCGCCTGACGGCAGCCATCCCGTGCAAGCGGCGTGGATTGAGCTCGACGTGCCACAGTGCGGCTACTGCCAGAGCGGACAGATCATGCAGGCGACGGCGCTGCTCAACAAAAACAGCAAGCCGAGCGATGCCGATATCGACGAAGTGATGCGCGGCAACATCTGCCGCTGCGGAACGTATCAGGACATTCGCAAAGCGATTCATCGTGCATCCGAGTTGAAGGCCAAGGGAGGCAAGGCGTAATCATGGCCGAAAACACCACACAGATCACAAACATCAGCCGCCGCGGCTTCTTCAAGGCAGCTGCCGGAGTGGGTGCGGGACTCGCGCTGGGCTTCACGCTGCCGGAATCGAGCAAACTCGACGCGCAGTTTGGGCGCCTCCCGGAAGTGCACCCCGAAGCGTACGTCAAAATCGGCGCCGATGATACGGTTTCCTTCATCTGCCCGAAAGCGGAGATGGGCCAGGGCCCGCTGACGTCGCTCGCGCAGTTACTCGCCGATGAGCTCGATTGCGATTGGTCGAAGATCAAGAGCGAAATCGCTCCGGTGAATCCGCAGCTCTACGGCGCGGTGCAATCGGTGGTGGGCAGCTTCAGCATCCGCACGTATTGGGATCCCATGCGCCGCACGGGCGCAACTGCTCGCGCCATGCTGCTCGAAGCCGCCGCGCAGAAGTGGGGCGTGGATAAAAAACAGCTCCGCACCGAAAACGGTTTCGTCATCAATACCGCCAACAACGCACGCTTGAACTACGGCGCCATCGCCGAGGCTGCGGCGAAACTGCCGGTGCCGATGAACGTCGCCTTGAAAGATCCCAAGGATTACCGCTTCATCGGCAAGCCCGTGAAGCGCGTGGATTCGAAGATCAAGGCAATGGGCCAGGCCAACTTCGGCATGGACACGCGCCTTCCCGGCATGCTCTACGCCGTGCTCGAGCGCCCCCCGGTGTTCGGCGGCAAAGCGATGAGCTTCGATGCGTCGAAGGCGAAGGCCGTGCCCGGCGTGAAGGACGTGATCCAGACGCCAAGCGGCATTGCGGTGTTGGCCGAAAACACATGGGCCGCGATGCAGGGCCGCAAAGCTCTCGCCGTGCAGTGGGACGACAACGGCAGCGGCAACGTGGATTCGGCGGGCATCACCAAGATGTTCATCGAAAAGACGCAGCAGCCCGGCGTGAACGCCCGCAAGGAAGGCCAGGGCGCCGCGGCGCTCGGTCAGGTCGCAAAGAAAGTGGAAGCCGTGTACGAGGCGCCGTTCCTCTCACACGCCCCCATGGAACCGATGAACTGCACCGCCGTGATTCGCGACGGCAAGTGTGAAGTGTGGGCTCCCACGCAAGCGCAGACGTTTTCGCGCGATTCCGCTGAGCGCGGGTCAGGCGTGCCTAAGGAAAAGATCACCATCAACTCCACGTTCATGGGCGGAGGCTTCGGCCGCCGTGGCGCAACCGAGTACGTGCAGGAAGTGACGGAAATCGCCAAAGCCGTGCAGGGCACTCCGGTGAAGCTGGTGTGGTCGCGTGAAGATGACATGCAGCACGATCTCTATCGTCCTGCGTCCTACGTGAAATTCGACGGCGGCTTGGACGCGAACGGCAATCCTCTGGTTATGACCGCGAAGGTGGCATGTCCGCCCTTCGGCCGCGTCGAAAACGGCATGGCCAGCACGGCCGTTGAAGGTATCCACGACATGCACTACGCGATTCCGAACGTGCAGGTGGATTATCACATGGCGAACACGCACGTACCGGTGACGTACTGGCGCTCGGTCGGCTACTCGCAGAACGTGTTCTTCATGGAGAGCTACATTGACGAGATGGCGCACGCAGCCGGCAAAGACCCGCTCGAGTTCCGCCGCGGCCTGCTCAAGGGCAACGCACGCATGCTCGGCGTATTGAATTTGGCCGCCGAAAAAGCCGGATGGGGCAAGCCGCTTCCAAAGGGCCACGCCCGTGGCATCTCGGTGGTGAACAACATCGGCAGCTTCACGGCGCAGGTCGCTGAGGTGTCGATCGAAAAGGGCAAGCTGAAGGTGCACCGCGTGGTGATTGCAAGCGATTGCGGCCACAATGTGAACCCGGCGATCAGCCGCCAGCAAGCCGAGAGCGGCATGGTGTACGGCCTTTCCGCGGCACTGAAGGGCGCAATCACCATCGAGAAGGGCCGCGTGCAACAGGCCAACTTCCATAATTACGACGTGTCGCGCATTGATGAAATGCCCGTGATCGAGACGTATCTCGTGCCCAGCACCGAAGCTCCGGGCGGCATGGGCGAAGCCAGCACCCCCGGCATCGCACCAGCCATCGGCAACGCCATCTTCGCCGCAACCGGCAAGCGCCTGCGCAGGCTGCCAATGCGAAACGCGGACTTGGCTTAACACACGGTGGTATAACAAATTCGGGGCAAATCCAGGCAACTGGGTTTGCCCTTTTTGATTCCTGAGACAATCAAGTTGTGGCAGCCAAAAATATGCGCGGTTCCCAATCCGTTCCAAAGAACAGTGCGCGCGAAGTTCCAACATTGGCTGTTGACCTGCGAAGGATTGGGCGCCGAGTGGTGGCCATCCCTCGCAAAGACACTCCCACAATGACCGCGTCGATGGTTGAGCGCGCACGTCGCAATCTGCTCCGGTGAGTCAGGCCAAACCTCAAATCCCATGAATATCGGCATCACGTGTTACCCCACATACGGCGGCAGCGGCATTGTTGCCACGGAGCTTGGTTTGGAGCTTGCCACCCGCGGGCATGAGGTTCACTTCATCACCTACTCGAACCCGATCCGCCTCGACCCCGGCACTCCGCGCATTCACTATCACGAGGTAGAAGTCTCGAATTATCCGTTGTTTCAATATCCGCCCTACTGCCTCGCGCTCGCCTCACGCATGAGCGAAGTCGCGGAGGCTTACGATCTCGACGTGCTGCACGTACACTATGCGATTCCGCACTCGATCGCCGCGATGCTCGCGAAACAGATGCTCGCGCCGAAACGGCGGCTGCCGTTCATCACCACACTGCACGGCACCGATATCACGCTGGTCGGCCAGGACCCTTCGTACCTTCCGATCACGAAATTCTCCATCGAGCAGTCCGATGGCGTCACGTCTATTAGTGAAGACCTGAAGCGCCACACCAAAGAAGTCTTTGGCATCGCCAATGAAATCCGCGTCATCACCAACTTCATTAATTGCGATCTCTACCGTCCGCTGGCCGATAAATCCGGCGCTGCCGCGTATGCACCCAATGGCGAAAAGCTCCTGATTCACGTTTCGAATTTCCGTCCCGTCAAACGCGTGCACGATTGCATCCGCATTCTCGCTGAAGTACGCAAGAGCCATCCCGCACACCTGCTGATGGTAGGCGACGGTCCCGACCGCGGACCCGCTGAACACTTGGCCCGCGAGCTGGGCATCGCGCAGCACGTGACGTTCTTAGGCAAGCAGAATCACGTGGAGCGCCTCATTCCGCTCGCCGACGTGCTACTCATGCCCAGCGAAATGGAATCCTTCGGCCTGGTCGCACTCGAAGCGATGGCGTGCGGCGTCGCTCCGGTGGGAACGCGTGTGGGTGGCGTGCCGGAAGTGATCACGCACAATGAAACCGGCTATATGGAAGCTGTTGGCGACGTGGAAGCCCAGGCCGCCAGGGTCGCTGCGCTCCTATCCGACGACGCGCTGCATGCGCGCATCACCAAAGCCGGCCGTCTGCGCGCGCAGGAAGAGTTCAGTACGGAGCGCATCATTCCGCAGTACGAACGCTACTACGAAGAAGTGATCGACAGAGGCAATCGCTAGCGCGGCCCTCAACTGGCGGATCGCCTTGTGCAGCGCAACGTGTAGCTGCGCTAGACTTTGATCAACGGACATTCACCGTGTGTGTGTCCGGGACCCCGTAGGTCGCCCACCCCGTCGTTCGTTTCCAACAACTTTTTCAAATTCAACGATTCCTTCATCGTTTGGGACCGCTCCGTCAGCGCACCAACAAGGAACGCAAAGGCAGTCATGCTCAGAACTTCGCGTTTTTTGTCAATTCTCGCGGTGACGTTCGTTTGCAATGCGACGGGAGTGCTGTGGGCGCAGGCACCCGCGCCGGAGGACGGCATTCCCGTCACCGATGCGCTGGTCAAAACGAAGTGCGGCGCCTGTCACGAAGCCGATGATCGCGGCAATCTGAAAATCATCTCCTGGACGCGCACCACACCCGAAGGATGGCAGGACGCGCTGAAGCGCATGATACTTTCGGAAAACCTGATGGTGACGCCGCCCGAGGCCCGGGCGATCGTGAAATATTTGAGCGACCGCCACGGCCTGGCACCAGCCGAAATGCAGCCCGTCACGCATGACGTGGAGCGCCGCATGCATGAAGAGACCGGTATTCCGAGCGAGGCGATTTCGCGTTCCTGCGCGCGATGCCATACGTTCGCCAAACCTCTTTCCTGGCGCCGCTCGCCGGAGGAATGGAAACGCTATCTGGCGGCGCACGCGAAGCGTTACAACTCCCCACCCGTCGAAGAAGCAGTCACCTACATGACCAAGGCCGCGCCGCTGCATTCGCCGGAGTGGAATCAGTGGAGCGCCCAAACGCCAACCGCGGGAATCAATGGGCGCTGGCTGGCCACGGCGTATCTCGCCGGATACGGCAAGTTCTTTGGCGAAGTGCAACTCCTACCCATCATGGATGGAGGCGCCCCCGTTCCCGATGAATTCAACACGCGCATCGTCCTGCGCTCCATGCGCGACGGCTCCCTGATCGCGCGAACCGGACGCATCGGCGTTTACGCCGGCTATGCGTGGCGAGGCCGCTCCAAAGGAGTGGTGCAGCCCGCCGAACCCGGCGATCCATCGAATGAGGCCCGCGAAGTGATGTGGTTCTCTCCGAATCAAACCACCGCCGAGGGCCGCTGGTTCTGGGGCCAGTATCAGGAATTCGGATTCGATGTTCATCTTCAGCGCTACTCGAACACCGCCACGCTGCTGGCTGTGGATCATCCGTCGCTCAGGGCGGGCTCGAAAACAACTCGCCTTCGCTTCGTGGGAGAAAATCTCCCCGCGAAAGTGGCGGCTGCGGATATCACACTAGGTGCCGGTATCACCGTAACTAAAGTCATTTCATCCAATGCGAAAGAAGTCATTGCCGAAGTGGACGTTGCGGCCAACGCACCCTCGGGCCGGCGCACGGCCACCGTGGGAGCGGCATCGCTCGCGAATGCCCTGGTTGTCTACGACCGTGTCGATTACCTCAAGATCACACCGGAATCGTCACTTGCGGCTTTCGGCGGCGAGGGCAAAGCACGTGGCTATCAGCAGTACGAGGTGATTGGCTATCACCGCGGTGCCGATGGACGCCGTCACACCGCAGACGATCTGGAACTGGGTCCAGTGGAAGCTTCCTGGTCCATTGAAATTTTCTACGAGCCCGAAGGGCATCGCACCGATCACGTCGGCGAGATCAGCGAAAACGGTTTCTTCAGACCCAATGAGAAAAGCGCCAACAACAACTTCGACCTGTGGGTGATCGCGAAAGCCAAGAACGAAACCGGTGCCGATGGGGAACCGCTGGTTGGCAAAGGTTATTTGGTGCTCACTGTTCCTTCGTACGTGTTTAACGGCCGCCGCTATGTGCGCGATCTCGAACGCTGGGTGGACGACGGACCGGCGGGGCCGGCCCGCTAATTTTTCTTTCTAGAGGTAATTATGAAATCCGCATATCTTCGCATCGCACTTGTTTCTTTGGCTCTCATGATTCCCGTGGCCGCGTTCGCGCACCACGGTTGGGCCGCATTCAATCCCGATGACAACGTCACGTTCCAGGCAACCGTCACCGAGTTTCACTTCTTCAATCCGCACACGGTGATTGAATTCACCGTGAAAAATGACAAGGGTCAAACCGAAAAATGGCAGGGCGAAATGACCAGCCTCACTCGCCTCGCCACAAAAGGTTGGACACCCACGACGCTCGAACCTGGCGACAAAATCACCATCTCGGGCAACAAGGCCCGCAGCGGGGTGCATGTGATGCGAGTGATGAAGGTGACCAACGCCGAAGGAAAAGACTTGAAGATCGAGCTGGGAAATTAGCGCAGCTCTTCCACCGGCACGTCAAAGTACACCGTGTTCTCCACGCCTTTGCGCTGGAACTGCACCCACACGCGGTAGGTGCGTGTGCGCGGGAAGATCACGTTGAACTGAATGTCCTCGCCGCCATCGGCGAGGAACGGGTGCGTGTGGATCATGTCGATCAAATCGTCGCTTGCGGCCAGCATGTGGCCCCACGCGCCCAGCAGCTTCTCTAAGCCAAGCTCCTTGTCATTCGGGTCCTTGGAGCGCACCTTGAAGAACATCATGGTCTTGGTGTGCGCGATGGGCTGCGGAGGATCCGTCACCAGCTCCACCTGCAGGTTCGCGTCCACCTTCGTTGAATAATCCTTTGTCAGCGAAATGGGCGCGGGTGCGGTGCCCGGCACAAAGACGGTTTTGGTGATCAACTGCGGCGTCGAGCCATCGGGATAAAAATCACCCAGCACGCGATACATGCCCGGCGAAGGCAGCGACGCTTTGTAGCGGAACGTGCCGTCTTCCTGCTTCACGGGATGATCGTGCAGGAAATATTTCAAATCCTGGCTCACCACGAACATGTGAAACAGCTTCTCGTGCACGATCTGGAAATTCGTAACAATGTTGTTCTTCCACGGATCGCGGATCGCGAAATCGAACATCACCGGCTGCAGCGGCCTGGGCGCCGGTGGATTCACCGTGAGGTCCATCAGGTATTCAGTGGGATCGGGAATGCCGGAAACCAGCTTCATCCCGCAACGGACGCAACTACCCTCTTTGCTCGAGCGGACGTCAGGATCCATCGGGCAGACGAAGACCTCGTCTTGCGCGAGAAACACGCCTGCCGTCATGCCCAGCAGCAATACCAGGGCCAGCAGGCGGGCTGCTACAGACATGGCAGTCCTCCCACTGTCTTTGATATCACAAATGGGCTGTTGGCGTTGGATTGTGCCCGGCGGACGGAAGCCATCGAGACCAATTCAATGCAGGGTTTCTAGAGATCGGCGGGAATTTCCGGAAGGGGCCCGTGAATGACGATGCCTCGCTTTGCGGCCGCTTCAATCAATCGGGGAACGTCCGGCGGACCCGGCGGCGTATCGAACGATTCCTTCATTTCAAAAACGAAGTCCTCGAAGCCGGCCGGATTACAAAGAATGACAATCCGCGCGGGCTGATTGCCAACCACTTGAAATCCATGTGGAACATTCTTCGGGCCGAAGACAAAATCGCTTGGGCCGGCTTTCATCCACTTGCCGTCGCAAATGAAAGCAACCTCGCCCTCGACAATGTAAAACGATTCGTCCTCGCGCGTGTGCGTATGCAAGGGCGAGCCATATCCCGGAGGCGCCGACCAATGCTCCATCAATGCGAATGCGCCGTCCGTTGTTGCACCGCTGGCACGCATTGCGGTGGGTGCTCCGAGAAAACGGAAAACATCGGCATCGCGTTTATTCAGAAACGGTTGTGCAGCCATGTGTGCTCCTAAAATATCTTCGGGCCGGGAGACTCGCTCGCCGGCCCGCTCAAGATTCACTACCTTTCTGTGCTCTACTGCGTGTCCGCCGAAGGCCCGTAGATGCCCGGCACCTTGCCGCCCATCGGGCGAATGTAGGTGCTCAACTGGCCGCGGTGATGCACCGAGTGCTTGGTCGCCATGGTGATGAACACAGCGGCGGGCGCCTGCACCATGCCGAAGAGGTCGATTACTTTGGCAAGCTGCTCACCGGTCAGCGAACGAAGCCGGTTCAGCGCGGCGGGAACCTTCTCCTGATAACGTGCCACGGCGTCGGCTGGATTCATGACGCCGCAGGCATCGGAATCGTCAGGAGGCTGCCCGAAAGCGCCATCGGCGATCGAGTTCAACAGCCACTCGTCTTCCAGTGCCAGGTGACGAACCAGTCCCAGCGCTGTCTTTGCCTTCTCGTCCGGGCGGTAGGTCAAATTGTCACTCGGTACGGCCCCAATCACTTTCAAAGTGGCCGGAATTTCGCGCTCGAAATCGGCCGTTAGAAAATCGGCTAGTGCTTTTGCTTGTTGCGGGTCCATGTTTCTCCTTCAAATGCGGTGCAAGACGTGCGCCGGCGTTTGCATAGTTCTACATCCGGTAGTGTAACCGGAAACCGTCCCTTTACACGTCACAAAGAATTCAAGAACCGCTACGCTCGCGTCAAACCCATGCGCGATAGACTGGTTTGCTATGAGCGAAGCGTATATCTGTGATGCGGTGCGCACACCGTTTGGACGTTATGCCGGGACCCTGGCAAGTGTCCGTGCCGACGATCTCGCGGCACTACCGTTGACGTCGTTGATGGAGCGCCATCCCCATGCCGATTGGGGCGCTCTGGACGACGTGATCTTCGGTTGCGCCAATCAGGCCGGTGAAGATAACCGCAACGTCGCGCGCATGGCTCTGCTGCTGGCTGGCTTGCCGAAAGAAGTGCCGGGGGCGACGGTGAATCGCCTGTGCGGATCGAGCCTTGAAGCGCTCAGCATCGCCGCACGAGCGGTCAAATCGGGAGAAGCGGATTTCATGATCGTGGGCGGCGTCGAGAGTATGACGCGCGCTCCGTTTGTGATGGGCAAAACAGAGAGCGCCTTCAGCCGCGGCGCGGAGATGTTCGATACCACCATCGGATGGCGTTTTGTGAATCCTGCCATGAAAGCGAAGTATGGCGTGGACTCCATGCCGGAGACAGCGGAAAACGTCGCCGAGGAGTTCGGTGTCTCGCGGGCCGATCAAGATGCATTTGCACTGCGGACGCAGCATCGCTGGGCGATAGCACATGCCGACGGATTCTTCGGCAATGAGGTGATTCCCGTGCTGTTACCGCAGAAAAAAGGCGATTCGAAATGGTTTGTCAGCGATGAGCACCCACGCCCGGATACGACGCTCGAGGCACTGGCCAAACTCAAACCCATCGTGAAACCCAATGGCACGGTGACCGCCGGAAATGCATCCGGCGTGAACGATGGTTCCGTCGCACTGATCGTCGCGTCAGAGGCCGCGGCGAAAAAACACGGGCTTACGCCTAAGGCACGCATCGTGGCCAGCGCAGCGGCGGGTGTGTCCCCGCGAATTATGGGTTTCGCACCCGCCCCCGCCACCAAGAAAGTGCTCGCCAGGACCGGATTGAGCATCGGCCAGATGGACGTGATTGAGTTGAACGAAGCCTTCGCTGCGCAGGCGCTTGCGGTGACGCGCGATCTCGGTCTACCGGATGACGCCGCGCACGTGAATCCGAACGGCGGAGCCATCGCCATCGGCCATCCTTCTGGGAGCAAGCGGCGCGCGATTGGCGACGACGGCCATGTATCAATTACATGCGATGGGCGGAAAGTACGCACTGTGCACGATGTGCATTGGCGTCGGCCAGGGAATCGCTACGATTCTGGAACGGATTTAGAAACGCTGTGTAGGGGTTGAAGGGAAAGGCGCGGAGGGAGCCACGCCCTCGCGTTTCCTACGGTGCCGGCAGTGTTTTATCCAACGGCGGAATCGTCGTCAACGTTCCATCACCTTTCGCCCGCAAGCCAACCACAGCGATGTTGCCGCCTTGTGGAACCACAAATTCGACCATGCCCCGTTTATTCGCCGCGAAGGGGTACTTATTGGGAAGCAGGAACGAGGTGTGGCCATGCGCCGCCAGCGCAATTGTGTCGTTGCCAATCTGCGTACCGGCGTCGTCGCGAATGATCACGGAGATGTTAGCCGCTGTGTTGCTCGATACCGCAACACCTGTGGTGAGGCCCCCGGTATTGTCGAAGATCAGGACATAGCTACCCGGAGCGCGCGTTTCCACGGGCACGGACGCTTCCTGCCCGAATGTGGTCCAGCGGAAAATCTCAAAGCCGCTGACGTTACCGGTCGTGGAAAGAACCGCCGAGCCCGATACACCTGCCAGCGCATCATCTGCCACTGTCTCAATGGCGACCACCGCGCCGGGGGCGAGCGTCTGCGTGTAGGTGGACGTTGTCTGAGGCTGGTTCCCGGGAACACGCAGCGGTACGGCGAGCGGCGCCCCGGTGGTTTCGTTGTAGAAGTTCAATGTGAATGATGCCGTGGCCGAGCTCGTGTTCATCATGTAAAAAACGCTGGTGAAACCTCCGTTGTAGGTGACATGCGATATCGAACCGCCGGCGGCGGTCACGTTGGCGAGAACCGGCAGCGACGTCAGCGCCGGGCCGTTGGCGCGCAGGCCCAATACGGTCACTATGCCACCGGACGGCCTGTCGAACTGCACGCTGCCCCGCTTGCCGACGGTGCTCGGATACCGTTGGTTCAGCATGAAGGATATGTGTCCGTTGTTGGAGAGGGTAATTGTGTCATTTCCAATCACCGCACCACTGTCGTCGCGGATGGTGACGGGGATGGCTCCCGAACCGCGCACGGCCACGCCGGTCGCAAGATTGCCCGTGTTGTCGAAAGCCAGGTAATACGAACTCGCGTTGCGAGTCTCCAGGGGCACCACCGCATCCCAGTGGAACGCGGCGTTACTGAAGATTCCAAACCCCGTGATCCTGTCGGTGCTAGCAACCAGCAGGTTGCCCGATCCAATCGCCGCCGGTGTGCTGTCTGGTCCGGTGCTCTCCATCACCACGTGCGCATTCGGATTCAGACGGCGATCAATCGCCTGGGCCATCAGAGGTGCTGTTGCCAGTGGCGACGGACTGGTGGCCTGAGGAAACGTCCACGGCAGATTCAACCCGCCGCCCGATTCGTTATTGAATGAAAACCGGCCGAAGGCCTGAGCAGCGCCCAGATTTACCTCCACCAATATGAATTTCCATGTGCCCGCGGACGTCACGTGAGCAATGCGGCCGTATGTCGGAAGCCCGGAGGCCAAGCCGCTTTGCTGTTCCACCACGAATGTGCTGGCGCCGACGATGATGTTCGCGCTGCGCTCGGCGCCTGTATTGGCCTGAACCTGCAGGCTCATTTGGCCTCCACCGGCCGACGTGGATGTGATCCACGAAGGCAACCCGGAGATAGTCCAGGGGCATCCATTGGCGCCGACACCGAAGCCGAATGTCCCGCCGTTCGCAGAGATTGAGGATCCGCCAATGACGTTGCCACTTTGCGTGAACGTGACATTGCAGCGGGGCGCGTAGGTGATGTTATCGATACCGAATAGCCCGAATTGGGTTGCGCTCGGCCCGCGCGTGATCGTGACCGCGGTCAGATTCGTCCATTCCGAGGGGAAGTTGTACGTTTGGAAACTGGTAGTCAAGGGAACCGACGTGGAAACGGTTCCGCCGCCCGCCAGGGTGCCGACGAAGTTTACGGAATTTGCGTTACTAAAACCATTCGGTATCGCCCCTGCGTCGTTCGCCGTCAGCTTGCTGAGGTCGATCGAAACCAGCGTAAACGTTCCACCCGGCTGAACAAGGCGAATTGTATCGTTCGCGGATATGCCGAAGCCCATGTAGGGGGTTCCATTCGAAGCCGCTGTAATACCCAGATCGGAAAAAGGCGCAGCCACGGGGTCCGTTACGATTACGTTGCCGCCATCCTCCTGATTCAGGGTCACTGTCAAAACGATGCCGGCAGCCGTAGTGAGCGGATTGGGAGGATCGGGATTGGGAGGATTCGAGCCAGCGGCTCCATCGAAGCCAACTACCCGATTCTGGGCATGGAGGGCTAGCGAAAAGGCGAGCATGACAAGGAGCAAAGTCAGTTTTTTCATGACAAACACCTTTATTTTCATTCCATCCGTTGTACAACAATCACAGTAGTATAGACCAGAACCTCGGCCTTGGCCACGGTTCTTTAGGATTATTCCTGGGATTACCGCTACCTCCGTGGGGAGCACGGCGTCACGGGGGCTGGTCCTATAATGAAAAGGTTTCGGGAGTCTTCACTCATTGGCACATCCGAAAGCGGCAAGAATCATTTCCCTGCGCGAGGCCGTCGCCGAGCATATTCATGACGGCGATACGGTCGCGTTGGAGGGTTTTACCCATCTTATTCCCGCGGCGGCGGGGCATGAAATCATCCGCCAGGAGCGCAAGAACCTGGGTTTGGTGCGACTGACACCCGACCTTGTTTACGATCAGTTGATCGGCATGGGTTGCGTGAGCAGTCTGCGCTTTTCCTGGGGCGGCAATCCGGGTGTTGGCTCGCTGCACCGGTTTCGCGATGCGATTGAGAATGGCTGGCCGCAGCCGCTCCAGATTGAAGAACACGAACACGCGGGCATGGCGGTTGCCTATGCAGCCGGTGCGTCGCATCTCCCTTTCGGCATTTTGCGCGGCTATCTAGGCACCGATCTTTCCGCGAATACATCGGTGAAATTTATCGACTGCCCGTTTACCGGCGAAAAGCTTGCGGCGGTTCCCGCCATTCGGCCGGACGTCACGGTGATTCACGCGCAAAAGGCGGACCGCAAGGGCAACGTTTTCCTGTGGGGCATCGTCGGTGTTCAAAAAGAAGCCGTGCTGGCGGCCGAGCGCGTCATCGTCACGGTGGAAGAGATTGTGGATGAGCTGCACGCTCCCATGAACGCTGTGGTGCTGCCGTACTGGGTGATCGACGCGGTTTGCGAAGTGAAGGGCGGGGCGTATCCTTCGTACACGCACGGCTATTACAAGCGCGACAATTCGTTTTACAAGAAGTGGGATGCAATCTCGAAGGATCGCGAAACATTCCTCGCCTGGATGAACGAGCACGTTCTGCAGACGGCCGACTATGGCGAGTTTTTGAACAGCGTTGGAGCGCAGGTGTAAAGCGATGGCGGAACGCCCCTACACATCGGATGAAATGATGACGATTGCCGCGGCGCGGATGCTGCGTAACGGGTCCACGTGTTTTGTCGGCATCGGATTGCCGAGCGCGGCTGCAAATCTGGCGCGTCTGACGCATGCGCCCGACGTCGTGCTGATTTATGAATCCGGCACGATCGCGACAAAGCCGAACGTGTTGCCACTTTCGATCGCCGATAGCGAATTGGCCGAAACGGCAGAGACCGTGGTTGGCATGGTGGAGATGTTCCAGTACTGGCTAATGGGCGGCAAGATCAGCACCGGCTTCCTGGGAGCGGCGCAGATCGATAAGTACGCGAATCTCAATTCCACCGTCATTGGTCCGTATGGGAAACCAAAGGTGCGTCTGCCCGGTGCGGGCGGTGCTCCCGCGATTGCGGCCTCGTGCGGCGAGATTTTGATCACACTGCGGCATAACAAGCGCGCGTTTGTGCCGAAGCTGGAATTCGTTACCTCTGGTGGGCACATGGAAGGCGGCGATAGCCGCTCGAAACTTCGGCTGCCGGGCAAGGGGCCTGTCGCGGTGATCACGGATCTGGGGATACTAACGCCGCATGCGCAGACGAAGGAATTGGTGTTGACCAGCGTACATCCAGGCGTCAACGTGGAGCAGGTGGTTGCGGAAACGGGTTGGCCTTTGCAGGTTGCCGATCCGGTGCAGACAACAACGGCGCCGACGGAACTGGAGCTGCGCGTGCTTCGCGAATTGAATGAACGTACCGCGAAGGCGCACGCTGGACAGGCGTAGTTCGGCTGTCGACCGTTTCTCCGCCGCGTGTTTCTTGGGCGATCACGAAAACCGCGGAATCCCCTGCCGTCACCGTCGAGGCCCGAAATCCTTTCAGGAACGCGTTCCTTTGTCGCCACTATCGGTAGACGACGACCGGCTATTGTTTCGAAACAGCTCACGACTTGAATCTTCCAATCCTCCTTG